>JANOVC010000001.1:0-12648 GCA_031417195.1 Rhodobiaceae bacterium
TGAACCACATCCCAAGACGCATCAGTCGCAACCTGGTCTCAATCAGACCCCTAACCATTCAAGCTCACAGCTCAAAAAATCACCCAAAACAAATCCACAAGTCGCTACCCTCAAAAATTTGAATTGTTCAGAGGTTCCCTAATTTGTGTCCGCTATAGATTCATCACGAGATTTTTCTCCGAGTGCTCCTGCCGTCGCAATACTGAGTATGACCAGTGGCATGGCAATGCCGTAAGCCCATTGGACACCCCAATGTTCTGCTACTGCACCAAGCAACGGTGGGCCTAAGAGAAATATTGTGAAGGCGATCTGGACCAGTGAGGCAACATTGATTGCGGACGGGCGATCTGTGCGCTGGGCTGCGGCCGATACGGCCAAGGGGAAAATGGCACTTGTGCCAATACCTATCAGCGCAAATCCCACAAGGGAGACTGCTGGCGAGGGTGAGAAAAAAACACATATAATCCCGACAGCCAAAATCCATAGCGTGAACCTTGCCACCCCACTTGGCGCGTGTTTCTCAACAAAGCCATCTGCAAAGTAGCGAGCAATGGCTTGCGACAGCGCAACGATAGCCACGGCGGATCCCGCCACAAACGGACCTGCGGAAAACACATTGCGCATATAGATCGCCGACCAATCAATCCCGGCTCCTTCCATCAACATCGCGGAAACAGTGACACCTACGAGAATGAGAATTGGCCACGTGGGTCGTGCAAACACTGGTTTGTCTGTATCGATTTCCTTGACGCGCGTCGGTGACGGTTGAAATTGACCAAGACACAGCGTGACGGACGTTAAGGAAAAGAGGATCATCAATGCGAGTTGCAGCTGAGGTGATATGCCGAGATGAGCCAAGGACGCACCAAATAAACCGGCCCCAAAAAACCCAAAACTCCAGAACGCATGCGCCCGGTTCATAATTCGTTTGTTGATCAAAGCTTCGATCCGGTCGGCCTCGACATTGATAATGATCTCCACACAGCCAATCAGCAACCCAACGGGTATGAGCAGTAAAAAAAAACCAAGAGGGTTCATGGCATGAATGGCAATGGCATAAGCTAAGGTAATGAGAGGCAAGATCGTGAGCAACGAGATCCGAAACCCGACACGTTCCAAAATAGGCGCTGCAAATGTCAAAGCTGTCAATGTGCCAACAGGCAGTCCAATCAGCGTCAATCCCAATGTGCTTTCACCCACACCCATAGCCGCCTTGATATCAGGCATGCGTGGAAAAATACTGCCCATGCCAATCGCGTGAAGTGCAAAAGCGGCAAAGATGCGATGTTGAGGTGCGAGTCGAAGTCCGATTGGCATCGTGAGTTCCAAACCTATTGAATTGATCTATTTCGACTGACTTCCCACACGTTGCCCCCGTTCGTCCATGGCTATTCCAGAAGCTGATTGAATGCCTGTGTTCAACGGATGCTTTTTTGTGCCTTACACTCCACTTCTTTCATGCTTGCAGAGATACAAAGTGAACTTTTTCTTGAAGTTTAAATTTGCGGTTTGACAAATGGGTGTAGTATCCTGAAGTTATCAGGGATAAATAAAATTTACTGATTTTCACTTTCAACCAGTGTTCTGTTATAGTGAACAAAACGATCTGTTTGGGACAATCATATTTGTGGGGAGCGATTTCCGCAGAACTCAATTGTAATTTTGCGCAGGCGCTTCTTAATTCACAATCGTCTTCTGTAGAGCCTTTATGCGTTGGGCCAGCGAGATGACGTTGGTTATACCGCGCCTTGCGGGCTGTTTTGGGATCGGGTCAAGCGGGGCTTCCGGGTTTTTTTCCAACCAGGCTTCATCGAGGCGCTTAAGCTCGTTTTGCATTTGGGCCGCTGCCTTTTCTGCTGCCGTATCATTCTCTGCCGTGAGTTCGGATTTAAACACCGTGCTGCCTGCGGGCTTTACGAAAACACCGTTGGAGAATTTTGTTACCTCGCCACCGATGCCTTCCCGCTGCTTTGACATTTGGGCCGAGAGGGACGTGAATTCGGTGATGCGGTTCTGCAAGCGGTCCTGCGACGGAGCGTCTTCGGCCAGTATGGCAGGCGGTCTCGTACTCAAATCATTTTGCAGCGCAGAGATTTCAAGTTTTTTTGCCGCGAGACTTGACGTGAGGAAGCCAATTTTTTCCAGATTTTCGAGTTTATCGCTTTCAAGCACCGTGACGCTTTTGCGAAGTTCCAGAATTTCAGCGTCACGTTTCACAGCTTCCTGCGAGAATATTTCAAAGCGATTGCGATGCCGCGAGACTTCGGCATCCTGCTCGGCAGAGCGCATTTTCATGTCATTAACATGAAAATCAAGCTTACTGGCCATCATCGCATGGTCGGCGCGCAAGCGGTCACGGTCTGTTTGAAGTTCGGCAACGGTTGAGGGGACATTGCGCATGGCGCGTTTGGCACCCAGCCGCAGGGCGAGTTTCCATGCCATGCGCCCAATGACGAGTGCAAACAATGTTGCCACAACGAAGCCAAGTACAATTAACATATAAGTCTCAGATTGAGACATCACAATCCCCAAATTAATATCTTAACAACCTTTGTATTCTGCACGAAGCAAAATTATGGCCGTATCATGATACTAATGTTTATCAAGCGGCGTTGCCATTCAATAATTCGGGAGCCGGAAAACCTAGAAAGGATTCCATGTGGCTGATTTGGAATATTTCAGATAACCCACATTGGCACCGAGCCGAGCACCCACGCCTGTCCTGATGGGAGCCAGAATAATATTGTGGTTTTGTTGAAAATTCACTCCGAGGCCACCGATGAAATAGGCTGAGCCTTCTACACCCACAAAGCGATCATAGAGGTCGCGTGGTGACTCCGAATTGTAAACAAGTGTCAGGGTTCTTGAACCATTGCCGCCAAAGTCGAAGCCAACAGAGGGCCCTTGCCAATAGATCCGCTGTTTCCGGCCATCTTTGTAGTAAATGGTGCCTTCGCCATAGCGCAGGCCGCCAACAAAAGCGCCTGAGCCTTCCTCACCTACAATATAGGCTGTTGGCTCGCCCTGATTTTGGAATACATATTCAACCGCTTCACCGAGGCCGCGGCTGGTTTTACCGAAGAACTGATGGCCTGACGACATGATTTCCTCAGTCGTAAAGGTGGATTTTTTCTTTGAAATGCTTCCTGTCGTTTGGGCAATGGCAGTGGAAGACGTTCCTGCCATACAGAGGGCAAGCGCCAGACCAAAAGACTTCAATAATTTGCAGTTCATGATACTACCTCACTCATGGGCATTTTGCGCGCCTGCTGGGGCGACAATGGGGCCGAGATGCGTCCTGACTGCAGGTTAGTTGATGAGGACTTACGAGATGGTTAATAGTTCACAAATTACAGGGCACTGGCGATGAATGCGGGGTTGTCGAAGCCCCGTTCGCGCTTGCCATAACGCAAGGGTTGGCCATCCCCCTTGAGGACTTTGCCGCCCGCTGCGAGAAGCACGGCGTGGCCTGCTGCGGTGTCCCATTCCATGGTGCGGCCAAAGCGGGGATAGAGGTCTGCCTCACCAGCTGCAATCAGGCAGAACTTCAGGGATGAACCGGCAGAGACCAGTTTTGCCACTTTTACGGTCTTGAGATAATCATCGGTTGCCTGATCACGGTGGCTGCGGCTGGCCACCACTGTTGCACCGTCACCGGGGCAGGGGCGAACGACAAGCTTTTTCCATGTAAAGCTACCATCGGCAGCAACAAGACCCTCAGCTGCACCGCTTGCCGTATGACCCCAGAAGATGCGTTTGATGGCAGGCGCATAGACAACGCCCACAACAGGCACGCCGTCTTCGATGAGTGCAATATTTACGGTGAACTCGCCATTGCGTGACACAAACTCTTTGGTGCCGTCCAGAGGATCAACGAGATAGAAGCGCTTGGCGACATACGGAATGCGCCCGGCAGACGCCGCCTCTTCGGAAATGACGGGTGTGGTGGAATCCAGTTTGGCCAAGCCTTCCAGGATGATGCGTTCGGCTGCTTCGTCGGCCTCGGTGACCGGGGAAAGATCACTTTTTGTCTGGCTTCCAAAGTCAGTTGCGTAGATTGCCATGATTTCACGCCCGGCCAGAAGGGCGAGATTGACCAAGGCTTTCATTTCGGGAGGGGGTGTCACTGTAAAGTTGTCCATGTCGCTGATTGGGCTTCTATGGGCGCGTACGGCGTCAATCGTCAATGCAGTATATTTTTTGCAAGCTTGCTAAAAGAAAGCATTCGAATCACTTCACGGGGTCCCCATGACAGACGCATCACGCATTTCAGATCTTGACCTTGCTGCACTTCTTTGTAGCCGAGTTTGTCATGATGTCATTTCCCCCGTGGGTGCCATTGCAAACGGCTTGGAACTTTATGACGATCCGGAGATGGACGAGGAAACCAAGACGACTGCACTGGAGATGATCCGCTCATCGGCCAAGACAGCCGGTGCCAAGTTGAAGTTTTGCCGTATCGCTTTTGGTGCGGCGGGTTCTGCAGGAGCGCTCATAGACCTGAGTGAAGCAGGCGAAGTGGCCAAGGGTTTTGTCGGTGATGAAAAAGTGAAGCTGGATTGGCAGGCACCGCGCGAAAACCGCCCGAAGCAACAGGTTAAACTGTTGTTGAACATGCTGCTTCTGGCAATTTCCGGCATTCCACGCGGCGGGCTGATCACAGTTATGGCAGTTGGTGACCACTTGTTGGTACGTGCTTCTGGCGAGCGGGCGAAAATTTCCGAACCACTTTCCGAAGTTTTGGCGGGTACCTCTGATCTTAATCTGCTCGATGCACGATTGGTTCAACCCTACTATGCCAAACAACTTGCGCAGTCTGCCGGACTTGAATTGTCCATGGCACTGGATGGTGACGATGTTTTGGTGCAGGCCAAGGCTGCGGTGCCTGAAGTTTAAGTTTCTGCAAACCATGATGGTCATGCAGCGCTGCGATCTTTGACAGCTTCTGTTGCAAAACCGGACATTTCTTGTTGCCGGGTTAACCACTTGGGCAATGGCCGTTTGATCGCTAAACTTTAACTTATCGGCGAAAGGCTTCTGTTAACCCGGCTCTCTATGCATGGCTCGTTACTGAACTGGGAAAATATCAACGTGCCAACTTACACAGCTAAATCGACCGGCGGAACGCTGCGCGGATCAAATTCTTCTGACACAATCATCGGCGGCGGCGCCAGTGATATTTTGTGGGGCCTAGGTGGCAATGATGTGATCACCGGCGGTGATGGCAACGACACCATTGAAGGCGATGGTGTCTATACGGTGGCCGACGCTGTTCGCGAAACCGGCATTGCGATTATTTCCAACGCATCAATCACGACTGTTTCAACTGTTCCCGCCCTTACGTCCATGGGCTTGCTGGAGAGCGGATTTTCTGTTTGGCGCATCCGCAATACATCGAATTCCGCAATGACCGTTGTTTTCCAGTCCGCCACAAACGGACCTGCATCCTATGGACCGATTACCGTTGTAGTTCCCGCCCATTCAGATGACTTCATCACGAGCCCGAATACCAGCACGCACAAACTGTTCTTCAACGGCTCACTTATTGACACCAAAGCTGCTGGCAACCAAGTGTTTGCCTACTCCGATGCCTATGGTGCGTCGGTTGATGGCGACGACACACTGAGCGGCGGTAATGGCAACGACATCATTCGTGGTGGTGGCGGCAACGACTTACTGGATGGCGGCAACGGCGATGATTTGCTGGATGGTGGCACTGGCAATGACGTGCTCATCGGCGGCGCGGGTGCTGATAAGCTGAATGGTAGCAACGGCGTTGATACGGCTGATTACTCCGGTTCAACCACAGGCGTGAATGTGAATCTGACAACGGGTGTTGGCACGGGTGGTGACGCGCAAGGCGATACGCTCTCCGGCATTGAAAACCTGATTGGCTCCAAGTTCGACGACGTTCTCACGGGCGATGCCAATTCCAACATGCTTGATGGCGGTGCTGGCAACGACACGCTCGCTGGTGGCACTGCTGCCGACAAACTGATCGGTGGCAGCGGCGTTGACCGTGCGGATTATTCCGCCTCAACCGCTGGCGTAACCATAAATCTTGCAACGGGAACTGGCGTTGGTGGTACGGCTGACGGCGACACCCTTTCATCCATTGAAAACGTTACGGGCTCGGTTTTCGACGATGTGATCACTGGCGACAACAACGCCAATACAGTCAACGCGGGTGCAGGCAACGACTATGTGGACGGCGGCGTCGGCAATGATGTCATTTACGGTGGCGACGGCAATGATACGCTGACTGGCAACTACGGCACCGACAAAATGTATGGTGAAGGCGGCAATGACACGTTCCTGGCCGAATGGGATGAAGGCAACGGTGACTACTATAATGGTGGCGATGGCGTTGATACCTATCAAATTGATGGCACCGTTGTGCAAAACTATGCCCTGCAAATCGATCTCGCAGCGGGAACCTCACAATACCACGATACCTTTATCAGCGTTGAAAACCTGATTGGCGGGACGAGCAACGACGTGTTCGCCGGCGACAATGGCGTCAACCAGTTCTGGGGCCGCAATGGCAATGACGTGCTCGACGGCCGCAGTGGAAATGACGCGCTTTACGGCGATGCTGGTGATGACGTGCTCATTGGCGGCGAAGGTGCCGATACGCTTGTTGGCGGTGACGGGTCTGACCGTGCTGACTATGCCTCCTCAACCGTTGGTGTAACCGTAAATCTTGCAATAGGTGTTGCTTCGGATGGTGATACGCTTTCCACCATTGAAAATCTCACCGGTTCAAAATTTGACGACGTCTTGACTGGTGATGCCGGTGTGAACGTCCTTGATGGCGGTGCTGGCAACGACGTGCTTGCTGGCGGTGCTGGTGCTGACAAGCTTATTGGCGGTGACGGTGTTGATACAGCAGACTATTCATCATCTGCTGTTGGCGTTACGGTAAATCTCGCCACGGGCGCAAATTCTGATGGCGATACGCTCTCAAGCATTGAAAATCTTGTTGGCTCAAAATTGGATGACACGCTTGCTGGTGACGCAGGTGTCAACTTGCTGGACGGTGGTGACGGTGTTGACACCGTGGACTACTCTGGTTCCAACACCGGTGTCGGTGTCGATTTGGCCACCGGTTTTGTTTCGGATGGTGATATACTCCTGCGTATTGAAAATGTAACCGGTTCGAAGTTTGATGATGCGCTCACCGGCAACAGCGGCAGCAACGTACTCATCGGCGGTGCTGGCAATGACACTCTCGCTGGCGGCGCTGGCGGAGACAAGCTTATCGGTGGTGATGGCGTTGATACACTGGATTATTCTGCTTCGAATGCAGCTGTATCTGTCGATCTGGCTAGCGGTTCGGCAACTGGCGGTGACGCGGAAGGTGACGGATTTGATGGCATTGAAAATGTTACAGGTTCAAAGTTTGATGACACCCTTACCGGTAACGACGAGAACAACACCCTCACTGGCGGCGAGGGCAACGACGTGCTTTCCGGCGGTGCTGGCGCTGACAGGCTTATCGGCGGCAACGGCGTTGACACTGCTGACTATTCATCATCTGCTGTCGGTGTCACCGTAAATTTGACCACGGGCGCAAATTCTGATGGCGATACCCTCGTTGGCATTGAAAACGTGACGGGTACTGCCTTCGATGACGTGCTCTCTGGTGATGCCGGTGCCAACACGCTTGTCGGTGGTGCGGGTAACGATATCCTGCTTGGTGATGCTGGCGCTGATCTTTTGATCGGTGGTGACGGACTTGACGTGGCAGACTACTCGACATCGGCTGTTGGTGTTTACATCAACCTGGCAACGGGCGTGAACCATGGCGGTGATGCTGAGGGTGACGTGCTGGTTGGCATTGAAAATCTCAAGGGTTCAGCCTTTGACGACGTGCTCATCGGCAGTGCTGAAACCACCAATCTTGATGGCGGTGGCGGCAATGACATTCTTGACTATTCACTTTCGCTCGGCGGCGTAACTGTCAATATCGCGACGAATTTTGCCTTTGGCGGTTTTGCCACGGGCGACGTGATTTCCAACTTTGAAAACCTCCGGGGTTCAGCTTCCGCTGATGATCTTTCCGGCAACAATGGTGCCAACCAGATCTTTGGCGGTGCTGGCAATGACACAATCGCAGGCGGTGCTGGCGCTGACCTCGTTGATGGCGGTGATGGAAACGACACTGTTGATTATTCAAGTGCCGCAGCCGGTGTTACCGTCAATCTTGCCACCGGTGCAAACTCTGATGGTGACACATTGGTCAGCATCGAAAACGTCAAGGGCTCCAGGTTCAATGACGTCATTTCCGGTGACGTACAGGCGAATGTTCTTGATGGCGGCGACGGATTTGACACGCTTGACTACTCCGCCTCTTCTGCGGCCATCGTTGTCAATCTTGTCAACAATACCGTCACCAGCAATCTTGCGGCAGGTGATACCGTGTTCAACTTTGAAGCCATCAACGGATCGGCCTTTGCCGATACAATGACGGGTGATGCGACTGCCAACTTCCTGTATGGCCTTGCCGGAAATGACACGCTTTTTGGTGGTCTCGGCAACGACACACTCAGCGGTGGTGATGGCAACGACCGCATCTATGGCGGTGAAGGCTCTGACATCGTTGATGGTGGAAACGGCACTGACACAGCCGACTACCGTTACTCCGCTGCTGCCGTCACCGTGAGTCTTGTAACCAACACGGGTCTTGGTGGCGAAGCTGCCGGTGACCAGTTGATTTCCATCGAAAATCTTTCGGGCTCCAACTTTGACGACGTTCTCACGGGCGATGCAGGCGTGAACCGTCTGGTCGGACGTTTGGGCAACGATGTTCTCAACGGCGGTGCTGGCAACGACTATCTTGATGGTGGTTCGGGCATCGACGTTCTCAATGGCGGCGACGGCATTGATACGGCTGAATACACGGACTCATGGGCTGGTGTCACGGTCAACCTTCTCGCCAACACGGGCGTTGGCGGCGAAGCCAAGGGTGACACGTTCATCAGCATCGAAAACGTTCTCGGTTCACAGTTTGACGACATCATTACAGGCAATGCCGTGAACAACCGTCTCAACGGTGATGCAGGCAATGACACACTCAATGGCGGCGATGGCAATGACATGCTCGTTGGCGGCATGGGTGCCGATACGCTCATCGGTGGTGCCGGTGACCAGGATGCCGCCGTTTACGACACTGCTGCCTCAGCTGTTATCGTCAACCTGGCAACCGGTGGCACGGGTGGTGAAGCCGCTGGCGATACTTATAACGGTGTTGAATATGTCTGCGGTTCGGCATTCGGCGATACAATCACAGGCGATGCTGCAATCAATCGCCTGATGGGTGGTGCCGGCAACGACCGCATTGATGGTGCTGCTGGTAACGACTACCTGCTGGGCGAAGCTGGCAATGACTCGCTTATTGGTGGCGCTGGTGCTGATGTGTTCGTATTCGACAAGAGCTTTGGCAAAGACACGATCAGCGATTTCTGGGCAGGTGTTGGCCGCACGGACCGCGTGTGGATCACCAACACGGACATTCACAGTTTTGCCGATGTGCTGTCCCATTCCGTTGACAGTGCTGCTGGTGTGGTGTTCACCATTTCCGCCCAGGACAGCATCACCTTCACCGGATTGACGCTGAATCAATTCCACAGCGATGATTTCATCTTTGTATAAGTGACGGCGACAGGAGACGCAGAAGGCCCGGTGAAGAACCGGGCCTTTTGTTTTGGAACCGTATTTACAATGCAAACTCCGCTGTGTTAGCCCTCAGGTCGTGGGGCAGTAAAAAAGTGGAGTGGCTATGTTCATGTCACGCGTATTCTATGGGACGGTTGCGGCCTTTGCGCTTTGGGTTGGTGCGTTGTGTTTTTTTGATCCTGCCCTTGCAGTGAATGCCATTCCCTGGCCTGTACTTCCCTTGCATGCCCGGTTTATCGGTGCGCTGAATTTGTCTGCGGCAGTGATGTGCGTTTTGGCTGCTCTGTCTCCGTCCCGGCATGCGACACGATACGTGCCGCTTCTCATTGCGGTGTGGTCCGGTGTGATTTGCCTTGCAAGTTTCCTGCATCTGGAGGCCTATCATTATGGCAAAGCGCCGATCTGGATATGGATTGTTGCCTATGTTGCCTTTCCCGCTGCGGCTGGTTTTCTGGCTTTCAACACAGGGCAGGGGGATATGGAAAAATCTTCGCTGCTTCTGCCAGCCTGGCAAAAAAATTACCTGCGTTTGCAAGGATTGGTGCTTGTTGTTTTCGGTGCTGTGCTTCTTCTTGCACCGGACCTTGCCGCCCTGCTGTGGCCCTGGAAAATCAATGCAATACTCGCGCAAGTCTATGCCGGGCCGCTTCTGGCCTATGGGCTTGTGAGTTTTCTGGTTTCGGGTGCCGGCTATCGCCAGGCAATGGTTCCGATGACGGGTGTTTTCGTTTTCGCGATGCTGGCGCTCATTGCATCGGCATTGCACCGTGACGTGTTTTCAGTGCATGCGGCTTCAAGCTGGCTGTGGTTTTCGGGCCTTGGGGTTGCTGCAGTTTCACTTGCAGCACTTCTTGTTTCCGGTCTCCGCTACCGGCGCGCGGAATAATTTTCGCTTTCACAATCCCGACGAGATTCCAGCCTTATTCAGACATGATCGCTGCATAGCTTCCTGAAAAATTTGTAATGGAGGAAGAAATGAAATTTCGTGCCTTGATGATGACACTGCCGATACTGACGTTTGGACTGGTCGAGGCACATGCTGCAAGCCAGCAGGCGCCGCAACGGGTCGAGGTGGCATTCGTGCTCGATACCACGGGCTCCATGGGTGACTTGATTGACGGGGCAAAACGCAAGATTTGGTCGATTGCCTCCACGATCGTTGATACAAATCCTGATGCCGATATTTCCATGGCGCTGGTGGCCTACCGTGACCGTGGCGATGATTATGTGGTGCAAACCACACAGCTTTCGGAAGACATTCAGGGCATGTATGGCAAGCTGATCAGGCTTCAGGCGGATGGCGGTGATGATACGCCGGAATCGGTCAATGAAGCCTTGAACAAGGCAGTCACCGGACTGCAATGGACTTCAGGGCCGAATGTGAAACGCATTGTGTTTCTCGTGGGTGACGCCCCGCCGCATATGGATTACGCCCAGGAACGCCAATATCCGGAAATTCTGAAAGATGCGATCAAGCGCAATATCGTGGTCAATGCGGTGCAGGCGGGCGACATGGCGGAGACAACACCGATCTGGAAGGAAATCGCGCAATTCGGCCATGGCCGCTATATTGCGATACCGCAGAGTGGTGGCGAAGTATCCATCATCATCACGCCTTTTGATGATGATATCCTGCATATCCAAAGTGAATTGGACGGCTCTGTCGTGCCCTACGGCAACAGTGAACGAAAGGCCGAGGTCAACGCCAAGATGAGCGAGAAGGCCGCCGCACCGTCCTCGGTCAAAATTGACAATTCGAAGTATTATTCCAAGCGCGCGCTGAAGAAGGAAGTGATCACGGGCGGCGGCGATCTCATCGCGGACTATCGCAACAGGACGGTTGAGCTGGACAAGATTGCCGACAAGGAAATGCCTGAGGAACTTGCTGCCAAGCCCAAGGCTGAACGTCAGGTGTGGATTCAGGGAAAGCTCGATGCGCGCCTGAGGCTTGAAAGCCATATGGCTGAGCTTATCGCCAAGCGTGATGCGTTTGTGGTGACGGAACAAGCCAAGAGTTCCAGGACAACGGCAAGTGATTCATTTGACAGGGCTGTTGAGGATACCTTAAAAATCCAGCTGGAATGAGCGCTGCAGCAAACAGGAGAACCGTTTGAAACATTGCATTGTTGCCTCACTGAAATCTCTTGCGATCTCCTGTGTCGGGTGCCTCGGCATGGTCCAGCCGTCCCTATCCTGGGCGGAAGACCTTTGCCCCAAAAGTGTGGCGTGGTTTTCCTGCACGCTGGACAATGGAAAATCGGTTGCGATCTGCGGCTCGCCGAGCACCAGCCAGGACTCGCCAAAATTTGGTGCGGATGACCAGTCCTGGCTCCAATACCGCTATGGCAAGCCCGGCAAGATTGAATTCAAGTATCCGGAGGTGCAGGGTGACCGTCTGTGGAAGACGTTCATGAATGCCGTTGATTTCAATCCCGGCGGCACACCGAAACGGATCAACTTCAGCTTTGTGACCAAGAACACGCGCTACCTCATTCAGGGAAACGTGGAACAAGCTGGCAAGACCAGCTATTCGCTGGCAGTGCTTTCAGAAGATCCGGTGAAAACGCTTGCTGAACATTCCTGCCGTGACGTCGATGTGGATCACCTGCTGCCAATCGCACTTGCGGTGCCCTGTGATCCAAATGATGTGGCCAATGACCATCGTGGGTCTGAAGACTGCAAGTGATCTTACCGCCCGCCGCGTTATTTTTACGATAATTTAATGCACTGTCACCGTAATTTTTTGCAATCCAGTGCGCATGTAGACACAGCTCCGCCTCTTGTGAAACCGGTGTTTACCGTTTTCATATTGGTGTGCATTCCATAGGTCTCAGGAGGTATCGGGCTTATCCGGGTTGTTGATGGCGAGCCAGGCGAAGTGGTGGCAGTCATAGAGGATCGTATCGATCTCGCGGGTTTTCTTCTTGCGGTATCCGGGAGGACGGCCCTGCCGCATGGGATAGCGCATTT
>JANOVC010000002.1:0-46486 GCA_031417195.1 Rhodobiaceae bacterium
TCATTTCTTTGGCCCCGATGGCCACCGGGTGATCACCTTCGGGCCAACACCGCGTCCATCCGCCCCACAACCATCCGATGGCCTCATGGATGCCGCCCGCATTATCCGCAGGCTCCAGGCCCTCACGTCAGCCCTGAATGACCTGCCGCGCCAGGCCAAGCGATTGGCCCGCTGGCGGCAAAAGCGGGCAACCACATACCATCTGAAACTGCGCTATCCCATGCGGCCCGGAACGCCTCCCGGTTACCTCCGCCGCAAAACCCGCGAGATCGACCGCATCCTCCACGAATGCCACTATTTCGCACGCGAAGCCATGAAGCTCGACACCTCTTGAGACTGCCATCGCCCGATATACCAATGCGAAAACGGAAAACCCGTTTTCACAAGAGGCGGACTTGCGTCTCAACGCTCATTGATAATTGAATAACGAGATTTTGACAGGCTGACTTAAGTTTGTCGCATGGGACGGCTATTGGTGCAGTGCGTTTTCGTTTAAAGTTCGGGAATCACCTACTGCCTATATTTTTCTAAAGGAATACGATCTTGTCCTTCCCGGTTTGCATGACGTCAGCACATCAATATGCAACCTTGCCCTGGCGACGCGCGGGGCAACTTGAGATCATGTTGATTACCTCACGTGAAACGAGGCGCTGGATTATCCCCAAGGGATGGCCGATGGATGGGCGCACGAATTCTGAAAGCGCCGCGCAGGAAGCTTACGAGGAGGCGGGGATCAAGGGATCCACTACAGAGGAGTCGTTGGGCTTCTTTGAATATCAGAAACGCGGGAAGGGGCAACTTCGCGTTGATGTGTTTGCCATGGAGGTAACAGAGGTTCTGGACCTTTGGCCCGAGGCCCACCAGCGCACGCGCCGATGGCTCTCCGCACAAGAAGCGGCAAGCCTTGTGGATGAGCCAGAGCTTGCAGCGATCATACGCGGCTTTGCCGAGGGTCAATTGGGACAAGCGCTGCCAACCCCAACATATCTTCAAGCAGCTTGGCAGCGGCTAAGAGCCTGGCTTCGCCGCGCGGGGGTGCTATGATCTGAATGCCAACGGGCAGTTGCTCTTCGGTGAAACCTGCAAGAATTGAAATGGCGGGGCAACAGACATTTGTGATCGCGGAAACAATGGCGAGCCAATCCACGTAGGTTTCAAATTTCACACCATTGCACTCTGTGGGGTATCGTTGTTCAACGGGGAATGGTGCAACGATGGTGGTGGGACACAGCAACAGGTCATAGGTTTCGAAGAATTTCAGGGTACGCTGGAACATGACACTGCGTTGGGCCTCAGCTTTGGCGATGCCCGCACCCGTGAGCGCCAAGCCTTTTTCAATGTTCCAGATGACTTCCGGCTTGAGTTGGTCACGGTGGTTCTCCAGGATGGTTTTCATGCCAACCGCATAATTCAGTGCACGGAGCGTTTGCGCGCATTCCAGTGCCTCGCGCAAATCGGGATGTGCTTCCTCGACAATGATGCCTGCGTCCTCAAATTTGCGGGCAGCACCCATCACAATATCGGCAACCTCCGGATCGACAGGCGTGATGCCGAGATTGCGACTGATGGCCACGCGTTTTGGTTTCCAGCCAGAGCGGGACGCTTGCAGATATGACGTGCCATCGTTGGGCAGCGAAATAGGATCGGCAGGATTTTCACCAATCATGGCATCAAACAAAAGAGCCAGATCTTCCACATTGCGTGCCATAGGGCCTTCAACACCAAGTGTGCTGTCAATCTTGTTGCCAACACTCGCCGCCACCCTGCCCGGAGATGGCCGCATGCCAACCACACCGCAGAAGCTGGCGGGGTTTCGCAAGCTTCCGCCCAAATCAGACCCATGGGCCACCCACGCTGTTCCAGATGCCAGTGCGGCAGCCGCACCGCCGGATGAACCGGCAGCGGAGCGCGATGTGTTCCAGGGATTTAATGTGGCGCCAAAAACCTCGTTGAAGGTATTGGCCCCTGCGCCAAACTCCGGCGTGTTTGACATGGCATAAACAATGCCGCCTTTGCTTTCGAGATGCGTAACGAGCAGATCGGATTTTTTCGGAATATGATTGGCGAAAATTGGAGAACCCTGGGTGGATCGCACGTTGGCAACATTGGCCAAATCCTTGATCGGCACGGGGAGACCTGCAAGAATACCACGTTTGGCCATCGGTTTCTGCATGAGTTCGCGCGCGTGGGCGCGGGCGCGGTCAAAGCACAATGTGGGAAGCGCATTCACTTTGTGGTCCACATCAGAGATACGTTTTTCCAATGCGTCCAGACAATCAAGCGGTGAGATATCGCCGTTTGTGAGGCGCGTGACGATTTCATTTGCGGTGGACCTAAAGAGTTCGGACATGTGGCCTTCCTGCATATCTGGGCTGACTTGAATGTGTTGGCTGAAATGGGGTAAACACTGCTTAAATCTATATCAGGAGTTTACCATGAACGCACCCGTCACTGCAGCCCCCGGCCTCAACAAGCAGTGGGTTGAACGCCGCGCCAAAGCTGTTTCGCGCGGTGTCGGCATGGGCGCTGCCGTGATTGCGGCGAAGGCCGAGAATTCCGAGATTTGGGATATTGAAGGCAACCGTTATGTGGATTTTGGCGGCGGTATTGCGGTTGTCAACACCGGCCACCGTCACCCCATGGTGATGAAGCGGGTTTATGAACAGCTTGAAAAGTTCACGCACACCTGCGCAATGGTGATGCCTTACGAGCCCTTTATTGAAGTCTGTGAAAAGCTCAATTCCGTAGCGCCCATATCCGGCGAAAAGAAATCAGCGCTGGTGACCACTGGTGCCGAAGCGGTTGAAAATGCCATCAAGTATGCGCGGGCTTATACGGGGCGTTCAGATGTTATCGCGTTTCATGGCGGTTTTCATGGCCGCACACTTTTGGGCATGGCGCTCACCGGAAAAGTGCTGCCTTACAAGGCGAAATTTGGACCCATGCCAGCTGGCATCTGGCATGTGCCGTTTCCCGTTGAGCATAAGGGCATCACTGTTGAAGACACAATGCATGCGATTGAGTGGTTGTTTAAAGCCGATGTTGAAGCATCGCGTGTGGCCGCAATCATCATCGAGCCCGTGCAGGGTGAAGGCGGATTTTACATTGCACCAAAAGAACTGATGGTGCGCCTGCGCAAGCTTTGCGATGAACATGGCATTCTGCTGATTGCCGATGAAATCCAGTCCGGGTTCGGCCGCACGGGCAAATGGTTTGCCATGGAGCATTATGGCGTCGAGCCTGATTTGATCACTGTTGCCAAATCGCTGGCAGGCGGCTTCCCGTTGGCGGGCGTTGTTGGTCGCGCCAAGATCATGGACGCGCCAGATCCAGGTGGTATTGGTGGCACCTATGCGGGCAATCCCGTGGCCTGTGCTGCGGCCCTTGGCGTGTTTGATGCTTTTGAATCTGAAGACTTGATGGGCATGGCCGAACGTCAGGGTCACATGATTTTG
This sequence comes from Rhodobiaceae bacterium, assembly GCA_031417195.1. Lineage (GTDB taxonomy): Bacteria > Pseudomonadota > Alphaproteobacteria > Rhizobiales > Aestuariivirgaceae > Aestuariivirga. The sequence continues at coordinate 3,456 of JANOVC010000002.1, forward strand.
AAACGCATGAATGCCATCAAGGCCAAGAAAAAAGGCATGCCGATTGGCGATGTGCGCGGACTTGGGGCCATGTGTGCATTTGAGTTGGTGACTGAGCACGGGGGCAACAAGCCGGATGCGGGTGGTGCCAAGGCGTTGGCGTCAAAATGCCTTGAACGCGGACTGCTTATTCTCACCTGTGGTGTTTATGCCGACACGGTTCGTGTGTTGACGCCACTCACGGCCTCAGAAATGATCATCACCGAGGGTCTTGATATTCTCGAGGCGGCATTGCTTGGAAATTAATTACGCCAAGCTCCTGGGATGATTGTTCTTGTTATTCTCGGTGTCGCAGCGTTTGCTGCACTCATTTTTGGGCCTCAGTTCTGGATCAAATGGGTGATGTCGAAACATGCGCTTGAACGGGCGGATTTTTCAGGAACCGGCGGCGAATTGGCACGGCATCTGTTGGACAAGGCAGGGCTTGAAAGTGTGAAAGTCGAACGCATTGATGGTGGCGACCATTACTCGCCTGCCGAAAAGGTAGTGCGGCTTTCGGCCAAGAATTTCGATGGAAAATCGGTGACGGCCGTTGCCGTGGCTGCCCACGAGGTTGGCCATGCGCTCCAGCATCGCGATAATTATGCGCCACTCATGATGCGGCAGAAACTGGCGGCGACCTGCATTACGATTGAACGAACCGGCAGTCTGCTGATGATGGCAACACCTTTTGTTTTTGCGCTGACAAGGTCATCCGTCGTGCTCGTTGCGGAAGTTGTTCTTGCGCTTGGCATTCTGTCATCCACGATTGTTATTCATCTCTTCACACTGCCGACCGAGTTTGATGCAAGTTTTAAACGCGCACTGCCAACGCTTGAACACTATCTGCAACCCGAGGATATGCCCGGCGCGCGGCAAGTGCTTAAGGCCGCTGCCTTCACCTATGTGGCAGCAGCTCTGGTCAGTCTCTTGGATATGGCTCGGTGGTTACGGCTTTTGCGGTTTTGAGTTGATTTAAGACGCTTACTGGGGTATTCTTACGAAACTAATATCGATAGGTTTTTTGTAAAAATGAACGCAATCGCAACGCTTTCAAGCAAGTTTCAGATTTCAATTCCAAAGACGGTTCGCGAGGCAGAGGGTTGGACTGCCGGACAGAAATTCGTTTTCATTCCAAAGGGAAAAGGCGTGCTTGTCATGCCTGTACCGGAAGCCGAAGATCTGATTGGCTTGGCAAAAGGGGCCAACACTGAAAACTACCGTGACCGCAAAGACCGCTATTGATGCGATTGCTGGACACTTCGGTCTGGATTGAAACATTGGTTAACAGCGCTCTTGGACGTGAATTGCAAACCCACATGTTACCGCAAGAAACATGTGTGGTACCGACGTTAGTTCAACATGAGTTGTATAAATGGCTTTTGCGGGAGAGGTCGCCTGAGGACGCTGAGCGAGTGATTGCCTATACGATGACGTGTGCCGTGATCGATTTGACAACGGCAATTGCATTACGCGCCGCAGAAGAAACCCGTATTCACGGACTTCACACATCAGATTCGATTATCTACGCAACGGCCCTTGCAACAGACGCAACGCTGATCACCTGCGATGTCCATTTTGATGGTTTGCCGCACGTGCAATATTTCAGAAAATGAACGGAAACCAGTAATGTCACAACTCTCCAATATGGCCGTGCGCGACATTGAAACTGTGCTGCATCCCTACACCAATCTGGCGCGGCATCGCGAAGTTGGGCCGCTCATTCTCAACGAGGGTCGCGGCATTTACCTCTATGATGACAAGGGCAAACGCTACATTGAAGGTCTTGCGGGCCTCTGGTGTACGGCCCTTGGCTACGGCAACGAGGAGCTTATCGACGCTGCGGCCAGTGCCATGCGCAAGCTTTCGTTCAGCAATGTGTTTGGCGGCAAATCCCACGATGGTGCCATTGAGCTTTCGGAAAAACTGAAAGAAATTGCACCCTGTCCCACATCAAAAATCCTGTTCGGCACATCGGGCTCTGATGCCAATGACATGCAGATGAAACTCACATGGTATTACAACAATGCGCGGGGCAAGCCGGAGAAGAAAAAAATAATTTCGCGGATGCGTGGCTATCACGGTGTGACTATCGCGTCCGGCTCGCTCACGGGACTTCCCACAGTGCATACGGATTTTGATTTGCCGATCAAGAACGTGCTGCATACATCCTGTCCACATTTCTATCGCGGAGGCATCGAAGGCGAGGCCGAAGATCAATTCACGGATCGCATGGCGCAGGACCTTGATGACTTGATCCAGCGCGAGGGACCGGACACTATCGCTGCATTTATTGCGGAACCTGTGATGGGGGCTGGTGGCGTTGTGGTGCCGCCGATGAGTTATTTCCCCAAGATCAACGCGGTTCTGGCAAAATATGATGTGCGGTTCATCGCTGACGAGGTAATTTGCGGGTTTGGCCGCACAGGAAACTGGTTTGGCACGCAAACCTTTGGAATGAACAGTACATCAATTTCGATGGCAAAAGCCATTACATCCGCTTACTTTCCAATGAGTGCGATCACCATTGAAGAAGATCTCTATCAGGCAATGGTCGATGAGAGCAAAAAAATTGGTACTTTCGGCCACGGCTTTACCTATACGGCCCATCCTGTTGGCTGCGCTGTGGCACTTAAGGCAATCGAAATTTATCAACGAGATCGAATCATTGAGCATGTCAGAAAAGTGGCACCGGTGTTTCAGGCGCGATTGAATGCGTTGACTGATCATCCTCTCGTTGGCGAGGCGCGCGGTATTGGCCTCATCGGTGCGTTGGAGCTTGTGGCCGACAAGAAATCCAAGCGTGCTTTTGATCCGAAAAAAACTGTGGGATCAACTGCCGTCAATTTCTTGGCCGAGCTTGGCGTGATTAACCGCGCGATGGGTGACAGTCTTGCATTCTGCCCTCCGCTGATCATAACAGCAGAACAGGTTCATGAGATGTTTGATATCGTGGAGGTGGCACTTAACCAAGCTGAGGCTTGGGTATTGAGTGAAAACTTGCGAAGTTAGGAGCCCATCTGCCCGCGATGTAACAGAAAGTGGTCGGCAAGCACCAACGCCATCATGGCTTCAGCCACGGGAACACCGCGAATGCCCACACAAGGGTCATGCCTGCCTTTGGTGATGATATCGGTGTTATCGCCTTGCGCGGTAATCGTTTGCCTGGAATTCAGAATTGACGATGTGGGCTTGATGGCCATACGCACGACAATATCCTGACCGCTTGAAATGCCGCCCAATATACCACCTGCATGATTGGACAGGAATTCGGGTTTGCCATGGCGCATGCGAATTTCATCGGCGTTTTCTTCACCCGTGAAGGCGGCGGATGAAAAGCCTGCGCCGATTTCAACACCCTTTACGGCGTTGATACTCATCATCGCCGAACACAAGTCCTGATCAAGCTTTGCATAGACGGGTGCGCCCCACCCGGCTGGAACACCGGATGCTGTGGTTTCAAGCACTGCGCCACAGGATGAACCCGCCTTGCGGATATCATCGAGATAACCCTCAAAAAGCTTGGCGGCTTTGGCATCGGGGCAAAAAAACGGATTGTTGTGAACCTCGGCCCAGTCCCAATTTTTGCGGTCAATCTTGTGGGGCCCCATTTGTACAAGCGCGCCGCGAATGGTGACATTTGGAATGACTTTGCGCGCCACTGCGCCTGCTGCGACACGCGCCGCGGTTTCACGTGCTGAAGATCTGCCGCCACCGCGATAATCCCGCACACCATATTTGGCTTGATACGTTAAGTCCGCGTGGCCGGGACGGAACTTATCGCGGATGTCCGTGTAGTCTTTCGAACGCTGATCAACGTTCTCAATCATCAGCATAATGGGCGTACCCGTGGTCACTTGGCCATCGGTGCGGTCATCCTCAAACACGCCAGAGAGAATTTTGACGGCGTCCGGTTCTTGGCGCTGGGTGGTGAACCGATTCTGACCGGGGCGACGCTTGTCCAGATAGCCCTGAATGTCTTCCACTGTGAGTTTTATACCAGGTGGGCAGCCATCCACAATGCAGCCAAGGGCTGGACCATGGCTTTCACCGAAAGTTGTCATGCGCAGGAGATGGCCAAAAGTGTTGTGTGACATGAAAATGTTTTAGGCGGGCAATGGCGTTCCGTCAAACCACTCGGCTTTGCCCTTATAAATCTTGCAGAAGCGCCCCTGATGCATGCGGATACCCACCATTTCGCGGATTGTCTGATTGGTGAGAAGGCCAATAAGGCAACGGCCAAGTGCGCCGTGGGAGACCACTACGGTTGGATCTTGAATGCCTTTGAGCCAATCGGAGAGGCGCTCCTGTCCGTCCTCATAGCTTTCACCGCCGGTTGGCCGCCAAGAATAGCGCGTTTCCGGGTCGGCGGGATAAATAGGCGATGCTTTCAACTCCCAGAAGGGTTTGCCCTCCCACACACCAAAACCCAACTCCTTGATGGCAGGAGAAATGGAAATATGACTTTCCGGCAACGATAGTGAATCTGCGATGTGGACCATAGTCTGGCGTGTACGAACCATGGGACTTACTACAAAGCGGCAGTCGCGGGTAACCTCCGGATGGGCGGAGAAAGCGCGGCCAACACATTGGGCCTGAAGGTGGCCCGTGTCGTTTAATGGAATATCTGTCCAACCCTGGATGAGACCCAACCGGTTCCATTCAGTTTCACCATGACGGACGAAATAAATTGGCGGCAGCTGGTCACTCACCGTGGCCCGCAACGCTCATGTCTGGCGCGGTTGGATTTTTCATGCCCACTATGTGATAGCCGGAATCCACATGGTGGATTTCACCGGTTACACCGCGCGAGAGATCAGACAGGAGATAGAAGCCGCTATCGCCCACTTCTTCCGTAGTGACTGTGCGGCGGAGCGGCGAATTATATTCGTTCCATTTCAGGATATAACGAAAATCACCAATGCCTGAGGCTGCCAAGGTTTTGATGGGGCCGGCGGAAATTGCATTGACACGAATATTCTTGGGTCCAAGATCGGCCGCCATATAACGCACTGATGCTTCAAGCGCTGCCTTGGCTACGCCCATGACGTTGTAATGGGGCATCCATTTTTCAGCACCATAATATGTCAGGGTGAGCATGGATCCACCATTGGTCATAAGCTTTTCAGCGCGTTGGGCAATGGCGGTAAAACTGTAGACGGAAATGAACATGGTTTTGGTGAAGTTCTCGGCAGTGGTATCGACATAGCGACCTGTCAACTCGTCCTTGTCGGAGAACGCGATGGCGTGAACAACAAAATCCAACTTACCCCATGCTTTTTCAATGGCGGCAAAGGTTGTATCAATGGAGGCCATGTCATTCACATCGCAGGGTACAACGAGCTTTGCGCCGATTTCAGCGGCCAAGGGTTCCACGCGCTTTTTGATGGCATCGCCTTGATAGGTGAAGGCAAGTTCCGCGCCGTGGCGGGCACAGGCTTGGGCAATGCCCCAGGCGATTGAGCGGTTATTGGCTACACCCATAATCAGCCCACGTTTGCCAGCCATCAAACCCTTGTTATCACTCATACTTATTCCTGAACCAAATCAGCCTTGGCCTAACCCTGCAGCTTAAAGGCTATTTGACACAGTTAAGAAGGGAAAGAAAGGGTTGGCCGCGGTCGAAAAATTTGGCGTCAGGCAACAACGCGCCAGCTGCCATCAGCCATTTCGCATGCCGTACCTTCAACCAGTTCAGGCTCGCCATTTACCCAAATTGTGTGGTCAAAATCACGGCACAAGCCGCTATCGCGCTGGTAGCTGCGGCGCATTTTAAACCGCCCACGGTGGCCCGACTCAGGGTTTTCCCAACTTGCCGTACGCCCGGATCTCAACGAGCGATTTGCTGCGCCATAAGCATAATTGCGGTCCTGTTCATCGAGGTCGCGACCTACCGCACCACCGACAACTGCGCCGAGGGCTGCGCCCAAAATTGTTGCACCCGCATCACCATCACCAATTGCATTACCAAGGAGTCCGCCAGTGACACCACCTATCACGGCACCCGATGTTTCCCGTGGTCCACTGTTTTCAGCGCAGCCAGCAAGCAGAAGGCCTGCGACTGTAATTACTGCATAGCACTTCATCATCATGCTGTTTCCCCGCGACTTAGGTTACATTTTAGTTTAAACACAACACTCTAAATAAACTTCACCCGTGGCGAGAAGTGGGGTGAATTGTGGAAAGACTGGGGCCACATATGTCTCCCAGAAAAATGGTTAATGCGAATGAGCCTTAAAGATATGTCGGCCCTTACTGCTGCGTTTGGATTTACCGAACGCAACGATCCCTTTGTTCTGTTTCAGGAATGGTTGGCGGATGCCACCAAATCCGAACCCAACGACCCCAACGCCATGGCGCTTGCGACGGTCGATGAAGAGGGTTTGCCGGATGTTCGCATGGTGCTTTTGAAAGACGCTGATGAACGTGGATTTGTATTTTATACAAACTATGAAAGTCAAAAAGGCCAGGAAATTCTTGGAACGATGAAAGCGGCCGTTGTGTTTCACTGGAAGTCGCTGCATCGCCAGGTGCGGGTGCGCGGAATTGTCGAACAGGTATCCAAGGCGGAGGCCGATGGCTATTTTGCAACACGGCCCAAGCAGAGCCAAATCGGTGCCTGGGCTTCGCAACAGTCGCGCGCTTTGGAAGGGCGTTTTGCGCTTGAAGCCTCCGTTGCCATGTATGCTACAAAATATGCGTTCGGTGATGTTCCAAGGCCGCCCCAGTGGTCTGGCTTTCGCATCAAGCCATTGGCGATAGAATTTTGGCACGACAGACCATTCCGTTTGCACGACCGGATTGTATTCCGTCGGGCGGATCAAGATAGCGGATGGGAGAAAACACGGCTATATCCCTAAGACATGACCCAAGTTCTCGAGTCCGAACGTAAAACTCTCATTCTTACAGGGGCGTCCCGAGGCATTGGGCATGCAACGGTGAAACGCTTTTCGACGGCTGGCTGGCGGGTGATTTCATGTTCGCGGCATCCCTTCCCCGAGGATTGTCCATGGGATGCAGGGCCTGATGATCACATCCAAGTCGATCTCGCGGACTCTATTGATACAGCACGGGCAATTTTGCTGATGAAGGAAAAACTCAAGGCGCAGGGATCCAAACTCCATGCGCTTGTCAACAATGCTGCGATCAGTCCGAAGAAAAGCGGTGGTGGACGGCTCAATACGATTGAGACCGAAGAACCCGATTGGAAGAAGGTTTTCCAGGTTAATTTTTTCGCACCCATCATGCTTGCGCGCGGCCTGATTGATGAACTTGAAGCTGCCAAGGGTGCGGTCGTGAATGTGACGTCCATTGCCGGTTCACGCGTTCACCCCTTTGCTGGTGCCGCATATTCAACATCAAAGGCAGCCCTTGCTTCACTGACACGCGAGATGGCCGCGGATTTTGGCCCTTTGGGTGTTCGTGTAAATTCCATCTCTCCCGGTGAAATTGAAACGTCAATTCTCTCGCCGGGTACCGAAAAAATCATCCCGCAAATTCCTCAGCGCCGGTTGGGTCAACCCGAGGAAGTGGCAAAGGCAATTTATTTTCTGTGCACGGACAGTTCAAGTTATGTGACGGGCGCCGAACTCCACATCAACGGCGGCCAGCATGTCTGACGGGTCCAACTCGAAACCGTCTATCCGCACGCGCATTGTCCAAGCCGGGCATTTCATCGATGCGGAAACAGGTGCGGTGGTGCCAAGCATCCAGCCTTCTACCACATTTGCACGCCGCGAAGATTATAACCTCATCGGCAAGTATATTTATTCACGCAATGGCTCACCCACCGTGGAACATGCCGAAAATTTGATTTGCGAGCTTGAAGAAGGATTCGAAACCCGATTGTTTGCATCAGGCATGGGAGCTGCATCCGCACTCATCGAAACAGTTGAGACTGGCATGCGCATTGCCGCACCAACGGTCATGTACCATGGTGTGAAAACCTGGATGCTGCGCCAGCAAACCATGCGGGGTATCGGCGTTGATCTTTTCGATGCCGCTGATCCAGACAGTCTCGTCAGAGCCATCATTCCCGGTAAAACCGCCATTGTGTGGATTGAAACGCCCGTAAATCCCACATGGGATGTCATCGACATCAAGGCTGCCGCAGATTTGGCCCACGCGGCAGGGGCCATTCTTGTGATTGATTCGACCTGTGCGCCACCTGTGATTACCAAACCCCTCGCGCTGGGTGCTGACATTACGTTTCATTCCGCTACAAAATACCTGAATGGCCACAGTGATGTAACGGCAGGTGTTTTGACCACACGTCAAGCGAATCCCCGCTGGGAGCTCTTGAAGTCCACACAGGTTGGACTTGGCGCAACCCTTGGCAGCTTTGAGGCTTACCTGCTGATCCGCGGAATGCGAACACTTTACCTGCGTGTTGAGCAGGCCTCCCGAAATGCCCTCGCCCTTGCCAGGCATTTTGAAAAACACTCCAAAATTTTAAGCGTTCTCTATCCTGGACTTGAAAGTCATCCCCAGCATAAAATCGCAAAAAAGCAGATGACGGGTGGCTTTGGCGGTATGTTGTCCATTTTGGTGAAGGGCAATGAGGCCGAGACCCGTGCTGTTGCGGGCCGTTTCAAGGTTTTTACACCAGCCACATCCTTCGGCGGCGTCGAGAGTCTTGCCGAACACCGTAAATCCGTCGAAGGACCAAACTCAATCGTCCCGGAAAACCTTATTCGTTTTTCCGTTGGTATTGAGGATGTGGCGGATTTGATTGCGGATGTGGAACAGGCGTTGGGTTAGCACTTTTTTGCCGCAATCAGGAATTCCTGGTTGCCGTCTCCACCTTCAATGGACGACGGCGTAAGACCTGATACGTTCCAGTTTTTATCACTCAAAAACACGCTGACTTCTTTGCATACGCGTTTATGCTCAAGAGGATCGGTCACAAGTCCGCTGCGGCCCACGATTTCGCGGCCCGCTTCAAATTGCGGTTTGATGAGAGCGATCAGCAGGGTTCCGGACTCTACCAGGTCAAGAGCGGCGGGAAGAGCAAGCTTCAACGAAATAAAGCTCACATCACAAACAATGATGCCGATACCATGTTCGAGATGTCCGACCGTAAGATCGCGGGAATTGAGGCCTTCAATTGAGGTGACCCGATCACGGGATTTTAGCCAAGCCACGAATTGACCGTGACCTACGTCGATGGCTGTCACATGGGCAGCACCTTTCTCCAACAAAACCTGCGTAAAACCGCCCGTGGATGCGCCGATATCGAGGCCATTCAAGCCCGCCACGTCGATTTGGAAATGTTCCAGGGCATGTTTGAGTTTGAGAGCGGACCGCGACACATATTTCTGTGCTTCGTCAATGATTTCAATCTTGCAGTCTTGGGCAGCATTTTGAGCCGGCTTGACAGCAAGCGTTCCATCCACCCGCACAGTACCGCGCAAAACCGCATCTCTTGCGCGGGAACGCGAGGCATAGAGCCCACGTTTGATCAGCACTTCATCTAGGCGGAGGCGGGTCACTCAACATCCAAGGGTTCGGTGCCAGAAGGTTTGCCATCGGGCTTCAATGTAATTTTTTCAATGCGAGCCTCAGCGTCTTTCAATTGCTTTTCACAATGCTTTTTAAGCGCTTCGCCGCGCTCGTAAATGGCGATGGACTGTTCGAGGTCCACCTTGCCGGATTCAAGCTTGGAGACGATATCTTCGAGTTGGGCCAAGGCTTTTTCAAAGGGCAATGCTGCAATATCAGAAAATTCAGTGGCCATCAGTCTTCATCCTCATCGTATTCATCTTCGAAATCCAGAGCGGCAGTGCCGCGCATCAGGGCCTGTACATGCACGGCAACGGATGCAGCCAAACCCTGCAAATCATAGCCGCCTTCGAGAACGGACACAACGCGCCCCTCGGCATGGGCATCGGCAGCACCCATAAGTTCAAGTGTTGCCCAGGCAAAATCTTCTTCGCTGAGTTGCAAACTTCCGAGTGGGTCCGCATGATGGGCATCAAAGCCTGCGGAGATCAACACAAGGTCTGGCGCGAAATCGTCGAGGGCGGGCAAAATGATGGTGCGCATGGCATCCCTGAATTGGGCGCTGCCATCGCCTGCCCGCAATGGCGCATTGAAGATATTGCCCACACCGGTTTCATTGCTGGCACCCGAGCCGGGGTAGAGCGGCATTTGGTGGGTGGAGCCATAAAACATATCGGGATCAGACCAGAAGATTTCCTGCGTGCCGTTACCGTGATGCACGTCAAAATCGACCACGGCCACGCGCTCCGCACCGTAACGTGCCTTTGCATGATGAGCTGCAATGGCGACTTGGTTGAAAAGGCAAAAGCCCATAGGCTTTCGCGATTCTGCATGGTGACCGGGGGGACGCAGCGCACAAAAGGCATTGTCAGCCCGCCCCGTGAACACCGCATCAACAGCAGCAGTTGCCGCTCCCACAGCGCGCAGAGCTGCTTCTAATGAACCCGGCGACATCACTGTATCCGGCTCCACATATTCCAGTCCCTCTTCCGGCGACATCGAGAGGATATGGCGCAAATGCTCTTCCGTGTGGGCGCGAAGAATATCTTCCTCTTTTCCAAGGGGTGACAGTTGCCGTTTCAAGTCAGCAAAATGCGGGGCTTCAAGGATTTTGTTGATCACCTTGATACGGTCCACCCGCTCCGGATGGCCATCGGGTGTGAGGTGATCAAGAGACGCGGGGTGGGTGTATAGAATGGTATTCATTCGCCTGCTATAGAGCGCCTGTGATGGACATTTCCAATGAAATTTTTTTAGGTGTTGAAGCTTTGAGGCGGGGTGCGCTTGTGGCGTTTCCCACGGAGACGGTCTACGGCCTGGGCGCAGACGCTACGAATGATAAAGCCGTGGCGCAGGTTTATGCCGCCAAGGGCAGGCCAAGCTTCAATCCATTGATCGCCCATGTGCATGACGCGGATGCCGCTTATGCATTGGGCTCATTTTCAGGTGAAGCAAAAAAACTGGCGGCGGCGTTTTGGCCGGGGCCTTTGACGCTTGTTGTGCCACGGCGGGAGGGCTGTGATGTATCTCTGCTTGCATCGGCTGGATTGCCAAGTCTTGCCATCAGGGTTCCCAATCATCCCCTCGCTTTGAAATTGCTTGCGGCGTTTGGCAAACCTGTTGTGGCACCAAGTGCCAACCCCTCGGGTCGCATCAGTCCAACGACTGCCGGGCATGTGCGTGTTGGCTTGGGTAACAAAGTGTTAGTTGTTCTGGATGGTGGCGCTTGTGTGGTCGGTATCGAATCAACTGTCGTAAGTTTTATGGGGGGTCGCGCAAAGCTGCTGCGCCTTGGCGGTCTGCCAAGAGAAGCCATCGAAAGGATTTTGGATTATGCACTTGATGTGGAACTGGACTCACAACAGCCGCATTCACCAGGGCAGGTGGAAAGCCATTACGCACCCCGCTCCTTGATCCGGCTTGATGCGGATGCGCCTCGTATTGGCGAGACATATTTGGGTTTTGGCGGCCACGCAAACGGACCTCATTCGCTTTCAACGCGCGGCGATGTGGTGGAAGCTGCGGCCAATCTTTTCCGGTTGTTGCATGAACTAGATGCAACAGGGGTCAGCACGATTGCGGTTGCGCCCATTCCAAATGAAGGTTTGGGCGAAGCCATCAACGACCGTTTGCGTCGTGCCGCAGCACCGAGACCCACGTCATGACACCAGAACTGCTCAATCAGTTTACCGCCATGGTCGGAGAAAAACACGCAATCCGCAACGCTGCCGAGATGACGGGTTACATGAAGGAATGGCGTAATCTCTGGTTTGGGAAATCACCACTTGTCTTGCGGCCGGGCAGTACACAAGACGTTTCCAACGTCATGAAACTTGCTACCGAAACAAAGACGGCGATTGTTCCTCAATCCGGTAATACAGGTCTTGTAGGCGGCGGCATTCCGTTTGAAAGTGGCAATGAGATTTTGCTGTCATTGGACCGCATGACGCAGATTTTGAATGTCGATGCCGCCGACAGCACCGTGACAGTGCAGGCAGGAGCCACGCTGAAATCGGTGCAGGATGCAGCCAATGATGCAGAGCGGTTGTTTCCCTTGAGTCTGGCGTCCGAAGGTTCCTGCCGGATTGGCGGCAATCTTTCCACCAATGCGGGCGGGCTGAATGTCCTCGCCTACGGCAGTGCGCGCGATCTTTGCCTTGGGCTGGAAGTTGTGCTGCCCGATGGACGAATTTGGAATGGCTTGCGCAGGCTTCGCAAAGACAATACCGGCTACGACCTCAAGAATACCTTCATCGGGGCAGAAGGCACTCTTGGAATCATTACCGCCGCTGTATTGAAGCTTTATCCCAAACCACAATCCTACGAGACGGCATTTATTGCAGTGACATCTCCACAAGCTGCCGTCGACTTTCTGTCATTGACAAAAGAGATGAGCGGCAACCGCGTTGTGGCGTTTGAATTGATGCCGCGCATTGGCATGGATTTTACTGTCAGACACATGGGAATTACAAACCCGCTGCCTGACTATTCGCCATGGTATGTTTTGAGCGAGTTGGCTGATCCGGTTGCGGGAAGTTTTGAAAAAACCCTTGAAGTGGCGATCCAGCGCGACTTGGTTACTGGTGCAACGATTGCCCAATCTGAAACCCAGCGGCAGGCCTTATGGGCCATTCGCGAAATGATGCCGGAGTCGCAGAAGTTTGAAGGTGGCTCGATCAAGCATGATGTATCTGTTCCTGTTTCAAAAATTCCGCAGTTCATTGCCGAGGCAACGCAAGCGGTGAACAATCACATGCCAGCAGCACGTGTGATGTCGTTCGGGCACATGGGCGATGGCAATATGCATTTTAACGTTTCACAGCCTGTGGGCATGGACAAGAAACCCTATCTTGACCACTGGAGCGCGATGAACAAGGTGGTGTTTGAGGTTGTACTGAAATACGGGGGATCAATCAGCGCGGAGCATGGCATAGGACGGTTGAAGATTGATCATATGTCAGAGATCAAGTCTGCCGTTGAACTGGACATGATGCGTGATTTGAAGAGACTCTATGATCCGCTCAATATCATGAATCCCGGTAAGGTTATTCCATTGTGATATTTCGCGACATCAAAGATGCAGATGTGGAGCGGGTTGCATCCCTTTGGCGTGATTGTGGGCTGACACGCGCTTGGAATGATCCCTATAGGGATATCCAGTTTTCGCGTGACGGCGAAACTTCAACCATACTTGTGGGTGAAATTGATGATCGCGTGGTTGCCTCGGTGATGGTTGGCCATGATGGACATCGCGGCGTGTTGTATTATCTGGCAGTCGATCCCCTGTTTCAGAAACGTGGACTTGGCAAGGCGACACATGCAGCAGCGGTGAATTGGCTGAGGGAGCGTGGGGTTTGGAAGATCAACCTCATGGTGCGCAGTGAAAACGAAACAGTTCGTGGATTTTATGAGAGCATGGGATATGCGATCAATCCTGTTTTGAGCCTTGGCAAGAAAATCGGTTAATCTGCACTTGCATCGACATGCCACCACTTGGGTCGACCACCACGATAGGAATGGTAAGTCGGCATCAGTTCCTTGCGGTTGGGTGAATCAAATACTCCCAGCAACATGGCCACAATCGGATTATCATCAATTGCGCCAAGGGTACTTCCGCATGATGGGCAAAATGAACGGCTGGAATATTTCGATGAGCGATATATCGACGGTAAGCCACCCTCCCCAACCCATTTCAAGGACCCTTTGGGAAACTCAACCCAGGCAGCGGTCAAAGAGCCGGTATGCCGTTGGCACATCTTGCAGGAGCATGTGTGTGGTTTATTGGCTGGACCGGTTGCTTCAAATCTGATGCGTCCGCACAAGCAGCCACCTTTATAAATCTTTGCTCTCATTCCATGTCCTTACTCTTAGGCGGTTTATTTAAAACAAATCCAATTGCGCTTTGGGTTTGGAGGATGGCACGCTACGCTCAATTGTTACTGGCTCGAAAACAAAATAGTCATCGGACACTGCTTTAAGGTACTGCATGACCTCTTCTGCTTCAACATTTTTAACATCAAGCCACTGGGCATAGCTTTCAGGTTGGATGATGACCGGCATGCGGTCGTAGATGCGCGCAACCGTGACATTGGGTTCTGTCGTGATGACGGCAGCGGTTTCAATTTCCGAACCATCAGCCCCCATCCAATGCTCCCAAATTCCTGCGAAGGCAAAGAGGCCATGGTCTGGCCTGTGGATATAATGGGGAACTTTCTTTCCCGACACGTCGCCCACCCATTCATAATAACCATCAGCTGGTATCAAGCACCGCCTGCGCCTTGCAGCATTTTTAAAGGATGGCTTTTCCAGCAGTGTTTCGCTGCGCGCATTGATGAGGGGTTTTCCCGGTTTTGGTTTCTTCACCCAAGATGGGATGAAACCCCAACGTACAAGTCCAAAATGTATCTGAGCATTTTCCTGTCGCACAATTGCAATCGGACTCAGTGGTGCTACATAACGGCGAGGTGGGAACTGAGGCTTTTCAACATATTTGAAAAGCAGTCTTGTCTCTTCCGCCGATGACAGGAAACTGTAAAGTCCGCACATGGTGTTACAATAGCTTGATGATTTCGACCCAACAATCGCCAAAGCTTGGCGCCTCAGCCTGTGTCTGGAAAAATGGCAAGGTATTGCTTATCCAACGTGCCAAACCACCAATTGGCTTATGGAGCCTGCCAGGTGGACATGTAGAATTTGGCGAAACAACTGCGACGGCGGCAGCGCGTGAACTCCTGGAGGAAACGGGAGTAAGTGCAGATCTTACAGAATTTGTTGGGCTTTATGAGGTCATCAGCAAGAAGCCTTCACTGCATTATGCTATCGCTTGCTATTGTGGCCATTGGAAATCCGGTGATGCAGTCGCTGCGAGTGATGCCTTGAACACAGCTTGGGTTTTACAATCCGACCTCTATCACTTTGATTATGTTCCACATATTTTAGAAGCAATTACCCGTGCCCAGGTTTTGCTGAAGCTTTGACACAAAATTGACTGTTGATATTAACCTTCAATTAAGGAACGAGTCGCATGGCCGTTAAGCTTTGCTAATGTATATTAACGTCTGTGGGGCCGGTGGAAAAAGCGCTGCATGCGGGGCAAGAAACTCAAAAAAGAAATCTCATGCATAAATTTACCACAAAACCTCTTCCGACCTCGCATCCCACAGAAGCCAAACATCTGGCCCTGCGTTACATTCTTGATGCGTGGGAAGAGGCGGTTTACGAAGGGCTTGATCCGGACTGCATTGCCACCGCTGCGATTTTTGCGGCTCTTTCCGATATGGTTGCCACCTATGGTGAGGAGCCCGTGGCCGTGATGTGTGCACGTCTACCAGAGCGTATTCGAACGGGTGAGTTTTCTGTGGCGCAGACCAAGCAGTAATCAACCAAAAGCGCGCATCAGCAACACGAAACCGAAAGCAGCCACGAGAATTCCTGACCAGCGGTTTATGCTATCCAGCGTGGTGGAGCTGAATCTTGATTTCAATTTGTTGATGATAAAACTTACGGCAAGCCACCATAAAGCGCCTCCCAAAGCAATTCCAATCAGAACCGTTGTGGCCCTGTAAGGCGCTGCACTCAATTGCAACATGCCGCTCATCGCGCTGAAAATTGCAAGAAAACCGAGTGCCGTTCCGGGGTTGGTTATCGTTAGGAAAAATGTGAGCCCAAGCTTTGCGGCCGAAGGAGATTCATTAAGCTCACTGGATTTGAAGTGTTTTCGCGCTGTGCGAACACCGAGAACCACAAGCATAAGCCCACCGGTGATTTGAATGGGTATAGTGTAGCTGATAATTGCCTGTTCAATGGAGCGCAGACCATATGCGGCAATACTCGCCATCATCGTGTCAGCAATGATGGCTCCCAATCCGCTTAAAATGGCAGCATGGGTATTATGATTTAGCGCGGCGCGGATGACGATGAGGTTAACCGGGCCAAGGGGGGCTGCCATGGCAAGACCCATGGCAATGCCAGCAATGATAAGATTGACATCGATCAACTAGCGGATATCCACAACAACACGGCCACGCACCTGGCCTTTGACGATGTCCGCAGCGATGCGGGAAACATCCTCAAGTTTTACATGGGTGGTGAGGGCATGCAGTTGTATGCGGTTCAAATCCCTGGCGATGCGGTCCCATGCGGCTTGGCGGCGGGGCATTGGTGTTGTGACGGAATTGATGCCGATCAACCTTACCCCGCGCAGAATGAAGGGCGCAACATTGGTGGGCAGATCCATGCCTTGCGCCAAACCGCAAGCGACCACCGCTGCTTCATTGTTCATCTGCGAAATTACATTGGCGAGCGTGGTGGAACCAACACTATCAATGGCACCGGCCCAGCGGGATTTGGCCAAGGGCTTTATGGGGCCATTGAATTCGTTGCGGTCAATGATCGTGGTGGCCCCCAGTGCCTTGAGAAATTCTGCTTCGTATACGCGCCCGGTGGACACAGCGACCTTGTAACCAAGCTTTGCAAGAATCGCGATTGAGATGGAGCCCACGCCACCCGCGGCGCCCGTGACCAATATTTCACCGTCACCGGGTTTTACGCCCTGCTCCTCCAACGCCATCACACAAAGCATCGCTGTATAGCCTGCAATACCCACAGCCATGGTTTCCGCGCAGGTCCATCCCTTTGGTACGGCCACAAGCCAATCACCATTGACGCGCGCCACTTCTGAAAAGCCGCCGTGATGTTGCTCGCCAACGCCCCAGCCATTCAGAATAACGTCGTCACCCACTTTCCATTTCGGATGGGACGACTTGGTGACAGTGCCTGCGAAATCCACGCCGGGTATCAAGGGAAATTTGCGGATGATGGGAGCTTTTCCGGTGATGGCGAGGCCATCCTTGTAATTGATTGAAGAATGACTGACGGCAACTGTCACATCACCTTCCATGAGATCCGCCTCTGTGAGATCAACAAAATCAACCTGCTGGCCCGTTTCTGTCTTTGATATCTGGAGGGCACGAAATGTCATGGTCTATCCTTCAATAAAAGCAACGGGTTGGCCGTGAGCCGCGCCCAGAATTTCATCGTTCCACATGACGCGGCGTCCGCGCACAATTGTTCCTTGAACCCATCCCGTGACATCGTAACCATCATAGGGCGTCCAGCGGCATTTGCTCTCGATCCAATCATTGGTGATGGTGCGTTGTTTCTTGAGGTCGACGATGGTGAAATCCGCGTCATAGCCCTCGGCAATGCGGCCTTTACGCGATATGCCAAATATGCGCGACGGGCCATGGGACGTGAGATCAACGAACCGCTCGAGTGTGAGCCGCCCCTTTTTCACATGGTCCAGCATGACCGGAACCAAAGTCTGTACGCCAGGCATGCCAGACGGTGAATTGGGATAGGGTTTGGCTTTTTCTTCCAACGTGTGGGGGGCATGATCGGACCCCAACACATCGACGATGCCAGATTGCAATCCATGCCAGATGGCACGCTGGTGTTCCTTGGAGCGCACTGGCGGATTCATCTGCAGTTTGGTGCCAAGTTTTGCGTAATCATCGGATGAGAATGTAAGATGTTGCGGCGTCACCTCCACCGTTGCCACATCCTTGTTTGCGGCAAGCAACGGCATTTCTTCAGCCGTTGAAATATGCAGAACGTGAATACGTTTTTTTGCATTTTTCGCGATCCGAATGAGACGCTCCGTACAAAGTCTTGCCGCTTCAGCATCACGCCAGATGGGGTGACTGGACGGGTCACCAGCGATTTGCTCATTTACGCGTTGACGCAAACGATATTCATCCTCGCTGTGAAACGCGGCGCGGCGGTTGGTGTGGGCAAGAATACTGGCCACACCTTCATCATCTTCCACAAGGAGTTCCCCTGTGGAAGACCCCATAAAAACTTTTATGCCAGCACAGCCGGGGAGCTTTTCGAAGGCAGCGAGTTCATGCGCATTTTCGCGCGTGCCACCCATATAAAAAGCAAAATCGCAATACATGCGGTTTGTGGCGCGGCGTACTTTGTCCGCCAAAGCTTCGTCAGTGACTGTGAGCGGTTTGGTATTGGGCATCTCGAAAACGGACGTGACGCCGCCCATGACGGCAGCGCGGCCGCCGGTTGATAAGTCTTCCTTATGTTCGGCTCCAGGTTCGCGCAAATGTACCTGGCTGTCGATGACACCTGGGATAATGTGGAGGCCTTTGCAATCAATGGTCTCAGCAGCGGTGAAATTGACGGGTTCACCCAAGCCGACGATGCGGCCTTCGTTGACAGCCACATCACGCAGCCCCACGCCATCCTGATTGACCACGGTTCCACCCTTTAAAATGAGATCAATCAATTGTTTCATCGAGCTTCCTTGATAATACGCGCAACCGACCGTAAATGTTGCTTATGACGAATTCCAGTTTTTTAATGCAGGTACGGCGGGAACGGGCGGTTTTGAGCCTGACTGGGGCTGAAACAGAGCATTTTCTCCATAATTTGGTGACAGCGGATGTTTTGGGGCTGTCAGACGGCGAAGCACGCTATGCCGCCCTGTTGACGCCACAGGGCAAGATTCTGTTTGATTTCTTTGTGATCCGAACAGAGGAAGGCTTTTTACTGGATTGCGCGGCTTCGCAACTTGAAGAGCTTCAAAAACGACTGATGTTTTACCGCTTGCGGGCGAAGATCGTGATTGACGCACGGCCTGATTTGGAAGTGGGCGTTGCACCGGAAAAACCCAACGGCCTTATGGCTTATATTGACCCACGGTCAACACAAATTGGGTGGCGGATTATTGCGAAAACGGGAACGCTCCCTATAGGCGCGGGCTATGAGACCGCGCGCATTGCACTTGGGCTTGCGGACAGTGACGGCGACATTGGCTCTTCACAACTGTTTCCTCATGAGGCGAATTTTGATCTATTGGGTGCGGTGAGTTTTACCAAGGGCTGCTATGTAGGGCAGGAAGTTGTGTCGCGCATGGAGCATCGGGCAACAGCGCGCAGTCGCATCGTAACTGTGGAATTTGAAAACGCAGTGAGTGGCAAGGACATTCGCAGTGGTGACAAACCCATAGGGTCGGTATTGTCTTCATCTGGTAATCTGGCATTGGCGCTTGTTCGGATTGACCGACTGGACGAAGCAATACATCCACTGCTGACGGATGGTGTCATCACCAAAGTTCATAGGACGTAATTATGCCACCTCTGGTTCATGAAGACGGAATTTGTCGCTGTAAGTGGTGTGGAGTTGATCCATTGTATGTGCGGTATCACGATACGGATTGGGGTGTGCCTGAATATGATTCCCGCGCGCTGTTTGAAAAATTACAACTCGACGGGTTTCAGGCCGGCCTTTCGTGGATCACGATTTTACGTAAACGCGAGGCATTCCGAAAAGCCTTTGACGGGTTTGATGCGGAAAAGATGGTGAGGTACAAGCCTGCCAAGCTTGACAGCCTCATGGGAGATGCGGGTATCGTTCGCAACCGTTTGAAGATTGATGCGAGCGTGACCAATGCTCAGGCCTATCTAACCATTCCGGACTTCTCGGATTATCTGTGGAATTTCATGGATGGCAAGCCACTGCAAAACAAGTTGCGCAGCATGAGCGATATACAGGCATCAACGCCACTTGCTGAAAAAGTCTCCAAAGACCTGAAGAAGCGTGGCTTTCGTTTTGTTGGGCCTACCATTGTTTACGCATTCATGCAGGCCTGTGGTTTGGTGAATGATCATATGGTGGATTGCCACCGTCATGAAGCGGTAAAGAAGCTGGTGCGGTGACCATGGCAGAACCCCGCGCATGGCAAAGGATGCTTTCAGGCCGCAGGCTTGATCTGCTCGACCCATCACCGCTTGATATTGAAATCGAGGATATCGCCCATGGACTGGCGCGGGTTGCGCGCTGGAACGGGCAGACCATGGGCGACCATGCCTTTTCCGTGGCGCAACACTGTGTGCTGGTTGAAAACATTGCCGTGCATATCGATAAGACGTTGAGCAAAGAAGCCCGGATCAAGGCGCTGCTGCATGATGCACCGGAATATGTGGTGGGTGACATGATTTCACCGTTCAAGGCTGCACTTGGCTTGGATTACAAGGCATTTGAAAACCGGTTGCTGGGTGCCATTCATATCCGTTTTGGCTTGCCGCCCAAAAATTCCGTTGAATTGGAAGGCGCGATCAAGACCGCAGACAAGATGTCGGCCTATCTTGAAGCCACGCAGCTTGCGGGGTTTTCCATTCCGGAAGCCGAGAAATTCTTTGGCCGGCCACGCGGGCTGGACGGTGAAGGGTCGCGAAAATTCTTTCATTTAAAACCGCTGGCAACCAATGATGCGGCGGCGCTGTTTCTCAACAAGTTCAAAATGCTGGTGTAAAATCATGATTATTGTTTGCGGGCTGAACGCGGTTCAGGACCAAATTAACACCCATGGGGTCGGGCGTGTGATCAGCCTCTTGGGGCCGGATACACCGCACAGGACTTTCATTGGCATTGAGCCGGATCAGCATTTGAAACTCACGTTTCATGATGTGGTTGAAATGATAGAGGGATTTTCAGCACCACGCGCAACTGACGCCGAGAAATTGATTGGTTTTGTTGAAACATGGGACCGCCAAAACCCCATGCTTATTCATTGCTGGGCTGGCATTAGTCGGTCAACGGCATCGGCCTACACGGCTCTCTGCATGTTGAGACCCAAGGTTGACGAGGAAGAGCTGGCGTTTGAACTTCGTGCCGCTTCACCTTCGGCGACGCCAAACCGCTTGATTGTTTCCTACACGGACACGCTCTTGGGTCGGCAAGGCCGCATGTCGCGTTCCATTGAGAAAATAGGTCGGGGTGAGAATGCCTATGAAGGTAAGCCGTTTATATTGAAGCCCTGAGTTACGTATCAGAATAGAATATGTGGTGACCGATCTTGATCAAGCGCTTCATGCTCTTGGCCCACTTCGGGCGCACGTAATCGGCATGATAATTGGTTGCCGAACTCATGGTAGCCATCGATTTTGATCCAGCTAAAGCGCGCTGGGCAATTTGTTTGGCATTGGCCCAAGCAGCAGGTTGCCTCACGTCGTCCGGCAAGCCATCACAGGCAAAAGAGAACTGGCAGGAATTGCGCCTTCCCGAACCTTGATAGACCACTCCGCAGATGGACTTTGGATAATCCGGATTTTTCGTGCGGTTAAGAATGACTTTGGCAACTGCGAGCTGACCAAGCTCTGATTCAGAGCGGGCTTCAAAATAAACAGCGCGTGCAAGACAGTTTTCTTCAGCAAGGCGGACACGACGCTGGGCCACAACAACCTGCTTTTCACTGCGCTTCAACTTGAAGGATTTTTCGATTGTAGACGGCTTTGGGGCAACAACCAGACGCTTGATGGGTGACTGAACGTCACGCATCTTGTTGTCCTTGCCCGTAAGATCCACGGACGCGGGCGTGATAATGATCTTTGTGGGTTGGGTAGAAGCTTCTGCGATTGGATCAGGATTGACATAGTCGCCCTTGCCTTCGCTCAAAACAATTTGTTTGCGCAACACATTCATGTTCACGATGTCAAAGTTTTCGCCCTCAGGCAGCAGTGAACCCTTTGAAATAATGTTTGTGACCGGAGCCACGATGCTCACGGTCATTTCACCAGGAGACACATTATGCGCGATGGCATTTTGCCCCATATAGTTGCCTGCAAAAGCAAATGCTGCGATCAGCATAACGCCGCCAAATACAAACGGTGCGTACTCCTGAATGACGCCTGCCTGCTTCGGCGCAGCTGCATAGCTGCGATAGCCGGAGTTAGTCATTCTGTGGTTTTGGCGTTTTTTCTGCAAATCCCTCGGTCCTGCTGTCGGCTCTGTGACTAATAATACTTCACGGTCGGTAGCATATTACAATCGCGTTTAGCATAGGTTAACCATACCGGCAACCAAAACTGGCCAGAAACCCACCCCTTTTTCGCCTAATTTAAGGAACGGTTAACACATTTAATTTTCATAAAATAGTTCAACGATTTCTGATGGTTGCCTGTGCTGCGGCGAGCCTTGCAACAGCAATGCGGAATGGCGAACAAGACACATAGTCCAATTTAATGGTTTCGCAGAAGGCAATTGAGGCGGAATCACCCGCATGTTCACCGCAAATGCCCAGCTTCAGATCGGGTCTGGATTTGCGGCCTCGGGCGACGGCGATTTCCAGCAACTCGCCCACACCAGCAATATCGATGGAAATGAACGGGTCGGTTTTAAACAGGCCCTTGGTGGTGTATTCCCCAATAAAACGCGCACTGTCATCCCTGCTGATGCCAAGCGTAGTCTGGGTGAGATCGTTGGTGCCGAAGGAAAAAAAATCCGCAGACTGCGCAATTTCCCCGGCGCGAAGGGCAGCACGGGGAAGTTCAATCATGGTGCCAACAAGGTAGGGAAGCTCGAAACCACTCTCCTGCTGCACGGCTTCGGCAACGGCCACAACTAAGGCGCGGACATAATCCAATTCCAGCTTGCCCACCACCAGCGGGATCATGATTTCAGGGATGGGCGCCTTGCCATATTTTTTGGCAACAACAACCGTTGCTTCAAAAATGGCGCGGGCCTGCATTTCGGCAATTTCAGGATAGGACACGGCAAGCCTAACACCTCTATGGCCGAGCATGGGGTTGAACTCCTGCAACTCGCTCACACGGGTGCGGAGATAATCCGGCTTGATGTTGAGTTCATCAGCCAATTCCAGAATATCCTGTTCGGATTTCGGCAGGAATTCATGCAACGGCGGATCAAGCAGGCGGATGGTGACGGGAAGACCCGCCATGATTTCAAACAGCTCGATGAAGTCCTGACGCTGCATGGGCAGAATTTCGTCCAAGGCCTTGCGGCGGGCTTCAACGGTTTCGGCCAAGATCATTTTGCGCATGGGGCGGATGCGATCCGCACTGAAAAACATATGCTCCGTGCGGCAGAGGCCAATGCCTTCCGCGCCAAAGTAACGGGCGGCGCGGGCATCCGCCGGGGTTTCCGCATTGGCGCGCACTTTCATGCGACGGACTCTGTCAGCCCATTCCAAGATGGTGGCGAAGTCGCCGGAAAGCACCGGCTTCACCGTGCCGACACTGCCCTTGAAAATGCGGCCCGATGCACCGTCAACAGTGACGGTCTCACCTTTTTTCACCACCACGCCAAGGGCTGACATAGTGCCCTGTTCATAATCAATGCGCAGGCTGCTGGCACCTACCACGCACGGCTTTCCCATGCCACGGGCAATCACGGCGGCGTGGGACAGGAGGCCGCCCCGCGCAGTGACAACACCTTCAGCGGCGTGCATGCCTTGAATATCTTCCGGGCTGGTTTCAACGCGAATGAGAATGCATGGCACATTGCGGAGCGTGAGTTTCTGCGCCTCTGCCGCTTCAAACACCACCTGACCCGACACGGCACCCGGTGATGCTGCAAGGCCGGTCACAAAAATCTCGTGGGGTATTGATGTATCCAATGTGGGATGCAGAAACTGGTCGAGTATCAGGGGATCGACTTGCAGCAGAGCTTCATCGCGGGTGATGACACCGTCATTGGCCATATCGACCAGCAGCTTGAGTTCCACCTTGGCGCTGGCTTTCAACCCACGCACATTCAGCAGCCAGAATTTTTTGCCTTCGACGGCATAAATGATTTCCTGAATGGATTTGAAATGATGTTCGATTTTCTTGAGGGCTGCCTGAAGCTCTTTTGGATGATTCAATACAGCGCCTGTTGATGGATTACGCGTTGTTATCAGCTTGTTGGGGCCATCCGAGCGGATAATAGTGTGAACAATCAGGCAGGCGTCGGGTTGGCGCTGGGCGGCGGCAGTTACGATGTTGAAAAGCTGGTCAGCCGAATTTTGCGGGAATCCCGTTTTCGCTTTGGCGGAAACGAGGGCCTTGTACGCAGATGCGGATGTTTCATGCAGGTCTTCGAAATCCGTGTGGAAGAGGCCCAGAATATTCACGGCATAGTCCTGGATGAGCGTGCAATAAGCGGCATGATCATCCGTATACGTATCATTGAGGCCAATGTTGAGGATGGATTCCATAGCCCCCAACACCGTGCCATTGAAGCTGGATCGTACGGCGAGCAAGGTGCCCTGCCCCAGTTTTTTGACAGCTGTGTTGAGTTGCTCGCGGGTAATTTCGGCAGGCTTGGTGATCACAAAGCCCGGTGGCACGGGAAGTCCGAGTTTGGCCATTTCACATAAGCCAGCAGCCTTGCTACCGAGCACGCCAGCGCCACCTGCCGGAATTTCGGCGCTGCCATTTCCAAAGCGATATATGATTTTCTTAGCCATATTGCAGTGCAGCAAACACGCTGCGCGGGAAATGGTCAAGTAGTCAATTGTTGTGCATGAGCCTTTCCGCGGAACAAAAGCCAGAAAGCGATGGACATGTTTAACAGGTTCCACGCAATACCGTGCAGGAAAGCGGCCTGGTAGGAACCGGTGTGATCAAAAATCACGCCAGACAGCCAGCCACCCAGCGCCATGCCGAGAACGGTGGCGGTGAGCACGAGGCTGATGCGGGTTCCTGCTTCCCTCGCGGGGAAATAATCACGCACGATAAGCGCATAACTCGGCACGATGCCACCTTGGGCGAGGCCGAAAAAGGCAGACACGATATAAAGCGAGGCAAGGCCATCGAAAGGAATGTAAAACAGCAAAGCAAGGCATTGCAGCACGGAGCCGATGATGAGGGTGCCAATGCCACCGATTTTATCGGCGAGAAATCCGGATGCCAAACGGCTGACCACGCCAAAGCCCAACATAAGGGATAGCATTTCCGCACCGCGCGCAGGGCCGTAACCCAAGTCTCCGCAGTAGGCGATGATGTGAACCTGCGGCATGGACATGGCAACGCAGCAAGCAAGGCCTGCGAGAATAAGGGCACCTTGGATCAGCGGTGTTCCGGTGGTGTTTTGGTTTTTGCTAGCAAGGCTGGGCCGCTCTTCAAGCGAGGCCCGTTGGCGGAGGAACAGTGACAGCGGCAGCATAAGGCTTACGGTGAGAATACCGAGTACCACATAAGAGGTGCGCCAGCCATAATTCTGAATACCCCAAGTGAGAATGGGTGGCCAGATGGTTCCGGCGAGATAATTTCCCGATGCAACAATGGCCACTGCAATGCCACGACGCTTTTGGAACCACAGGGAGACGTCGGCCACAAGCGGCCCGAATGTCGTGGCGCAACCGAAGAGGCCGATGAGGCCTGCCTGGGCGGCAACAAAAGTCCAGTAGGTCGGTGCATAGGCCGCGGCGATGAAACCTGCGCCTAACATTATGGAGCCCACAAACATCGGCACCATAATCCCGAACCGATCCGCCAGCCGTCCCATCAACACGCCACCGAGCGCAAAGCCGATCATCGTCATGGTATAGGGGAAGGAAGCGCCCGCGCGGTCCACGCCGAATTCGGTTTGGATAAAGGGGAGAACAACAATCCCCGCCCACAGGCCGATGCCGCTGATGGTGGCGAGCGCGAGCGAGATGCCCAACCGGAACCATGCATAGGAGCTGTCAGGTTTGTGGGTGGTGGTCATCCCTACTTTTGTCATCAGCCCGGTTTGTTAAGCAAGGTGGGAATATGCATGGCAGTTCCGCTTTCTTCCCTTATGTGACTAGGGGAGAATGTTGCTTGAGCAGAATTACTGCGCGGATTAAGATTTGCGAATGAGCGAACTTCAACTCTGTCCACAGTGCAATTCGTCTATGGTCGCAAATCCTGGGTTTAAACTTTGGTGCGACTCATGCAATTGGAATGTTGGAATCGATGATGTGCCTGAGCGTTCAGGACCATTGTCACGCTGGTATGCCAATCTCGGGAAACGCCATGGGACACAGTTGCTGGATCGCCTTTGCTCCAGTGACCCGGGGAAGATAGGTAATAATTTTCGGCGAGGATATGCTGTCGCTACCGTTATTTGTTTATTCGTAATGGGCCTATCAATCGTTTCATTGCTGTTTGGCTTTTGGCTTATCTTGCGGTTTTGGCCCAATCCATTTGCAATCATCGCTGGCGTCGGTCTGGTAGGACTTGCATGGTTACAACGACCGCGGATGAATAAACGGCCAAAAAATTTACTAAGGTGCGATCAATATCCAAAGCTGTTCCAACTTATAAATAATGTCACAAAGGCTATGGGGCTCCCGCCAATCCAGCTGGTTGGTTTAAACCACGAGTTTAATGCTTCAATGTCTGAAGTTACTTGGGCAAGAGCACCCCTGTTGACGATAGGTTTACCGCTGTGGAAAGTTCTGGAGCCGCAGGCCCGTGTTGCACTTATCGCGCATGAAGTAGCCCATCGCGCAAATGGAGATCCCGCCAGAACAACTCTATTCTCAGTTGCAATTCATGCACTTGATCAGTGGATTTCTGTTTTGACGCAAGACGCAAATGAACAAACTCACGGGCTATCTGCAATACTTGCCAACGTGGTGATGTGGCTGGCGTCGCGGATCGTTCTCGCTCTCCGCTTTTCAATTATGCAACTTTTGTTTTTGGATAGCCAGCGCGCCGAATACTTTGCAGACTTTCTCGCAACCAAAGTTGCTGGTAGTGAGGCGATGAAATCGACTTTTGTGGCGCTAGAATTTCAACAACACTTAATACCTTTTCTTCTCAAGAATTTTGCGGCTTCTGACGAAAAAGGGGAAAGCGCATTGGAGTTGTTTCGCAAGTTTACCATTGCTATTCCAAAACACGAAATTGAGCGTATGAAACGCCGCCGAATGTCTGAACATGCATCAATTGATGCCACGCATCCGCCGACGGCGTTCAGAGTGCAATTTATTTCTGCCCATCCCGTTGATGTTGGAAGCGTTTGCCCGACGGATTCCGAGTGGGCGCAAATCGACGCGGAACTACGACCACTGGAAATCCAAATGTCTGAGCGATTGATTTCAGCTTACGTGGGCGATCAATGAACCATCTTAAGCGCATAAAAGCGAAGTTTACCACGCCTCAGTGAGGAGGGAAAATTACCCCTCAATTTTCGAAAAATCTGCAACGGCAAGGGTTGCTTCGCGGATGCGGTTGAGCAGGCATAAGCGGTTTTCGCGGAAGGTTGCGTCCTTGTCGTTGACGATCACGCCATCGAAAAAGGCATCAACAGGCCCGCGAAGTTTGGCAATGGCGCGCATGGCGGCTTCGAAATCTTCCGCATCAACCGCTTTGCGCGCCTGTCCGAGGGCAACGGTGATCGCCGAATGCAGGGCTTTCTCCTCACCCTTGATGAGCTGGGCAATGTTCACATCACCGGAATATCTGCGACCATCTTTTTTCTCTTCAATCTTGAGAATATTCGACGCACGCTTAACGCCAGCGAGCAGGTTTTTGCCGTCATCGGTTTCAAGGAACTTCGACAGGGCTTCAACACGGCGCACGATCATCAGGAGATCGTCTTGATTGCCGAGCGAGAACACCGCATCAATGAGGTCATGACGCGCACCTTGATCTTTGAGATAGACTTTGAGGCGGTCGGCGAAGAAATCGAGAAGATCAAGTATGTCGGCATCAACCCGACCGTCTTTCCACAAACGCATTACCGTTCCTGACGTAACGTCTTGCAAACCACCACTTTGTTTTGCAGCCTCTGCTGCGGCCTCCTGCAAACTCAATTTTACTGCTTCCATCGGTTTAATTGCTATATCAACTAGCGAAACTCTCAGTTGGCACTCATTTTTTAATCTGACATCACCCAACGCTGCTCTACGCAAAGCATAAGGATCTTTCGATCCCGTAGGTTTTTCGTTGATCGCCCAAAAGCAAAGTAGAGTATCCAACTTGTCTGCCAACGCCACCGCTTGACCAATTTTTGATAGTGGAATCGTATCGCTTGGTCCTTGCGGTTTGTAGTGGTCGCGCATTGCTTCGGCGATGTCTTTGTCGATGCCTTGGTCGATGGCATAGTAATGGCCCATCAGACCTTGCAGTTCTGGGAACTCGCCAACCATTCCAGTCACGAGATCGGCTTTCGCCAATCTTGCTGCGAGTTTGGATTTTTCGACGTCTGCGCCAATGGTTTTTGCAATTTCGCCAGCCAGTGCTTCGATGCGTTTGACGCGTTCGCCTTGGCTGCCGAGTTTGGCGTGGAAGGTAATGGCGTCGAGCTTCGGCAACAAATCTTCAAGTTTGGTTTTGCGGTCCTGGTCCCAGAAGAACTTGGCATCGCTCAATCTGGCGGCGATCACCTTGTTATTGCCAGCGACGATGGTTTTGCCGCCGTCGCTTGCAACCATATTGGAGACCAACAGATATTTGTTGGCGAGCTTGCCAGACTTTCCATCCCTCAGGCAGAGGCATTTCTGATTGTTCTTGATGGTGGTAACGATGACTTCAGGCGGCACACTCAGGAAGTTTTTATCAAACTCGCCCATGAGCACGATGGGCCATTCGACAAGGCCTGCAACTTCCTTGAGCAGCGCCTCGTCCTCAATCATCTCAAGACCTTGCGCAAATGCGAGGTTCTTGGCTTCAGCGCGGATGGTTTCAGAGCGGGCATTGGCGTCGACAATGACATGGGCCTTGTGAAGTTTCGCCGCATAGTCCTCGAA
Source organism: Rhodobiaceae bacterium (assembly GCA_031417195.1). Lineage (GTDB taxonomy): Bacteria > Pseudomonadota > Alphaproteobacteria > Rhizobiales > Aestuariivirgaceae > Aestuariivirga. The sequence goes on from JANOVC010000002.1 coordinate 31,990, forward strand.
GCGCTTCACCTCGATTGTCTTTGTACTGAGAAACCGGTGACCCAGCGTGGTGTTGCCAGACGGGATGCCTTCGATTTCAAAGGGTACAATCTCACCATCGAAGGTTACGATGATGGAGAGGAGCTGGCGCACCCAGCGCAAGTGGCCTGAACCCCAGCGCATGGATTTGGGCCACGGGAATTTGCGGATGACATCCGGCACCAGTTCTGCCACGACGGAGGTTGTCTCGCGACCTGCGTTTACTAAAGTTGCAATGTAGAAATTGCCTTTTTTGTCTTCCTTGATCGCCCAATTTTCCCGCTTTATTCCGGTTGATTTTTCGAATCCAGCAATGGCGACCTCTGGCGCAGTAACGCGCGGTCCCTTTATTTCTTCACGCATATTGGCACCAATGGGACTAAGACCTTCAACAGACAGCACCAAGCGGCGCGGTGTTGCGTGGGCCTGTGCGCCTTCATAGGTGAGCCCTGCTTCAACAAGACCATTGGTGACCAGCGCGCGCAAATCCTCCGCCGCCTTCGCCTGCATGCGGGCAGGAATTTCCTCGGAGAAGAGTTCGATGAGGAGTTCAGGCATTGGACAGTTTTCCTCGCGGCTTCACCCCACCCCTACCCCTCCCCCTCAAGGGGAGGGGCGTGATTGCAAGGTCTTGCCCCTCCCCCTTGTGGGGAGGGGAAGGGGTGGGGGTGAGGCCGGAAAGAACATCAATCAATTTATCTGCGACGCCCGATGCATTGGTCAACACATCATGATTGTCAAAGCGGAGAACCTGAAAACCTTCGCGGTTGAGATACGCAGTCCTCATTTCGTCCCGCACCAAACCTTCTGGTTCAAAATGTTGAGAACCGTCAACTTCGATGATGAGTTTGAAGTTATGGCTGAGGAAGTCCGCAAAATAGTTGCCGATTTTTACTTGTCTGCGAAAATGCGCCTTGGGCCATTCGAGATCACGCAGGATAAACCACATTTTGCGTTCGGCATCTGTTGGGTTTTTACGGAGCTGGCGGGACGTGATGTTCATGCCATACCTCCCGCCGTCTTGCTCCATGCATCACAACAGCCCTTCGCAAGGTCTCTGACGCGGAGGATATAGGCTTGGCGTTCGGTGACGGAAATTACGCCGCGCGCATCGAGGAGGTTGAACATATGCGAGGCCTTGATGCATTGGTCGTAGGCTGGCAATGCGAGCTCGTGTTTTTCATCCTTGAGGCCAACGTCGAGCAGCGCCTTGCATTCCTTTTCGGCATCGATGAAATGCTGGTGCAAGATCGATGTGTCGGCGAATTCAAAATTGTAGCGCGAATATTCCTGCTCTGCCTGCAGGAACACATCGCCATAAGAGATTTTCTTTGCACCTTCAAGACCGTTGAAGTTGAGGTCATAGACATTGTCCACGCCCTGCACATACATGGCAAGGCGCTCTAACCCGTAAGTGAGTTCGCCGGAAACGGGGAAACAGTCGAGGCCACCAACCTGCTGGAAATAGGTGAACTGCGACACCTCCATGCCATCGCACCAGACTTCATACCCCAAGCCCCAGGCACCAAGGGTTGGGCTTTCCCAATCATCTTCCACAAAACGAATATCGTGCAGCCTGGGATCAATACCGATGGCTGCGAGGGAGCCCAAATACAGTTCCTGCAAATTGGGTGGCGAAGGTTTGATGATGACTTGATACTGATAATAATGCTGCAGGCGGTTTGGGTTTTCGCCATAGCGCCCATCCTTGGGGCGGCGCGAGGGCTGCACATAGGCCGCAGCCCAGGGCTTGGGTCCAACGGAGCGAAGTGTAGTGGCAGGGTGGAAGGTGCCAGCGCCCACTTCCATGTCATAGGGTTGTAAAATCACACAGCCTTGTGCTGCCCAATAGCCGTGCAGTGTAAGGATCAGATCCTGAAATGATTTGGTCGGGTTGAGTGTCATTTGCGGCGCAAACTAGGGATGCGCGCGGGTGGGGTCAAGCTTTTAGACGCTGGTTCTGGCAGGCGTCGCAGGCTTACTCGACGGGGTAATAAATGCCTGTTGCAGGATCTTGGCGGAGGCGTGTTACGGCATTTTGTTGCTGCGTGTTTTTAACTTGAACACGCGTCTTGGCAGCATTCATTTCATTCAACAAACGGCGGGCAGTGATGGCAGTTAAAATTCCAACAACAACAACCGATACGACCTTCGCAATAAACATGGGCCTCTCCTTGCTTCTACAATCCGAACTTAGCCCATAGGACGCGGGTTTCCAGTGTCCCAATAGCCGCAGCAGGAAGCTCCGCAAAAGTGCCAAAACCAAGGCGCTTGAGGCCCCAGCCCTGGGAAGCCGCAATATTTCTGATCACAAGCTTTTTACCGAATTTCTGTTTCAGCACATCGTGCATGTGGCCAATGCCGTCAATGAGGCCCAGTTCCTGCGCCTGTCGGCCTGCCCAAAACGCGCCCGAAAACATTTCGCTTTCCTTGCCCTTGAGCTTTCCAGCCCGGCGCGTGCGCACCAGTTTTTTGAAGGCCAAATGGATTTCTTTTTGCAAGGCGAGCAGACGTTTTACATCTTCGGGTTTTTGCGGCTGGAAGGGATCGAGAATGGATTTGTTTTCGCCTGCCGTGTGTACGCGGCGCTCAACACCCAGTTTGCCAATGGCTTTGACAAAGCCGAAGCCTGCCGAGACCACGCCGATGGACCCGATGATCGAGCTTTCGTCGGCATAGATTTCATCGCCTGCACAGGCAAGCCAATAGCCACCAGATGCTGCCACATCTTCACAGAACACATACACCGGGATTTTGAATTCTTCGGCAAGACTACGGATGCGGGCGTGAATCAGCGCGGATTGCACAGGCGAGCCACCGGGAGAATTTACGGAGAGGGCAACCGCTTTCACGCCTTTGACAAAGGCCTTTTCCAGCAAGGGCTCCAAATCTTTGGCCGTCAGGCTTCCGCGCAATGGCGATGACATGCCAATGGCGCCATGAAGTCTTACGACATGCACAAGAGATATGGGTTTACGAAAGCGGGGTGGGATAAGACGGGAGAAAAACGAGCGTTTTGTCATTTCCCTGAAATAGGTCGTTTAGCGACGTGTTACAAGCCTAGCGCAAACGCCAGGTTGAACCATCACGCAAAACGGCTTCAGCGTCTGGCGTGAACTGCGCGTTTTCGCCGTGCAGAATAAGGCCAGGTAGAAGTTGCATGGGCGCTTTCGATCCCTTGATGCCCTGCACCACAACGCGTGAAGCGGCAGTTCCATCCCGCGCATAGAGAGGTGCCACGCGGATGTCGCCGAAACGGTCTTCCATGGCAGTAAGGATTTTGCCCAAGGTTTCAGCCCGGTGAACCATGGTGACGCTGCCGCGGTGTGAAACCATGACATGCATGACCTTGATCCATGTTTCAAGATCGTCGGGGCCGAAAGCATGGGCCTGGGCCTTCAGCAGGTTTGGTGAGGGCGTTGACTTGGCTTCCTCAAAATAGGGTGGATTGGCAAATGCATGGTTGAAGGAACCATGCTGCGGCATTTCCGACAGATCTTTGCGCAAGGCCTCTTTCACGTCAGAATTGATGACGCGCACACAATGGGCAAAACCGTTGCGCTTGGCATTTTCATTGCACAACATGGTGTAACGCGAAGCTATTTCGATTCCGGTTACATGTATGGTTGGATTTCTGGCAATTACGCAAAGCGCTGCCACACCAGTTCCAATTCCTGCCTCAAAGAGGGATTCGCCAGCCATGCAAGGAATTGCGGCAGCGAGAAATACAGCGTCAATACCGGCACGATATCCCTTTTCCGGCTGAAGAATGCGCAAGCGACCGCCAAGGAACGCATCCTCGGTCAAAGACCCAGGCACAGCCGATGATGGCATCGACGGAGGCGTTGTCTGGGTCGTGTTGAGCTGGACACTCATTTGCATAATCCGGATTATTATTCAGGGATGGTTAGCGAAAGGTTACTGATCAACCCTTGCGCGTGATATAAATGTCTTTCATCCAGAACAATACGTCTTGGAATAGCTGAAATGGAACCTTCTACGGCACTAGCGTATTGGTCGAGAACCGTATGTTCAATACCCGCTTCGTTCAGGGTGTGCTGGACGAAGGAGAGATAAACCAGGTCGTTGGTACGCAGCAATTCAACCATTTATGGGATTTACATGCAAAACATACTCGCGGCAACGGGTCACTCTTGTTCCGGGTTGTTATTTCCCTGTATTATAATTATGTATTGAATGAAGAGAGGCAACCCCATGGGTGTCGTTATTCCCTTTGGTGTCGGTGAAGAAACCCCTGCACCCAGCCTTGATGCGCTGGTCAGCCTCGTTACCGAAGACATGAACAAGGTGAATGATGGGATTCTGGCTCGCGCCCAAAGCCATGTTGAACTTATTCCCGAGATCGCGGGCCATCTTATAAACTCTGGCGGCAAGCGCATTCGGCCCATGCTGACGCTGGCTTCGGCGCGCATGTGCGGCTATTCGGGCGACTATCATATCAAGCTGGCAACCGCCGTTGAATTCATGCACACGGCAACATTGCTTCATGACGATGTGGTGGATGAAAGTGATTTGCGTCGCGGCAAGCAGGCCGCACGGGTGATCTGGGGCAACCAGGCGAGCGTGCTGGTGGGTGATTATCTCCTGGGCCAAGCCTTCAAAATGATGGTGGAAACCGGCTCCATGGATTGCCTGCGGATTTTATCGAATGCTGCAGCGGTCATTGCCGAGGGTGAGGTTCTGCAGCTCTCTATTTCGCAGGATACGTCAACCACCGAAGACGCCTACCTGCAAGTGATCGGGGCAAAGACAGCGGCGCTGTTTTCTGCAGCGGCGGAAGTGGGTGGCGTGATCGCGGGACGCCCGCGAGACGAGCAGGCGGCACTGGAATCCTATGGCCGAAATCTCGGCATCGTGTTCCAGCTTGTTGATGACGCTTTGGATTATTCCGGCAAGCAGGCGACTCTTGGCAAGAGCGTTGGCGACGATTTCCGCGAGCGCAAAATTACACTTCCGGTGGTTCTGTCATTCCGGCGCGGATCAAAAGAAGAGCGGAATTTCTGGAAACGCACACTTGAGGATGGCAATCAAACCGATGATGATTTGATCTACGCCCGCAAACTGATGGAAAAGCATGGGGCATTGGTGGATACGATTGAGCGAGCAAAGCATTATGGCGATATCGCCTGCGATGCACTGGCGATTTTTCCGGATAACCTGTGGAAAAAAGCCATGTTGGAAGCTGTGGATTTCTGCGTTTTAAGAGCTCACTAAAACAGATTATTAATCAATAGTTGCATTCCAATAAAATTTGATTCCAGATTTATGTTGTATCGCCGCAACTTACAATTTGGGACTTCTTTTTGGCTCAGTGTCCGATCCTTGTTTAGATGAGCAACCTACATAAATCCGTCACAAGTCTGTAATAATCGGTTTCTATTGACTCGACTGTTCATTTCAAACTGTCATGAAAGAGGTCACCATCATGAAGCTCACCACTCTATTTTTATCCGGTATTGCCGTACTCTGCTTAAACTCGCACGCATTTGCACAGCAAGCGTTGCCGCAGGCAGCAGATGCTTATTTCAAAACTGGGCAAGATGAACTTGCGGCGCGCTTGGCGCTTCAACCCATCACCGGGCAGGCCAAGAACATCATTTTGATGGTGGGCGACGGAATGAGTACTGCAACGGTGACCGCAGCGCGGATCTATGAGGGCCAGAAACGCGGTATCGATGGTGAGTCAAACCTGTTGACCATGGACACATTCCCCTACGTCGCATTTTCCAAAACCTACAGCCATGACGGACAGGTTTCCGACTCAGCACCTACGGCAACTGCGATGACAACAGGCGTCAAAACCCGCAATGATATTGTTGGATTGAATTCAGAAGCCAAGTTGAAGGATTGCGAAGGTTCCAAGGGCAAGGAAGTGACCACGATTTTTGAACTGGCCGAAGCGGCTGGCAAGGCAACGGGCGTGGTTTCAACAGCCCGCATTACCCACGCCACACCCGCAGGCGCCTATGCCCATAGTGCACTTCGCGATTGGGAAGATGACAAATCCATGGGAGATCAAATCGGCAAGGGCTGCAAGGACATCGCTGACCAGTTGGTGAACTGGCCCGCAGGCGATGGCTTTGAAATTGCCATGGGCGGAGGGCGCCAACATTTCCTCCCCGCCGAAATGGCGGACCCGGAAGACGAGGGCAAGATGGGCAACCGCACAGACAAGCGCGACCTTACCAAGGAGTGGACCGCGAAGTCCAACAACAATCTTTATGTTTTTGACAAGGCAGGCTTTGACGCGGTGAACATCAAGTCGGGTGCAAAAGTGTTGGGATTGTTTGAGCGTTCACACATGGAATATGAATCCAAGCGCGCCAAAGATACTAAAGGCGAGCCTTCCCTTGCCGAAATGACGAAGATGGCGATTACGCGCCTGCAGCAAAACGACAAGGGTTTTGTGTTGATGATCGAGGGGGGCCGCATTGACCATGCCCACCATGAAGGCTCGGCCTACCGCGCGCTTGAGGATACGTTGGCGTTCAACGATGCCATCAAAACCGCTCTGGAACTCACCAAGCGTGAAGACACGCTGATCGTAGTCACTGCCGACCACAGCCACACAATGACGATCAATGGCTATCCCAAGCGTGGCAATCCAATCCTTGGATTGGCGGTCGATGTTGATGGCAAGCCCATGAAAGGCGCTGATGGTAAACCTTACACAACCCTGTCCTACGCCAATGGTCCAGGAGGCGTATTTCCTGCCTTAGCCGAAGGGCAAACCGTTGCAGCACCTGCAGGCGTTCGTCCTGACTTGACTGGCGTTGACACCACAAGCCCGGACTTCCTCCAGCAATCACTGGTGCCCATGTCATCGGAAACCCATGCAGGTGAGGATGTTGGCATTTACGCCTGGGGTCCAATGGCACATCTGTTCAGCGGCACTGTGGAGGAAAACTATATCTATCACGTGCTGTCAAACGCATCGGGCCTTGGTAAATAACGCACATGCCACCGGACCGATTTCATATCGGTCCGGTCCACCCAGAAGAAGTCATGACCATCAATAGACGCTTCATTCTCAAACTCTTATGTAGCGGCACACTCTGTGTCGGCTCTGCCGCGCGGGCGGCTGACGAGTTGAAGTTCAATGACATGTACACGACAGGTGTTGAATTGACACCGAGGGCCAAATCACTTGCAGGAAAACAAGTTGCCATGAGCGGCTTCATGGCACCACCCCTCAAGGCCGAGGCTGACTTTTTTGTGTTGACCAAGGTGCCGATGGCAGTATGCCCGTTCTGCGATAGCAAAATGGATTGGCCCGATGACATTGTGTTGGTGAAGATGGACGATCAGGTCGAGTTCGTGTCGTTTAACCGGCGCATTGATGTGACCGGCCTTCTTGAAGTCGGATTTGTCAAAGACGAGCAAACCGGTTTTGTGAGTTTTGTGCGCCTGATGGGCGCAAGCTATGCCATTGCATGACCAGCAGTCTTAGACTTGCATCCATATCCGTCGCTTTCAGCGATGCTAAGGGAATGTATTTTTCTGCGTTGACTGCTAATGACGTGAATTTTAAATCCGGTCAAATTACGGTTGTGTCCGGTCCGTCGGGTTCCGGAAAATCAACGCTGCTGCATGTCATCGCGGGGCTCATTCCACTGAAAAGCGGAACGGTAACGTGGAACACGCGGTGCGTGAGTGACTTGTCAGAGGTGCTGCGTGATCGATGGCGCCTAAAAAATATTGGCTATCTTTTCCAAGATTTTCAACTCATTCCGGACCTGACGCCCACCGGCAATGTTGCCCTACCATTGAGCTTTGGGCGACACAGCGTTCCAGAGAACAGGGTCAACCAATTGCTGAATGACTTCAGCGTTCCCGCATCACGCTCCAAAACGAGCGAACTTTCGCGCGGGGAACAGCAGCGCGTTGCCTTTGCGCGCGCACTGCTTTTTGATCCTCCCATCATTCTGGCCGACGAGCCCACGGCAAGCCTCGACAAGGCCAATGCCGCAGTCGTCATCGAGCGTCTGCAAAACCTGGCTTGCGATGGCAAGATCGTGATCGTCGCCAGCCATGATACTGACCTCATCGCAGCGGGCCATGTCATTCTTCATCTCGACCATGGCGTCGTATGTGAGGCGCAACACACATGAACCCTTTTCCGTTTGTAGCTGCGATCATTCGCAAGGATTGGTGGGCGACCATCGCGTTCATCACGCTCGTTGCAATTGCCACCGCGTTGGGTGTGGCCATGATTGCACAGGAGCGCGCGCTTCGGTCCGGCAGTGCGCGCGCCGCTGACCGCTTTGATCTTATCGTCTCTGCGCCAGGAAGCCAAACCGACGTGATGCTCAAAACTGTTTTCCTGAGATCAGGAACAGTTGAATTGTTAAGCCCTGAGGTGACGGCAAAACTCCTGGCGGACCCCCGCGCTGAATTTGCAGCGCCCCTAGGCTTTGGTGACAATCATGATGGTAACCCAATTGTTGGAACCACGTCTGATCTTATTTCGGCGGTATCCGGTGGTGCACTTGCAGAAGGTCGCATGTTTGCGTCCTATGACGAAGCGGTTGTTGGCTTTGCATCAACGCTTGCCATCGGTGCCAAATTCAATGCCGAACATGGTCATGGCGATGACAAAGCCGAAAGTGAGGGAGAGCATGGCACGACTCTGACAGTGGTGGGCCGCATGAAGCTTGCCAATTCGCCATGGGACCGTGCCATCATCCTGCCGATCGAGCAGATGTGGCTCGTGCATAATTTGCCGTTTGGCCATAATCCCATAGGTCACAAGAACATTGGTGCGCCTTTTGATGCACGGTTTCTGTCAGGTGTTCCCGCTGTCATCGTGAAGCCAAAAACGTTATCAGACGCCTACCGCCTCCGGGGTGACTACAGGTCAGAAAAGTCCACTGCTTTTTTCCCTGCCGAGGTTTTACTCGAACTCTATACCCTGATGGGTGATATTCGCCAACTCATGAGCATCATGGCGCTTGGAACCCAGGCGCTGGTGATTGCGGCGATAGTTGCAGGTGTCGTCGCCCTGCTGCGGGTGCATCGCAAACCGTTTGCAACGCTCAGGGCGCTCGGTGCACCACGCCGCTATGTGCTTACGTCCGTCTGGCTGTATGTAGCGATCATTGTTGGCAGCGGTTCGCTGATTGGGCTTATATTGGGGTGGATGGCCGCTCAAGTCGTGTCAAAATTTCTATCGGCATCCACCGGCATGACGCTCTCGCCTACCATCGGGGCAAGTGAACTGCTGTTGGTGGCATCTCTCTTGCTGGCAGGATGTGTCCTGGCGCTTGTGCCTGCTGTTCGGTTTTACCGTGAACCCATCATTGAATCACTGCGTTAGCGCCTACGACGCACTGGCGATTTTTCCGGATAACCCGTGGAAAAAAGCCATGTTGGAAGCCGTGGAATTCTGCGTTTTACGGGCTCACTGAAATAGTTCCCGCGCAAGAATATTGGCTAACTTAACCCCTGTCATCACCGATTGACGCACTGCGCAGTCGCAACGCATTTCCAATGACGCTGACTGAGCTCAAAGCCATAGCCGCTGCCGCAATCATGGGTGACAGTAATATGCCAAACATGGGATAAAGAACGCCGGCTGCAATTGGAACACCCGCGGCATTGTAGATGAAGGCGAAGAACAGGTTTTGGCGGATGTTGCCCATTACCGCTTTCGACAGCGCCCTTGCCCGGACAATGCCCATCAAGTCACCACGGAGCAACGTTACACCAGCACTTTCCATGGCAACGTCGGTTCCTGTTCCCATGGCGATACCGACATCGGCAGCGGCAAGGGCTGGCGCATCATTCACGCCATCACCCGCCATGGCAACGATGCGGCCTTGAGCCTTTAGCCTGGTTACCACGTCGGCCTTCTTGTCCGGCAACACGTCTGCTTCCACCTCGGCAATACCAAGCCGCTTGGCAATCGCATCGGCGGTGGTCCGATTGTCACCCGTGAGCATAACGATACGAATGCCAGCATCACGCAATGCGACAAGGGCCTGGAGTGTTGTTGGTTTTATGGCGTCTGCAATTGCAATAGCACCTGCAATCTTACCGTTGATGGCAACAAACACGGCTGTCGCTCCATCCCTGCGCATTTGATCCGCTTTCGACTCAAGACTGTCTGTTGCGATCTTCAACTCGGCCATGAATTTGGCATTGCCGATGACAATACGTTTGCGTTCCACCATGCCGATGGCGCCTTTGCCAGAGGGCGAATCAAAGCCCATGACTTTGGGGATTTCTAAGTTGCGTTCTTTTGCGGCTTTCACGATTGCGGCTGCCAGCGGATGTTCACTTGCCTGCTCAACCGAAGCCGTTAAACGCAACAGTTCATTTTCATCCAGACCATCCACGGTGGCAATTGATATGACAGATGGTTTGCCTTCGGTGAGAGTTCCCGTCTTGTCTACAATAATCGTATCGATTTTTTCCATGCGCTCCAAAGCCTCGGCATCCCGAATGAGAACACCGGCTTGGGCACCCCGGCCAACGCCCACCATGATTGACATGGGCGTAGCAAGCCCAAGTGCGCAGGGGCAAGCGATGATGAGAACTGCAACGGCTGCCACAAGACCATATGCAAAGCGTGGTTCTGGTCCCCAGATTGACCATGCAGCAAAAGCCAGAACGGCAGCAGTTATGACGGCCGGTACAAACCACCCAGAAACCTGATCGGCAAGTCGCTGGATCGGTGCACGGCTGCGCTGCGCATTGGCCACCATCTGAACAATACGCGCCAGCATGGTTTCGCTGCCGATTTTTTCTGCCCGCATCACAAAGCTGCCGCTGGCGTTCATGGTTCCGCCAATCACTTTGGCACCGGATTCCTTGTCAACTGGCATGGATTCACCTGTCACCATGGATTCATCAAGCGAAGATCGCCCTTCGGTAATTTCGCCATCAACCGGCACTTTCTCACCCGGCCGAACCCGCAAAAAATCGCCAATTGCAATGATATCAAGCGCGACCTCCTCTTCCTCATCGTTGGCATTCACACGCCTGGCGGTTTTCGGAGCGAGGCCGAGCAGTGCCTTGATCGCACCGGACGTTTGGTCACGGGCACGAAGTTCAAGCACCTGTCCCAGCAGAACAAGAACGGTGATCACGGCAGCAGCTTCAAAATAGGTTGCAACCGCGCCATCCGTTTGACGAAATGCGGCAGGGAAAATATCAGGCACTAGCGTTGCAACGATACTATAAATCCAAGATACACCCGTTCCCATGGCAATCAGGGTGAACATATTGAGGTTGCGGGTTTGCAGGGATTGCCAGCCCCGCACAAAAAAAGGCCATCCTGCCCAGAGTACAACAGGTGTGGCGAACAGGAGCTGAACCCAATTCGAGACTTGTTGGCCAAGCAACATGGTAAGGCCCGTCACATGCCCGCCCATTTCAAGAATGAAAACCGGAAGGGTGAGTGCCAAGCCAATCCACAAGCGCCGGGTCATATCAATGAGCTCGTGATTGGGGCCGCTGTCTGCCGTCACAGTCATTGGTTCCAGTGCCATACCGCAAATCGGACAGGCGCCTGGCCCTACCTGCTGGATTTCTGGATGCATCGGACACGTATAAATGGCACCAGCGGCCACGGGTTCTGCTGTTTTGGTACCCGCATCGAGATATTTTGCAGGATTGGTCTGGAACTTGGTCTTGCAGCCACCGGAACAGAAATAATGGGTTTTCCCTTTATAATCAGCTTTATGTGCGGTCGTTTTGGGATCGACTGTCATGCCGCATACCGGGTCAATAGCGTCACTGGCAGCCACCGGCTTTTCTCCGTGTGACAGTATCTTGAACTCATGTTCCATATTGAAATTTCTCCATCCGCATTGTTGCAAATGCATGGGCTGCAAATTTGTTCCTTGACGCCTATACCCCCTATAGGTATATGTCAAGAATGCAAACAGAAGTAAAACTTGGCGTGCTGAAGCGATTCAGTCGCATTGAAGGTCAGGTCAGGGGCTTGTCCCGCATGGTGGAAGAAGACCGCTACTGTATCGACATTGTCACCCAGATTTCCGCGGTGCGCGCTGCGCTGCGCCGTGCCGAAGAGGAAATTCTGCGCGACCACGTGAGCCATTGCGTTGAACACGCGATTTCCAGTGGTGACAAGAAAGACCAGCGCAAGAAAATTACTGAAATCATCGAGGTTCTGGGGCGCAGCAACAGATAACTTCCAATTTCTGACAATCACAAACCACGTCTGGAAAAAACACATGAACACAAATTCAAAATTTATCGTAGCGGCACTTGCCATCGCGGCGTTGGGCGGTGTTGCCTACACGCAGCTTTCAAAGGGTGGACCTGACACAGTGGGCATGGACCACTCGACCATGGCGGCTGCGGGCACTTCGGATTCCACCAAGGCCTATGAAACCGCAATGGCCGCGATGATGAAGGGCATGATGACGCCAATGACGGGGAAACCTGATCTTGATTTCGTGCAAGGCATGGTGCCGCATCACCAGGGGGCCATTGATATGGCCAAGGTTGTTTTGCAATATGGCAAGGATCCTGAGGTGAAGAAACTTGCTGAAGCTGTTGTGAAAGCACAGGAGGGCGAAATTGCTTTCATGAAGGATTGGCTCGCTAAGGCGGATCAAGCTGCACTGCCAGTCACTCCGGACTCTACCAAGGCCAATGAACAAGCAATGGCTGTGATGATGAAGAATATGATGGTGCCTTATTCAGGCGATGCCGACGTTGATTTCCTGAAAGGCATGGTTCCCCATCACCAAGGCGCGATTGATATGGCGAAGGTTGCCCTTCAATTTGCCAAAGATCCTAGACTGCTCAAGCTTGCGGGTGACATTGTCACTGCGCAGGAAGGTGAGATTACATTCATGACGGACTGGCTCAAGCGGAATGGACACTAAGACTTCTGTAACGACCGGGGCACCTTTGCGTTATAGCAAGATGGCCCGCGCATTGCATTGGTTGATGACAATACCCATTGTGGCTTTGCTCCTTCTTGGCGAACAAACAATGGGCAGCCATGATGCCCGCTGGCTCCCAACGCTCCATGCCAGTACAGGCTTGGCTATCGTTCTGTTGTTTGGGCTGAGAGTTTTTTGGCATTGGAAGCAACCGTCACCTGCAACGGCGAACGGTTCACTCTGGGAAAAGAAGGCTTCGCGTGCGGTGCACGGCCTGCTCTATTGTGCTATGGTGTTTATCCCTTTTACGGGTTGGCTCGCTTATACCGAGCATGTGCGGCGCTCTTTTGGCATGCGCCCGGCGAGTTGGTTCGGTTTCAAAATCCCACTCCTCCCTGACTATGGTATCAACTGGCATCTGATCCACAACTGGGGCGGAAAGCTCGTGCTGGTGCTCATTGCCGTGCATGCCGCAGCAGCTCTCAAGCACCATTTTTATGACCGGGATGATACCCTGAAACGCATGTTGCCATAAGAATGGTTTAGAGCATCGCGTGTTCAGATAGAATCGGAATTGGATTCCCAAATCAGCTGAGACGTGATTCAAGGTTTGCGGAGGTATTTTGCCATGCCGCATGCTTTATCGAACGACTTGCGTGAACGTGTTGTCAGGTTTGTTGAGGCCGGTCACTCGTGTAATGAGGCTTCACGGCGCTTTGGAACTTCGGTATCGTTTGCAGTGAACCTGATGGCGCTGTACCGGGAAACGGGTTCTGTCGCGCATCGCGCCATGGGCGGCAAGCGGCATGGCAAGCTTGATGGCGCTGAGGCGTTTTTGCTGAAATCTGTGAAACAGTCGCCTGATATGACCATGCCTGAGCTTGCCGCCGTTTTATTGGCGGAAAAGGGCATTGAGGTTTGCCCTCAATCCTTGTCGCGCTGGTTGATCAACAAGGGCTTCAGCTTTAAAAAAAACACTTCGGGCGTCAGAACAAGACAGGCCTGAACTGGCAAAAGAGCGGGCGGAGTGGAAACAGGGCCGCCTGCCCATCATGCGTGAGCAGCGCCGACGCCTGATCTTCCTTGACGAGACCAGCACCAACACCAAGATGACGCGGCTGCGCGGGCGTTCTTTGAAGGGTGACCGGTTGAACAGTGCAGCTCCCTTTGGCCGCTGGGGAACGCAAACCTTTGTGGCGGGTCTCAAATGTGATGGCCTCGTTGCACCCTGGATCGTCAATGCGCCGATGAACCGTGTGATCTTCGATACCTATGTCGAAACGCAACTGGCACCTGCCCTCAGGCCAGGCGATGTGGTCATTCTGGACAACCTCTCCAGCCACAAGAGTGTCCGGGCCGAAAGCATCATCCGCGCCAAGGGTGCTTGGCTGCTCTTCCTGCCACCCTACAGTCCTGACCTCAACCCCATCGAGATGGCCTTCTCAAAGTTGAAAGCTCACCTGCGTGCAACAGCCGCCAGAACCATTGATGATCTCTGGAGGGCCATCGGCAACATCTGCACACTCTTCTCGAAGGAAGAGTGCTCCAACTACTTCGAAGCTGCTGGTTATGGATTCAATTGAACGCGCGATGCTCTA
>JANOVC010000003.1:0-3340 GCA_031417195.1 Rhodobiaceae bacterium
TGTCACCAGAAAGCAAACCGCGAGCATGATGGCAGAGCCGCCGAGGCAGGCGTTGAGGCCACCCCATTGATAGAGCAGGCCGGAGAGCAGGGTTCCACCAAAGCGGCCAGCGGCGTTGGCGGCATAGTAAAAGCCTACATCTTCTGCCGCCTTTTCAGACCCTGCATAGGCGAGGATGAGATAGGAATGCACCGAGGAGTTGACAGCGAAGGCCGCACCGAAAATGCAGAGGCCGACGACGAGGATGATGTCGGGACTGACTGGCAGGTTGAAAGCAAGTGCTGCGATGATCAATGCCGGTGTCGCCGCGAGAAGTGCTGACCACAGCCGCGCCGCTGGAACTTCCGTGGACAGACCATCGGCACTACGCCTTACAATTGCGGGTGCTGCGGCCTGAATGATGCCATAGAAGATCGTCCACAGTGCCATGAAGCCGCCGACCATGGTGAAAGTCCAGCCATTGGCATAGAGAAACACTGGCACGCCGACGACGAACCACACATCGCGTGCACCGAACAAAGCGATGCGGGCGGCGGCGAGCAGGTTCACACCTCTCGATTTGCCAAAGAGTTCCTTGGTGGAAGAACTGGCCTTGGCCTTGCCCATGGCGCGGGGCAGGGACAGAAACACACCTGCCAATACCAGCAACAAAAGCGCTGCCATGAGCCAGAGGGAATAACGGAAGCCAAGGGTTTGCAGGAGCAGACCACCAAGGAAGAAGCCCAGCCCCTTCATGGCGTTCTTGGAACCGGTGAACCAAGCGACCCAACGGAACAAGCGGCCGTCAGCGTCTTCGGCACGGGCTTCTTTTTCCGCCACTTTGATGGCGGATTTGGAGGCGGTCTTGGTGAGATCCTTGGCGACGCCGCAAATGCCTTGCGCGGCCACAACCCATGCGACGGACATGAACACTGTCCATTCCGGCGAGAGTGCCGACAGCACCAGAAAACCCGTGACCTGTGCTGAAAGCCCGACCATCAACATGCGGGTGATGCCATAGCGCGTAGCGAGCCAGCCGCCGACGAAGTTGGCAGCGATGCCTGCCGCCTCATAGAGGAGGAACAGGAATGACAGCGTAAAGGGCGAGTAGCCCAGCTTGAAGAAATGAAACAACACCAGCATGCGCAGTGCGCCATCTGTGAGTGTGAAGCCCCAATAGGCCGCCGTGACGATAGCGTAGTTGCGTGTACCGGCGGTCATCAGATGCCAACTTCCTGCATGTGGCAGGCAAGATCGACCATGCGGCAGGCATAGCCCATCTCATTGTCGTACCAGGCATAGACCTTCAACATGGTGCCGTCCGTCACCAATGTGGAAGGTGCATCAATGATAGACGAGCGGGTGTCTCGCGCGTAGTCAGCTGAAACGAGGGGCAAGGGTTCGTAACCCAGAATGCCTGCCAGCGGACCTTCTGCTGCTTGCTTGAACAACGCATTCACTTCTTCCGCAGTTGTCTCGCGCTTAAGTTCAAATACACAATCTGTCAGCGACGCGTTGAGTACAGGCGCTCGCACCGCATGGCCGTTCAGCTTGCCCTTGAGTTCAGGGTAAATCAGGGCAATGGCGGTGGCGCTGCCCGTTGTCGTCGGTTGCAGCGACAGCATGGCTGAGCGGGCGCGGCGCAGGTCCTTGTGCGGTGCATCAACAACCACATTGGTGTTGGTGGGATCATGGATCGTGGTGATCTGGCCATGGCGGATGCCGATATTCTCGTGCACCACTTTGACCACGGGTGCGAGGCAATTGGTGGTGCAGGAGGCCGCTGTCACAATCGGGTGTTTTGCCGGATCATAGAGATGATGATTGATGCCCACCACGATGTTGAGCACGTCAGCCTCTTTCACGGGTGCCGCCACAATCACACGTTTGGCGCCGCGCTTCAGATGCCCGTCGAGTGTTGCATGGTTGAGGAACTTCCCCGTGCATTCCAGCACCACGTCCACGCCCAAATCGCCCCACGGGATATCAGCAGCAGTCGGGTGTGATGAAAACCCGATCTTCTTGCCGTCAACTGAAATGCTTTCTTCGCCCTGTACTGTGATGTCAGCCCGCCAGCGGCCTTGCACCGTGTCGAATTGCAGAAGATGCGCTGCCGCTGCGGCACCGCCTTTGATCTCATTCACATGCACGATATCAAGCCGGTTACCTGCACGCGGGTCATCGCTCCCACGTTCTGCAGCGCCAAAGGCGGCCCGAAAAGCCAATCGTCCAATGCGGCCCATGCCGTTGATACCGATGCGCATGTTCAAATTCTCTCGTGGTTGGTTGAATTCATCTTGGAGGTTTCGGCGCAGCAAGAACTTAGGTCAGCGATCAAGGGTGCGCAAAGTTCTGACTGTCCATTGCAGCAGTCGCGCAACAGGAACAGCACCAAAGTGCGGATGGTCTTGAGCTCGACGCGGTAGATCATGCTGCGGCTGTGGCGCTCCACGCTGACCAGACCCGCCCGCGTGAGAATGCTTAAATGCGTGGACATGGTATTGTGCGGCACATCCAGTCGCCGGGCAATTTCGCCAACAGGCAATCCGTCCGGTTCCTGTCTCACCAGCAAGCGAAACACGTCAAGCCGAGTAGGCTGAGCGAGAGCAGACAGGCAGTCGATGGCAAGGGCGTTTTTCATATGTCGAGATTTATAGACATGTCGTATGACGATCAAGTGACAGCATCATTTGGCTTTGCTCCTTTAGCCGCGTGCTGCCCGATGTCTGCGGTGTGTAGATCACAACAAATCGTTGCAGAATTTCGAGAGCAAAGCCGCTCAGCTATTCTGCATTTCATGTCGTTTTAAACAGATGTAAAGTTTCGACAACTTTTTTGGTGTCGTATTCTACCAGCATTTTCACTTTCTGGCGTGCGCCAGCGACCGCAACTTTACCAATTGAAGGAGTCGGGCATGGCGAATACTGTGTATATCCGGCAATTTCTTTTCCATCTGTTACCCAGGTGTTACCCAGAGCGATTTTTCGAGCCGTCAGGTACAAAAGGAAAACCCGCCATCTCATTGAGACAGCGGGCTTTTTGTTGGTTGCGGGAGCCAGATTTGAACTGACGACCTTCAGGTTATGAGATCGTTCTGACCCAAATCCGCGACCTTCACGCGATTACCATAATCCCCTCTAATACTCTGATTTCATTAGGGTCAGGACTCATTGATTGAGATAGAAGATGAAGCTTGCCGCGATGCAGATAGCGGAGAAGAAAGTGTGTGCGCAGCGATCGTACCTGGTTGATATCCTCCGCCAGTCCTTGAGTTTGCCGAACATGTTCTCGATTTTGTGCCGCTGTTTGTACAATGCCTTGTCGAATGGAATGGTTTTGCGCCGGTTTTTCCTCGGCGGAA
>JANOVC010000004.1:0-103200 GCA_031417195.1 Rhodobiaceae bacterium
AGACACCGTGCGATCTGGGGCAATGTAAGAGCGAAGCTGGAGTAAAAATCGCTGCAAAAGCGTGGGTGCATCTTGCGCCAAACCGCCGGACCACACGACCGGCATATCTCGCGAAAGATTGCATCCACGCATCCCTTCGCCGACCAAACCACCCCGAAAACGCAAGCACCGTTTTCACAAGAGGCAGAGCCGTGTCGTAACGCTCATTGATAGTTGAATCCAAATACAAAAAAGGCCCCCAACCGGGAGCCCTTTGTTCTCAATTCACAAGCCTCAAGCAAACTTCTGGTTCAGGCTTCCGTCCTTGTAGCGCTTGGCCATTTCGGCTACGGGAAGCACCTTCTTGATCTTGCTCGCTTGACCCGCCGTATTGAATTCCGCAAAGCGTTGCGCGCACAGCTTGGTCATGGCTTCCATGGCGGGCTTCAGATATTTGCGGGGGTCGAATTCGGAGGGGTCCTCGAACAGCACCTTGCGGATGGCCCCGGTCAGCGCCATGCGATTGTCCGTATCGATGTTGATCTTGCGCACACCGTGCTTGATGCCGCGTTGAATTTCTGAAACCGGCACACCCCATGTTGGCTTCATCTTGCCGCCGAACTTGTTGATGATCTCCTGCAAATCTTCAGGCACGGAAGACGAGCCGTGCATCACGAGATGGGTGTTGGGCAGCTTCTTGTGAATTTCTTCAATCACATTCATGGCCAGCACAGCACCATCGGGCTTGCGGCTGAATTTATAGGCACCGTGTGATGTACCCATGGCAATGGCCAATGCGTCCACTTCGGTTTCCTTCACGAACTTCACCGCTTCATCAGGGTTGGTGAGAAGCTGGTCGTGGCTGAGAACGCCTTCCGCGCCATGGCCATCTTCCTTGTCGCCCATGCCGGTTTCGAGCGAGCCCAAAACGCCAAGCTCACCTTCAACGGAAATGCCGCCCAAATGCGCCATGCGGGTCACCTCGCGGGTCACACCCACATTGTAATCCCAATCGGCAGGTGTCTTGCCATCAAGCATGAGCGAACCGTCCATCATGACGGACGTAAAGCCAGATTGAATGGCAGTCATGCAGGTGCCGGGTTCATTGCCGTGGTCCAGATGCACGCAAACGGGAATATTGGGGTAAATCTCGGTCACCGCATCCATCATATGGCGCAGCATGATGTCATTGGCGTAGGAACGCGCACCGCGCGAAGCCTGGAGAATGACGGGCGCATCGGACGAAGCCGCAGCCGACATGATAGCCAGCGCCTGCTCCATGTTGTTGATGTTGAAAGCCGGCACGCCATAGTCATTTTCAGCGGCGTGATCGAGCAATTGGCGAAGGGTAATACGGGCCATTCGGCGTCTCCAGTTGGTTGGGATATTGACTGAAAGACGCGATAGCTGATAAAAACGGTGTCGACAACAGGATTTGAGGGGCGCAACTCAAAACGCCGCAGTTCCCGTGCATAACGCCTGCCGGATCACATTTTCAAGTCCCCTCACGCAAGCGTGAGTATGGTTTAAAAAGCTTGAACAGGAAGTGAGCGATTGGCATGAAACCAATTTTATCCCCTTGATAAACAACGCGAATTTTCTCGCACACATGGCACTGGGCTTGATTCGATTTCTGCGTGGAGAGGCTTACATCTTGATCATCGGAGCAGCGAAGAGCGCAGTTCCACCAAACAGATTAACTTTAAATAACTGGAGACTAAAATGAACAAGATCGCAATTTCCCTTATCGCCCTCGCTGCAATCTCAACCGCTTCTTTCGCTGGCAGCAACCGCAACTATGATCTGCGTGATGCACCAACAGCCAATGGCCGCTTTGAGCAATCAGCCTCAACTGTTTCAGCTTTCACCGTTGCAAATTCAGGCGCAGCACCAACCCTTGCCGAGATCACCAAGCGCAACATGGAAAAGAATGAATCCAGCAGCCACTGATCAGCGCCTCCTCCCAAGCTGAGACAGGCCGGGCGTTCGCGTCCGGCCTTTTCGTTATTCACCTTGATTTGAAATTTAATATGGCCGCAGCGCATGTGAAGCGTTAAGATGTTGCATCATGCAAAACTTCACACCTCTGATTGAATCCCTGCCCTCAACAGTTCCATTCGTCGGGCCGGAAACCATTGTCAGGCGCAGCGGTGTTCCATTGCGCGCCAGACTCGGGGCCAATGAAAGTGTCTTCGGTCCCTCGCCCAAAGTTATCAAGGCCATGCAAACGGCAATGCACGAATCCTGGGCATATGGGGACCCGGAAGTCTACGACTTGCGTCTCGCGATTGCCAACCATCACAAAATCAGTGTTGAAAATGTAACCGTCGGCGAAGGCATTGATGGGCTGTTTGGCCTGGCTGTCCGCCTGTTCGTGGAGCCCGGCATAACCGTTGCCACGTCGCTGGGTGCCTATCCCACCTTTAATTTTCACGTCGCTGGTTTTGGCGGTAGATTGGCCACTACCCCTTACGTGCACGACAAGGAAGCACCCAGCTCGCTTCTCGATCTGGCAAAACGCGAAAATGCCCGCGTCATTTATTTCGCCAATCCGGACAATCCCATGGGCACCGCATGGAACGCCAACATCGTGCAGGAAATGATTGACCATTTGCCACCCCGCGTGATGCTCATGCTGGACGAGGCATATTGCGACCTCACGACCGGCACAACACCTGCGCTTGATATGGGCAACCCCAATGTGCTGCGTTTTCGTACCTTCTCAAAAGCCTATGGCATGGCTGGCGTGCGCGTGGGTTACGCCATCGGCCATCCGGACATCATCTCGGCCTTTGATAAAATCAGAAACCATTTCGGCGTGAACCGCATGGGTCAGGCAGGTGCCATCGCAGCACTGGCCGATCAGGATTATCTGGCAAAGGTACAGGCGAGCGTCACCCACGCCCGTGAAAAACTATATGCAATTGCCAAGTCCAATGGTTTCAACGCCATTCATTCCTCCACAAACTTTGTGGCCATCGATTGCGGTCGGGATGGAGCTTATGCCAGAAAAATTGTTGATGGATTGGCAGTCCACGGCATCTTCGTGCGCATGCCGGGCGTGGCACCTCTAAACCGCTGCATCCGCGTGAGCGTTGGAACCGACGAAAATCTGGAAGCTTTGGAAGAAGCATTGCCGACAGTTATAAAAACCGTCGGCTAACACATCCATTTATTTTGAAAGCTTGGCGGCAATCTGTGCCACATGTTTGCCTTGGAAATGGGCAGCTTCCAGTTCCTGCTTTGAAACAGCACGGCTGCCGTCACCTCCTGCAAGCGCTGTCGCCCCATAAGGTGAGCCACCGCGAATTTCATCGTGTCCCATCTGGCCCTGATAGGCATAAGGCAACCCGACAATCACCATGCCCTGGTGAAGCAATACGGTGTGGAAAGAAAGAATGGTCGCTTCCTGTCCGCCATGCTGCGTAGCCGTCGAACTCATGACGGAGCCAACCTTGCCAACCAAAGCACCCTTCATCCACAATGCGCCAGTCTGGTCGATGAAGTTCTTCATCTGCGCCGTCATCATGCCATAACGTGTACCTGTGCCAAAAATAATCGCATCGTAGGATGGCAATTCATCAACCGTAGCAATCTCTGCCTTCTGGTCCATTTTGTAGTGCATGGACTTGGCAACATCGACAGGCACCAGTTCTGGCACACGCTTCACATGCACCGTTGCACCACCTTCTTTGGCACCTTCCGCAGCGGCGTAGGCCATCGCTTCCATATGGCCCCACGCCGAGTAGTAGAGTACGAGAACTTTTGTCATGTCATCACTTTCCTGTTGGTTTTGTTTCGTTGATAAGGCTTTTGAGATCAAGCCGTGCATTATTCATGGCAAGTGAGCCATCTGCATTACGTGGCCATTGCGCCTCCGGTTTATCCCAATAGAGCTCAACGCCGTTTTGGTCGGGGTCACGCAGATACACGGCTTCAGAAACCCCGTGGTCGGCAGCGCCATCTAGAGGAATTTTGGCAGCATCCAGCCTGCGCAACGCATCACCAAGATCGGCACGCGTTGGATACAGTATGGCGGTATGATAAAGCCCCGTTGTGCCAGGTGGAGGCGGCGAACCGCCAAGGCTCTCCCACGTATTCATGCCAATATGATGATGATAACCGCCTGCTGAAATGAACGCCGCCTGATCACCAAAGAGCTGCTGCAATTCAAATCCGAGCACCCCGCAATAGAAATCCAGTGCCCTCTGGATATTCGAAACCTTGAGGTGCACATGGCCAATATATGTGCCAGCAGCAATAGGATTTGGCGTAACTGACATGATATCTTTCTATGTAACTTTGATTGTTACCGATATAATGCGCTACCTGCAGAAATCAAGCAAATACGTTGATGACTTTTTACAAGGCTTGAGTTTGTGACCAAGACAGTCAAAATGAGAGGGAAAATCCAAGGAAGTGTGTCATGTCCAAAATCGAGCTCCCCAAAAACCTGACGATTGTTGATCACCCGCTCGTTCTGCACAAGCTCACACTCATGCGCGACAAGCACACGCCTTCCGCAGTGTTTCGCCAGCTCTTGCGCGAAATCAGTTTGCTGCTGGCCTATGAAGTGTCCCGCGACTTGCCGATGACGCACCAAACCATTGAAACACCGGTCGCCGAAATGGAGGCCCCCATTCTCAAAGGCAAAAAATTGGTAATTGTATCGATCCTGCGCGCTGGCAACGGTTTGCTCGAAGGCATGCTGGATTTGATCCCCTCGGCCCGCGTCGGTCACATCGGCCTGTACCGCGATCCCAAAACCCTGCAACCCATCGAATATTACATGAAAGTGCCGGAAGACATCGCCGAGCGCCGCACCATTGTGGTGGACCCCATGCTCGCTACCGGTAATTCCGTATCAGCCGCTATTACACGACTGAAGGAAAAGGGCGCAAAGGACATTCGCCTGGTTTGCCTTCTCTCCGCACCCGAAGGAATTCGCCGTTTCTCCGAGGCCCATCCCGACGTTCCCATCTACACAGCTGCCGTCGATAGCCACTTGAATAGCCATGGTTACATCGTGCCGGGCCTTGGTGATGCTGGCGACCGCATGTTTGGAACGAAATAGCCTCGCGGCGTTATTCCATTTCGAACGCGCTCCCGCGATATCATCCGTTAATCTCCCATTAGTCATGGCGACAAGTTAACGGCTTCGAAAACCTTTCGACAACACTTGGCCAGCTATTCTCTGCTCAATAAAATTTGGACAAAGTATAGGGAAACAATGTCAGCAGCAGCCACAGCCAGCAAAGCTTTGCAGCAGGAAAGAAGTGTCCTGATGCATGCCGATGGTTCACGGCTGCGCGTTCTCTACGCGGAAGATTCCACTGCATCACGTGTTGTGACCACGGCCATGCTGAAGCGCATGGGACTTGAGGTTGATGCTGTTGAAGACGGTGAGTTGGCTTTGCGCCAGGCGGAAAAAACCGCTTATGACGTTATCCTGCTTGATATCGAGATGCCTGTCATGGATGGCGTTACCGCCGCCCGGGGCATTCGTGCCCTTGGTGGCCATAGTAAAAATACCCCAATTCTGGCTCTTTCCGCTTTTCTGGCGGATTCCACTGAAACATCTCATTGGCGCGATGCCTTCGACCATGCCTTGCCAAAGCCTGCAAATGGCAACGAACTTCACCGCGCGATCAGGGGTGTATTGCTTCCAAAAACAGGTGGGCTTGTTGCCAGCCAAATAAGTGATCCCATACTTGTACACCCCACCAACACGCAGTCATTGGTATCTGGCCTGCGCGCGGGCTTGCCAAAAGGAACCTGGGAAAACATGCAAAGGCTGGCGGCTGTTGAAAGTGTGCATTATGCCAATGCTGCATCAATTGCCTTCAGCGCCAATGACATTCAAACACTGAACCACTGTGTAAATGCGCTTTTGGGACTGTCCACCAATTTCGAAGCCACCGAAATCGAAACACTGACAAAATTGATTGTTTCCAAGGGTGCTGACAATAGAAATATCGCAACCCTTCTGGTGCTTGCCACAGAATGGCACACCACAAGCAAATATTGAAACTTAGCGGACTTGTGAAGCGGGCTTTTCGTGCGCTGACTGCTGGCCTTCCAGCGCATCAAGCATATGCAGGAATTCATTGAGTTCAGGACTTAACTTCTTTGTACGCGTGGAACGGTTTACTTGTGCGCCGACGTTATCGTTTGACATTTTATCCAACTTCCCTTGAATGTAGACTGTAAGCGTTTGAACCTAAGAAAACCCTAAGCCCCTTGTCCTGAACGCTATCCAATCCATGCATTCACCTGTTGTTCATGCACCCCAATCGCGGCGCTCTCGGGTGAAAATTCAGGCCACACAGCGGCTTCGCCGTGGAATAATTATGTGTGTGCCATTAATTATCATGATTTCGTGATAATCCAAGCAAAGGCAATTGACGTAACACGAATTATTACACATTATTTTAAGTCTGAAATCTTTTAAACAACATGAGGAGTTGAACGATGCCATCCCAAAAATTGTTGAAATTGATGACTGCAGGTGCCCTTGTTATTGGGCTCGGTGTAACCCTCGCGTTTGCTGGCGCGGATGATCAGATCAAAGCCCGTCAGGCCGAAATGAAAGCCAATGGCAAAGCGATGGGCGTGTTGGTGCCCATGATCAAGGGTGAGGCCCCTTATGATGCCGCCGCCGTAAAAGCGAGCCTTGATGAAATAACTGCCTTGGAAAAAGTCGCTGACGATGTAAAGGCTTGGGACGTCAGCAGCAAAGAGGGTGCCACTGTCGAAACTTACGCAAAGCCTGAAATTTGGGCCGAGGGAAGTAAGTATGGCGAAAAATACAAGGCATGGGTGGATGCAAGAGCAGCCCTTGCTGCAACAACCGATGAAGCAAGTTTTAAAGCGGCTTTCCCCGCTTTGGGAAACTCCTGCAAGGGGTGCCATGAAGAGTTCCGCCGTGCAAAGGAATAAATAATCATACCCATTTTCGAACCTAAAATTTCAAGGTCTGGCACTGCCTCGCAATGCCGGACCTTGATTATTTTAAGCGGCATGTGAAGGCTATAGGGCGATTTTTCAAATTTATGGAAAGACGATGCGCTCAGCTTGAAATGAGCCGGGTGTCCTGCAACCAGTGCAACAGAATATCAGCAGTTTCTTCCGGCGCTTCCAGACTTGGAAAATGCCCACAATCAGCAATCTCAACATAGCGTGCGTTTGGAATAAGTGTCGACATGCGCAGGCCTTCACGCGCCAGTGAAAACTGGTCGTGTTCTCCCCACAGCATCAACGATGGACATATGATGTCACCAAGCCGCCCCCAAAGATCCAATCGACCCGCGAGTGCGTCCGATTGCCGGGCCATGAACTCAGAGCCCTGCCCGTGTGCCATATCGATGAACATATCGCGCGACCGCGGACCATGTGGTCCCGGCAAATGGGAAACCATGTCAGCCATTTCAGCAACAACATTTTCAAATTCCCCGCCGCGCAGCCGAACACTGCGTTGACGCCCGGCGACAGGATCAGCAGCCGGGCCAGCACCCGCACCGATCACGACGAACCCGTCAACACGATGGGGTGCCGTAAGCGCCAATTCCAAAGCGGTCCTGCCACCAAACGACGTGCCAAGGACGATGAATTTTTGGGGGCTAAGGGCAAGCAACTGTTCAGCGCACGCCTTGAGGTCCGCCTTGTCCGCGACAATGACGTGCACATTGATCTGCGAAGAAAGCGATTGGGCAAGCTGTGTGTAGAGCCTGCCATCGCAGCCCATCGCAGGGATCAAAACAAGATGTTTCATAACCGCAGTTAAGCGCAATTCTACCAAATAAAAAAGACGCGGAAGTTTCCCACCGCGCCTTGTTGCTGAAATATCGAAAACTTACGAAGCGTCGCTGGCTTCTTCAGCTGGTGCCTCGGCAGCCTGCTTGGCACTCAGGTCTTCACCTGTTGCCTGATCAACCTGCTTCATGGACAGGCGAACCTTGCCGCGGTTGTCAAAGCCCAGGAGCTTCACCTTCACGGCGTCACCTTCGCTGACAACATCCGACACCTTGTTCACGCGCTTGGCGGCAAGTTCGGAAACATGAACAAGCCCATCCTTTGCGCCGAAGAAATTGACGAACGCGCCGAAGTCCACGACCTTCACGACCTTGCCGTCGTAAATGACACCAACTTCCGCTTCCGAAACAATCGACTTGATCCACTTCATGGCTGCTTCAATCGCAGCACCCGAAGATGACGCAACCTTCACAGTGCCATCATCCTGAATGTCGATCTTTGCACCGGTCTTTTCAACGATCTCGCGGATGACCTTGCCGCCCGTACCGATGATTTCGCGGATCTTGTCGGTTGGAACCTTGATCACTTCAATGCGCGGTGCATGTTCGCCAAGGCCCGAACGGGCTGACGTCAAGGCTTCCGCCATCTTTTCCAGGATATGCAAACGGCCATCCTTGGCCTGCCACAAGGCAACCTTCATGATCTCTTCGGTGATACCGGTGATCTTGATGTCCATCTGCAAAGCGGTGATGCCGTTGGCGGTACCAGCCACCTTGAAGTCCATGTCGCCGAGATGATCTTCATCACCAAGGATATCCGACAGAACTGCAAAGCGTTCATCTTCCTTGATCAATCCCATGGCAATACCGGCCACGGGTGACTTCAAAGGAACACCGGCATCCATCAGTGCAAGCGAAGCACCGCACACGGAAGCCATTGATGACGAGCCATTTGATTCAGTAATCTCCGACACCACGCGAATGGTATAGGGGAACTGGTCAGCGGCAGGCAGCATCGGGTTGATCGCGCGCCATGCCAATTTGCCATGGCCGATTTCACGCCGACCGGCACCACCCATGCGGCCCACTTCACCCACCGAGAAGGGAGGGAAGTTGTAATGCAGCATGAACTTTGCTTTCAGCGTACCGTCAAGTGAGTCAACATACTGCTCATCTTCACCGGTGCCGAGCGTGGTCACAACAAGTGCCTGGGTTTCACCGCGGGTAAACAGCGCTGAACCATGGGTGCGGGGCAGAACCGAAGCTTCGGCAACGATCTGGCGCACCGTCTTGGTATCGCGGCCATCAATACGCAGGCCCGTATCCAGAATGCTGTTACGCACAACATCCTTTTCGAGATGCTTGAATGCCTCGCCAACCTTTGCGGTGGTCGGTGATGCTTCCTTTTCAGGATTGACCAGAGCAGCCACAACCTTGTCCTTGGCCTTGGCAACAGCTTCCTGACGCGCTTCCTTTTTCGGAATGGCGTAGGCCGCACGAACATCCTTTTCAACGGACTTTTTCACGGCCTTGTAAAGCTTGTCATTGTCTGGAGCAACAAAGTCACGTGGTTCGCGCGACGAACGCTCGGCCAAACGGATGATCGCATCGATCACAGGCTGGAAGCCCGCATGACCGAACATCACGGCACCAAGCATTTGCTCTTCCGAAAGCTCCTTCGCTTCCGATTCAACCATCAGAACGGCGTCAGACGTGCCAGCAACAACAAGATCAAGATCAGAGGTTTTCATCTGGTCTTGTGTCGGGTTCAACACGAACGCACCATCGATGAGACCGACGCGTGCGCCACCAACCGGACCCATGAAGGGAATGCCAGAAATGGTAAGGGCTGCGGACGCACCGATAAGTGCTACAATGTCGCTGTCGTTTTCGAGATCATAGGAAAGAACGGTGGTGATCACCTGGGTTTCGTTTCGGAAACCTGCAGGGAAAAGCGGGCGGATCGGGCGGTCAATCAGGCGGGAAACCAGTGTTTCCTTTTCTGTCGGCCTTCCCTCGCGCTTGAAATAACCGCCGGGAATTTTACCGGCGGCATAGGTCTTCTCCTGGTAGTTCACAGTGAGTGGGAAAAAATCAATTCCGGGTTTTTCGGAACGCGCGGCAACAGCGGTCGCCAAAACGGTGGTTTCACCGTAAGTCACGAGCACGGCGCCATCGGCTTGACGGGCCATGCGACCGGTTTCAATGCGCAGCGACTTTCCTGCCCATTCCAGTTCTTCAACATCAATTTTAAACATATAACATATCCTTCATGCTCTTCACCGCCACGTGCGCTCACCTACTGGGCGGTATCCCCATTGAGCAATCAAAGCCCGGCCCTATTGCCTGACAATGAGTAAGGGGACGCGGGCGGCAATTCGGTGATCCGCCCGCTCATACAGTCAACCAGTCGCTGGAATTAGCGGCGGATTTCGAGGCGCTTGATCAGGCTCTGGTAACGAGCTTCATCCTTCGACTTCACGTAGTCGAGCAGGCTGCGGCGCAAGGCCACCATCTTCAACAAACCACGGCGTGAATGGTTGTCCTTCTTGTGGGACTTGAAATGGTCGGTGAGACCATTGATGCGCTCCGTGAGGAGGGCAACCTGCACTTCAGGCGAACCCGTGTCGGCAGGTTTTATGGCATAGTCTTTCATGAGCGCGGCTTTGCGCTCGGCTGTCATTGTCATTCGGCCATCTCCAAGATGTCTAAAGGTTAAACAGGCGCTTCGGCTTGAGCGATCCCTGTTCGATGCTGCAAATGCCGAGGGGTTTGGAACCCCACGTCACAAACACTGCATCGCACGCGATGGGAGCGTTCGCACCTCTGAGCAAAATCGGTTGACCTTGCTTCAGGCGCTGGGCTTCCGCGTCGCTTATGGCCAGTGCCGGGATGCCGTCCAGCGCGGTCTCAAGCGGGCGAAGAGCCCCGTTTTTGGCATTATCGCCGAGCGGCTTATGACTCATTTCCTCAAGGCTTTCCAGCGAAATCATATGGTTTTCAAGAAAAGGTCCAACGGCGATGCGCCGCAGCATGGACACATGGCCAAGACAGCCCAACGTCCGTCCCATATCCCGCGCTAGTGAGCGCACATAGGTGCCCTTGCCGCAGGTGACTTCAAAAACGGCATGATCAACATAAGGGCAGTCCACCAGAACCAGCTTTTCAATGGTAACGGGTCGCGCCACCATCTCCGGCGCCGCGCCAGCGCGTGCCAGATCATAGGCCCGCTCACCATCAATTTTAATGGCCGAAAATGCAGGCGGTGCCTGTTGGACGATACCTTCAAATTGAAAAAGTATTGACTCAATACTATTTTTATCTGGACGCAATTCTGATTGAGCTGTAATCTCGCCTTCCATATCATCGGTCGTGCGTTCAGCGCCCCACGTCACCTCAAATCGATAAACTTTCCGTCCATCCATCGCCCATTGAACCGTCTTTGTGGCTTCCCCCAAAGCAATGGGCAAAAGACCGGTCGCGAGCGGATCCAGCGTACCCCCGTGCCCCGCCTTTTCAGCATCGAAAATTCTGCGGATCTTTCCAACGGCTTGTGTTGATGTCATGCCAAGTGGCTTGTCAAAAACCACCCAGCCGTGAACAGGCTGACCGCGCTTTTTCATTTTTTCAAATCAATGACCACCTTCGGGTCAGCCAAAAGCGCATCAATCTTGGTGGCATATTCCAAAGCAGTATCGATACGAAACCGAACAGTCGGCATATACTTCGATGCTAACCGTGGCGCTAAAAGCCCCCGAATATATTTGGAATTCCGATTGAGTGCCGCCAAAATTTGAGCATCTTGCCCCGTGATCAGCCCGCGCACGAACGCCGTGGCAATCTTCAAATCCGGTGACATCTGTACTTCAACAACGCTGATCGCAAGCTTCTCAAGCTCAAGATCACCGGTATCACCTCGCATCAAAATATCTGCCAAGGCATGGCGAATAAGCTCACCCGCCCGAAGCTGGCGTTGGCTTGGTCCTGCTGAACCCTTGGTTGGTCGCATCGCTCAACCTCAATCCAGCTTGCGCTGGATCTTCTCAACCCGGAAGCATTCGATCACATCGCCAGCGCGCATGTCTTGATAGCCCTCAAAGGCCATACCGCATTCCTGTCCGGTCTGCACTTCTTTGACTTCGTCCTTGAAGCGCTTGAGCGTGGAAAGTGTTCCCTCGTGGATAACCACGTTGTCGCGTACAAGACGCACCTTGGCACCGCGCTGCACATTGCCTTCTGTAACCTGACAACCCGCAACCTTGCCAACCTTGGTAATGTTGAACACTTCCAAAATCTTGGCATTGCCCAAGAACGTTTCGCGCAGCTCTGGTGCCAGCTTGCCAGACATGGCCGCCTTGATGTCGTCCACAAGATCGTAAATGATATTGTAATAGCGAATTTCGATACCGGCGCGTTCAGCCGCATCGCGCGCCTGGCTTGAAGCACGGACGTTGAAGCCGAGAACAACAGCACCCGAAGCAGTCGCCAAGCCAATATCAGACTCGTTGATACCGCCAACCGCATAATGCACAACCCGCGAGCGGATTTCATCATTGCCGATCTTTTCCAGTGCCTGAACAATGGCCTCGGCAGATCCCTGCACGTCGGCCTTGACGAGGATCGGGAATTCCTTGCGACCGGCTTGCGAAAGCTGGCTCATCATCTGCTCAAGCGAAGACCGCACAACCGTTGTGCCACGGCTATCCCTGCGCTTGCGCTCGCGGTAATCCGTGATTTCACGCGCACGGGCTTCATTCGGCACAACGTCAAACTGGTCGCCAGCTTCAGGTGCAGAGCTCAGGCCCAACACTTCAACGGGAACCGAGGGGCCCGCTTCCTTGATGTGCTCGCCCTTGTCATTGATGAGCGCGCGAACGCGGCCCCACGCAGAACCAGCCACAAAAATATCGCCAAGTTTCAATGTGCCGCGCTGAACCAGAACAGTCGCCACAGGACCACGTCCCTTGTCAAGCTGCGCTTCCACCACAAGGCCCGAGGCCTCGCGGTTCGGATTGGCCTTGAGATCAAGCACTTCAGCCTGCAGCAAAATCACATCCAGAAGCTTGTCGAGGTTCGTGCCCTTCATCGCAGACACTTCAACATCCAGCGTATCGCCGCCCATGCCTTCAACCACGATTTCATGCTGCAGCAACTCGGTGCGCACCTTCGTTGGGTTTGCGGACTGCTTGTCAATCTTGTTGATGGCAACAATGATTGGAACCCCAGCGGCGCGCGCATGACTGATCGCTTCAATCGTCAGCGGCATCACGCCATCGTCAGCGGCAACCACAAGCACCACGATATCAGTGGCCTTGGCACCGCGCTGGCGCATGGACGTAAACGCTTCGTGGCCCGGCGTATCGATAAACGTTACAAGACCATTCTTGGTGGCAACCTGGTAGGCGCCAATATGTTGGGTAATACCGCCCGCTTCGCCTGACACAACATTGGTCTTGCGGATCGCATCAAGCAACGATGTCTTGCCGTGATCCACGTGACCCATGATGGTCACCACGGGTGGCCGTGTCACAAGTTGTTCAGCCGTATCGGTTTCAGCCGACAGGCCTTCAACCACGTCAGATTCAGACACACGCTTCACGCGGTGGCCCAATTCCTCCGCAATGATCTGCGCGGTATCCGCATCAATCACGTCGTTGATCGTATGCATCTGCCCCTGCTTCATCAAAATCTTGATGATATCCACGGCACGTTCTGCCATGCGATTGGCAAGGTCCTGAATGGTAATGGCTTCCGGAATGATGATTTCGCGTGTCATCTTTTCCGTTGGCATCTGGAAACCCTGCGCCTGCTTCTTCAGGCGTTCGGTGCGGCGCTTGAAAGCGGCAACAGAACGGTTGCGGTCTTCATCTTCCGCGAGCGCATTCGTAACGGTGAGGCGGCCACGGCGCTTGTCCGCATCAGCCTTGGTGCGTGTTGGTGCGGGAACTTCAATCTTGCGCTTGACCACGCCAACGCTGCCACGTGGAGATTTTGAGCGCGCGTTCTCTTCTTCTTCACGGTCAATTTGAGAAGGTGTTTTCGGAGCCAGCTTCTTGGCGGCTTCATCAGCCTTGCGCTTGCCGTCTTCTTCGGCCTTGTGACGCGCATCGTCTTCAAGCTTGCGCTTGGCAGCGGCTTCACGGTCCTTGATGTCTTTCGCATCGTGCTCCTTGCGGCGCACAGCTTCTTCTTCCTGATATTTGCGCTCTTCAGCTTCACGTACGCGAGAGCCTGCCAAAGCGCGATCCCGCGCCTCTTTCTCTTCGGGTGAAAGCGTGCGGAGAACAACGCCTGACCGCGCAGTTGCAGCAGGTTTGGGTGCAACTGCGGGAGCGGAAACTTTTGGCTGTATCTGAAATACGGGCTTTACATCAACCGTGGGTTTGTCATCGCCAAAACGCTTGCGCTTGGTTTCAACGACAACCGTCTTCGTCCGCCCATGCGAGAAGCTCTGCTTTACCCTGCTTTGCTCGGTGCCTGTGGGGCGCTTCAAAGTCAAGGTTCCGCCGCCAGTGCGGCCAGCAGCAGATTTGGTGTCGTTGTTATCAGTTGTATCGTTCATGCTCTCTCTTCAGTCACTCGACGCTCCAAATGAGCGTCATACATCTCAATGCGCTGCACGGCCAGAAGAAGCTTATCGCTAAGCTTACCCCGCGCTACGGCAGCATGTATCACATTTGAACGGCCAAATGCTAAGTCCAATTCATCAACTTTAAAAATATTAATCACTTTGACCGCCGGAGAAGCCAATTTGTCGATTTTTCCCCGCCCGTCGGGCGCAGCTTCCGCCGCATGAATAATAAGATGCGCCCGGCCTTTTCCAACCATGTCTTCAACCTTGCTGTTGCCAGCAACCGCCAACCCCGCTTTTTTCGACAGGGAAAACGTGGAAAGCGCCTGTTTTCGCAGCAAATCACCTACCAGATCGGCCAAATCCGCAGGTGCCGTGGTTGCCGCCCCAAATCCCCGTGAAAACAGGTTTTTAGCCGCCGCAATCCGTACCTGTTCGCGGTTCAAGGACACCCAAACGCCCCGCCCCGGCAGCTTCCGCTGCAAGTCAGGAACCGCTTGGCCATCAGGCCCACGCACAAAACGAACGAGCGCATCTTCATCCTTCACCTCCCGGGTGACAATGCACATGCGTTCCGTTAAACTTGTGTCAAGCTCCTCGTCCATGAACCTCCAGCGATCTCTCTTATGCGTCCGCCTCGGCTTCAACCTCAGCCTCTGCGTCCGGGGTAGCCTCAATCCAGCCCATTTTAACCCGGGCTGCCATGATCAAGGCTTCGGCATCGGCGGCTGAAACATCAAGACTTGAGAAAGCGCCCTTATGTTTTGTGGTCTCAGATCCCTTGCGTTCCGTCCAGCCCGTCAAATCATCTGTGGCGCAGTCAGCCAAGTCTTCCATGGACTTAACGCCGGCTTCGCCCAATGCTACCAACATGGCTGGTGACAGGGCTTCAAGCGACTTCAACTCATCCTTCACACCCAATTCAACTCGGCGCGCATCCTGCTCGGTGGCAGAACGATCCAGATATTCACGGGCGCGGTTTTGCAATTCCTCACCTGTCTGCTCATCAAGGCCTTCAATTGAGGCGATATCATTCAAATCAACAAATGCAATTTCCTCAACCGTATCGAAGCCTTCGGAAGCCAGAAGCTGGGCGAGGGTTTCGTCCACATCAAGCGCTTCAATAAAGCGCGCAGTGCGAATGGTAAATTCCTTCTGGCGGCGCTCAGATTCTTCCGCCTCTGTCATGATATCAATATCCCAACCGGTGAGTTGCGATGCCAGACGCACGTTTTGTCCACGCCGTCCGATTGCTAGGGATAGCTGGTCATCGGGAACCACAACTTCAATACGTTCAGCCTCTTCATCGAGAACCACCTTTGCAACTTCGGCAGGAGCAAGCGCATTCACCACAAAAGTCGCCACATCTGCCGACCATTGGATGATGTCGATCTTCTCACCCTGCAGTTCGTTCACCACGGCTTGCACGCGTGAACCGCGCATACCAACACAGGCACCAACGGGATCAATCGAACCATCCTTGGACCGCACCGCAATCTTTGCGCGCGACCCCGGATCACGCGACACGGACACCACTTCAACAATGCCATCATAGATTTCAGGCACTTCCTGTCCAAACAATTTCGACATGAATTCCGGATGGGTACGTGACAAGAATATCTGCGGTCCACGCTGTTCGCGGCGCACATCAAACACATAGGCACGAACCCGGTCACCGGGACGGAAAGTTTCGCGCGGCAGCGCTTCATCACGCCGCACAATGGCTTCACCGCGCCCCAAATCAACAATCACGTTGCCATATTCAACGCGTTTAACCGTGCCGTTGACGATCTGGCCAATACGGTCCTTGAACTCGTCATACATGCGCTCACGTTCGGCATCCCGAACCTTCTGCACAATAACCTGCTTAGCGTTCTGCGCGGCGATGCGGCCAAATTCGATGGGTGGCAGTGGCTCGGCAATGAAGTCACCAACGGTAGCCGCGGGGTTGCGGCGATTGGCCTCCGCCAAGCTGATTTCGGTTGCATCATTTTCAACTTTTTCAGAAACAAGCAACAACCGGTTCAGGCGGATTTCACCGGTCTTGGCATCAATCTCGGCGCGAATTTCGTTTTCAGCACCGTAGCGGGCTTTCGCAGCACGCGTGATGGCTTCTTCCATGGCTTCCAGCACAATGGATTTATCAATTACTTTTTCCCGCGCCACTGCATCGGCGATTTGCAAAAGTTCTAGCCGGTTTGCACTTACGACTGGTTCAGCCATTTTCTTCTCTCCCGTTTTCGGAAACTTCAGTTGTCTCTTCAGTCCATTCACTGCCATCACCCAATGCCTTGGCAGGCAAGCGGGCACGCGCAGCTTCAATCAATTCATCGGTCAGGGTGAGCTTGGCCTCACCGATATCGGCAAAGGGAACACCAATCAGCAGGGGCTCGTTGCCACCTGCCGGGTTCTCAATAAACAAGCGCACTTCACCATCTGTCACGCCTTCAAGGTTGCCTTTGAAGCGCTTCCGGCCCGCCACCGGATTGGCCATTTCAATCCGCACTTCATGACCCGCCCAACGTTCAAAATCTTCCTGACGGACAAGCGGGCGGTCAATGCCTGGTGATGAAATTTCAAGCTGGTACTTGCTGGACACAATATCAGCCACGTCAAGCATGGGCGAAATTGCCCGGCTGAATTGTTCGCAGTCATCAATCGAAAACGTGCCATTAGGCCGCTCGCCCATGATCTGCAGGGTGGTGCCAGTCAGCTTCACGCGCACAAGCCGAAATCCCATGCTTTCCAGCACAGGCTCGATGAGCGCTGCAACCCGCAGTGCAGGTCCGGTTTCCCGTGAAATTCTTGTCGTATCCATCTCTTCTCTTCGGGCAATAAAAAAAGCGGGTTCCGGTATGGAACCCACTCTCAAACTTTGCGAGTGAACTTAAGTTGAATTACCAATAACCCCTTAGCTGTTAAACTGCAAGAGGCTTGTAGGTCATGAGCGTCCAGCCATGACGCCACCGTCCACCGGCAAGATTGCACCGGTAATCCAACTTGCATCAGACGATGCAAGAAACAGCATGGCTCCCACAACATCAGCAGGCTGGCCAATGCGGCCAAGCGGATGAAATGCGTCAAACCCTGCAAGCACAGCCTTTACTTCATCCGATGGGATAAAGGTTTCATAGACAGGTGTTTCAACAACCGCCGGTGCAACTGCGTTAATGCGAATATTATCCGGAGCCAGCTCAAGGGCCAGGTTTTTGACCATCTGGTGAACACCCGCATTTGCTGCTGAATAAGCAGAAGAAGGGGTTGCCCCAACCGCTTGCAGAGCCCACATCGAACCTGTTTGTACGATCGCGCCACCGCCACGCTTTTTCATCGCCTTGGCTGCCGCTTGCGCCATAAAAAATTTGCCCTTGAGGATGATATCAAGAAAACGGTCATAGTCTTCTTCAGTGTGATCGAGAAACGGCTTTGGCCTAAATATTCCGGCATTGTTGAAAAGCAGATCAACTCCGCCAAAATGACTCTCGGCATGAGAGACAACTGCAGCAGCAGATTTGGTTTCAGCAATATCCCCATGATGAATGGATATCGATTTCCCGGTTTTATCGATCACTTCCGCGGTTTTGGTTAAAACATCTGCCCGTCTTCCATTAATGACAACTTTTGCTCCCTCACGCACAAGCGCCGTTGCAACTGCGCGTCCAATGCCTGTACCGCCACCCGTAACAATTGCAATTTTATCCTTAAACCTCATATTTCGTCTCCCTATCTATCTACTAGTAGATAGTAATATCACCTATTGAATAGTAGATAGTCAAGTGGCAATTTCACATTTTTATGGATTGAAGTATAATGAATGACACAAAGACCAAACTGTTAAACAAAGCGGCTGAACTGCTCCAAACCCGAGGCTACAATGGCTTTAGCTTTCATGATCTCGCTGATTCAGTTGGAATTCGTACATCAAGCATTCATTTCCATTTTCCGACAAAAACCAACCTCGGACAAACGCTTATAAATCGCTACACAAATGAGTTCATGACAGCTCTGGGCGATCCGGATGCGGCAACACCGAGCGACAAACTGCGCCTTTACGTCAGTTTATTTCATGGCTCACTATCAAACAATCGCATGTGTCTGTGTGGAATGGTTGGAGCAGAAATTTCTGGGCTTCCAAAAGAACTCAATGAAGACCTTCAAACATTCTTTGATTCAAATGAAGTATGGTTGTCGAAGGTTTATGATCGCATGGGATTAACGCAGATCGTTGCAACAAGACGCGCGAGATTGCTGCTATCAACATTGGAAGGTGCAATGATAATGTCCCGCGTCCGTAACGACATCAAGTATTTTGAAGACATCTCGGAAAGTATTATCTCACTCACTATGGTGGTTTAATTTCGGAATGCCGGACATCTGGAAGCCTCAAAACCAAAAAGTTTCAAAATGAACTCATGAAAAAAAATTAATGTAAAAAAAAGGTGAACCACCTTCTGCTGCGCTTCGTTTTTCCTAAGTCAATCAAGACAAAGGAGAATTCACATGCGTTCCATGAAAAACCTTTTGGCAGCCTCTGCCTTTGTAATATCAGGCTTTGTCGCTTCGTCCCAGGCATTTGCGGCTGACATCGTCGATACGGCTGTTGCAGCAGGCACTTTCAAAACACTTGTTGCCGCAGTTCAGGCAGCAGGCCTTGATGAGACATTGAAGGGTCCAGGACCATTCACGGTTTTCGCACCAACCGATGAAGCCTTCGCAAAGTTGCCAGCAGGCACAGTTGATGATCTTCTCAAGCCCGAGAACAAGGCCAAGTTGGTGTCAATTCTCACCTATCATGTTGTTCCAGGAAAAGTCATGGCAGCCGATGTGGCTGACAAGGAAACAATGGCAAAGTCAGTCCAGGGATCTGAAATCAAGATCGTCGGCAGCAAGGATGGCGTTATGGTTGATGGCGCAAAGGTCGTCACCGCCGATATCGCGGCAGACAATGGCGTAATCCACGTCATCGACACGGTGATCATGCCAAAGATGTAACTTGCATATCCTCCTGTGTAAGTGAGGGAATGGGCAGTCCGGTTGCTGGACTGCCCATTTCTATTTTTGAAGTTTGAGGATCATCCTGTAGCAGTCAAGGCTGCGGCTTTGGAACTCGTAGGCAGCACCCCAGAGATAAAGCCGGAAGCGGCGATAATTGAAATCTCCAAACCGCGCGATAACAGCGTCACGGTTGTTTTCAAAATTACGCGCCCATTGCTGAAAGGTGAGAAAATAACTTTCGCGGTCATTTTGGATCTCGAGCACCTCAAACGGCGTCTTGGCCATTTTTTCGAGGAAGTCATGCAGCACGAGAAACGAGTGGTTGCCCCCATAAATATATTTCACCATATATGATGACAGCTCAAATTTTTTCGTACACGCGCTACCATCAAGAAACACCCGGCCTCCCGGTTTCAAAAGCGAGGCAAATTTGTCGAGCACACGCTTATAATCCGGTAGATGTTCAATGACACCCATGATGACAATGGCATCATATTTGGTGTCTGTGGTGTAGCCCAAAAGATCAGCATCAATGATGTCCCAATCATGCCCCAGCATTTTACCGCGCCCGTTGAGATAATTGAGGGAAACCTCCGAAATCGTGATGCCCGTTGTCTTGACACCCCGCTTTGCCGAGAACTCAAGCCACGCACCCCAGCCCGGGCCAACCTCTAGAACGTGGTCACCCTTTTTGAGACCAAGTTTTTCGTAGCAATATTCAAACTTGCGCAACGTGGCCACGTCAAGTGTTTCATCAGGCGACGCGTAAACACCTTGCGTATAACAAGGCGTGATGGGATCAAGAAAACTCAGGAAGAATTCAGGATCAATATCATAATGCGATGATATCGCCTGTCGGTTGGTGCGGATTTGTCCCATGAGCAAGGGTTGAATAAAACGCCAAGCCTCAACAATGAGATGAAAATCCTTCATGGAATTTCTGAGCTCAAATGGGCGCAGCAGGTCGCCTTCAATATCGATGTCACCGGCAACATAGGCATCACCAATACGGCCCTCGTCAACGCTGGAAATGGCGCGCAAGGCCTGGCGGTTTTTCAATGTCACTGTAAAGCTTGATGCGCCCTGTCCGAAATGCTGTGTGGCACCATCGGGCATCACCACGGAGAAAGGCACCGTTGTTCGGTTGAAAAGCCCCGCAAAACGACCAAGACCGGAAGGAACAGCAACATTCATCGTCATCTCACTCCACTCAGAAAGATAAATTGAACGCGTCTTGACTTTAAGACTAACACCTTGGCTTTGCAGTGTCATGCATAAATCAAAACGTGCACACGACACATATATTGCTCGATTATTTCGCAAAATTGCCTATATAAACAATGGGACAAGCGGAACAGGTAAAATCCTGCGGCACCGGCCAGATTGTGGCACTGCCATATTCGCAAGCGACATCTCCGGCATTTTTGATGTCCTTACTTTGGGCCATAAAATGCTTGTCAAAAGATTGATTGATGTCAGCAAAAATAAAAAAACCCTCAGGACTTTACCTGATGCACGTCAGTATACACGGATTGATCCGATCAAACGCACCGGAGATTGGCGTGGACGCGGATACGGGTGGGCAGACCAAGTATGTTCTCGATCTCACGCGCCGCTTGGGCGATACGCGCGGCGTCAGGCGATTTGATCTTCTAACACGCAAAATCATAGATGCAAATGTATCAGGGGACTATGCCCGCCCTTTTGAAGAGGTCACACCGCGCTCGCAAATCGTGCGGCTGTCATGTGGCCCCGAAAAATACATCCAAAAGGAAAAGCTGTGGCCACACCTGCAGGAGTTCATCGATAACGCGCTGCGTTACATCCGCTCCCAAGGTGAAGTACCCGATATCATTCACGGCCACTATGCCGATGGTGCGTTCGCTGCAACCCGCATTGCAAAGGTGCTGGGCATTCCGCTGATCTACACGGCGCACTCACTTGGCAGGTTCAAGCGTGAACGCCTGTTGGCAGATGGCATGACGGCCCGCCGCGCCCAAGGCAAGTTTCATTTTCAAGAGCGCATTGAGGCGGAAGAAGAGACACTTGAAAATGCCGAACTGGTCATCGCTAGCACCAATGATGAGGTTGAAAACCAATACGCGAAATATGATCATTATAACACCAGCACGATGCGCATCTTGCCGCCGGGCTGTGACATCGAAGCAGTGGGTACCAAAACACTGCCAGTTAAAAAACAGGAATTCGACACACTGCGACACCGCTTTTTCAGCGCATCCAATAAGCCCGCATTGATCATGATTGCGCGTCCCGACATTCAAAAAAATATCTTTGCAGCGCTTCATGCCTTTGGAAAATCTGATTTGCGAGAGCACGCAAATCTGTTCCTCTTTATTGGCCTGCGCAAAGACCTCGAGACCATGCACGCTCCCCAGCAAGCCGTTTTCACCGAACTATTAAGAATAATTGATCTATATGATCTCTATGGCAGCGTTGCCTATCCAAAACACCACACGCCCGAAATGGTCTCAGCACTCTACCGGCACGCACACAGGACCGGTGGCGTTCTGCTGGCACCATCACGACATGAAAATTTTGGATTGACCCTTGTAGAGGCCGCTGCTGCGGGTGTTCCCGTCGTTAGTTCAGGCGCTGGCGGCATGAGCGATGTTTTGAAAAACTGTGGGCATGGTGTGATCGTAGATCCCGATGATCCTGAAGCTTTTGCGGAAACAATCAAACAGTGCATTACGGACAAGCCGCGGTGGCGTAACCTCTCGATTACAGGCCGAAAGAACGTGAACCGTTACTATACATGGCCAAGGCATATCCGGAACTATCTGCGGCTGGTGGCCGAGTGCCCCCACAACAAGACAACCGCACCTTGGGTGAAACGGCGTACCAAACAGTTTGTCACCGCAAACCACTATCTCCTCTGCGATATCGACAACACGCTGACCGGCGACAAGGGCTCAATGGCGCAACTGTCAAAACTCATCAACAGACGTGATGATATTCTCTTCGGCATCGCAACGGGCCGCTCGCTGGAAAGCGCACAGCAGATCATCAAAGAACTGGGAATGCCGGACCCGACACTTTTGATCACATCGGTCGGCACCCGCATCCATTATAATTTTGGCAATTTGACCGAGGATACCCATTGGCGGCAACACATCCGCTTCCGCTGGCACCCCGAAAAGATACGCGCATTGCTGGCAGATATGGGCTGGCTGGAAATGCAGGAGGAAGAAGCCCAAGGGTCTGAGAAAATAAGCTATTACCTGCCGCAAAAATCCCCCAACGCGGCGCGCGACATAAAATCAATCCTGCGACAACACCGGCTTCAAGCACGGGTTGTCGTGTCGCACGACAAGTGTGTTGATGTTCTCCCGGTCCGCGCCTCAAAGGGCCACGCGTTGCGTTTCGTCAGCTGGCGCTTCGGCATCGAAACATCGCAGTTCGTCACCGCCGGAGACTCCGGAAACGACATCGACATGCTGCGCGGCATCACCAAGGGAATTGTCGTCTCCAACCACAGCGCCGAAGTGAAGGTCTTGCGAAGGTCAAAAGACGTCTATTTCTCCAACCGCGCCAGCGCTGCCGGAATTTTGGATGGCTTGAAACATTATGGGGTGTGTTGAGGCAGACTTTACGCGTTGTGCACAAATTTCAGAATGCCCACAACACCGGAACCAACACCTTCGCCAACATCGCTTGGATGGTTTATGCCATCGAGCACTTGTACGTCCTCAAAGTCAAAAGGGCTGATACCATCAAGACATGAGACATTCACGCCATACTCATTTGGATTGGAACGCCGCTGGTGATGCGTGTAGATTCCACAGACCGAGCAAAAATAGTGCTTCGCCGTTCCCGTATTGAACTGATATAGCGTCAGCAAGCTTTCACCAGAGATAAATGTTATCCCGCCGCGTTCAGCGGTGACTGCCACTGCACCTCGCATGCGGCAGAAAGAACACGTGCACCGTCGCGCCGTGTTCAACCCGTCAGTGAGTTTGACTTCAAACTGGATTGCCTTGCAATGGCAAGCCGCCCTCCAAACATCTCGATCAGTTTCCATTGGCCATTCCTATGATCGCAACGCTGAGACTTAAATCAAACCCTTCCCAAATGTCAAATACCGCGTCTCCCGGCCCTCGCGCTTGGCCTTGGCCTCATACCGCGTTTGAAACCAGTGCGCATAAGGTTCACTTGAATCTCGGAGTAACGGAAATCCGCCATGCTCGCGAGCTTCGCGCAACGTCCATTCCACATACTCAATGATGTCACTTGCAAACAGAAACACGCCATCCGGTTTCAACAATGCATGAAACTGTTTCAGCGTATCCGCGTTCACAATGCGGCGGTCACGGTGCCGCTTCTTGGGCCACGGATCGGGATACAACACGAAAATTTTTGCCAGCGATTGCGGCGGAAGTTTTTCCAAGAGGTAACGCACATCGTCGTCATGCACGCGGATATTGGTGAGTGCCTTTGATTCAATATGTGCAAGAAGCTTTGCCACGCCATTGCGAAATGGCTCCGCGCCAATGAAATTTACGTTTGGAAATATTGCAGCCTGATAGGCCAGGTGCTCGCCGCCGCCAAAGCCGATTTCAAGCCACACCTCACCATTAGGCAGGGGATCATTCAAATCAACGCGGATGGCGGGCAGCAGCTCGTCCGTCAACTGCAAATGACGACGGCGCAAGGTTTTCCCCCTGCGCCGACCAAAAAATTGAAACCGTTTGGTGTCGTCTTCGCTCACTTCACCGCCGCTTTGAGGGCCTTGGCAAGATCGGTCTTCTCCCACGAAAAACCACCATCCTTGGTGGGTGCGCGGCCAAAGTGGCCATAGGCGGAGGTACGCGCATAGATCGGGCGGTTGAGAGAAAGATGCGTGCGAATCCCGCGCGGATTGAGCTTCATCACTTTCCCGATGGCTTTCTCAAGCTTGGCCTCTGCAACCTTGCCCGTGCCGTGCGTATCAACATAAATCGAAAGCGGCTCGGAGACGCCGATCGCATATGACAACTGGATCGTGCACTTCTTGGCCAAGCCAGCAGCCACCACATTCTTGGCGAGATAGCGCGCTGCATAAGCGGCCGAACGGTCCACCTTGGTTGGGTCCTTGCCAGAGAATGCGCCACCACCATGGGGAGCGGCACCACCATATGTGTCCACAATGATCTTGCGGCCCGTGAGGCCAGCATCGCCATCGGGTCCGCCGATGAAGAACTTGCCGGTGGGGTTCACATGCCAAACCGTGTCCTTGGTGATCCAGCCCTTCGGCAGCGCCTTCTTGACGTAAGGTGTGACCAGCTTGAGCATGTCCTTGGACGTGAGGCTCTCATCGATATGCTGGTGCGATACAACGATCTGGGTAACCGCAACAGGTTTACCATTCTTGTATTGCAGCGTCACCTGGCTCTTTGAATCAGGACCAAGTGCTTTTTCCTTGCCGGAATGGCGGGCTTCAGCGAGCAGCTGCAAAATGCGCTGTGCATAATATAACGGAGCCGGCATGAGGTCAGGTGTTTCATCGCAGGCATAGCCAAACATGATACCCTGGTCGCCAGCGCCTTCATCCTTCGCGGCACCTGAATCCACGCCCTGTGCAATGTCAGCGGATTGGCCATGCAGAAGAATTTCAACCTTTACCGTTTGCCAGTGGAACCCGCTTTGTTCATAGCCGATGCTTTTGATCGCTTCGCGGGCGGCCTGCTCGATTTTCTCATGGGTCACCGATGCAGGCCCACGGGTTTCACCACCGATGACAATCCGGTTTGTGGTGGCGAATGTTTCGCAAGCGACACGCACCTGCGCGGGGTCCATGCCTTGTTCCAGCGCCTCACGGAAAAACAAGTCCACGATTTCATCAGAAATCCGGTCGCAAACTTTGTCGGGATGCCCCTCGGACACGGATTCACTGGTGAACAGGTAATTTTTGCGTGACATTTTCGCTCCGCCCCTTAACCTTCTTCAAATACGCATAAAGATTTCTTTATGCCTTCGGAAAAGTCTAATGGCAGCGATAACAATTAAGGTCAAGTGATTGAAGATAAAAATGAACCTGTCAGTCCTTCATATCAACAATGGCACGCGCTAAAGTTGCAATGAGCTTACGCTTGGTTGAGCTATCCGCATCTCTGAAAGCTTTCGCCAACTGGATACCCTCGGCATTCATCATGGATGACATGACAGTGTTGTCTGAACTTGGCTCACTGAAGCCCTCAGCGCCCTCGACATTCGGCAAATCCTCAAAAAACGCCTGCACGGGGATACCCAAAATCTTTGCCGCATAAAACAACCGGCTAGCGCTGATGCGATTGGTGCCTTTTTCATATTTCTGAACTTGCTGAAACGTTATTCCCAGCAGTTCACCGAGCTTCTCTTGGCTCATGCTGATGATTTGACGGCGCATACGCAGGCGCGAACCGACGTGCACATCGATATAGTTTGGATCTCTTCTTGTCATGTTCCCTCAGACTGTATGCCCCCAGTCTGGTTCCGACTAAGTCAATGCAATACGACCTGTTTAAATCGTCATTTTTGCAATCAACTTTCTGTGATCAATACGCCAATT
Source organism: Rhodobiaceae bacterium (assembly GCA_031417195.1). Classification (GTDB taxonomy): domain Bacteria; phylum Pseudomonadota; class Alphaproteobacteria; order Rhizobiales; family Aestuariivirgaceae; genus Aestuariivirga. Next base: position 25,844 of record JANOVC010000004.1, read on the forward strand.
GCATCATGTGCGCAAATAGAATCCCGCTTCTCAAGTTTCACATGACCGTATCGTGATTGAACCTCTACTCATGATTGTATCCTTAAAACAAATCCGGTGGCGCACAAGACCAAAACCATCATAAACACGAACAATTGACCAAACCTGGCGAATGGCGGTGGTGGCAGACTTTGCGGCAGTCCGGAATCAATGATGCCTTCATGGCCAATGGGGAGTGTCTCAACATAGCGGCCGTAGGGATCGATAACGGCTGAAACTCCGGTGTTGGCCGCCCGCACGATTGACAACCCCTGCTCAATGGCGCGCAGCCGCAATTGTGACAAATGCTGGTAAGGGCCTGTCGAGTTGCCAAACCAACCATCATTTGTGACATTTATCAGCCAGGCAGGCCGGTTTTTCACATCAACCAGATTGTCCGGAAAAATTGCTTCATAGCAAATTGAAAACCCGACTGGCGGCGCACCCGCCAGCGAAAATGTAACCGGCCCCAGGCCCGCAGCAAAGCTTCCCGGAACCGTCACAACTTTTCGAAAACCCATGGGTTTCAACATCCATTCAAACGGCAGGAACTCGCCACCCGGAACCAGACGCCACTTGTCATATTGTGCCGCCACAGTACCAGAGCCATCGAATGCCAGCACGCTGTTGTAAATCCTGTCGTCGTCCGAATTGCCGTTGCTGCTTTTTTCACGTCGCAAAGTGCCGGTTATGAGTGTGCGATTCGCTCCCAGCAGCTGGGCCACCTCAGCCCGCCCCCGTTCACTTTCATCAATCAGAAACGGCACCGCAGATTCAGGCCACACAACATGCGTAACGGCTTTTCCGTTTTTCGAAGGCCTGCCCGACATTTCCAGGAGCTGGTCAAATATGCCGCGCATGTTCTCGCCACGCCACTTGTCATCTTGCGAAATATTGGGCTGCACGATCCTGATATTGACATCAGCAACAGTCGCAACCGCTGCGTCATGCAAACGCCAGCTTCCCCACATCAAGCTCAGCGGCAACGTCAACAAAATCAACGCTGCCGTTATCCGCTGCGACCGCTTCACGCCGCCATCCAGAATGAGGGGCCAGACACCACTCCAAAGCAGCACAAACATTGTAAGCCCTGCCATTCCCCACAGTGAAGCCGTCTGCGCCAGAGCTCCCATGCCATCAACGGCAAGCCCCGGTGCCGCCCAGGGAAATCCGGTAAACAGAATTCCCCTGAGTATTTCAGCAACGCCTATTGCAGCCGCAAAAATCAGAACCATGGGCAAGCGCTTGCATCCCGCCATGGCCACACATGTAAACGCCAGACCCCAGTATATCGCCATGGCAGCGGACAACCCACCAACGGCAAACGGCATCATCCACAAATAATCCTTGGCGTTGACCAGAAATGCAAAGCCGATCCAGTGGAACGCGAACAGGAAATAGCCAAAACCAAACCACCATCCCAGCAGGAAAGACTTGCGAATATCCCGCCGGGTAAGGGCTTCCAGCATCACAAGAACACCGGGAACAGCAACAAACAGCAGCGGCCAGGCATCATAGGGTGGCAGGGACAATGCCGCGGCCACACCAAGAAATATGGCGACACATCCGCGCCGCCATCCCGAAAGGGTCTTTAAAAAATCAGTCACGCGAATCATCATCGCGGCAATTGACTACTTCATTGCCACCAGCACAATGCCCGCCGTGCAAAGACCAACACCCAGCCAACTCATGTGCGTCTTTTCGCGATCGCTTCCGCCATCGAGCACATGATTTCAAACATCATGGTGGCACCTGCATAGGCGGTCATTCCCGAGGGATCAAATGGTGGTGAGACCTCAACGACGTCAGCTCCAACGATGTTCAGGCCGCGCAGACCGCGCAACATTTGCTGGGCCTGGAACGTGGTGAAACCACCTATTTCCGGCGTGCCCGTTCCGGGTGCATAGACGGGGTCAAGCATATCGATATCAAAACTCACATAAGTCTCACCATCACCCACAACGCCCCGCGCGATGTCCATCACTTTCTTCGGCCCAAGCTCCATCGCCTCTTCAATGCGCATGATCCGCACACCCATCTTCTCGCCATACTCAAAATCTTCGAGATCATACATGGAACCACGCAAACCGATTTGAATGGTGCGCTTGGGGTCAAGAACACCTTCTTCGATGGCACGCTTGAAGGGTGTGCCGTGGGTGTATTTAAAGCCGCCGAAATAATTGTCATAGAGGTCTGTATGCGCATCAAAATGCACCATACCCACTGGCTTCTTTTGCCCCACCGCGCGCAGGATCGGCAGCGAGCACAAATGGTCACCACCTGCTGAAAGCGGGCGAATGCCTTTGGCGATCAGTTTTTTGAAATAGGTTTCAACGCGAACCAAAGCATCATCGACACTGGCGGGGTTCACCGGGCAGTCACCGAGATCAGCCACATTGGCAAGATCATAGGGCACGACATGGGAGGTCTGGTGCATGCGCCGCACCATCGACGACATATCGCGCATCTGCCGTGGTCCATGCCGCGGGCCTGGCCGGTTGGATGTGCCGCCATCCCAGGGTATGCCGACAATTCCAATATCAACGTCTACGGCATCGTCAAGTGCGACATGCGGCAGCCGCATGAACGTCGCAATGCCGCCAAAGCGCGGGGTGACAAGGCCTGAAACCGGCTGGTTATAATCGTTCAACTTAGATCTCCCTGATAGAAATGACACTTTGGCGCGGCTGGAGATTTGACGCAAGGCCACTGAAGTGGCTATCCAAATACGATGGACACAAAATTTGACATCATTGTAATAGGGGCAGGCATCGCCGGCGCCAGCGTTGCAGCCCATCTCGCGGAAACCAAGCGCGTGTTGATTTTGGAAATGGAGGACCGCCCCGGCTTTCACACAACCGGAAGGTCCGCTGCGACCTACGAGCCAAACTACGGCCCGCCACCCATGTTGGCTTTCACCCGCGCTAGCCATGATTTCTTTGTAAACCCGCCACAGGGCTTCACCGATGGACCGCTGTTGGTTCCCCGCGCGTCATTATTCTTTGAAGCCGAGGGGCAGGACGCATTCACTGAGAAATTTCTGGCCTCCGGTTCTGGTCTCAATGAACTGTCAGAGGCGCAGGCGCTGAAACATTTCCCCATTCTGCGTGAAGGCTACGCCAAGCGTATCTTTCTCGATCCAAATACGGGTGATCTCGATGTGGACCTCCTGCACCGGGGATACCTCAAACTCTTGAAGTCGCGTGGTGGGCAGTTGTTGAATGACGCCGGTGCCGAAACAATTGAACGTGTGGGCTCCCATTGGCGCGTCACCGCTGCACAAGGTGTTTTTAAAAGCGAAATCCTGGTCAATGCAGCAGGTGCATGGGGTGATGTCGTTGCCGTGAAAGCAAGTGCTAAACCAGTTGGCCTGCAACCCAAGCGCCGCTCCATCTGTGTGATTCCCATGGATGGCATTGAAGGCGCCGCTGATTTTCCCATGGTCACCGACATGGGTGAAACCTGGTACGCCAAACCCCAGAGTGGCAAAATGATCGTATCTTCGGCCGATGCCACGCCTGTCGATCCGCACGATGCCTACGCCGACGATATGGCCATTGCCGAAGGCATCGAACGCCTGATGAGCGCCACAACCATTGAGGTCACCAGACTGGACAGCAGCTGGGGCGGCCTCCGCACCTTCGCCCCCGACGGCTCGCCCGTCATCGGATATGATCTGCATACGGAAGGCTTCTTCTGGCTGGTAGGCCAAGGCGGCTACGGCATCCAGTCCGCGCCTGCGCTGTCGCGTGTCGCAGCGGCGATGGTGTTGAAACAAAAAATTCCCGAAGACGTGATAGACGGAGGTCTAGACCTCGCACAAATTTTGCCTGAGCGATTCCAATAGCTCTTCCCTTGTCCCCTTGCGGGAGAAGAAAAAATCACCCCACCAAAACCGGGAATTCTGCCGCATCCATCACAGCGCCATGCTTCAGCGTAACACCCCGAAACGGTGGTGATGTCTTCACGCCTTCACGCCGGGCAAATCTCACATCATCGCCCAATAACCGTAATGAAAACGCCCGCCGCTGGTCACTTGCGGAGTTATTTGCCGGTGCCCCATGTAGCGTCTTGTAATTGAATGCCACCGCATCCCCCGGCTCCAGCGCCCAGCCGATCACATCAAACGTGTCGCGGTTGCCATTGATATCGGGCACCGCTTCCAAACCGTCATTCTCATTGAGTGGCGTTTTGTCAAAGCGTTCCGGCCTGTAATATTTTCCCCATTTATGCGAACCACCCACAAATTCCAAAGTGCGGTCACGCGGCACATCATCGAGTGGAATCCACAGCGAAACCGTGTCATTGCCATCCACGCAATAATAGGGCTGGTCCTGATGCCAAGGCGTTGCCACACCAGCGCTCGCTTCCTTCACCAACACATGCTCATGAAACAGCCGAACGGTTTTCGAGCCCATCAATTGGCGGCCAATGTCTGCGGCGGGTGAATTGAAAATGAAGTCTTTGTATTCGGGAATGCGGTTCCAATTGCAGTAGTCGCCAAAGAAACGCCCGCCGCCGTCCTTGCCCTGGTAGATTTTCACATCGGCACTGGGTTCCGCCATGTTACGTGCAATGCCGGCCCGCAGAACCGCGACCCAATCCTTGAAAACGCCCTTGATGGCCACAGCGCCATGGTTCTGAAAATCCGCAATTGTCTCAGCCGTTAAGGTCATCATCACTCTCCCCAAGCGCAATTGCTAGCATAAAACAGAATTTTGATCATTCGGAAAAAACATGCTTAGATAAGAAATCGCCTCCTTACGGCGTACAAAAAATAGGGAGTTAAACTATGAAATCTACCAAACTTTTTGGTGCCGCACTGATGATGAGCTCGATGCTTGCAATCGGCGCCGCCAACGCAAAATCACTGGTTTATTGCTCAGAAGGCTCGCCAGAAAACTTCACACCCGCCATGAATACAACCGGCACCAGCCTTGATGCCGCACGCCCGGTTTACAACAAGCTCGTGCAATTTACCCCCGGCACCACTGCCGTTGAACCCGGCCTTGCTGAAAAATACGAAGTTTCGGCAGATGGCAAGGTTATTACATTCCACTTGCGCCCAGGTGTTAAGTTCCATTCCGGCGTGAACGGTTTCACCCCAACCCGCGACCTCACTGCTGATGACGTGATCTTTTCATTTGAGCGTCAATGGAAGCCTGAGCATCCCTATGCAAAAGTGTCCGGTGGCGCTTATGACTATTTCAACGACATGGGCATGCCAGATCTTTTGGCCTCGATCGTCAAAGGTGCTGATGACCTTACCGTAGTCATCACACTCACCAAGCCAAACGCACCAATTCTCGCCAATCTCGCCATGGATTTCGCAACCATCCAATCCGCTGAATATGCCGACTATCTGATGAAGAAGGGAACACCCGAACAATTCGACCAGGTTCCTGTCGGCACCGGTTCATTCCAGTTTGTGGATTACCAGAAGGACGCCGTCATCCGTTTCAAGGCCTTTGATGGCTGGGCAGGCAAGCCAAAGGTTGACGACTTGATCTATGCGATCACGCCAGATGCAACGGCGCGCTACGCCAAGATCAAGGCCAATGAATGCCAGGTGATGATTGCACCAAATCCCGCAGACCTTGCCGATATCGGCAAGAATCCCGATGTGCAACTTCTGGAGCAGGCAGGCCTCAACATTGGCTATCTCGCCATGAACGCCCAAAAGCCTCCATTTGACAAGATTGAAGTGCGCCAGGCGATTGCCATGGCCATTGATCGTGATTCAATTCTGAAGGAAGTGTATCAGGGCGCTGGGCAAAAGGCCAAAAATCCGATTCCACCCACCATGTGGTCCTACGATGATGCTACCGTGGACCACCCCTATGATCCAGCCAAGGCCAAGGAGATGTTGGCCGCAGCTGGTGTCACCTCACTTGATACGGACTTGTGGTGGATGCCAGTTCAGCGCCCCTACAATCCAAATGCCAAACGCATGGCCGAAATGATGCAAGCCGATCTTGCCAAGGTTGGCATCAATGCCAAGCTCGTATCCTACGAGTGGGGTGAATATCGCAAGCGCTTGCAGGCTGGCGAACATCAAATGGGCCTCTTGGGCTGGACCGGAGACAATGGCGATCCAGACAATTTCCTCGCCGTTCTCCTCGGCTGCGGCAAAGACGGTAAGCCAAACGCTCAAAACATTCCGAAGTGGTGTGATGCCAAGTTCCAGGACGACATCACCAAGGCTGTCGAAATCACCGACCAGGCGGAGCGCACCAAACTTTACCAAGACGCACAGAAGATTGTTGCTACACAGGTACCGTGGCTCAACGTCGCCCATTCGACAGTGTATGAACCCGTGCGCAAGGAAGTATCGGGCTACAAGGTAAGCCCGCTCGGCGCCCACGAATTCCAGAACGTGGACGTTGCTGAGTAAAAAAGAAGCCCTCATCCGCCCGTTGGGCACCTTCTCCCATTTGTAAGAACAAACGGGAGAAGGTCATAATTCTCGCCTTCTCCTGTGCAACTTGCATGGGAGAAGGTGTCCGAAGGCCGAATGAGGGCACTTCCTGTTTCGATCTGGAGTCTGGATGTTCCGATTTCTTCTCAAGCGCCTGGCGCTGACGGTGCCCACATTCATTGCGTTGATGTTCGTGACCTTCACGATGATCCGCCTTGTGCCGGGCGACCCCATCGAAGTGCGCCGGGGCGAACGCGGCATATCGCCGGAGCGCTTGGCAGAACTGCGCCACGACATGGGCCTCGACCAACCGATCTGGAAACAGTTTCTTGATTATGTCTGGGCGCTGCTGCACGGCGACTTCGGCACATCAATTGTTTCCAAAACACCCATCGCAAAGGAATTTTTGACGCTGTTTCCCGCAACGGTTGAACTTGGCATGTGCGCCATGCTGTTTGCCGTTGTGATCGGCGTGCCTGCAGGCGTCATTGCAGCATCAAAGCGCGGCAGCATTTACGACCAATCCATGATGGGTGTGGCCCTTATTGGCTATTCCATGCCGTTGTTTTGGTGGGGCCTTATTCTGATTTTGTTCATGTCCAACACGCTGCACCTCACTCCCGTTTCCGGCCGGGTTGACCTCGTTAAATTCTATTATCAACCGGTGACAGGCTTCTTGCTGATTGACTCACTGCTTTCTGGCCAGAAGGGTGCGTTCATGGATGTGGTGCGCCATCTTATTTTGCCAACCATCGTGTTGGGAACAGTTCCTTTGGGCGTGGTCGCGCGGATGACGCGGTCATCCATGCTTGAAGTGCTGGAAGAAGACTATGTACGCACCGCCCGCGCCAAGGGCCTCTCGGCTTTTCGTGTTGTTGGTTATCACGCCTTGCGTAATGCCCTCATTCCCGTGGTTACGGTCATCGGTTTGCAAATCGGAACCCTGCTTGCAGGAACCGTACTCACCGAAACAATTTTCTCGTGGCCGGGTGTTGGCAAATGGCTGGTTGATTCAATTGGCAGGCGCGATTATCCGGCCCTGCAGGGAGGCATCATGCTGATTGCCAGCATCGTCATCATCGTCAATCTGCTGATTGACCTTCTCTATGGCCTCATCAACCCGCGGATCCGCCATGGCCGTTGAAACCATCACCCTGTCAAAACCACCGGGACCGCTGCTGTCCTTCTGGCGCTCATTCCGCGAAAACCGTGGCGCTGTCATTGGCATGGTTGTGGTGTGCTTCGTCGTCTTCATTGCAATATTCGCTGATCTCCTTGCACCCTATAATCCACTTGAGCAATTCCGCGAGGTCACCAAGCTACCGCCCATCTGGGTCGAAGGTGGCAGTTGGGATCACGTCTTGGGTACCGATCCCCTTGGCCGCGATATGTTATCACGCATTCTCTATGGCTCGCGAATTTCATTATTCATAGGCCTCTCGGTCATGTTTGTTTCGGCTTTCGTAGGTGTGTCCCTCGGTCTGCTGGCCGCCTTCTTTGGTGGCATCGTCGACGTGGTCATCATCCGCATCATGGATCTGATCATGGCCATTCCAAGCCTTGTGCTAGCCATTCTTATCATCGCGGTGATTGGCCCCAACCTGATAAACACCATCATCGCTATCACGGTTGTATATCTGCCGCGCTATGTCCGGCTAGTTCGCGCGTCTGCCTTGAGCGAATTCACGAAGGACTATGTAACGGCCGCAAAAGTTGCAGGCGTTGGCCCATGGCGGCTCATGATCAAAACCGTGCTGCCAAACTGCATGGCCCCACTCATTGTCCAAGCAGCGCTTGGGATTTCGGACGCTATTCTCGAAGCCGCAGGTCTTGGATTTTTGGGCTTGGGCGCACAGCCGCCAACACCTGAATGGGGTTCCATGCTTGCAGATGCACGCGATCTTATTACTTCAAATCCATGGGTCATGGCACTGCCGGGTATTGCAATCCTGATCACCGTGCTCGCCATCAACCTCATGGGCGACGGCTTGCGCGATGCGCTTGACCCCCGCTTGAAGAAGAGTTGACACGTGCTCAGCTTGGCAAACACGGCAATCATAGCTGCAATCGTTTCCGCTGCTGTGACCGCATTGGGCTGGTTCGCATCACACTGGAGCGAGCGCAGGCTTGAAGCCAAACGGCGACTGGAAAAAATTATCGATTTCCAAACGGCCCTGCTGGCGGAGATTGAAAGCAATCTCAAACGCTATGAAGAAATTGATCTCGACCAGCACAAGACTGACATGGTGGTAAAAATCAGCGCTAAGCAACGCGGCAATACTTTCACGCCCTTCGTGCCGCGCTATGCCACTGAAATTATTTTTGAGGCCATGCTGCCGGAAATCCATATCTTGCCAACCCAAACGATTGACAGCGTGGTTGCCTATTACAAGCAGGAGTACAAATTGCGCGAACTGGTGGAAGACCTGCGGTCAGACCGTTACCAGCTGCTGGAACAGGACCGCAAAGCAAGAATTTACAAGGATTATGTATGGCAGATAAAAACGGTCCTCATTGGGGGAGGAGAAGCGCGAAAGGCGCTGAGGAATTCGCTCGGTCTTCCGACTTGGCAAAACAATATCAATAACCCGGGAGGGGGCCTGAGCCGGGTTTCTGAAAACCGGTAGATTGTGGTTTGGACTGTGCCATGATCAATTACCTTCCATATCGACTATATAGGAATGCCGCCTCTCATTGCAAGAATAACACAACGACCATGAAATTAGTGTGAACCATGCCCCTTCTCGACATCACGAACCTCACCGTTGAATTCAAAACCGCAAGCGGGTTTTTCCGCGCCGTGGACAAGGTCTCCATGACTGTGAACGCGCGCGAGGTTTTGGCCATTGTAGGAGAATCCGGCTCTGGCAAATCAGTGTCCATGCTTGCCGTCATGGGCCTGCTACCGTGGACGGCCAAGGTGACCGCTGACAAAATTGAGTTTGACGGTCGCGACCTGTTGAAAATCACACCGTCAGAACGACGCGGTATCACCGGTAAAGACATGGCCATGATTTTTCAGGAGCCCATGTCCAGCCTGAACCCCTGTTTCACCGTGGGCTTTCAGCTTATGGAAGCGATCAAAACCCACCTCGATCTCGACAAAGCACAACGCCGCAAACGCGCCATTGAACTTCTGGAACAGGTCGGCATTCCGGGACCCGAAAGCAGGCTGAATTCCTTTCCGCATCAACTCTCCGGCGGCATGAGCCAGCGCGTGATGATTGCCATGGCGCTGTCCTGCAATCCAAAACTACTGATTGCCGATGAGCCTACGACGGCGCTCGACGTGACCATTCAAGCCCAAATTCTGGAACTTCTTGTTCGCCTGCAAAAGGAAACAGGCATGGCGCTGGTTTTGATAACACACTCCATGGGTGTTGTTGCCGAAACAGCAGAACGCGTGAGCGTGCAATATGCCGGGCAAAAGGTGGAAGAGCAGCCTGTTGCAAGTCTTTTTGCGACACCCCGCCATCCCTACACCTCGGCACTCCTGTCAGCCCTCCCCGAACGCAGTTTGGGCCGCAGGCTGCCCTCCATTCCCGGTGTTGTGCCGGGACAATTCGACCGGCCCAAGGGCTGCCTGTTTTCACCGCGCTGCAGTTTTGCAACCGACCTCTGCAGATCAACCGAACCTGTGATGAACTTCGGAGCCCTTTGCCATTACCCCTTGGGAAAGGTTGCAGCATGAGCCAAGTTCTCAATACACAAAACCTCACACGCTATTACAAGGTATCGCAAGGTGCCTTTCAGCCAGCAGCGCTTCTCAAGGCCGTTGATGGTGCAAGCTTCACGTTGGACCGCGGCAAGACCTTGGCTGTGGTGGGCGAATCCGGCTGTGGGAAGTCAACCCTCGCGCGGCTTGTTACAATGATTGAGTTGCCGACATCGGGAACGCTGAATATTGTCGGCAAAGACATTGCGGGCGCAACAACTGAAACCCTGCGTGCGCTTCGTCCGAAGGTACAGATTGTTTTCCAAAATCCCTATGGCTCCCTCAACCCACGCCAGAAAATTGGTTCCATTCTTGAAGAGCCGCTGCTGGTGAACACCTCTCTTTCAAAATCAGAGCGGCAGGAAAAAGCCCGCACCATGATGACGAGTGTGGGACTGCGGCCTGAACATTATGACCGTTACCCCCACATGTTTTCCGGCGGTCAACGCCAACGCATTGCGATTGCCCGCGCCCTCATGCTTGACCCGGAAGTGCTGGTGCTGGATGAGCCCGTATCGGCACTGGATATTTCCATTCAGGCGCAGGTCCTGAATTTGTTGGCCGATCTTCAGGAACGACATAACCTCGCTTACTTGTTTATCAGCCATGATCTTTCAGTGGTCAAACACATCGCCAATGATGTGATGGTGATGTATCTCGGCCGCGTCGTTGAACAGGGAACCCGCGACGATATTTTCAACAATCCGCAACATCCCTACACCAAGGCTTTGTTGTCTGCCACGCCAACACCGGACCCAACGCGCAAGCGAGAACGCATCGTGCTGAAAGGCGAGTTGCCATCACCACTCAATCCGCCATCGGGCTGCACCTTCCATCCACGCTGTCCCATTGCATTTCAAAAATGTTCGCGTGTAAATCCAGTACTTATCACCCATGAGCGAAGCCTTGTGGCGTGCCATGCAGTAAATGATAAATTTCAAGAGGTTGCCTGATGTCGTCCCGTCCCGAACTTTCAACTGGTGAAGCGCTTGTCGGTCTTCTCGAGGCCTATGGCGTGGATACGATCTTTGGCATTCCCGGTGTACATAACATTGAAATGTATCGCGCCCTGCCGCGCTCGAAGATCAAACATATTCTGGTACGCCACGAACAGGGTGCTGGTTTCATGGCCGATGGCTATGCAAGGGCCACGGGAAAACCAGGCGTGTGCTTTACCATCACGGGCCCAGGCGTTCTCAACATACTCACGCCCATGGGCCAAGCTTGGTCTGACTCCAGTAATGTACTCGTGATCGCAACGGCCCTCGACATGCGCGATTCAGCCCAGGGCCGGGGGCGCCTGCATGAAATGCTGGACCAGCGCGGAGCCGCCGCCACAGTCACCAAACTTCACATGCGCGCCTATACGCCGAAGGACCTGCGCGACGGGATTGCCCGCGCCTTTGCCAACTTCGCATCCGCAAGGCCACGCCCCGCCTATATCGAAATTCCACTAGATATCCTGAAGGAAGATGCAGGCGATGGCTGGACAGCCCGCGCACTGCCAAAAGTGCCGCTCCCCGACCCAGAGCAAATCATTGCCGCAATCGCCAAACTCAATGTTGCAAAAAATCCGATGATCATCTTGGGCGGCGGCGCACTCGGTGCCGGAGCGGAGGCCCTTGCCATTGCCGAAAATCTGCAAGCACCGGTTCTCACAACAGTTGCCGGGAAAGGTGCCATTCCTGCCGATCACCCGCTGTGCATGGGATATCGCCTCGGTCGCGCCACGGCACCGGAATTCATTCAAAAGTCCGACTGCATATTGTGTGTGGGGTCTGAACTTTCTGAAACCGATTTCTGGAACACCGCGTTTGTCATCGACAAAAATCTGATCCGTATCGACATCGATCCCGATTCATTGGCCCGCCCCCACACCGCTGAAATCGCGATTCTGGGTGATGCCAAGGCGGCGCTGGAAGCGATTGCACCTCACATCAAATCGCGCAAGACGGAGACGAACAACCACGCCAAATATCTCAACGATGCACCGCCTGATCAAATGCGCGAAACGCTGACAAAGATGTTGGGTGTGATCCGCGAAAACCTTCCCGAAAACACCATCATTGCCTCTGATATGACCCAAATCGCCTATGCGGCTAATGAAGATTTTCCAATGTCTGTGCCGCGCACATGGATTCATCCCGTGGGCTTTGGCACACTGGGCTTTGGCTTGCCCGCCGGGATAGGTGCCAAATTCGGCATGGCAAAAACACCTGTGGCCGTGCTGCATGGCGATTATGGCATTCAATATACCATCAACGAGCTTGGCACCGCAGTTGAACACGGACTGCAGATTATTGTACTGCTCTGGAACAATGAGCGCCTCGGGGCCATTCACGACAGCATGGCAGATGCCGGAATCCAGCCCAACAATGTCACCATGCGCAATCCTGACTTTCAGGCCTTGGCAAGAGCCTATGGCTGCAAGGCGGAGAAGCCATCTTCGCTGAAGGCCTTGGCCAGCGCCATCCAGGCGGCACTCAAAACCAATGGCCCCACGCTGATTGAAATGACGCCCGCGATGGTCAATGGCTGACGCTGCGGTCATCTTTGATGTTGATGGCGTGTTGCTGGAACTGACCAGCGACGAAGAGGATGTTTTCTTCGAGGTGTTTGAAAAGCGTTATGGTTTGAAAGGTCTTTCACGCGACTGGAATTCCTACCACATTCGCAATGACGAAAACATCGTTGAGGAAATTCTCGCGAATAATAATATTCCGTCTACGGACAAAAATTTCGTTATTTCAGATTATGTCATGCTTCTCAGGCAACGCATTTCCGGCGATTTGAAATCCCTGGTTATTCATGGGGCCGCTGAAATGTTGAAAATGCTTCAAGCCAGTCTCATCTTGGGCGTAGCAACGGCCAATTTCAGGGATGCCGCCAAGCTGCGCCTGCAAAAGGCCAAACTCTGGCCCCACGTCAAAAATCACGCCTTTGGTGCGGACGGCGGTGGACATAAACGCGAAATTCTGGCGAGGGCCATCAGCTCTCTCAATATGCCGAAATCCCGGATTGTGTACGTAGGTGACAATGTGAACGACGTGGACGCAGGGGTTTCCAACGGCGTTCATTTCATCGGTTTCAGCACAGATTCCCAGCGTATTCACCAGCTTCGGGCAGCAGGTGCCGTTCACACCAGCAACAACCATCACGGCACATATTTACACATCGCTCACCTATTGGACTTAAACCTCAAAACGGAACATAATTAGAACATAATGCTAGTCTAGGATTGTATTTATGAGCGGTGATAGCCAACTTTCCCTTCTAAAAACCAAGCGGTTCCTGCCGCTGTTTATCGCACAGGCGATTGGGGCCTTTAACGACAACGGGCTGCGCAATGCCCTTATCACACTGTTCACGTTTGAACTGGCGGGGAAGCTGGGCTGGGATGCGGCGCTGTTTGCGCAAATCGGCACGGCCCTGTTCATCCTACCCTACTTCCTGTTTTCCGCCCTTGCGGGGCAGCTTGCAGACATGATGGACAAGGCCGTCATGGCGCGGCGGATCAAACTGGCGGAGATCGGCGCGATGGCCTTTGGGGGCGTGGCGCTGTGGATGGACAGCCCCTATTTCGACTTCGCCGTGCTGTTCTTTGCCGGAAGCCTGTCCACATTCTTCGCCCCGATCAAATACGGCATTCTTCCGCAATATCTGAAGGATGATGAAATCATCGGCGGCAATGCGCTGATTGAGATGGGAACCTTTGTGACCATTCTCCTCGGCACCATGTTCGGCGGGCTGCTCGTAAGCGCCCACTTGGGCCGGGAAATTCTGAGCGCGACTCTGGTCCTCCTCAGCTTTGGGGCCTGGTACGCAGCAACCCAAATGCCAGCGGCGGCCCCTGCGGCACCGGACCATAAGCTGGACTGGAACCTGTTCCGCCAGACCAGAAAGCTCATGGGATACGCCCAAGAACGCCATGACGTGTTCTGGTCCATCATCGGTGCCTCCTGGTTCTGGTTCATGGGGACTGCCATTCTCACACTGTTCCCCGCCTTCACGAAAGACATCGTGGTGGGCAACGGCAACGTGGCGCAGGTCTTTATCGCCACCTTCTCGATTGCCATCGGTGCAGGCTCCATGCTCACCAACATTTTGTTGAAGGGCGAGATTTCAGCGAAATACGTGCCCGTTGCCGCCATCATGATGACGGTGTTTCTCATCGACCTCTATTTCGCCGCAGGACAGGTGAACGCGGTATTTGCCGGCACCAACTTCCAGGCCAATGGCCCCACCACGATTTTTGCCACGGCCTCAAGCTGGCGGCTGCTGTTTGACATGTTCATGATTGCCTTCTTCGGCGGTATTTATGCCGTGCCGCTGAACGCCATCATGCAGACCAAATCATCGCCACCCAAGCGTTCGCGCATCATTGCAGCCAACAGCGTGATCAACGCCGTGTTCATGATCGCAGCCACCCTTGCATCCGCCGTGCTCCTGCAATTCATGACCTCGCGCGGACTGTTCCTGTGCCTGGGGCTTGCCAATGCGGTGGCGGCGATCTGGACCGTGAAACTCCTGCCGCAGGAACTGATCGCAAACCTTGCCCGTCAGATGTTCCGCCTGTTGTTCCGCGTTGAAATCAAGGGGCTTGAACATTACAAGGCAGCGGGCCGCAAGGCGGTGATCGTGGCCAACCATACCTCATTGCTCGATGGCCCCCTGCTCTCGGCCTTCCTGCCCGACCGTTCAACCTTCGCCATCAACTCCTATATGGCTAAGCGCTGGTGGGTGAAACCTGCCTTCACGCTGTTTGATCTCGCCCCCATTGATCCCACAAACCCCATGGCCATCCGCACGCTCGTGGAGATCGTCAAGAAGGGCAACCGGGTTGTGATTTTCCCCGAGGGACGCCTCACGGTGACGGGAGCGCTGATGAAAATTTACGAGGGCCCCGGTGCCATTGCACAGATGGCCGACGCCAAGGTTCTGCCCGTGCGCATTGATGGCGCGCAATATTCGAAATTCTCCCGCATGCAGGGCAAGCTCCGCCTGCGCTGGTTCCCCAAGATCACCGTGACCTTCCTGCCGCCCGTGAAATTTGATTCACCGCCCGAGCTGAAGGGATCGAGCTTGCGCGAATATCAGGCCAACAAGCTCTATGACGTGATGAGCGACATGGTGTTCAGCACCTCGAACACCGACAGCACATTGTTCGAGGCGCTGATCGATGCCCGCGCCATTCACGGCGGCGGCCACAAGATTGTCGAGGACATTCAAAGAAAGCCCACGAGCTATAGCAGGCTCATCATGGGCAGCTTTATTCTGGGCCGCAAGATGGCCAGGGCGACTCCCAACCAGAAATATGTGGGCGTGCTGTTGCCGAACATCATCGGCAGCCTGCTCACCTTCTTTGGCCTTCAAGCCTTTGGCCGCGTGCCCGCCATGTTGAATTTTTCAACCGGTGCCATCAACATGTCAGCGGCCTGCAGTGCCGCCGAAGTGCGCACCATCATCACATCGCGGAAGTTTATCGAGGCGGGCGAGATGCAGGGCGATCTTGACATCCTGTCAAAGAGTTGCCGCATCATTTATCTCGAAGACCTGCGCGAAGATGTGGGGCTTCTCGACAAGGCTTTTGGTTTCTACGCAAGACAGTTCCCGATCGCGGCATTGAAATCATCGGGTGCCAGCAAAAACCCTGATGATCCCGCCGTGGTTCTGTTCACCTCCGGCTCCGAAGGCGTCCCCAAAGGTGTCGTGCTCTCGCACCGCAACCTCAATGCCAACCGTATGCAGGCCGCAGCCCGCATCGGCTTCAGCGCACAGGATATTGTTTTCAATGCCATGCCGATGTTCCATGCCTTCGGGTTGCTCGGTGGAACGCTACTGCCCGTGCTATCAGGCGTTTACAGTTTCTATTATCCATCGCCGCTGCACTATAAGGTGGTGCCTGAACTTTGCTACGACACGAATGCGACTGTGCTTTTCGGCACCGACACGTTCCTCATGGGCTATGCCCGCACCGCCAACCCCTATGACTTCTACAGCATGCGGATGATCATTGCCGGTGCCGAACGCGTGAAACAGGAAACCCGTGATGTGTGGATGGAAAAATTTGGCCACCGCATTCTCGAAGGCTATGGTGCCACAGAATGTTCGCCGGTGCTTGCCATCAATACCCCCATGCACAACCGCACGGGCAGTGTTGGCCGTTTGCTGGACCGGATTGAATCGCGCCTCGAACCCGTGGAAGGCATCGAAAATGGTGGCAGGCTGCACGTGAAAGGCCCCAACATCATGCTGGGCTATTTGCGTGCCGACAATCCCGGCGTTCTCGAAGCCCCAACCGATGGCTGGTATGACACGGGCGACATTGTCGAGATTGACACCCAGCACTACGTGACAATTCTGGGCCGCGCCAAGCGGTTTTCAAAAATTGCCGGTGAAATGGTATCGCTCACGGCAATTGAGTCGAAATTGCAGCTCGCTTTTTCGGGCGAACAATTCGCGACAGTCGCGATCAATGATGCGAAGAAGGGCGAACAAATTGTTCTGTTCACCACACTGAAGAAACCTGACCGCAAATCCATCGCCAATGGCATCAAGGCGCAGGGCGGCACCGACTTGATGGTTCCAAAAACCCTTGTGGCAGTCTTGGAAATGCCGCTGCTTGGCTCGGGAAAAACCGATTACGTGACATTGACGCGCATGGCAAAGGATGGAGCGAAGGAATGAGCGGAAGCGGCAAGGCACACCACTTTGCCATGCAGCTTGTTGAGCAGGCAGCTGACATCATGGGGGCAACCGAACTCATTCCCATCAGCTTTGCCCATATCGATGCGTGTTTTTACACAGGCCAAAGCCATATTGATTTCGTGAAGTTCCTTTTGGAGAATGACGCCACACTCAGCGTTCCGACGTGGACCAACAACAGTGTGGCAAGTCTTGACGATGTGTCGTTCCGCCCGGAACACATCGACCCCGCCATGGTGCGCGGTGGCCACGCGCTGATGCGGCTCTACGCGGAACTGGGCTGCAAACCCACATGGACCTGTGCGCCCTATCAGCTTCCCGGCGGGCCTGGGTTTGGCGACCATATCGCCGTGGGGGAATCCAATGCGGTGGCCTATTACAATTCGGCACTTGGTGCGCGTACCAATAAATATGGCTCCTATCTCGATGTGGCCTGCGCCATTACCGGCCTCGCTCCTCTCGCGGGACTGCATACGGATGAGGGCCGCAGAGCCGATATTCATTTCTCATGTGATGATTTGCCCGATCAATGGAAACGCGAAGATATTTTTTTCCATATCTTGGGCCATATCGTGGGGCGTAAAGCGGGCCGCCGTGTTCCCGTAATCACAGGCATTGCGTCCGCGACGGCCGATCACTTGAAAGCCTTGTGCACGGCAGGTGCCGCATCCGGTGGCGTGGAATTGTTGCATGTCGTTGGCGTGACACCGGAAGCACCGACGCTGGGAGGCATTTCGGAGGCGCGTGAGAGAATTGAGGTGACCCCTGAGGGATTGATCCAGGCACACAGGAAACTTTCCACGGGCGGCGATGGTCCCGTTGATTGCGTGGCCCTTGGCACGCCGCATTTTTCACTTTCAGAGTTTGCGCGACTGATTGAATTGCTTGATGGCCGTGCGGTCAAGACACCATTGCTGATTTCAACCAGCCGCGGTGTGCGTGAAATGCTTGCAGCAAAGGGTTGGCTTGAACAACTGCAAGCGGCGGGCATCCAAATTCCCGTCGACATTTGCACTTATTACTCGCCAAAAATCCAAGCCCTCAAAGGCCGTGTCATGACCAATGCGGCGAAGTGGGCCTATTACGCGCCCGGCATGTTGGGCGTTCAGGTGGTTTTCGGCAGCCTGAAAGAATGCGTTGAAACCGCGGTGCGCGGAGGCCTGTGGCGTGACCCGGCGTTGTGGCTGACGCGATGACAGTTCTTCATGCAGGAACTGCTGAGGGCGCCGTTCTGCTGCTCGATGAGCCCTTGAGTTTCTGGGGCGGCTTTGATCCGCGCACTGGAATTATCATTGACGTGCACCATCCACAACGGGGCCAGTGCTTGAAAGATAAAATCCTCATGATGCTGGAAAGCCGTGGCTCCGGCAGCGCCCCCGGAAACCTCGCCGAAGCCATCCGGCTTGGCACAGCGCCAGCAGCAATCATTCTAGTGCAGCCCGATATCAACTTGGCGATTGGCACACGCGTGGCACAAACGCTCTATGGTAAAACCTGTGTAATCATCACAGTTTCTGCACCGACATTCAGCGAACTTTCAAAGCACACCTATTTGCATATCTCCCATGACGGCACTGTCGGTCCTGCCCTCGACGATGTGTGATTGCTCGGCTAGAAGGCCCCCATGAAATTTGCATCCATTACCGATCGACTGGCAGGCCTTGGCTCCGACAAATGGGCTGTTCACATCGAAGGCAAGCGCCGCGCGCACCTTGGCGAGGATTTGATATTCCTCTCCATCGGCGAACCCGATGCGCCGCCCCCTACAGCCATCATGGATGTGGTGAACCGGCAGATGCGCGCAGGCCGCTATAAATATGCATCAAGCCGCGGCGAAGCAGAATTGCTGAGAAGCCTGTCAACGCACTATACAACCAGCACAGGCCGTAACATCAACACGCAACAATTCATTTTCCTTCCCGGTACGCAAACCGCATTGTTCGTCGCAATGCAGGCCACCATTGACGTGGGCGATGAAGTCTTGATGGCCGACCCCTATTACGCAACCTATGAAGGCGTGATTGCAGCAGCAGGTGGTGTGGCCGTTCCCGTGGGCGTTGATCCCGACCATGGCTTCCATTTGAAAGCCGCCGATCTCGAACGCGCCATCACGCCAAAAACCCGCGCGTTGTTGTTGAACTCGCCAAGCAACCCCACGGGCGCTGTTCTCACGCGCGAGGAGATCAAGGCCATTGGCGATGTGTGTGAACGCCACGACCTGTGGATCATCTCTGATGAGGTCTATGCCACCATGACCTATGGCAACACGGTATTCGCGTCACCCTTTGACGAGAAGCGTTTGGAGAAACGCACTGTTGTCGTGTCATCCCTCTCCAAATCCCACGCCATGCCAGGCTTTCGCTGTGGCTGGATTGCGGCATCGGAAGACTTCTGCGAACGCGTGCTGCCACTCACCGAAACCATGCTGTTCGGCTCGCAGGCCTTCCTGGAAGATGCCGCGGCATTTGCCCTCAGCAACCACTTCCCCGAAGTGGAGGCCATGAAAGTAGCTTACGAGTCCCGCGCCCGCGCCCTCGTTGCCGGGTTGAAAGCTGCCAAAAACATTACCGCCCGCATGCCCGAAGGCGGCATGTTCGTGATGGTCGACGTGCGCAAGACAGGATTGAGCGGTGAAGACTTTGCGCGGAAACTGCTGGCAGATGAAAATGTTGTGACCATGCCGGGTGAAAGTTTTGGGATGGGTGGTGCAGGCCATTTGCGCGTGGCGCTGACGGTGGATGACGCGCAGATCAAGGAAGCCTGCAAGCGGATGGTGCGGTTGGCGGCCAGTCTTTAAACCACCTGATAACCAAACTCTTCTGCCTGCTCCGTGAGCCATTCCCAGAAGCTTTCCGAGAAGCCACGAAACACCGAAAGCTCGAACGCGTCTTTGCCAATCCGCGTGACATGCACGCCAACATGGGCCATTTGCGTGAGCGCACTTTTGCCAATCGCAAATTCACTGTCGTGGAAATCAACGGGTGACCCCTTGGCTAAAACCTGACGCACCTGGGGGCCTTCAATGCGGATGATGATGCGACCGTGGCTTTGATCGGAGCAGGACGCGATGCCGCTGAGCTTCTTTGACAGCTCGTCATAGGGCTTTTCCAAAACAAAATACTGGTCCGGCCCGGCCCACTGCACAACAGCACCGCGCATGGCCTTCAACGCATCGGCAACGGCTTTGGCTTTACCCTTGCGCGCAATCACCGTGACAATGCACGACGGTGTGCGTAACGACAGCGTTACACCGGGGACACCCTTGTCTGCGCCGAAGCGGCCCTGGATGGCAAGATCAGCGAGAGCTGAAATTCTGGTGAACAGGTCAGGCATGGAGCTTTTTATTCTCCTTGTCGTAATGCACGGGATCGCAGATCACGCCATGACTGTGAATGTTGCGGAGACCGTCAAACAGCTTCACCACTTCACCATGGCGCGCGCGGCCATTGGCCAGCAACGCCAGCCCCAACCACATGTTCAACATGGGCGACCACGCAACAGACGAGATATAACCCTGATCCGCTGCCATGGATGGCGCATCGTCCTTGTTCAAAATATGCGTACCGGAGCGGATTTTATCCTGCGCATCATGGGGCCTGATGCCCACAACGCACTGGCGGTCCTTATCCAGCATGCCTTCCCGCTGCGCCATCATGCGGCCCACATAATCCTTCTTGGTGGACATCATTTTGCCAAGACCCAAGTCACCCGCCGTGGTCGTGCCGTTCAATTCACCGCCCGCCACATGGCCCTTCTCAACGCGCATGATGGAGAGGGCCTCGATGCCATAGGGCGCGATGCCAAATTCCTCGCCCGCCTGCATCAGCGCGCGGGCCACCATGTTTCCATAATCGGCGGGGACGCTAAGCTCATAGGCATGTTCGCCGGAAAATGAGATGCGGAACAGGCGCGCCGTCATGCCGCCGAGAACCGTGATGTTCTTTGCCGCAAGATACGGGAATGTGGTGTCGTCCAGCGTCATGCCATCGACAATTTTTTGCAGTGTGGCCCGCGCCTTTGGACCAGCGATTGCCATTTGCGCCCATTGCTCGGTGACCGACACATATTGCACGTCAAGCTCAGGCCAATGGGCTTGGTGGCAGAATTCCATATGGGACATGACACGCGCCGCATTGGCCGTGGTCGTCGTCATCAGGAAATGATCGGCTGCGAGCCGCGATGTGGTGCCATCGTCAAACACGATGCCGTCCTCCCGCAGCATCAAACCGTAACGCGCCTTGCCCACATCAAGCGTGGAGAAGGTGTTGCAATAGAGACGGTTCAAAAATTCGGCAGCATCAGCACCCTGCACATCAATCTTGCCAAGGGTTGACACGTCACAGAGACCAACACGTGACCGCGTGGCCAGAACCTCGCGCGACGCTGCAGCGAGCCAATCCTCACCTTGCTGCGGGAACCAAGACGAGCGCATCCACAATCCGGTTTCCACAAACACCGCACCCAATTCCTCAGCCCAATCATGCAGCGGCGTTTTACGCACCGGCTGGAAATGATGGCCCACAAACGGTCCCGCCATCGCACCGAAAGACACCGGGGTGTAGTAGGGGCGGAAAGTGGTGGTGCCGACCTGGTCCATCGTGCGGCCTGAGGCCTCGGCGAGAATGGCAATGGCATTCACATTGCCCAGCTTGCCCTGGTCCGTTGCCATGCCAGCCGTTGTGTAGCGCTTGGCAAGCTCGATATCACGGTAGCCCTCACGCGCGGCGAGTGGCAAATCCTTGGCCGTGGCATCATTCTGGTAATCCACAAAGGCCTTGCCGGTGGATTGCTTCACCCACCACAGGGGTGTGATCGCAAAGGCCTCATCCCGACATTTCGGAACCGCAGGCACCTTGCCCTTCATCGTGCCGGCGCGCGCGCCATCCGCCAGACATTCGGACAGCAACATATGACCCGCAGCAGAACCTGCCGCCACGAACGCAGGCCCAACATCAGGTGGCAAGAAGCCCGCGATTGTTTCATTCCAGATGGGCTTTGCACCGCGGTGGCACATCAAGTTCACAATCGGTGACCAACCGCCGGACATGGCAACCGCATCACACGGAATGACGCGGTGACCATTGAGCTCAACGGCACTGGCGCGCTTGCCACCCTTCACATTCACGATGACATCATCTTTCAAGCGTGCATCAATGACCGCTTCGACATTGATACCGTGGGCCTGCATGTCCCGCGCCGTGCGCTGGCCGGAACTGTTGTTGGTGAACACCACAATGGATTTACCCGCCGCCGCCCCATAACGGTTGGCATAGGTGCGCATGGCCGTTGCCGTCATCACGGCAGGCACGTCATTGCCGCCAAACACGATGGGGCGCTCCTCCGCACCGGTGGCCATCACCGCGCGTTTTGCCATGATGCGCCAGTAGCGTTGCCGTGGTTCGTAAGGCGAGGGTTCCAGCACATGGTCATTCACCCGCTCGACGGCACCAAAAATATTGTCGTCATACCAGCCGAAAATCGTGGTGCGGGGCATAAGGGTGACGTTGGGCATGGCGCTGAGTTCGGCAAGCGTTGCCATCGCCCATTCAAGGCCGGACATGCCGCCGATTTCTTCATTCTCATTCAGCAACGAACCACCCAGCGCTGAACTCTCATCGGCGAGAATGACACGCGCACCCGATCGCGCCGCAGTGAGGGCTGCCATCAACCCTGCGGGACCGGACCCCACAACCAGCAGATCACAATGGGCATAGGCTTTTTCATACTTGTCGGGATCGGGTTCCTTGGAGGCAGCACCGAGGCCCGCTGCACGGCGTATCAGCGGTTCATAAATCTTTTCCCAGAAACTCTTGGGCCACATGAAAGTCTTGTAATAGAAACCCGCCACGAACACGGCGGACGCCAGCGAATTCACCGCACCCACATCAAACTCAAGCGACGGCCAGCGGTTCTGGCTCCTGGCAATCAAACCATCGTAAAGCTCGATCATGGTGGCGCGCGTGTTGGCTTCTTTGCGGCCACCTTCACGCAATTCCACCAGCGCATTGGGCTCGGAGCTCCCTGCCGAAATCACGCCGCGCGGGCGGTGGTATTTGAACGATCGGCCCATGAGATGCACGTCATTGGCAATGAGCGCTGACGCCAGTGTATCACCCTGGTGGCCCGCAAAGGCCTTGCCGTCAAAGGTGAAATTCAGCGCCGTGTCGCGGTCAATCAAGCCGCCTGCAGTCAAGCGAAAGCCGGTCATGCCTTCACCCGCGTCTTCGCATAATCGCGCGCTGTCACAACGCCAAACACCTCATGGGTCTGCGTATCGCGGGTGACAACCAACCACGCGCGGCAACCGCTGGAGTGCTGCACATATTCATCAAAGCGGCCCTTTGGATTGTCGCGCAGGTAAACATAATCGAACCACGCGTCCATATCGGTGGATACAGGGCGCTGCACGGAGGCATCGCCGTTGAAGGTAAACTCTTCAACCGGGCGGGTTCCGCAATGGGGACAGTTAATCAGCATGCTTCACCATCAATGCAAATTGGGCGACGCGCCCTGCCCCTTTTCATCGATCATGTAACCTCGGCGGAAGCGATCCAGCCGGTAAGCGGCATTGAGTTTGTGTGGCTCGTTCTTCGCAATCGTGTGGGCAAAACACCAGCCCGACGCAGGTGTTGCCTTAAACCCACCGTAACACCAGCCCGCATTGAGATAGAGTCCGTCAATCGAGGTCTTGTCGATGATCGGCGAACCATCCATCGACATGTCCATGATGCCGCCCCAGGAGCGCAACACGCGCACACGGGCAAGACCGGGTATCATCGCCACACCCGCCTCAATCACATGCTCAACCATCGGCAAATTCCCGCGCCGCGCATAGGAGTTATAGCCATCGATATCGCCACCAAAGACAAGTCCACCCTTGTCCGACTGTGAGACATAGAAATGCCCGGCACCAAACGTAACAACACCGTCGATATAGGGCTTGAGACCTTCCGACACGAAGGCCTGCAAGACATGGCTTTCGATCGGCAGCTTCAGGCCCGCCATGGCAGCAACTTCAGAGGAATTACCGGCGGCAGCAAGGCCAAGCTTCTTGCAGCCAATGAAGCCTTTATTCGTCTGTACACCGACGACTTTGCCACCAGTGGTCTTGATGGCAGTCACTTCACAGTTCTGGATCACATCGACACCGCGCAAATCCGCACCCCGTGCATAACCCCAGGCCACCGCGTCATGGCGAACCGTGCCGCCGCGCCGCTGCAGAATGCCGCCCTTGATGGGAAACCGCGCATTGTCGAAATCCAGAAACGGATACATATCGCGCACCGCTTGGGCGTCGAGCAATTCCGCATCAACGCCATCAAGGTGCATGGCATTGCCACGCCGCGCAAACGCATCCCGTTGCGGGTCCGTGTGGCAGAGATTGAGCACGCCGCGCTGCGAAACCATGGCGTTGAAATTGAAGTCCTGCTCCAGCCCCTCCCACAGTTTGAGCGACCACTCGTAAAAGGGGTTGTTTCCCGGCAGCTGGTAGTTGGAGCGGATGATCGTGGTGTTGCGCCCGATATTGCCCGAGCCAAGCCAGCTTTTTTCCAGCACCGCCACATTGGTGATGCCATGCACCTTGGCGAGGTAATAGGCCGTGGCCAGCCCATGGCCACCGCCACCGATGATGATGACATCATAGTCTTTCTTCGGCTGCGGATCACGCCACGCCGGAGCCCAATTCTTGTGGCCCGAAAGTGTGTTCTTCAATAATGAGAAAACAGAATATTTCATAAACTCTTTAGCACTCTAACCCTCTCCATGGTCGGGCGTGACCCGACTAACCAGCCCTTGCCTAAGTCTGGGTGGTCGGGTCAAGCCCGACCATGGAGAAAAGGGCAGGTTTAACAATCCAGTGTCGTATCGCGTTCCCACTGGGTGAGGTGACGGCAATACTGGTTCCATTCCGCGTGTTTCAGCTTCAGATAACCCGATGAAACCTCCGCACCCAGAGCATTTTGCAAATAAGTATCTTTTTCAAAATTGCGCAATGCGTCAAGAAGGTTCAGCGGCAGCATTTTGGCGTTCTTCACCGTATGGCCCTGGGTATACATATCGATATCCAGACGCTTGCCAGGGTCCATCTTTTCATCAATGCCGTGCATACCTGCCGCCATGATGCCCGCCAGCATGAGATAGGGATTTGCCGCGTTGTCCGGCAGGCGGAATTCGGTGCGGCCCGCATCTGGAATGCGCACCATATGGGTACGGTTGTTGCCGCCAAAGGTGACCGTGTTCGGCGCCCATGTGGCACCCGATGTGGTGCGTGGCGCATTGATGCGTTTGTAGGAGTTCACCGTTGGATTGGTGATCGCCACAAGCGAGTCAGCGTGGTGAATAAGTCCACCAAGGAAGTTGTAGGCCATGGGCGACAGGCCCATTTCGTCCTTGGCATCATCAAACAGGTTTTTCTTGCGTGCATTGTCCCACACGGAGAGATGCACGTGGCAACCATTGCCGGTGAGATTGATGAAAGGCTTCGGCATGAAGGTTGCGCGGATGCCGTGCTTCTCGGCAATGGCCTTCACCATGAATTTGAAGAACGCGAGTTGGTCTGCCGTGGTCAAAGCATCGTTGAAATTCCAGTTGATCTCAAATTGGCCATTGGCATCTTCATGGTCGTTTTGATAGGGACCCCAACCCAACTGTACCATGGTAGATGAAATTTCGGCAATCACATCCAGCCTGCGCATGATGGCGGACTGGTCATAACAGGGTTTTTCCTGCGTATCGCGACTGTCAGACACTGCAGAGCCATCCGCATTTATCAAGAAGAATTCAGGCTCGCAGCCCGCCATCATCTTGAGGTTTTGCTTGGCACATTTCGCCATGAGTTTCTTGAGCACAAGACGCGGGGCCTGCTCCAAAGGCTTGCCACTCATCCACGGGTCGCCAGCCACCCACGCCACATCTGGCCGCCAGGGAAGCGTGATGATCGAGTCAACATCCGGCATCACAATGACATCGGGGTGTGCTGGAGTCTGGTCGAGCCATGTGGCAAAGCCCGCAAAGCCTGCACCGGATTTCTGCATGCGGTCCGCCGCCTCCGCAGGCACAAGCTTGGCCCGTTGCACACCAAACAAATCCGTAAAATTGAACAAGAAAAACTTTATCTTATTTTTCTTGGCATACGCCGCTAATTCCCCAGCCATGTCGTCCACTCCCTGACTTTTTTTATTGTTTTATTCTAATACCCGTTCTTGCCCGGAATCCAGCTCGTTCCCGCCAACGGCACCTGGGCCATGGCAGCCGCTTCTACCGTGAGCGCACAGAGGTCTTCAGGTTCCAGATTATGCACATGGGACTTGCCATTGGCGCGGGCGATGGTTTGGGCTTCCAGCGTCATCACTTTCAGATAATTGGAAAGCCGCTTTCCCGCCAACACGGGATCAAGCCGCTTGGCCAATTCCGGATCTTGCGTGGTGATGCCAGCGGGGTCCTTGCCCTCGTGCCAGTCATCATAGGCACCAGCCGTTGTGCCAAGCGCGTTATACTCCGCCTCCCAGTGGGGATCATTGTCGCCCAGCGCCACAAGGGCTGCCGTGCCAATCGACACCGCATCAACACCCAACGCCAAAGCCTTGGCAACGTCAGCGCCATTGCGAATGCCGCCAGACACAATGAGCTGAACCTTGCGGTGCATGCCTAGTTCCTGCAGCGCGCGAACCGCAGGACGAATGCAAGCCAATGTCGGCTGGCCGACATGCTCAATGAACACTTCCTGGGTTGCTGCAGTACCTCCCTGCATGCCGTCAAGCACCACGACATCGGCACCCGCCTTCACCGCCAGCGCCACATCATAATAGGGCCGAGCTCCACCAATCTTGATATAGATCGGCTTTTCCCAATTGGTCATTTCGCGCAGTTCATTGATCTTGATTTCAAGATCATCCGGCCCCGTCCAATCGGGATGGCGGCAGGCCGAACGCTGGTCAATGCCCATCGGCAGACAACGCATCTGCGCCACACGATCTGAAATCTTTTGCCCCAGCAGCATGCCGCCGCCGCCGGGCTTTGCGCCTTGGCCCACGACAACTTCAATGGCATCGGCTTTGCGCAAATCATCAGGGTTCATGCCGTAACGCGATGGCAAATACTGATAGACCAGCAGCTTGGAATGGCCGCGTTCTTCCTGCGTCATGCCACCATCACCCGTCGTGGTGGATGTGCCGGCAATTGTTGCTCCCCGACCCAGCGCTTCCTTGGCCTGCGCCGAGAGCGAACCAAAACTCATGCCGGCAACGGTGATGGGTATTTTCAATTCAATCGGTGTTTTGGCGTGGCGGGTGCCGAGCACAACATTTGTGCCGCACTTCTCGCGGTAACCCTCAAGCGGATAACGCGAAATCGATGCCCCCAGAAACAACAGATCATCAAAATGCGGCAGCTTGCGCTTGGCACCCGCTCCGCGAATGTCATAAATGCCGGTACTCGCGGCACGGCGGATTTCCGAAAGTGTGTGGTCGTCGAAGGTTGCCGATTTGCGGGGAAGTGTGCGTGGGGTTTTATCCATGAAAGTCCTCAGTATGCGTCAGCGTGGTCAACGCTGAAATTGTAAAGCTTGCGCGCCGACCCATAGCGCTTGAATTCAGATGGTTTCTCTTTTCGCTTGGCCGCTTTCAACAAGCGTTCCAAATCAACGATATGCTCGGCCCGCATTTCCTTCTCGATACAATCGGCACCAAGGCTGGCCACTTTACCCTTCACATAAAGCCGCGCCTCATAGATGGAATCCCCCAGCGCATCACCCGCATCGCCACAAACGACCAGATTGCCGCGCTGCGCCATGAAAGCCGACATGTGGCCAACCGAACCACCCACAACAATATCAATGCCCTTCATGGAAATGCCACAACGCGATGAGGCATCGCCGTCAATCACCAACAATCCACCATTGCCGGTGGCACCCGCGGATTCAGAAGAGTTGCCTTTGACCCACACCATGCCGGACATCATGTTTTCGGCAGTGCCCACACCTGCATGGCCGTGAATGGTGAGCTCCGCATCCTTGTTCATGCCGCCACAATAAAACCCGACGTGTCCACGGATATCAATTTGCAGCGGCGCATCGAGACCACATGCAATCGAATGCTGGCCCATGGGGTTTTGGATGACCCAGTGTTTTTCATTGGTGTTTTTGGCAAGCCCATGCAGTTTTGAATTGATGCCCCGCACCCCAGCTGTCTTGAGATCGAGTTCGTTCATGCGTGTCCGCCCCACGTATAGATCATAGATGGCTCCGGCTCCCAAATCTTCGCCGTATCAGCACCCGGTAAATGCGCAATGGCACGATATTCCGTGGCCATTGCCACCCAGTCATCCGTTTCCGCCATCACGGCATGCTTGCAGGCAATGGGATCGCGCACCACGGCAAAACCATCCGCCGTTCCCACAAGGAAAGTGTAGAACCCATCGAGATCACGAAGCCCTTCTTCCAATGCTTCCTTCAGCGTGGCGCCGCTGCGCAACTTCCATGTCATATAGGCAGCAGCAACTTCGGTGTCGTTCTCGGTTTGAAACTCGATGCCTTCCTTGCGCAGGTTTTCGCGCAGGCGGTTGTGGTTGGAGAGTGAGCCATTGTGCACGAGGCAGAGATCAGCACCGGTTGCAAAGGGGTGTGAGCCAGCCGTGGTGACGGCACTTTCCGTCGCCATGCGCGTATGGCCGATGATGTGCGTGCCGGCCGCATCATCCAAACCAAACTTGTCGTAAACATTGGCAGGCAGACCCGTTTCCTTGAAAATCTCGATGGTGTGGCCGGAGCCAACCACGCGCACTTGCGGGTGATGCTGCTTCAGCCACGCAACAACGGCAGCTTCCTTGCCCGTGGTCACCAGAATACAGTGATTGCCGATTTTCTTGATGGTGCAATCGCATTTTAGGGCCTTTTCCAGCCCCACATCTATTTTCTTCCAGTCATAACCCGCATCATTGTGCGCCAGCGAAAACTTGGTCTGGGCTTTTTTGACGGGGTTGCGATACACCGCAACGCCAGCCGAATCCGGCCCGCGATTGGTCATTTCAATGATCATGGGCTTGAACATTTTGCCAAGCTTGGGCTTCAATTTGGGGTTTTTGAGATAAAGTCCAACAATACCGCACATGCCGCCGTAACCTTCCAATTTAAGATTTTCCAACCCTATCAGGGCGCACGGCGGGTTTCAACCCACAGGAATTATTTTTTCACAGGAGGAATGTGAGAGTTATTGCAAGCCAACCGGATCGATCACCCCGGACGGGCAGCCCGCATCCGTCGGCGACGATGCCGCAATCAAATCGGCGACTGGCGTTCCGGAGGAAATATCACCTTTGAGGCCAAGAGTGATTTCCGTGATGAGCTGCCGGTTGCCATCGGGCTTGCAGGCCACACGTACCCGGTCACCTGCACCCTGCCCAAAGGCTTCATCAAACATGGCGCGAAGGTCAGCGCTTTGGATTGTCTTGCCCACATTCGCCGCAAC
Organism: Rhodobiaceae bacterium; assembly: GCA_031417195.1. Classification (GTDB taxonomy): domain Bacteria; phylum Pseudomonadota; class Alphaproteobacteria; order Rhizobiales; family Aestuariivirgaceae; genus Aestuariivirga. The sequence goes on from JANOVC010000004.1 coordinate 55,164, forward strand.
AAAGCTTTGTACGGACGAATTGTTGACCGCCGACGTCAGGCGGATAGCATCTCTAAAATATGTTTCGGCACTGGCACCGGGATAGCAGCTCCCATGCTTTATCCACTCATGGCGCTCGAGCATTGACTGTGTACCGGGCATCACCTGGTCAAGCGCCGCTTTGGTGGCGGCACTCAACTGTGGCTCTGGCAACGCCTCCCATTGATGCGCGTTATCGGCAGCGGCCATCGCGTTATCGACATTGCAAAACACTTTGCGGCGCGGTTGTGGCCAAAGACCGTGCAACGAAAAATGGCTGGCTTCAAAACTGGTTGCCGTCTGGTTTTTACATTCCACCTTGTCAGGCAACCCCTCGCAAAATGCCGGTTCCCAACTCATGGCCAGAACATAAAACGGTTTTCCATCAGGTTTCACAGGCACATTGGTTTGGGATGGCGCTGACACCACGTTGCCATTGGCAGAACCACAGTCAACCCCGACCCACCGCTGCAACGGAGCAGCACCCGGCACCTCAATCCAATAGTGGCTGGCAGCGTCCTTGTTTTTGCCAAGCAGGACATAGTTTTTTCCTGATTCAGTTGAAACATTGCCGGGGTTGGTCCCCTTCTTGATGGATTGGACAGCGGGGCAAGCTTTGGAAGCAACAAAACTGCCTGACAATTTGACTTGGGCATTGGATACAGACACCAAAAACACAGCAACCAACAGCGATCCAAGCAAACGAAACAATTTCATATCTATCTTTCCGGTCAATTCTGGTACCACGCCAAAGGGTGCCCAACCAACTTGCTATCAAGTGTTAAAAGTTTCATGCCCTCAATTGCGCAAACACCCAACAAAAGGCGATCAAAAGGATCATTGGTTAAAGGCTCCAGTCGTAAATCAGCAACGGCATGTGCCGCCGTAATAGGCAAAACGCCAATATTTATTCGCTCAAGTAGATCAGCAAGGTACGCTGGCGGAACACCAAGTCCCAATTTTCCAAGCCTGTATTTTATTGCAAGCTCCCAGATTGAAGCCACACTCACATGGATATTTTCACGGTTTGACACTTCGCGATGCATCGCTGGCGTCAATGTGATGTCGGTAAAACCAAGCACTGCTAAAACAATATGCGAGTCAAGCAATATCACTTTGGATATGTGAGGGGCGTAATCAGGAAGTCTTCAGGCAATGGATCGTTAAAATCCGGTGAAATAAACGTGACGATTTTATCAATTCCATGTTCTTTTTTATAGTCTGCTAGCGCCTGCCAATTGATACCCCCCACTTTTTCCTTATGGGGAACGAGATCAGCTACAGGCTTGCCATGACGTGTCAAAACCACTGTCTCCCCTGCCTCAGCGAGGTGCAGTAGCTCAGACAATCTGTTCTTTGCTTCTTTAACGGAGATATCCATAACCGGAGATGTAGCTACTGGTAGCTACTTTGTCAATCACTCCTCCCGCCGATAGCTGATCACACTCAAATAGCGTGCTGGCAGCTTCTTCAGCTCTTCCGGCCCATGCGGCACATCTGCATCAAAAAACAAGGTGTCACCGGGGTGCATGTCATAGGTTTTGTCACCGTAGCGATACACAACATTGCCCTCCAGCATATACAGCATTTCCAACCCGCTGTGCTGGAACGTGGGAAACACATCGGACTGCGCCGTGAGCGTGATCATGTACGGCTCGACCATGACGGGACCGTGCGGGCTATGACCGAGCAATTGATACTGGTGGCCAGCGCGCGTGCCGCGCCGCTCGATGGTAAGACCCTGCCCCGCCTTTACAAAGGATGCGTCGCGGATTTCCTCAAAGCCACGAAACAGCGCGGTGACGGGCACTTGCAGCGCTCTGCCCAAGGCCTGCAAAGACGCAAGCGACGGCGAGGTGGCACCATTTTCGATTTTGGACAACATGCCGGCAGACATGTCCGCAGCATTCGCAAGCTCGGAAATCGTCAGTCCCAGCTTTTCACGAAACCCTTTGACCTCCCGGCCAATGGCCTCCTCAAGCAACTTGTCGCGAGATGTCGCCGTCTGGTGCGGCTCCTGGGTGAACAAGCTCTTTTTCTGGTTATTTGCCTTGGGCTGACTTTTCATGATTTCCCCTGAATGTTCACTAAACCCAAAGCCAACGCCGGGGCAAGTCCCACCTTGCGTTTGGCGAGCGACGACGGCATATACCCACACGGAACAAGGATATTGCAATGCAGCAAGCGCCCGCAGTGAAAAAACTCACCCATCTCGAACGCCTTGAGGCCGAATCCATCCACATCATCCGCGAAGTGGCGGCAGAATGTGAAAAACCCGTCATGCTGTATTCCGTGGGCAAGGATTCCGCCGTCATGCTGCACTTGGCGATGAAAGCTTTTTATCCCGCCAAGCCCCCGTTTCCCCTCATGCATGTCGATACCCGTTGGAAATTCCGTGACATGATTTCCATGCGTGATGAAACAGCAAAGCGCTTGGGCCTCGACCTTATCGTGCACATCAATCCTGATGGCGTTGAGAAGAACGTGAATCCTTTCGACCATGGCTCGGCCCTGCACACCCAGATCATGAAAACCGATGGCCTCAAGCAGGCCCTCGATAAATATGGTTTCGACGCGGCTTTTGGCGGGGCGCGCAGGGATGAAGAAAAATCCCGCGCCAAGGAGCGCATTTTTTCATTCCGCGACACGCGTCATCGCTGGGACCCCAAGAGCCAGCGGCCGGAATTGTGGAATCTCTACAACGCCCGCAAGAACAAGGGCGAATCCATCCGTGTATTCCCCTTATCAAACTGGACGGAGCTGGATATCTGGCAATACATCCACATCGAAAACATCCCGATCGTGCCGCTGTATTTTGCAAGCCCCCGCCCCGTCGTGTGGCGCGACGGCCAGATGATCATGGTGGATGATGACCGCATGCGTTTGAACCCCGGCGAAACACCTGAAATGCGCAACATCCGTTTCCGCACCCTTGGCTGCTACCCCTTGACCGGTGCCATTGATTCCAACGCCACATCACTTCTCGACATCATTGAGGAAATGCTGGTGGCCACGTCTTCCGAGCGCCAGGGCCGCGTCATTGACAAGGACCAGTCCGCATCGATGGAAAAGAAAAAACAGGAGGGGTATTTCTAATGTCGCGCTTTATCGAATTTGAGGGCGGTGATGTCGAGGCCTATCTCAAAACCCAGGAGAACAAGGACCTACTGCGCTTCATCACTTGCGGCTCCGTTGATGACGGCAAGTCCACGCTCATTGGCCGCCTGCTTTATGAAGCCAAAATGCTGTTTGAAGACCAGCTCACCGCCCTCGAAGCCGATTCCAAAAAAATGGGAACGCAAGGCGGCAATCTCGATTTCGCGCTTCTGGTGGATGGCCTTGCAGCCGAGCGCGAACAGGGCATCACCATCGACGTGGCCTACCGCGCCTTCACCACAGACAAACGTAAATTCATTGTGGCCGACACCCCCGGTCACGAGCAATACACCCGCAACATGGCAACGGGTGCGTCCACCGCCGATCTCGCCGTGATCCTGATCGATGCCCGCAAAGGTGTTCTAACCCAAACCCGCCGCCACACCTTCATTGCAAGCCTTCTCGGCATCAAGCATCTCGTCGTCGCCATCAACAAGATGGACCTGATGAAATATGACCGCGCCGTGTTTGAAAGCATAGAGGCAGATTACAGCACCTTTGCCAAAGGCATTGGTGCTGACAATATCACCTGCATTCCACTATCGGCGTTAGCCGGTGATAATGTGGTGGAGCCAAGCGCTGCCATGCCGTGGTATCGTGGACCAACCCTCATGGCCCATCTCGAAACCGTGCCCGTGGATGATGATCTCGCAACGAAAGCCTTCAGGCTCCCCGTGCAATGGGTGAACCGCCCCGACCAGAACTTCCGCGGCTTTTCCGGCACCATTGTCAGCGGTGCCGTGCACCCCGGCGATCACATCAAGGTTCTACCTTCTGCTAAAACCGCTATTGTTGAGCGCATAGTGACCTATGGTGGCGACCTGCCTTTGGGCGTTGCCGGCCAGTCCCTCACTGTAACCCTCACGACTGAAATCGACATCAGCCGTGGCGATGTGATCTGCAACGCGGGTGATCCCGTTGAGGTGTCGGACCAGTTTGAGGTGGAAGTCCTTTGGATGGGCAATGAGCCCATGCTTCCGGGCCGACCCTATATCATCAAGACCGGCAACCGTCAGGTTCCCGGCACGCTTGATTCACTGAAATACAAAGTCAACGTGAACACGATGGAGCATGTGGCGGCTAAAACTCTGGTGCTGAACGAGATTGGTCTCTGCAACCTGGAGCTTGACGGTGCAATTGCATTTGCGCCGTACAAGGACAATCGCCACCTCGGCAGCTTCATCATCATTGATCGCTTCAACAACACGACCGTTGGCATGGGGTTGATCAAGTTCGCCCTTCGCCGTGCGTCCAACATCCATTGGCAGGCCATGGACGTGAACAAAACGTCCCGCGCGTCTCAAGCCAAGCAAAAGCCAACGGTGCTGTGGTTCACCGGCCTCTCGGGTGCGGGCAAATCCACCATTGCCAACCTTGTGGAAAAGAAACTGCATGCGCTTGGCCACATGACGTATCTGCTGGACGGTGACAACGTGCGCCACGGCCTGAATCGTGATCTCGGATTCACCGATGCGGACCGCGTGGAAAACATCCGCCGTGTTTCTGAAGTTTCCAAACTCATGGTGGACGCAGGCCTCATCGTTCTCGTGTCCTTTATCTCCCCCTTCCGCGCCGAACGCCTGATGGCGCGAGAGAGCGTAGATAAAAGCGAGTTCGTGGAAATCTTTGTGAACACGACCTTGGCCGATGCTGAAAAACGCGATGTAAAAGGCCTTTACGCCAAAGCAAGGCGCGGTGAGATCAAGAATTTCACCGGCATTTCGTCTGCCTATGAGGTGCCTGAAAATCCGGAGCTGTCGCTCGACACCGCAAAACTGTCACCGGAACAGGCAGCTGAGGAAATTGTTGACTATCTCACGAAGCAAAACCGCTTGGTAAAGACGTAGGCAAAGGGCTTGAATCTCACTGTCTACGCCACTATTTAGTCGTAATGTCAGCCATCTCCGTTTCCAATCTCTCCAAAACCTTCAAATCCGGCTTTCAGGCACTCAAGAACGTCAATCTTGAGATTCGTTCTGGTGAGATTTTTGCATTGCTTGGTCCCAATGGCGCTGGCAAGACCACACTGATCAGCATCATCTGCGGTATCGTCAACAAATCCTCCGGCACCGTGCTCGCCAATGGCCATGACAATGTAACGGACTACCGCGCAACGCGTTCGTTGATCGGTCTCGTTCCTCAGGAATTAACCACCGACGCCTTTGAAACCGTGTGGGCAACAGTCAATTTCAGCCGCGGCCTTTTCGGCTTGCCACCCAACCCCGCCCATATCGAAAAAATTCTCAGGGAACTGTCACTTTGGGACAAGAAAGACAGCAAGATCACCACGCTGTCTGGCGGCATGAAGCGGCGTGTCTTGATTGCCAAGGCCCTGTCGCACGAACCCAAAATCCTATTTCTTGATGAGCCCACGGCAGGTGTGGACGTTGAGCTCCGGCGTGACATGTGGGGCCTTGTGCGCAATCTTCGCGCCACGGGCGTGACCATCATTCTCACCACCCACTATATCGACGAAGCCGAAGAGATGGCGGACCGCATCGGCGTGATAAGCAAGGGCGAGATCATTCTGGTGGAAGACAAGAAGGCCCTGATGGCCAAGCTAGGCAAGAAGCAGATCACGTTGCACCTGAGCAAGCCTCTCAAGGTCATCCCCAGGAAACTGGCGAAATACAGTTTGTCGCTTGCCAATGATGGCCACGACCTGACCCACATCTACGATGCCAAGGCTGACAAGGCGGGCATTGCATCGCTGCTCAACGATGTGGGTGCGGCTGGCATCAGCTTCAACGACATTGAAACCAAACAAAGCTCACTTGAAGAAATCTTTGTGAGCCTCGTGAGTGAACGCACATGAATTTCAACTCTGTCCGCGCCATCTACCGTTTTGAAATGGCCCGCGCTGGCCGTACCTTGATGCAAAGCATTATCTCGCCGGTGATTTCAACGTCCCTGTATTTCGTCGTGTTTGGTACAGCCATCGGTTCGCGCATTCAGGAAATCGATGGCATCAGCTATGGTGCCTTCATTGTGCCGGGCCTCATCATGCTGTCGCTGCTTACCCAAAGCATCGCCAATGCCTCGTTCGGTATTTATTTCCCGCGCTTTGTGGGCACGATTTTTGAGCTTCTGTCGGCACCGATCTCTTATGTTGAAATCACCATTGCCTATGTGGGAGCGGCTGCCACCAAATCAATCATCCTTGGACTGATCATTTTGGCAACGGCGGCACTGTTTGTGCCATTCCAGATCCTGCATCCCTTCTGGATGCTCTGTTTCCTCGTTCTGACCGCCGTAACCTTTAGTCTATTTGGCTTCATCATTGGCATCTGGGCCGATGGATTTGAAAAACTTCAGCTCATTCCGCTGCTGGTCATCACGCCGCTCACCTTTCTGGGCGGCAGCTTCTATTCCATCAACATGCTGCCCGGCATCTGGCAGAAAATCAGCCTGTTCAACCCGGTGGTCTATCTCGTGAGCGGTTTCCGCTGGAGCTTCTATGGTCAATCCGACGTGAGCATCGAGTACAGCCTCTTAGCCATCTTCGGCTTCCTCGCACTATTACTTGCCATCATCGCTTGGATCTTCAAGACGGGTTACAGGCTCAAGAACTGAGCAACATCTGAGCCAATATGCCATTGTGCTTTTTTAAGAACACGTGAAGCCGGTCTGCATAATCGGTGCCTACTGCGCCGATGACGGAGGGCCGTACCGCCAGTGCCTTGCGCCAAACCCCAACCTTTGGCAGTCCTTCAAATATTCCGCTGCTCCTGATCTGCTCAAATGTCTCGAAATAGCGGAACACAGGCGCGAAGACGGCATCAACGATTGAGAATGCCTCACCGGAAAAAAACGGCCCCTCATCCAGCACGCCTTCCAGCCTCTCAAATTTCTCCCGCATCACCTTGATCTTGGCACGGAACGCAAGCTCATCCTTGGTCGTTTCGTAAACCCACAGATCGCTGAGGATGGTAGAACCAAACTCCATCCACGCACGATGCTTGGCGCGGGTCAACGGATCCTTGGGATGCAATGGCCTAAGTTGCGTCTCTTCAAGATATTCCACGATCACGCTGCTCTCAAACAGAACGTCATCGCCCTCGCGTAGAAGGGGCACCTTGCCAAGTGGCGAGATGTCTTTGAACCACTGAGGCTTGTTGTCGAGATCAATATTCACTCTTTCAAACGGCACACCTTTTTCAGCGAGCGTGATCGCCGCACGTTGAACATAGGGGCAGAGGTGATGCGAAACGAGTGTAAGTTCATTGGTCATAACGACCCCTTTCAGATATCCTTCAGTGTGCATTGTGCCTCGAACAGGCGCGGTATCCTTCGATTGTCTCATGGTGCATAACGTTTTTTTCATATTAATGCAATTGCATCTAAATGTCAAGCTTGATGCAAGTGCATTGATGTGCAATTGAAGGGCATGGCAAGAACTCCTATAGAATCAGCGGTTAAGACCTGGGCCTGTCTGGTTAAGGCACAGGCTCGCGTTATGAAGGCCATCGAAGCCGATCTGAAAAAGGAAAAGCTGCCACCGCTTGCATGGTATGACGTTCTGCTTGAACTGAAGCAGGCAGTAGGCGAGAGCCTTCGCCCTTACGAGCTTGAAACACGCCTTTTGCTTGCGCAGCATAGCGTCTCACGGCTTATTGACCGCATGGAGGCAAAGCAGCTTGTGCAACGTCAGCCCTGTGATGAAGATGGGCGCGGTCAGGTCATTGCCATCACAGAACAGGGGCGCACCATGCAAAAAACGATGTGGCCGATTTACAGGTCATCAATAAAACAACATGTTGGCACAAAGTTGACCATGTGCGAAGCAGGAACGCTTGCAGCTCTTCTTCAGCGTTTGCTGCAACCTGACATGTGAATAAAGCCATGCTTTAAACCTGATGAAGCTCCTTTAAAAGATTCGGCACCAAGGCCTGAAACCGACCACTCTCAATCATCCCTGCAATCGCTTCAATATCGGTTGCAAATTCCCGGTCCTGCTCGCGCGACGCCGCACGGCTGCGAACGAGCGCGTGTGCATCCTCCAAATGAACCGATGATGCAAGCGGACGGCGGAATTCGATGCCTTCCGCCGCAGCCATCAATTCAATGGCAATGATCCGCGAGAGATTGGCGTTCATCGGGCCAAGCCTGCGCGCACCATGGGTGGCCATGCTCACGTGGTCTTCCTGATTGGCAGAGGTGGGCGCTGAGTCGACGGACGCCGGATGCGACATCTGCTTGTTTTCGCTCATCAGCGCTGCCGCAGTACATTGGGGAATCATGAAACCGGAATTCAGGCCGGGATTGCGAATGAGAAACGGCGGCAGCAGGGAGATTGTTGAATCAATCAGTGCCGCAATCCGCCGCTCGGAAAGCGAGCCCATTTCAGCAACCGCCATCGCAATCATGTCAGCCGCAAAGGCCACAGGCTCCGCATGGAAATTGCCACCCGACAGCACCGCGCCATCCTCGGCAAACACCAGCGGATTATCGGAGACCCCATTGGCCTCGATCATCAATGTACGCGCCGCATTGGCCAACACATCAAGACAGGCTCCCATCACCTGCGGCTGGCAACGGAAGGAATAGGGGTCCTGTACACGCTCGTCATCGACCAGGTGCGACGCACGAATGGCACTGCCAACAAGCAGGCGGCGGTAGTGGGATGCGGCCAGGATCTGGCCGGGATGCGGACGAAGCGCATGAATGCGGGGATCAAACGGCGTGTCAGATCCCATCACGGCATCAATGGACAGCGCACCCGCCAGAATGGCACCCGCCGCATTGCGTTCCGCGGCAACCAAGCCATAAAGCGCAAGCCCCGTTGACACCTGCGTGCCGTTCAAGAGCGCCAAGCCTTCCTTGGGGCCGAGGGCGACAGGCTTCAAGCCAACAGCTTTCAGCCCCTCAAGCCCGCTCAATGAAAAGCCATTCATCATGACCCTGCCCTCACCGATCAGCACGAGGCTTAAATGGGCAAGCGGCGCCAAATCACCCGATGCGCCAACGGATCCCTGCCCGGGGATGACAGGCAGCACATCTGCGTTGATCAATGCCACCATTGCATCCATCGCGGCAAGCGAAATGCCGGATGCACCTTGCGATAGCGCATTGATTTTGAGAAGCATGACCAAACGCACGACGCCTTCATCAAGGGCAGCGCCAACACCGGCCGCATGGCTGCGCACGATATTGATTTGCAATTTCGAGAGATCGGCTTCGGCGATGCGGGTTTTTGCCAGCTTTCCAAACCCTGTATTCACGCCATAAATCGCGTCCCCTGTCTTCAACAACCGTGCCACTGTTTCAGCGCTTTTTAAAATGAGGCCTTTTGCATTTTCTGAAAGCGTCACTGAAACGGGTCCGGCCAAAGCTGCTTTCACATGTTCCAGCGAAATTGCCGTTTCGCCAATGGTAATCTTCATGACAGTCGCCTCACGGTTTCGGTAAATCTTTTTTGAATTCGGTCTTCATCAAAATGATGGCGGTCCTTCACCACGTGTTTCCCGCCAACAATCACATCTTTCACGGCGGCATTGCCAGCGGAGAAGATCCATGTATCGATCACATCGTCTTTTTCACGTCCGACTATCGTGGGGCAGGCATCATCAAGCACTGTAATGTCGCAGCGCATGCCCGCTTTGAGGGCGCCCATCGGCTGGTCCAGACACTGCGCCCCGCCCTTCAGCACGGCATCAAGCAATGTACGTCCCGTTGATGCGCCTGCACCGGATGCAAGCACATTGCGCGTATGGTCGCGCAGGCGCTGGGAATATTCCAGCATGCGCAGGTCTTCGGCGGGCGAAATACTGATCTGGCTATCACTGCCAATGGCAATGGCGCCGCCCTGTTTCATGAATTCACCGGCAGGAAAAATCCCGTCACCCAAATTGGCTTCCGTTGTGGGACAGAGACCTGCAACGGCACCGGACTGGGCGAGACCTGCAGTCTCAATCGCCGTCATATGGGTTGCATGAATGGCGCACCAGCGGGGTGAGACATCAAATTCATCAAGCAGGAACTCAACCGGGCCCCTGCCGCTCCAGGACAGGCATTCCTCCACTTCCTGAACCTGTTCGGCCACATGGATATGAATCCGCGTATCATTATCGATTGCTTCAAGAACGGTTTTCAAAAATTCTGGCGTCACGGCCCGCAGGCTATGCGGCGAAATGCCAAGCCTCCACAGGGGGTTTGCGTGACAGGCAGATTTCAACGCTTCGTAGATTTCGAGATAGCGGTCCGGACCATTCACAAAGCGCCGCTGGCCTGCCATTGCGATTTTTCCACCAAAGCCCGAATGCTTGTAGAATGTGGGCAGCAGTGTAATGGCAATACCCGTCTGTTCAGCCGCAGAGAGACACCGCAGGGACATTTCGGCAATGCTGTCATAGGTCGATCCATCGGGCTGGTGGTGCAAATACTGGAACTCACCGACACATGAGAACCCGGCCTTGAGCATTTCCACATAGACTTGGGCGGCGACAGCTTCCAGATCATCCGGCGAAAGCTTCAGAGCGAAACCATACATCAGTTCGCGCCATGTCCAGAAGCTATCGGTACCGGCACTGGCCCGTTCGGCCAGTCCCACCATCAAACGCTGGTGGGCATGGGAATGCACGTTGGGGATGGCGGGGATGGCGATGCCCTTGATGTATTCGCCTTGCGTGGCACGTGCTTCAACACTCTCAATCACACCATTTTCACCTATGCCAATATCAACATCCGTCTCCCAACCGGAAGACGTGAGCGCCGATGCGAAATGGAACTTGCGTTGCGACATGCTCGGAACTATACTGTATATACAACCTTATACAAGTAGCGAAAACCTGTGATCCTCACCAATTTACGCATCGCTACGATGACGGACGGCTACGGCCTGATCGAGAACGGCTCCGTGCGGGTTGAGGAGGGCGTGATTGCATCACTTGAAACGGGTACTCCGAAAGGCAAATCAATAGATTGCAAGGGAATGCTGCTGACCCCCGGATTGATCGATTGCCATACCCATTTGGTTTACGGAGGGAACCGCGCCAATGAGTTTGAAATGCGCCTCAATGGGGCGGCCTATGCCGATATTGCCAGGGCTGGCGGTGGCATCATGTCCACCGTGAAATCAACTCGTTCCGCATCCGAAACACAACTCAAAGAGTTTGGATTAAAGCGACTTGATTCACTCCTAACCGAAGGCGTAACGACCATTGAAATCAAGTCCGGTTATGGCCTTGATATCGAGACCGAAATGAAAATGCTGCGCGTGGCAAGGTTGCTCGGAACACTCCGCCCGGTGGACGTCAGAACCACATTTTTGGGCGCTCACACGTTCCCTCAAGAGTTTAAGGAAAATCATGAGGAGTATCTGAATATCGTTTGCAATCAAGCGATTCCGAAGATTGTTTTAGAAGGCTTGGCCGATGCGGTTGATTCATTTTGTGAAGGCATTGCCTTTTCGGTTGAAGAAACAAGGCGCGTGTTTGAGGCGGCCAAAAAGCATGGCCTCCCCGTCAAGCTCCATGCTGAACAGCTCTCAAATCTCGGTGGGGCAAAACTCGCAGCCAGCTTCAATGCGCTTTCGGTTGACCACATCGAATATCTCGATGAGGAGGGTGTCGAGGCCATCGCCAAATCCGGCACTGTTGCTGTTCTCCTGCCCGGTGCGTTTTACTACTTACGCGAAAAACAATCCCCGCCGGTGGCCGCCCTGCGCAAACATAAAGTCCCGATTGCTATCGCGACGGACCTGAACCCCGGCTCCTCGCCCGTAAATTCCATTCTCACCATCATGAACATGGCCTGCGTGCTGTTCGGCCTTACCCCCGAAGAAGCCCTGATGGGTGTCACCGCAAACGCCGCCCGCGCCCTTGGCCTGAAAGATCGCGGCACCATTGCGGTAGGTCAGAAGGCTGATCTGGTGTTGTGGGACGCAGAGCGCCCCGGCGACCTGAGTTACCCCTTGGGCTTCAATCCACTCGCCGCCGTCATTAAAAATGGTGAGCTTGTGCGGGGTAAATTCTCGTGAACGTCATGCAACCCCTCTATCTACAGGTGAAAGATCATATCCTGGCCAACATCGCATCAGGCACTTGGGCAGCGGGAACACGCGTGCCATCGGAAAATGAACTCGTTGAAAGCTTCGGCATCAGCCGCATGACCGCAAACCGCGCTTTGCGTGAACTCGCAGGCGATGGCTACCTCGCCCGCGTGCCCGGTGTCGGCACCTTCGTAAAGGAACAGGCCGCCCGCACCAGTATGATGGAACTGCGCAATATCGCCGAGGAAATCGAGGCCCGCGGCCACACGCACACCTCACGGCTGATCTCGCGTGAAACAACTATGGCCAATGCAGCACTCGCCGAAGAGTTTGAGTGGATCAATCCGCAAAACCTGTTTCACCTCGTCGTTGTGCATGAAGAAAACGGTGTATCCGTTCAACTCGAATATCGCTGGGTAAACCCCTTGATCGCTGCTGACTTTCTGATTCAGAATTTTACCAAGCAAACGCCGACCGCATATCTCTTGAACACGATACCCGTCGATGAGCTCGAGCATTCCGTATCAGCCATCAGTCCTGATGATACACAGCAACTCTTATTGGGTATTTCTGCCGATGAGCCCTGTCTTGCTCTCCATCGCAGGAGTTGGAGCAAAGGCCTCGTGGTCACCGTTGCCACGCTCATATATCCCGCCAGCCGCTATGCGCTTTACAACCGCTATAAAACCAACGCCCAAGGAAAACCCCGATGAACACCCGTCGCGATAATACCCGCAGTATCAAATCCCCCAGGGGCACAGAAATCAGCGCCAAGTCCTGGCTCACGGAAGCACCGCTCCGTATGCTGATGAACAATCTCGATCCCGGTGTGGCCGAACGCCCCGAGGAACTCGTTGTCTACGGCGGCATCGGGCGCGCCGCACGCAATTGGGAAGCCTATGACCAGATCGTGGCATCACTTCGCTCGCTTGAGGATGATGAAACGCTGCTGGTGCAATCCGGCAAGCCCGTGGGTATTTTCCGCACCCACAAGGACGCACCACGTGTGTTGATTGCCAATTCAAACATCGTGCCCCATTGGGGAACTTGGGATCATTTCAACGAACTCGATAAAAAAGGCCTGATGATGTACGGTCAGATGACGGCGGGATCGTGGATCTACATCGGCACCCAAGGCATCGTGCAGGGCACCTATGAAACCTTCGCCGAAGTGGGCCGCAAGCATTATGGTGGCGACCTCAAGGGAAAATGGTTTTTGACGGCGGGTCTTGGCGGCATGGGCGGCGCACAGCCCTTGGCCGCCACCATGGCAGGCGCTTCCATGATTGCCATCGAATGCCAACCCTCTCGCATCGAGATGCGGCTGCGCACCCGCTACCTCGACACGCAAGCTGCAAACATTGATGAAGCGATTGCGATGATCAAACATTCGCCCAAACCAATCTCGATTGGCGTACTTGGCAATGCCGCTGAGATTCTGCCCGATATGGTAAAGCGCGGCATCAAGCCAGACGCTGTTACCGATCAAACGTCGGCTCACGATCCCGTCAACGGTTACCTGCCAATTGGTTGGACACTGGCCAAATGGGAGGACAAACGCATCTCTGACCCGCAAGTCGTGAAAGCCGCGTCCATGGCCTCCATGAAAATCCATGTGCAGGCCATGCTGGACTTCCAGAAGATGGGTGTGCCGACACTCGACTACGGCAATAACATTCGCCAGATGGCCCTCGAAATGGGCCTTAAAGACGCCTTTGATTTTCCGGGCTTTGTGCCCGCCTATATCCGCCCGCTGTTCTGCCGTGGCATCGGCCCCTTCCGCTGGGCGGCCCTCTCCGGCAATCCGGAAGATATTTTCAAAACAGATCAACGTGTGAAAGAGTTGATCCCCGACGACAAGCATTTGCACAACTGGCTCGACATGGCGCGCGAACGCATTGCCTTCCAAGGCCTGCCTGCCCGCATCTGCTGGGTAGGTCTCGGGCAGCGCCATCGCTTGGGGTTGGCCTTCAATGAGATGGTCAAAAACGGCGAAGTGGATGCGCCCATCGTGATTGGCCGTGACCATCTGGATTCAGGTTCCGTTGCATCCCCCAACCGCGAAACCGAAGCGATGCTGGATGGCTCAGATACAATATCCGATTGGCCACTGCTCAACGCGCTGCTCAATACCGCATCCGGTGCCACATGGGTGTCTATCCATCACGGCGGCGGCGTTGGCATCGGTTACTCGCAACATGCCGGCATGGTTGTCGTGGCCGATGGCACGGACGATGCTGCACGCAGGTTGGAACGCGTGTTATGGAACGACCCCGCAACCGGCGTCATGCGCCACGCTGATGCTGGCTATCAGATCGCCAAGGATTGCGCGAGGGAACAGGGGCTTAAGCTGCCTGGCATCACGATTTAAGTCAGCGTGCGGCCAATCCCGTGGAGAGCCGCAATCATTGCGACATCAGCAGGTCGATTGAGAAAGTCAGGCATGCTGGAAAGCTTCACAGCCACCATATTGTAATCCCAGTTGATGTAGATGAGCTGGCCGAATACACCCTTTGCAAGAACCGCACGTGATACGGGCTCTTCAATCCAGAACTGATTCTTGTAAGCGCCCTGCGGCAATGAGAGAGTATAGGGTTCTTTGAAAATACCATGGTTACCAGCACGCGTAGTCTCAATCCATGACGGTGGAATGACACTGGCACCTTGTTCCAATATCATCTGGCCAAAGCGCCCATAATCCCGCAGAGTCGCATTCAGTCCGCCGTCTGCAAGGGCAAAGCCTGAACTGTCCACCGTGAAGCAAGCACTTTCTTCCATGCCCGCTTTTTGCCATATCTCTTCCGACAAAAGCTGTGGCAGACGCTTGCCCGTTACACGTTCCAGGCAAAATCCCAACACATCGGTTTCGATGGAACGGTACGTAAACAGGTCGCCATGGGGACGGTCAACTTCCGTCAAACCAGTGATAAGTTCCCACATATGATGCGGCCATTTAAACGCGGAATCACTGTCAGGCGGCACGGGCTTCCACCCGCTGGCCACATCTAATTGACCAATGTCGGAATAGGGATTGGTGTATTCTTCCGAAAATCGCGTGCCCGTTGTCATGTCAAGTACCTGCTGCAGCGTTGCCCCGCGCCACCCCGTTTGCTCCAGTTCGGGGAGATAGGTTGTAACCAACGCGTTCACGTCAAAAAGCCCACGCGCCATCAGAATCCCGGCAAGCATGCCCGTAAATGACTTTGCAACCGACTGCGAGAGATGCAGTGTGCGTTCGGCCATGCCATTGAAATAACGCTCATAGGAAATGGCACCATTCTTCAAAATCAGAAAACCATCCGTGTACGTCTCATCAAGCAGACCCGCCAGAGTGCTGGGACTACCCGCACAATCGACAACTGCGAGACCGTCCAAATCCACATCGGCCCGTGGCAGCACGCGCACCGGCCCATTCCCCCGCCACACCTCAGCCGTCGGCAAAATCTCGCGCACATGCTGAAACGCCCAACGGTTCCACGGTGGCCGGTCCCAATCCAGTTTTGGCGGCACCAGTGCAGGCGGCGAACCCTGCATGATGGGTAGTATCACGTCGGAATTTTTATAGGATGGCATGTGGGCTCCTCAAAATAAAAAAGCCCCGGCAGTTTCCCGCCGGGGCAAACGACGTCAAACCTTACTTCAAAAGGTCAGTCCAAATCTTGGTGTAAATTTCCGTAACAGCAGGTTCACACGCCAAGCTGAACTTGCCCTTGGCGACAAGCTCCGGTGGAATGACAATTTCACGCGCTGTCTTCATGTCTTCAGGCATAAAGGCTTCCGAACCCTTGATGCCATTTGCATAGCGGGCAAACGTCGAGAGCATGGCGGCGTTTTCAGGGTCCATCACAAAATTCTGGAACAGCTTCGCATTCTCAACATTCTTGGCATCTTTCAAAACCGTGAGATTATCCATCCAGACGATAAAGCCTTCTTTGGGATACCCATAGCGCATCTTGTCATTTTGCAGGCGTGTACGGAAAACAATGCCGTTCCAGTCCAGGCCACCCATCAGGTCACCCTTCACGAACTTGTCCATCGTGGAGTAATCCATCGATAGCCACTTTGGCTTTGCCGCGACCAACTTGTCGCGTGCCTTTTTCAGGATTTCCTTATCGCCTGTACAGGGTTCACCGCCCACATTCATGATCGCAAGCGTCAACACGTCGCTCATTTCCGGAACAACATTGAGTTTTCCAGCCAATTCCGGTGGCGGATCAAGAATGATATTTGAGGTATCAATGTCACCGGAATAGGCAGACGAATTCACCGCCATTCCTGTTGTGCCCCATTGCCATGGAACCGAATAACGGCGGCCCCTGTCAAATTCCACATCAACCCATTTTGGGTCAACATTCTTGAAGTTTTCCATTTGATCTGGCCGGGTTTCCAACAGCAACCCTTCGTTGATCCAGATCGGCAGGAAGTTAGCCGAAGGCACAACCATGTCAAAGCCATGGCCGCCAGCACGGATCTTTGCAAGGGCGCTGTCATTGGAATCATAGTCCGTGACCGTGACCTTGACGTTGTACTTCGCTTCAAACTTCTTGATCATCTCGGGGCTGGTATAGTTGCCCCAGTTGAAAATATTCAGTTGTCCATCTGCCAAAGCCATCGTCGGCATTGTCATCATTGCAGCGCCTAAAAGTGCCGCCTTTAGTATCCACTTCATGTCAGTCTCCTTTGGTCGTTGTTTTAATTCAAACTTTTTTCTTGTTCACAAAAAAGAACACGGTAACGACCACGATTGAGAGCAAGAGAAAGACAACCGAGATCGCATTTATTTCCGGGGTTACCCCGCGCTTGATTTGGCCGAGCATATAGGTGGGCAAGGTTTCCTGCCCACCCGACTTGATCAAATTTGTAATCACAACATCGTCGAGTGAAATGACAAAGGCGAGCATGAACCCAGACAGAATTCCGGGCCACAAAAGCGGAAAGGTAACGTAGCGGAAGGCCGCCCACGGCGGCGCATAGAGATCAGCTGCAGCCTTCTCCAGCGTAAGATCCATGCTTTCAAGCCGCGCACGGATTGGCATATAGGCAAAGGGAATGCAAAAGGCGGAATGCGCCAGAAACAAATAGCCAATGCCTGAATACCCCGTCCAAACCTTGATGCGCGAAAAGACAATGAGAAGGGCTACCGCAGTCACAATTTCAGGCACCATCAGAGGTTGGTTGATGAAGGCAAACTTGAAAGTGAGCCCCCGGTAGGGAGCGGTGCGTGTTGTGGCGATCGCCGCCATGGTTGCAGCAATCGTTGCACAGGTCGCTGCAACAAACGCCACCTGAAATGACCGGGTTGCGGCTTCACGTACATCGGTATTTGCCCAAGCCGCCACAAACCAGCGCATGGAAAACCCTTTCCACAGCGCAATTGATTCACCAGCGTTAAAAGCAAAAATCGAAAGCGTGATAACCGGCAGATAGAGAAACAGGAAACAGGCCACCGCAATGAACGTGAAGCCCGGCATGCGGCGAATGGAAAACCCCTTATCCATGCCCCGCTCCCGACTTTGATGCATTGCGCACATAGAACAGCAACGCCACCATCACGATGGCCATCAGTGTAATGGAAAGAGCAGCACCCAGCGGCCAGTTGCGTCCCTGGTCAAACTGCAGGTCAATCAGGTTGCCCAGCATGAGAATCTTTCCTCCACCCAACATGCGCGGCGTGACATAGGAACCAAGCGCCGGAATAAAGACTAGAATGGATCCGGCAATGATGCCAGGTTTCACCAGCGGAATGATGATTTTCCGTAAAACCTGGAACCGTCCCGCATAGAGGTCATAACCCGCTTCAACCAGTCTGAAATCCATTTTCTCCATGCTGGAATAGAGCGGCAAAACCATCAATGGCAGGAACACATAGGCCATGCCCAGCATGACGGCAAAATCCGTGTACATCATTTGAATTGGTGTGCTGATGACACCAAGACCCAGCAAGACTGAATTCACCAGACCTTCATTGCGGATCAACTCCTGTATGGCAAATGTGCGGATGAGCAAATTGGTCCAAAATGGAATGGTGATCAGAAACAGCCACACATCACGCCGGTGCTCGTCACGCGTAGCAATGAAATAAGCCGTTGGGAAACCGAGTACTAGTGCCAGCAGTGTCGTGTAAGATGCAAGCCTGATGGAGCGCCAAAGTACAATAATATGCGCATCTGCCCATGACACCGTGTCATCGAAAATATCTTTTTGAAAGAAAACCTCGAACCAGCCATCGCGTGAAAAGCTCCAGAACTTCACATCGCCATAGTCACCCTTGAGCATTACGGAATAGAGCAGCACCACGAACAGTGGGCCGATGGCGGCAATGGCTATCAGAAAAAGGGCCGGTGCTGACAGCAGCCAGCGGTTACGAATATCTCGGCGCTCTTCTGACGTTACGATGTCTTGCGCAGACCCCATGACATCAATCCCGCAACACTTGGGCAGTGCCAAGTGATATCGCCAACCCAACCTTGTCACCCACCATAAAACTGCCATTGGTGATTTGGTTATTCTGCTGGCGCACGGTGAACTCACCGCCGCCTTCGAGTTTAACATGATAATGCGTATCTGTGCCGAAGTAGACAATGTTACCCAGAACACCTTTCAAAACAGACGCCTTTGTCGGCTTGCCAATCAGCGCATGTTCCGGTCGCACCACCACAGTCACCTTCGTAGAAGACTTGAGCCCCTCCGGAATCATGGCGTCAATCACTGGCCCGGCAACAAGCTTGACCTTCCCTTTGTCCTTCGCGGTACTCACCAATGCGCCCTCCAGAAAATTCGTCTCGCCGATGAAGTCAGCAACAAAACGTTCCGAAGGCCGGTCATAAATATCGCGTGGGCTCCCTACCTGAAGGATGCGCCCCTTGCTCATGACGGCGATGCGGTCTGACATGGTGAGCGCTTCTTCCTGGTCATGGGTGACAAAAATGAATGTGATCCCGGTCTCGTGTTGCAGCCGCTTCAGCTCGATCTGCATTTCCTTGCGCAGCTTGTAGTCCAGCGCTGAAAGTGGTTCGTCGAGCAACAAAACTTTTGGCTTGGGAGCAAGGGCGCGCGCCAACGCAACACGCTGCTGCTGGCCACCGGATATCTGGCTGGTCCGGCGGTTGCGCATGCTGTCCATTTGCACTAGCGCCAGCATTTCGCTGACGCGGGCATTAATCTCGTCGCGCGGCTTGCCAAGCATTTCGAGGCCAAAGCCAATATTTTGCGCAACAGTCATATGTGGAAAAAGCGCATAGCTCTGGAATACGGTGTTCACAGGCCGTTTGTAAGGCGGCAAGGGAGCGATGTTCTCGCCATAGAGAAGAATGTCGCCATCCGTCGGAAAATCAAACCCAGCGATTAAGCGCAGAAGGGTTGTTTTTCCGCAGCCTGAAGGACCCAAGAGCGTGAAAAATTCATTCTCGCGGATGGCCACTGAAACATCGTCGAGCGCCTTGAGACTATCCTGACCCGCCGATTGAAAAACCTTCGAAACGCCGACTGCCTGAATGGCTGCCTTGCCTGTCACCAATTTGTTCTCTCCCCGTGCCGTGTTCCCGGCATTCAGGAAAGTATCCTATTGGTATAAATTGCGCTTGCCAATGGGTGACTTAAAGCGACCAGCCGCCATCAATGATCAGCGCCTGTCCTGTCATGAAAGCCGAGGCATCACTTGCCAAATAAATCACCATCTGTGCAATTTCTTCAGGCTGCGCCAAACGCCCCATGGGCTGGCGCGCAATGAAGGCCGCCTTGGCTTTTTCGAAGTCACCTTGCGCCCGCATGCGGTCATAAAGCGACGGCGTTTCCACCGTACCGGGGCAAATGGCATTACAGCGAATGCCCTTGGCCACGAAATCAGCGGCCAGCGCCTTGGTAAGGCCGATAACAGCAGCTTTGCTGGCACCATATACAAATCGGTTGGGCGCACCTTTGATTGAAGATGCAACGGACGCCATGTTGATGATATTGCCTTTGCCCGCTGTCAACATGCCCGGCAGATAGGCCCTGATCATGCGATAGTGCGCCTTCACATTGAGGTCAAACGAGAAGTCCCAATCCTTCTCAGTGCAGTCCAGAATCGTACCATTGTGCACAAATCCCGAGCAGTTGAACAGAATGTCAATGGGGCCTGTGCGTTTCAATGCCGCATCCACCGCATTTTGCTCCATAACGTTCAGTCCGAATCCCGTGATGTTGGGATGGTCTTTTGAAATATCTTGGAACAGGTCTTCCCGCAAATCGGTGGCAAACACCTTTGCCCCCTCATTCGCCAACGCGATTGCAGACGCACGGCCAATGCCCTGCCCCGCGGATGTGACCAACGCCACGCGACCCTCAAGCTTCCCAGCCATGGACTTGTTCCCTCATAATGGTTCAAACTGTCATACAGTCTAACCCATGAGTTCTGTCCATGACCAGTGACGATCTTGCCTACAGCTCTGCAATCGAAATTTTGCAACTTTTCAAGAAGCGGAAAATCTCACCTGTTGAATTGATGAAGGTCATGATTGCCCGCAGTGAGAAGTTGAATGGCAAAATCAACTGTCTCGCCGATTGTTACTTCGAACAAGCGCTCACCAAAGCCAAAGTTGCTGAGGAGATGTATGCAAAGCGAGGAGGCAAACCCCGTGCGTTTGAGGGCATTCCATTGCTTGTCAAGGACGCCCAGCGCGTCAAAGACAAGCGCACCACCCATGGCTCGCTGATCTTCGCAAACAACATCGATGATCATTCCGATCCGCAAATCGAGCGCCTGGAAAAAGCCGGGGCAATTGTTTTTGGTCGCACCACAACATCGGAGTTCTGCCTCTCAGGTGTCACCCATTCGCGCCAATGGGGCATCACGCGCAATCCATGGGGATTGGACTATGGCCCCGGTGGATCATCTGGTGGATCAGGTGCAGCCCTTGCCGCAGGGTTCACCACGCTTGCCACCGGAACTGACATCGGCGGCTCCATCCGCATTCCATCATCAGCTTGCGGAACGGTGGGGTTCAAACCTCCCCATGGTCGCAACCCTGATGGCGCACCCAACAACTTCGACCGCTTCAACCATTGCGGGCCTATGACGCGCAGTGTTGCCGATGCAGCCCTCATGCAAAACATAACATCGGGTCCACATCCGTTAGATCATGACTCCATCCGCAACCGCGTAAAACTTTCGCTCAAAGCAGACAGCATCAAAGGCTGGAAAATCGCCTACTCACTGGATTTTGGTTATGTTGAAGTTGATCCAGAAGTCCAGCGCAACACCTTGATTGCGGTTGAGATGTTTCGCTCTTTGGGCGCGTGCGTTGAAGAGGTTGACTTGGGTTGGACCAAGGCGGTCGATGAGGATGCAATCCATTGGTACAACAGCATGAACTTCGGCCGCCAAACAATCTGGCACCGCAAGGAGAATGCGCATCTTATGACCGAATATGCCTTGAAGTTTGCAGGGGCCGCCGAGCGTCATTCCACCATTGACGACGTCTACAAGCCATGGGCGCGCGCAAACATCATGTATCAAACGCTTGGCCCCATACTCAACGGTCACGACGTTCTCATCTGCCCCACCAACAACTTGGCAGCTGTGAAGGCCGATCACGATCCGTGGGACAATAGTTTCACAGTAAATGGCAAGAATGCCGATGCCGAGTTTGGGTGGGAAATGGCGCATCAATTCAACATGCTGCACAACTGCCCGGTGCTCGCCGTACCATCTGGCTTTACCGCTGCGGGCATTCCAACAGGGATACAGATCGTAGGGCAACCATGGGATGATGCAGGTGTCTTCCGCATCGGCCTCGCTTTTGAAAAAGCCTCAAAAGGCTGGTTCACCACAAAACAAAAACGGCCTGCTTTTTGAGGCGGACCGTTAAGATAGTACTGTCTGGGTTATTGGGGGACTGCGTAGATAATCTTGCCCGAACTGGCCTTTACCTTGATTTGATACCGGGTATGTCCGCGATAAGCGTCATATTTGTTACGATTGTTGCGATCGCAAACAGTTGCGCGAATGCGACGGTATCCATACTGCCGCAAGCTTTGACCTATTGCCTCACACCTTGATCGCGCCTGATAAACCGGACGTCGTGGGCGCGGCTCAGAATATACATCGCCATCATTATAATCATCCTGGCCATATCCATTGTCATCATAACGGGGCCTTGGTGGAGGGGGCGGAAGAGGAAACGGCTCGCCACCATCACTATAACCACCCTGATCATAACAATCAGGATCATCAGGGTTATAATAGCAGTATTTGCTGCCTGCGTGAGCTGGGCCAACAAGCGCTATGGTACCAATGGCAGCAAGTAAACCAGCAATCAAAAAATGTTTCATGTGAGTTCCTAGCTAAACTTATATCTTACTTATAAAAAATGATTGCGGCGGCCGCTTGACACAAAGCAGCTAATACTATGGCAAAACAGTCGTTTTCAAAAATTTAGAAACCCTTCCAGCACATTCACAGTATTGACGCCAATGGCCTCAATTGCATACCCACCCTCCATCACAAACAGGGTTGGCAGTTTGAGCTTGGCAATTCGCGCGCCATAATCCCGGAAATCATCAGATTTCAGTTTAAAATAGCTGATGGGATCATGCTCATAGGTATCAACACCCAGGGATACGACAAGCGCGTCGGGTGAAAATGTCCTGATTTTGCCACAGGCATTTCCCAACGCCCTCTTCCAACGTTCATAGCTTGTTCCCGCCGACATCGGATAGTTGAAGTTGAAGCCTTCACCTTTGCCGGTACCATGCTCATCCTTGTAGCCCAGGAAGTACGGATAGGCTGTTTGCGGCTCACCATGCAGGGAACAGAACAACACATCTGCCCGGTCATAGAAAATATCTTGCGTACCGTTGCCATGATGGAAATCCACATCAAGGATGGCAACCCGTTCCGCACCAGAATCCCGGAAAGCCTGTGCAGCAATTGCCGCATTGTTCAAAAAGCAATAGCCGCCGTAGAGATCATCATGGGCATGGTGTCCGGGTGGCCTGCACAGGGCAAAGGCCGAATGCGCACCATTGGCAATCAGTTTTTGCGCAGTAAGAGCAACCGAGGCCGAGGCTTTCGCCGCATCCCATGTGCCGACCGTTATACAGGTTTCAACGGAATGTATGTAATATCCAACTTTGCCATCAATATGTTGCGGACAGCGCTGCCGCAAACTGCGCGCTGGAAAACCGGTTGGCATGATTTCACCACGATAGCCCGCTGCCTGCCACTCACTCCAGGCATTCTGCAGGAATTTCAGAAACCCCTTGTCATGGATTTTTGCCACGGCCTTCATGTCCAGTGGTGAAGGTCCCACGATATCATTCATTTTACGTGCCTTGAGTTCGCGCAAAATATATTCCATGCGTGAAGGCCGCTCAAACGGTGTCACAAATTCACCGCCAGACATTTCACCTTGCGCAAAGTGCAAGCGGTGATCGTCGGTAAAAACAGTTTTCATCATAACCCCCCAAGCTTTCCAGACACTTTGTCAGAGAATTCGAGAGGATTCAAATGGCTCAGGCTGCGTTTGCCGCTGTGGCGGATGCTGCCATTTCAGGAATCCAGATTGCGGCAACCATGCCCTGCCCCGGCACGGATTGGCAGATAAGTTGGCCACCGTGGGCTTCGGCAATTGATTTTACAATCGGCAAACCCAACCCCAGGCCCTCGGCTATGCGGCCATAGGTCATGTCTTCCTGGATAAACGGCTGCAGGCATTCCGCGAGTTTGGAAGATGCGATTCCGGGTCCGTTGTCACGCACGGAAATCACTGTCGAACGGTCAGGTTTTTGATGGGCCCATATTTCAATCGTGCCACCTTCCGGTGAAAACTTGATGGCGTTGTCGACGAGTTTATGGATGGCTTGTCTTAACAGGTGACTGTCACATTTCAACGACAAATCCTTGCTCGGACGCGTTACCTTGATGTTGAGGTTCTTGGTTTTTGCGGCAGCATGTAATCCAAAAATGCTGTCATCAAGCAAGTCGGCCATGCTTTCCCTGGAAATTGACAGGTTGGAAAGACCTGAAAATGATTTCGACAAAACCAGAATATCGCTGATCAGGCGGTTAAGGCGCTGGGACGCATTCACGATATGGTCAAGCTGTTCGGCTTCAATGGCTTCAACCTTGTCCTTCAACGCATCTGACAAAACATCTGTCAATCCGCACAGGGCAACCAATGGTGTTTTAAGCTCGTGGCTTAATATCCTGAACAGGCCGTTTTTCATTTTGCTTGCGGCGACAGCCTCCGCTTCGGCCAGGCGCAAATCCCGCTCTATCTCACCGTTGCGTATGACAAATTTTGCGTGATACACAAACTGCGCCCAGTTGATTGGCTTGGTAACAAACGATGACGCGCCGAGACGGTAGGCCTTTTCAATCGAATCCCTGTCATTGTTTCCGGTCGAAATAATAACCGGCAAATCCACCGTACGCGGATGTTGCCTGATATGGCGCAACAGGCCAAAACCATCCAGTTTCGGCATGCCCAGGTCGACAACGGCGAGAATGAGATTTTTGCGGGCAATAAAATCGCAAGCCGCTTCCCCGTTCGCAGCCGTCACAGTTTCATAGCCGAGGTTGGAAAACAGCTCGGCAAGCACTTCACACAAAAGTGCATCGTCATCAACGATCAAAACACACTTTCGCGTCGAACCCGCGATCAATTGGGTCTCGTCACTTTCCGTATCCACGCATCACGCCCCTTAATTTCAGAACAAACGCTAGGCCTCAGTATGTTAAGGGTAGGTAATGGTCTGAACGGCTTCAGGCATCATGGTGAATGAAGCCTTAACCGAGAACGGTAAACTTGATTTTAGCGATACCGGACTGATTAAGTCCAACAACTTTGGCGGCCCCAAAACTCAGATCCATAACCCGCCCTTTGATAAACGGTCCACGGTCATTGATGCGGACGATAACGGATTTTCCGTTTTTAAGATTGGTCACCAGTACGCGCGTACCAAACGGCAGGCTGCGGTGCGCTGCAGTCAAGCCATTTGGATTATAATGCTCCCCATTGGCTGTGCGTTTGCCCATTTTGTAGTAGGATGCCCAACCGACAACCGACTTGGCCGCAGCCTCTGAAGAAAAAATACCACCCGCCAGAAATCCAACCAATAGAACTGCACATAAACGCTTCATAAAAAAGCCCCTCTTTTGTTGCGGCGCAACATAGGACTAACTATGGCGAGAATGTGGCGCCTCAGATTGCAGCTTCCACCATGATTTCAACGTCAAGTCCGGCAGCCGCAAGCTTTGCTTCAACCGTTGCGCGGGCTGGTGTATGGCCTTGCGGAACCCAGGAATCCCAAGCTTCATTCATTTGGGAAAAGGTATCCATGTCAGTGATCCAGATATTGGCTTTCAAAATCTTCGTTTTGTCCGTGCCAGCCTTGGCAAGGGTTGCATCGATCTGGGAAAGAATGTCCGCCGTCTGTTCTTTGACGGATTTGCCAGCAGCTTTATCTGCCACAAAACCAGCGAGATAAACCTTGCCGCCGTGGATAACCGCTTCACTCATTCGCTTGCCAACGCCAATACGTGTAATGCTCATATATCTCTCCTGTTAATGATGGAGGCTTTTAGCCCGCCTTGACCACTGCATCAATCACTGAAAGCAAGACCCGTGGCAGTGTTTCGAATGCATAGGGCGCATGCAGCCGCTCAAGCCAATGGTGGTAGTCCCGCCCCCATGGACCAATATTAATGCAAGGGTATCCCGCTGGTTCTGTAAGGGTGAAACTTGTTCCCCAGATCGGGGTGTTCTCAGCGGCCACTTTCAAGTCTCCAGACGCTTCTCCGAAGAAACTCATATCTGAAATCCCCGCAAAATATTTCACGGAACCCAAGTCAAACGGATCAACAGCGTCTAAAATTTTTTGCTTAAGACCAGCATCCGAAAGGCTGACTGCTGGATAGGGAATGGAACCAAAGCCGAGGACAACCGCTGGTCCCACAAGACCGGACTGCAACCAGACCTGCTCCGTGAAAAGTTTGCAACGCTCTGGAAAGTCCAGATGCGCCAACGCATCAATCTGCGTCGCAATTCTTTTAATCTCGTCATCCTTCACAAAGCTTGCAACGTCACGATATGTCATCACAGAGACGGTGCGATTTACGCGTTGGACCGCCCGCTCCATTGCGCGCATGGCCAGGTTTTGCGAAATGCGAAGCACATCAGCGGCCGAGGATTTATGCTGCATCGTGTTCCAGTAAATCCACGACGCAGCAGGTGTGGTCACATTGTAACCCCGCTTCAAATCCTTGGCATGGAGGCACGTGGGAGGTGCGGCAACTTCAGACCCCGTGGTTTCTGAAAGCTCCGCAGCCAGTTCAAATTCACAAATGAGTTCAGCCGCAAGATAGGCCGCATTGGCGCCATCCTGCGGATAACCTGCATGGGCTTCCTTGCCTACGACGAATGCAGTGAGCAGCAGCTTGCCAATGGAACCGAACGTTACCACGCGCGCCTTTGCACCATCGCCCTGATCTGAAATCGCATCAAGATTGACCACCAGTGCGATTTCAAGATCATGCTGCATGGCGATTTCGCGCAGCCGTGGCGCAGCACTGCGCGCACCTGCCGAACGATCTTCTTCATCCGAAACCGCAACAAACAAAATACTTGCATCCCCATCATAAAATTCAGCAGCCGCAAGCCCTGCTGCAAGACCCGCCTTCATGTCCAGCAGGCCACGACCCGGGAGAAACGCGCCACTCTCAAAATCTACCAATGCCAATGAGTTTTCACCACTGGCTTTCAATCTGGCTATGATTTCGGGCAGCAGTTTTTCAGGATCAAATGCAAGTGGTTCAAGCGAGCCAAAATCCGTAACTGGCACCACATCAAAATGCCCTGTCAAAACCACCGTACGTTTTGTTCGTCCACGTTTGAGCGCAAATACATTGCAGCGCTGCGCGGCGTCATCTTCAATGACTTCTGTCCATGTGGTATTGAACCCATCGATCAGGCCAGCCAAACGATTGGCAAAATCCGCCTCGCCTTTTGTCCCCGTAACCGATGGCCACGACGTCAGCTCAAGTGCAATCTCCCGCGTGCGTGCGGCAAGATCAGGTGAATTTTTGATCATATTCAAGCACGGCATTGAGTAACACTTGGCTTCCCGCACCACATTCTTCCAGCGTTGTTGACTCCGCTTCATTGTGTGAAATGCCGCCGAGACAGGGAACGAAGATCATGGTCGTGGGGGCAACCCGCGCGATGTAGGCCGCATCATGCCCGGCACCCGAGGCCATCTCGCGCATCTCGTACCCGGCCTGCGCACCACCTCGACGCACGCACTCAATCAGCTCCGGATTGAATTTCACCGCAGGCGATTTCCAGATACATTTTTCTTCAAACGTCAATTTTTCTGCTTCGGCAATGGGACCGAGCGCTGCGCGATACGTCGCCTCCATTTCATCCAGTACCGCTTCATCCGGATGGCGCAAATCAACCGTGAAAAACACCTCGCCCGGAACCACATTGCGGCTGTTTGGCAGGTTCTCGATCAAGCCTACAGAAGCCACCCCAGGCAAATGCGAAAGCCCAACCTGATGTATGGCTTCAATCATGCGAGAAGCACCCAGCAATGCATTCCTGCGCAACAGCATGGGGGTGGCGCCTGTGTGAGATTCCTGCCCCCGCACCGTCACCTCATACCAGCGCATGCCTTGAACGCCAGTTACAACACCAATCATTTTCTCTTCAGCTTCCAGGATTGGCCCCTGCTCGATATGCAGTTCAAACATCGCCTGAAACTTGTGTGACCCAACGGGCTCGGATCCCAAATAGCCAATGCGCTTCAATTCATCCCCAAGCTTGATGCCGTCACGGTCTTCGCGTGAATAGGCAAACTCCGGGGTAAATACACCGGCATAAACCCCGGAACACAACATGGCAGGCGCATAGCGCGAACCCTCCTCATTGGTCCAATTCACGATCATGATGGGGGCATTTGTCTCATAACCCATGTCAACCAAAGTGCGCAAAGCCTCAAGCGCACCGAGCACACCAAGCACCCCGTCAAATTTTCCACCAGTAGGCTGCGTATCGAGATGCGACCCTAAAGCAATCGGCAACACGTCTTTGCGTTTGCCTGCCCGCGTCGCAAACATGTTACCCACAC
This sequence comes from Rhodobiaceae bacterium, assembly GCA_031417195.1. GTDB lineage: Bacteria > Pseudomonadota > Alphaproteobacteria > Rhizobiales > Aestuariivirgaceae > Aestuariivirga. The sequence goes on from JANOVC010000004.1 coordinate 83,437, forward strand.
TGTCAACCTGGACAACGCAGCCTAACGCCTCACATTGCGCCTTGAACCAGTCGCGCACTTTTCTATCTTCGTCAGAAACCGTCAACCGTTTGATGCCACCCTTGGCCGTGCCACCAAATTTGGCGGTGTCCATGAGCGAGTCCCACAAGCGTTGCGAGTTGATGACAAGGTTGGATTTTGATGGCATGAAAGTTCCTCAGGCAATACGAATGTCAGTGTGCACAAAATCATCCCCTTTGAAAAGCAGGGGAACACGATGCTGCCTTGCGCAGGCGTAAAAGAAGCAATGTCCCATATTCAGTCCGGTCTTGAATGCTGGAAGCAGGATGACAGGATTAGCCGCCCGTCACACTCATATGGCGCGAAACGGCTGGCTTGTTGTGGCGGCGGTCAATGATGAAATCGTGGCCCTTTGGCTTGCGGCCAATCGCTTCATCAATGGCGGCATTCAAAAGGCCATTGCCCTCGGAGGCACGCAGCGGCGCCCTTAAATCTGCGGCATCTTCTTGGCCCAGGCACATATAAAGCGTGCCGGTACAGGTCAGGCGTACACGGTTGCAGCTCTCACAGAAATTATGGGTAAGCGGCGTGATAAAGCCCAAGCGCCCGCCTGTTTCCTTGACCTCAACATAGCGCGCCGGACCTCCGGTTTTATAGGGAATGTCTTCCAGCGTGAAGTGCTCCATGAGTTTCGCCCGCACCACGGACAGCGGCAAATACTGGTCGGTTCGGTCGCCATCAATATCGCCCAGCGGCATGGTCTCGATGAGGGTCAAATCCATGCCCTCATCGCCACACCAGCGGATCATATCGGGGATTTCGTGCTCGTTGACCCCTTTTAGCGCCACCGCATTGATCTTGATGGCAAGCCCGGCTGCCTGGGCCGCACGGATACCTTGCTTCACTTTGGCAAGCTCACCCCAGCGGGTGATTTGCTTGAACTTCACGGCATCAAGCGTATCCACCGAAACATTGATCCGCTTTACCCCGTGGGCCACAAGTTCAACCGCATATTTGGCAAGCTGGCTGCCGTTTGTGGTCAGTGTCAATTCTTCCAGGGCACCGGAACGCAAATGGCGGCCAAGACCTTCAATCAAAGTCATTATACCCTTGCGCACCAAGGGTTCACCCCCTGTCAGACGCAGCTTTTTTATACCCTTTTCAATGAAGGCAGAGCACAGCCGGTCCAATTCCTCCAGCGACAGCAAATCACGCTTCGGTAAAAATGTCATGTCCTCGGCCATGCAGTAAACACAACGGAAGTCGCAGCGGTCCGTCACCGAAACACGCAGGTAACTGACATGGCGACCAAATGGGTCAATAAGGGCGGAACTGGTCATTCGAGTAATTTGGGCGCTCGACAGCTAACGGTCAAGTGACGCTTTGGTTATAACCCCATGTGGCTTGTTTCAAGGCGTCACTACCCGGCAGGAAAACCGCAAGTAAACCAAACGCTGGCAGGAAGGAACAAAGCCCGTAAACAAACTCAATGCCAACCTTGTCCGCCACAACTCCAAGCACTGCTGCCCCAATCCCGGCAACCCCAAAGGCAAAACCAAAGAACAGCCCTGAAATCATGCCGACCCGCCCCGGCAACAATTCCTGCGCATAAACCACCATGGCAGAAAAAGCCGATGACAGGATGAGACCGATGGGAATGGTAAGCGCCACTGTCCAGAACAGGTTCGCATAGGGTAGCGCCAGCGAAAAAGGCAATGTGCCCAAAATCGAAAACCAGATCACTGCCTTGCGGCCAATCCGGTCACCAATCGGACCGCCCGCATAAGTGCCCACTGCAACCGCTCCAAGGAAAGCAAACAGGTGAATCTGGGCATCCTTCACCGCCACATGAAAATGTTCAATCAAATAGAAGGTGTAGAAGCTGTGAAAGCTCGACATATAAACAAATTTGGAAAACATCAGCGCTAGCAAAATGGCAATCGACAGGTTCACGCGTCGCGCGCTGAGGCCATGGGCAGCAATTACCTGGCCAACTGTTGCTGATTTTGCGTTGAGGTGGCCTGCATACCAGCGCCCGACAAAACCGAGAATGATCACGGCTGCAATGGCAATCACGCCAAACCAGATAACACTCGTCTGCCCATGCCGCAAAACAATGGCAGCGGCAAGCAGTGGTCCAAGTGCAGTTCCAAAGTTTCCGCCTACCTGAAACAGGCTCTGCGCCATGCCAAATTTTCCGCCCGATGCCAGCCGCGCCACACGTGAGGCCTCGGGGTGAAAAATGGCTGAACCAATGCCAATGGCGCCTGCTGCGACCAGAAGTGCGGGATAGGATGTGGCAATTCCAAGCAGCACCAACCCCACCAATGTACAAGCTGGCGCAACAGGCAGTGAATAGGGCAATGGCCGCTTGTCTGTGTATTGACCAATCAATGGCTGCGTGACGGATGCAACGATTTGAAACACCATTGTGATGATGCCCACCTGACCAAAGCTAAGCGCGTAGGATGTTTTTAGCATGGGATAAATGGACAGCATCAAGGCCTGCAAGGTGTCATTGATCATGTGGCAGGCAGCGACCGCAAACAGCACCGAAAAAACGGTGCCACTTGCAGCATGGTTGGAAATGCCTGTTTCATTTGTCGACATTCAAAGTGTTTAGCAACACGCGCTGTTTGCCGCCACCGTGAAAGATGCAAGGCAGTCATCCACCCATTGCACGCATATTCACAATTCAGCCGCCACATCGACACGGAGAATAGTTGCACTTGCGTTTGCCAGCGTAACTCTTAAAATAAATCCAGGGGATCACCATGCGCATTGCCACAATTTTCTGCCTGACACTCCTGCTTTACCACACAGGCTCATTGCGGGCCGAAGAGATGAAGGATTTTATGCTGACGATTGACGGTCAGGAATTGTCCATCAACGCAGGTGAAACAGTCAAAACCAAAAACAAGACCGGTACCGAGATCGAAATCACCCTCAAGCGCAGCGAATTTTCAACCTATAGCGAAGATGCTTTTTCGTTTCAGCACCGCAGCGATCTTTCCATATCGGCAACCAATATCAGTGACGATATCCGCCAGATTTTGATGACCTCCGCCTTGGGCAGCATGGCAATTGTTCAAACCTATAAAAATCTCAACCCTAAATCAATGGCGCAATTCATGCTTGACCAGCTTACGGAAGATGACGTGAAGGCAGGCGCAAAAGTGAAAACCAAGCCAACCACGCGCACGCTGTCAGACGGAACCGAAATGAACGGTCTCGCCGCCACCGTAAAACTGCGTGCGAAAAGTGAAGTTCTGTTTGAGGTTGTGACCTACGCAGTGGGCGATGGCGGCCTCATTGCCATTTCCCGTATTGATGCCGAATATGTAGAGGGCGACCAACCCATCATCGACCGCTTCTGGAAAACACTCAAAGTGACGAAGCAATAGGCTTTACGGCGCGTCGATGCGCTTTCCCATGATGGCAATGGCCTTCTGGTAAACCGTGGCCGCATTCCAGCCTTGGATGGCACCGAAGTTTTCTTCGCCTGGCTGATAGCCGCCACCAGCTGAGAAGCCATGGCCCGCAAGAAATTTGGCGGTGGACGCCAAGGCATCGGCTTTCGAGTTCAGGTTCACGCTGCCATTGCCATCACCATCGGCACCATACAGAAAAATATTCTTCGGCATGAATTGGGTTTGCCCAACCTCGCCATGCATGGCCCCTTTGGAGGAGGATGAAATGACACCGCGCTCGACAAGCTTCAGCGCAGAATAGAGCTGCTCCGTAAAAAATCCCGTGCGGCGGCAGTCATAGGCCAGCGTGGCTACGGCAGACAATGTGTTCTGGTTTCCGGTAAACCCGCCGAACCCCGTCTCCATGCCCCAGATGGCAAGCAGGGGTCCAGGCGGCACGCCATAACGTTTTTCAATCGAGGTAAACAAGGCGGCATTGGCCTTTTTCAACGAACGCCCCCGCGCAACAATACCTGATGCACCGCGCTTTGCCATGAAGGCTTGCAGAGACAGTTTGAAACTGTGCTGGTTGCGGTCCGCGCGGATCGTACCCGTTGAGTAAGTGGTGCCGAGCAATGCCGATAATGCCTTGGGCTTGATGCCCTTGGCTTTCGCCTCTGCCGCAAACACCGGTTTCCAGGCTTCAAAGCCGGCACCTGTGCTGCTGCATTTTGCAGCTTGTGCCGCACCGGAAAACAGCATGACGCCTGCGCACGCCAAAAAGAACGTTTTTATCCCAGCCATGATCAACCCCCAATGATTCGAGAAATTAAACACTGCCATGATCCCAAGCACTTGTCAGCATGCCGCAAGCTGGTTAAGTGGCGGCATGACAGACACAATTGAAACCCTTTTCCCAACCCTGCTCTACCGTGCAGAAATTCCAAATCCTACGAGCCTCAATCTGGAGCTTGAGGATGCGGCCATTACCCTAAGCCAGAATGATGTTAAGGGCCTGCGCTGGTGTGAGAGACATGGATACGCGGGATATACATCTTACGCCTCCATCAATGATCTCGCAGACCGGTCAACACCCTTCGCAAGACTCGAAAAAATCATCCACACCCACGCCGCAAAGTTTGCGAAGGCACTCCAATGGAATTTGCAGGGCGGCAAACCCATATGCGACAGCATGTGGGTCAACGTGCTGCCCCAAGGCGGCTCGCACACATCTCACATTCACACCAATGCCGTGTTAAGCGGCACCTATTATGTGAACGCACCAACAGGTGCCAGCCCAATCGTGTTCGAAGACCCAAGGCACGCCATGATGATGGCAGCCCCACCCCGCAAAACCAGCATCTACGAAAGTCGAATACCCCAAGCGGGAACCCTCATGCTCTGGGAAAGCTGGTTAAGACACGAAGTCCCCATGAACCGCGCCGAGGAAGAGCGGATCAGCGTGAGTTTTAACTGCGTGATTGGGTGACCGCACCCTTTTGCCATAATTCAAGCTCGGAAATGACTGCTAGTCTCAAAATCCCTCATGATGCTGATCATATTTTTGTTACTAACTGTTTTCCCAATGCGTTTGCCTGCGGGCCTGTCTATACTCCAGCGCCTCCGAGCGATAACCTTGCAGTGGCGCAAGGTCCGGCGCAAGTATAGTTCGTAAACTGGTGCCAGCAATGCACAACGAAAAAGAAGTGCAGCTCACATTCTTGGACCGCTCAAGGTTCTCAATTGGAACGGCTGGTTTTACATTGGCCACCTCGGCCACTTGAATCACGAGCTCGCACCTTCCCATATCTGCCAGATCAGGAGGCTGGTCGTAATGTTAGTGCAGGTTGATAATGGTGACACCGGCGCAAAACCAACTTGGTGCAGGTGATAGAAGACCTACGTTATTCGGTTGCTGCACTCACTATTTTTTCATCGTCTAAAAGTTTTTCCGCAAGACCTGTCGTATCCCTAAAAAAGTCTTTTTGATCGTTTTTCCCCCAATCCACAATTCTCGAAATCTTGTCAAATCTCTCAATCACCCGATCTTCAATGAAAAAATCTTGAAGTGGAAATTTCATCATTTTCGACATATTTTTGTCAAAACGCGAGGCAGACCAATCAAGAACTAGACAATATTCCAGTGACTTTAAATCTTTTTTCAGCGCTACCCTTTCGTAACAACTGTTGATAGACTCAATTAAACCAGTCATTCCTGCCTTTTTCTGACGCTTATGAAAATTAATTGCAGCTCGTCGTGAATTGCTGTCATCAAATTTTCCTTGCGCCCAACTAGGAGTGATCTTTCCGTTTTCGAGCTGCAGTACGTCAATTCCAAGTTTTTGAGCAGAACGAATATCCAACCAATTCAAGTATTCCGGGGGTGCTGAAGTAATGAACGCTATGGCGTCATCGTTAACCCCAAGCTTTGCTAAATAGGATCCGACAAGCGCGTTCGCCAAACCACTTTCGCGTACATAGCTTCCATCGCGCACATACGCAGCATGAAAACCAATACTAGCATTTGATGTCATATAACGCCGCTCACCGCCGAGCCAAGCGAGGGCACAAGCGGAAGCACAAAGTTTTGCACCAACGATAGTTGAGTAGCCATTAGCCCGTATCTGTTTTCCAATACTTAGACCAGCATCCAAGTTTCCGCCCGGGCTGGTAAGAGCTACGATCGCTTTCTTGCTATCAAAACTCTTAAGTCTAAACGTAACATCGTCGCGATATTCAATTGGTCCCTCAATAGCAATTAAATTGAGATCATCATTAATTTTGACTACCTCGATGGTGGCGGAGTTAGCAGTACCTTGGAAAATGTTACTATAGAATCCTATTGCGATCAAAACTGTAGTTAGGTGTCGAAGAGACACAACCAGCGGCCTCATGGCGTAACCTCAACCCTTTTAACCCCCTTCGGCTGAGTAACACCTTTCCAAATCGCATTGGCCACATTTACCGGTGCATTGGCTTGCCGTGCCACAAAATCTCCATCGCCAGCCTTGGCGCGCATGTCGCCTTGGTCCCAGGCGATTTTTCCGCGGGAGATCACCGTCTTTGGTACACCCCGGCATTCATAGCCTTCGAAGACGTTGTATTCGATACGGCTGATCTGGTTTTTGGCGCTGATCTTTTTGGTGGCGGCCGGATCCCACACGACGATATCGGCGTCAGAACCAACGGCAACCGCACCCTTCTTCGGATACATGTTGAGAATGCGCGCGATGTTGTATGAGGTCACGGCTACAAATTCTTCCTTGGTCAGGCGGCCCGTGTTTACGCCAGCATTCCACAACACAGGCATGCGGTCTTCCAATCCACCTGTGCCGTTGGGGATCATCGTGAAATTTTTCGCACCAACGCGTTTTTGCTTGACCGTGAAGGAGCAGTGATCTGTTGCCACCACAGACAGCGAACCCGATTGCAGGCCGGCCCATAGGCTATCCTGATGGCTCTTGTTGCGGAACGGCGGCGACATCACGCGCCCAGCAGCGTAATCCCAGTCCTTGTTCTGATATTCGGAATCATCAAGCATCAAATGCTGGATCAGCGGTTCGCCATAAACCCGCTTGCCAGCCGCCCGCGCGCGGCGGATAGCTTCATGGGTCTGTTCGCAGGACGTGTGCACGACATAGAGGGGCGAACCCGCCATGTCCGCAATCATGATGGCGCGGTTGGTGGCTTCACCTTCCACCTCCGGCGGGCGTGAATAGGAATGGCCCTCCGGCCCCGTGATGCCACGCGCCAAAAGATCAGCCTGCATGCGCGCCACCACATCGCCGTTCTCCGCATGCACCAATGGCAAAGCCCCAAGCTGCGCGCAGCGCTTGAAGGAGTTATACAGCTCATCGTCATTCACCATGAGCGCGCCCTTGTAGGCCATGAAATGCTTGAAGGTGTTGATGCCGTAGGTCTTCACCACGGTTTCCATTTCATCATGCACCTGAGGACTCCACGACGTCACCGCCATGTGAAACGAATAATCACTCACAGCCTTTTCCGATTTATGCCGCCAGGCCTGATAGGCCTTGAGCATGGATTCTCCCGGCGCCGGAATGCAGAAATCAACAATCATGGTGGTACCGCCCGAAAGGGCCGCCTTGGTTCCCCACTCGAAATCATCGGCAGAAACATTGCCCATGAACATGAGCTCCATGTGGGTGTGCGGATCAATGCCACCCGGCATTACATAGCAACCACCGGCATCAATCGTCGTGGTGCCGGAAAGCTTGTCCCCAATCGCAACAATCCTCCCGTCATCAATCAACACATCGGTCCGCACCGAATGATCATGATTGACAACAGTACCGCCGCGAATGAGTGTGGTCATGATTTCCTCCGTATAAAGAAAAAAAAGGGGCAACCTGCGTCGCCCCTTCAAGCCCGTTAATTACATCTTCGCAGCTTTCATCACCACATCTGTCCAAGCGCCTTCTGGCTTCTTGGTGATGACCGGATCAGAACCGCCCTTCATCAACGTGTCCACCGTGCGTTCGGCGGCTGCCACATCAAGTGTGCCATCAGAACCCTCGGTGAGCTTGTTGATTTCCTCGATCATGGTGGTCTGGTGTGCTTCGGTTTGCGAGCCCGAGGCATCATTTTCCAGAACGATCTTGACGGCACCTGCAGGGTCCTTGCGGGCTTCATCCCAGCCCATCATGGAGGCCTTTACAAACTTGCCCATGGTGGCAACGAAAGCGGGGTCTGCCAGCTTGTCTTCCATGGCATAGAGGCCGTCTTCCAACGTCGCCACACCTTGGTCTTCATACTTGAACACAACAAGCTCATCAGCCTTCATGCCGGCTTCGATGATCTGGTAATATTCGTTGTAGGTCATGGTCGAAATGCAGGCTGCCTGTTTTTGCAAAATAGGGTCCACGTTGAAACCCTGCTTCAACACGGTAACACCATCTGCGCCACCCGTTGTGGCAAGGCCCAATTGGCTCATCCATGACAGGAAGGGATATTCATTCCCATAGAACCACACGCCAAGCGTCTTGCCCTTGAATTCTTCCGGCTTGGTGATGCCTGAATCCTTGCGGCAGGTGAGCATCATACCAGACTTCTTGAAGGGCTGTGCAATGTTCACAACCTTGGAACCCTTTTCGCGCGTGGCCAAGGCCGATGGCATCCAGTCCACCACCACATCGGCACCACCACCGGCAAGCACCTGCTGTGGGTTGATATCGGGACCGCCGGGCAAGATGGTCACGTCGAGGCCAGCGTCCTTGTAAAAGCCCTTGGCCTGCGCCACGTAGTAACCAGCGAATTGCGCCTGTGTCACCCACTTCAACTGAAGCTTTACGGCCTCAGCAAAAGCACCTGTGGAACTTGCGAGTAATGCACCAGCCGCAGCTGCTGCCAATAGATATTTCTTCATTATTGTCATCCTCCATGCTTGCTCAAATTCCCGCTTACGTTCTGTAAGACGGATGCCAAAATGTTGCCCAGCGTTCGAGAACGACAAGCAACCCATAAAATGCTGAACCCACCACGGCTGCCACGGTGATTTCAGCCCAAACCAAATCCAAACTCGAACTTCCGGCCCCGGTTGAAATCCGGAATCCCATGCCCACGATTGGTGACCCGAAAAACTCGGCAACAATTGCGCCAATCATGGCCAATGTCGAGTTGATCTTGAGCGCGTTGAAAATGAAAGGCATGGCGGCGGGAAGTCGCAGTTTTACGAGTGTCTGAAACCAGCTCGCGCCGTAACTGCGCATAAGATCGCGCTCCAGATGACCTGAGGCTTGCAAGCCCGCCACCGCATTCACCAGCATGGGAAAGAACGTCATCACCACGACAACGGCTGCCTTGGACTGCCAGTCAAATCCGAACCACATCACCAAAATGGGTGCCACACCCACGATAGGAAGGGCGGCTGCAAGATTGCCCAGTGGCAACAGTCCGCGCTTCAAAAAATCAAAGCGGTCGCACAGCAGCGCCACCAGAAATCCGGCAAGTGATCCCATGATCCAGCCCGGAACAACGGCGCGCACAAAGGTCTGCACAAAATCAACATAAAGGAGGGGAACCGAAACAATCATTTTTGCCCACACATCGGAAGGGGCTGGAAAAATCACAAAGGGCACTTGGAAATAGTGCACGCAGAATTGCCACACCAGCAGCACCGCAATACCAAACAATGCCGGGGCAAGAATATCGTGAACGGCGGAAAGTTTCATGCCCGTGCTCCCATGCGTTTTCCCACAACCCGCTCGACAGCCCCCACTCCATAAACCAAAGTAGCCGCAGCAGCAGAAGCCGCAACGAGTGCCGCCCAAATCTGAATGGTTTGGCCATAATAAGAACCAGCGAGCATGCGCGCGCCAATCCCCGCCTGTGCGCCCGTTGGCAACTCACCCACAATGGCCCCGGTCAGCGCAATCGCAATGGCCACTTTCAGTGACGCAAACAGAAATGGCATGGCGGCAGGAATGCGCAGCTTCCACAACACCTGGAAAACACTGGCATGATAGGTCCGCATGAGATCAAGCTGCATGATGTCAGGTGAAGTCAGCCCCTTCACCATGCCGATGGTGACGGGAAAAAAGCAGAGATACATGGAAATGATGGATTTTGGCAGCAGTCCCGTAAGCCCGATTGACCCGAGGACGACAATAATCATCGGCGCGATGGCAAGAATAGGAATGGTTTGCGATGCAATGATCCACGGCATCAGGCTTTTGTTCAAAAGCTTCACATGCACAATGGCGATGGCCAATGTCACACCCAGCAGCGATCCCAAAGCAAACCCGAGGAGCGTGGATGAAAGCGTCACCCACACGTGGTAGAGCAGCGACTTAACTTTCCACGGCGCAATGGTAAAAACCGTTTTCCACACCTCAGCCACCACTTGATGCGGTGCCGGAAGAACGGGCCGGTCCATGCTCCACGACACGTTGACAACATTTGCAAAGCCACCCCCCGCCGCATCAATTTTCGGCTGGGCCACAATCGCGTTCATCGGAACGCAGGCGATATACCAGACAACAAGAATGACAAGGCACACGATGGTGACAGGAAAAACATTATTTGTGCTTCGACCCCTAGTCCTCATAACTATGTCCAGCCTTTAATCCCTCACGCACGCGGTGGGCGATTTTCAGAAACTCGGGTGTTTCGCGAATATCCAGTTTGCGGTCGCGCGGCAAATTTGTTTCGATCACATCGATAATGCGACCTGGCCTCGGACTCATCACCACAATCTTGGAGGACAGAAAAACCGCCTCGGGAATTGAATGCGTTACAAACACCACTGTCTTTTTGGTCACAGCCCAAAGCTCCAACAATTGCTGGTTAAGCTTGTCCCTGACAATTTCATCCAGCGCGCCGAAAGGTTCATCCATCAGCAGCAGTTTCGGTTCAACCGCAAGCGCCCGTGCAATGGAAACCCGCTGCTGCATCCCTCCCGACAACTGCCACGGAAACTTCTTTTCAAATCCTGACAGGTTCACCAATTCAAGATTGCGTTTCACCCGCAAGGCGGCATCGGCAATGCCCATGATCTCCAAGGGCAATCCAACATTCTGTTCCACCGTGCGCCAGGGATAGAGTGCAGGCGCCTGAAACACATAGCCATAGGCTCTGCCCATGCGCGCTTGCTCGGGGTTCATGCCGTTTACGGAGATCGTGCCGGAGGTTGCCCGCTCCAGATCGGCAATCACCCGTAGCAACGTGGTCTTGCCACAGCCCGAGGGGCCAATAAGAGAAACAAAATCACCGTCATCAACTGTCAGGTCAATGCCGTCCAAGGCATAGACGGGACCGTCTGCCGTGATAAACATCAGGCTCAAATCATGTGTATCAATCACGGCTTTGGCCGTCATGTCGCCTCCCCGGCGTTTTTTGTTATTGCAGGGAAGGCTATCGTCTCTTGACCATTTGATCAAGAATTTTAAGAAGTTCCCAAAAGAACCACGTGATTTTCAAGTTTTGCCAGCAATCAGCTCGCTTGGGCGAACTGGCCATCCGCTGGTTCGTCGTCGCTGCTGAACTGTTCGTCCAACGCCCTGATGGCAAGCCGCAAACGTGACAACCCGTCCTCCATCTCAGGTGCAAAAGCTGCATCCTCGGAAACATAGTTGTAAAAAACTTCGCTGCCAGAATTCTGCAAAATGATCTGCTCTTCAGGCGGTTTTTCAGACTGGATCACTTCAGGCTCATCAGCCTCTTCAGTAAATGCCTGCTCTTCAAGTTTTTCCCACGGCAACTCCAACGTTGCAGCCCCGAAGAGATGGCCTTGCATGAGATCAACACCACAATCCTTCAGGATTTGCATGTCGCCTTCATTCTCAACCCATTCAGCGATGACTTTGAGGTGGAACTTGTGGCCAAGATCAACAAGTGTATTCACCAAATACTGGTTTGCGGAATTGCTGCTGAGGTTTTGGCAGAAGGAACCATCCAGCTTGATGATGTTGACAGGTAAATCCCGCAGGTTTCGGAAGGATGTAAAACCGGCACCGAAGTCGTCGATGGCAACACTGCATCCAATATTGCGCAGGCTCTCAACAAAACCAAATGTTTCCTTGATATTGCCAAGCGCGATGGTTTCGGTAATTTCCACCGTAAGACGGTCGGCAACGGATTTGTTGGCGGCAATAATGTCGGTGAGCTGGTTGAACCATCGGGGGTCAGTCGCCGTTGCACCCGACACGTTCATGGAAAGCTGGGCCTGCGGGTAGCTATGCAATGTGGCAATCGTCATCTGGGCAACAGCCCGATCAATGAGTCGTACCAGTCCCAGCTTTTCAGCCACTGGTACCAGGTGGGCAGCGGCAATCAGTTCACCACTTGAATCAGACATGCGTAGCAATGTTTCATGCATCACAATCTGCCGGGTTTGCGCGCTCACGATGGGTTGAAAACCAAGAATGAACTTGTCTTCCTTGAGGCACTTGACAATTTCCGTTGCACATCGTGCATTCAGGCTGCGTTCGGCATTGCGCTGGCTCGACTGCCGGTAAATAACGGATCCGTCCGATGGTAGGCGTCGCGCCTCCGTCAAGGCCTCTTCGGCCCGCGCCATCGCAAGATTGGCATCTCCGGCATGCTTTGGAACAACAACAGCACCAATTGATAACATGGCCCAAACTGGCCCGTGTTCCGTTTCAATCACGCTTTCACGCGCCACCGCCACAAACCGGTCAACCGCTGTTTGCAATTCATCATCATGGCAGCCATTCAGGATGATACCGAATTTGCTGCCTGAATAGCGCGCAATGGCATCCCCGGTGCGCACGACCTGGCGCAGGCGCCGTCCCATTGCGATAATCACTTCATCGGCAACTTCAAAGCCATAGGCCTCGTTGACGACAGCCAGATTATTGACAGCTGCGATAATAAAGGCGCAATTTCGCTGTTCGCGTGTCGCTGTGGAAATCGTTTCGCCCAAGGCTTCCGCCAGGCGGCCCCGGTTCATCATGCCCGTCAGCGGATCACAATTGCCAAGGAAACTCAAATGCTGGTCGCGGCTGTGCCGGTCATCAATCCGGCGGATGGTTCCAAACACTTCCGCGGGCCTGCCATTCGTGCCTGCAAACCACTTGCCGTTGTCTTCCAGCCAAATCGCCCGCCGGCCATTGCGGCCATCGGGACGAAACAGGTATTCGATCTGGAACGCGACGCCTTCGCCCTCATCAGTGGCGTGGCTGCGCATCACGGTATCATAACGGCTGGTGATATTGTCACTGTCGAGCAAACTCGCATAGGCCCGGCCAGAAACGGCCGCATCTGGTTCACATTCCAGGACAGACTTTATATTCGGACTCCAGCGGATATCATCAGTTTCGAGTATCCAGTGGTAAGTCGCTTCACCCACGGCCTCAATCGAGCGCCGCATGCGGTTCAAATCATCCGTGTCGATCACGCGGGCAAGCGCTGCAATTGGCGTGACTGGTTGCGGTGTTGCCACTGGCAAATCCTGTTCAGTCTGGAATGAAAATACAGCGGGCATGTTGACGTCGGTGCTCAAGTGGCCTCCAAGAGCTAAATTCAAAAACACAATGTGGCGAAAATTAGCGCAGCAATAGTAAACAACGCTGCAATTTCTGTGATTAATTTACAGGTAAGTTTTGGGGCGCGCAAAATTGTCGCGGGAATGTCGCAAGCGGCATGTCAACGACATGCAAGATATTGCAAGAAAGCCTGACATTGCTCTTGCTGAATATTGACGCTGGTGCCAATCAGCATGGACTTTCGGGGGGAAATGTGTAGTTTCCCAATATGAATAATAATTTCTTAACAGGAAGGATAATCGCGCCATGACCACGGTAAAGAGTGATATCGAAATCGCTCGTGAAGCTAAGATGAAGCCAATCATGGAGATTGGGAAGGGCCTCGGCATTCCTGAGAAGGACCTCGTTCCCTACGGCCATACCAAGGCCAAGGTCCACCTCGATTACATCGATACACTGGCTAAAAAGCCCAATGGCAAGCTTATTCTCGTCACCGCCATCAACCCAACGCCTGCGGGCGAAGGCAAGACCACAACAACGGTAGGACTTGGGGATGGCCTGAATAGCATTGGCAAGAAAGCCATTGTTTGCCTGCGCGAACCCTCCCTCGGCCCGTGCTTTGGCATGAAGGGCGGAGCGGCTGGCGGTGGTTATGCCCAGATCGTTCCCATGGAAGACATCAATCTTCATTTCACCGGTGACTTCCATGCCATCACGTCCGCCCACAATCTTCTGTCGGCCATGATCGATAATCACATCTATTGGGGCAATGAACTCGGCATCGACACCCGCCGTGTAGCCTGGCGCCGCGTCATGGACATGAACGATCGCGCGCTGCGAGACATCGTCTGTTCATTGGGCGGCGTGGCCAACGGCTACCCCCGCGAAGCAGGCTTTGACATTACTGTTGCCTCCGAAATCATGGCCATTCTTTGTTTATCAACATCGATTGCCGATCTCGAACGCCGCATCGGCCAAATCGTTGTGGCTTATAAGAAAGATAAAACTCCTGTTCTCGCCAAGGATCTTAAAGCACCCGGCGCCATGACCGTGCTCCTCAAGGACGCGCTCATGCCAAACCTGGTGCAAACCTTGGAAAACAATCCGGCCTTCGTGCATGGCGGCCCCTTCGCCAACATCGCCCACGGCTGTAACTCCGTAATGGCAACCCAGACCGGCTTGAAACTGGCGGATTACGTGGTGACCGAAGCGGGCTTCGGCGCTGATCTCGGCGCTGAAAAATTCTTCGACATCAAGTGTCGGAAGGCGGGCTTAACACCTGCTGCAACCGTGATCGTTGCCACCATCCGTGCGCTGAAAATGCATGGCGGCGTGGCCAAGGATGATTTGAAGAAAGCCAACGTCGAAAGCCTCGAGAAGGGCCTCGTCAACCTGGGCCGCCATATCGAGAACATGAAGAAGTTCGGCGTGCCCATCGCTGTCGCCATCAACCACTTCGTCACCGACACCGAAGAAGAAGTCGAAGCCATCCGCGCCTATTGCAAGGAACACGGCGTTGAAGCTTTCAAATGTACGCACTGGGCCGAAGGCAGCAAAGGCACCGAAGCACTTGCCAAGCACGTGGCCGAACTCGCTGACAAAGGCTCAGCCCAGTTCAAGCCCATCTATGGCGATGACATGCCCCTGTGGGACAAGATCAAAACAATTGCCCGCGAAATCTACCGCGCTGATGATATCGTGGCAGACAAGTCCATCCGTGATCAGCTCAAAGCCTATGAAGCCCAGGGCTACGGCAAGTTCCCGATCTGTATGGCCAAGACCCAATACTCCTTCACCACCGATCCAAACCTCAAAGGCGCACCCTCGAACCACGTCGTCCCTATCCGCGAAATCAGATTGTCAGCCGGTGCGGAATTCATCGTCGTCGTCTGCGGAGACATCATGACAATGCCCGGCCTACCAAAAGTGCCGTCCGCCGAAGTGATAGGACTGGATGCCAAGGGGCAGATTGCCGGGTTGTTCTAAACGCGTTGCATCATCGTGAATATTCAGGACGCGAGGGATTATCTCTTGCGCCCTGACCAATTTTAAAACCCGCTATTTGATTTGCTCCGCTCGACCACGCGCCCCTTTTCAAATTGATTCTCCCCTCCCCATCATACTCCGCCCTCGCGGAGTATCCATTTTTGACATCATATTTGGGCTTACGTTGGATTTCCGTCTGAAGCAGGAATGACAGAGCCCTGTCGCCTTGCCACAATATGCGACACCCAAATACGCATAACTCGATCAATTTGCGGCATTTTTAGTCAAATATGGCCACGATTGATCAAAAATATGGCAGTGCAGCAGCAGAAATAACGTTTATGAATGTATGATAAACAATTGATTTATATCAGTGAATTTCTGATATGCAAAAATTGCAATACTCGTTTTGTTGCAGTGCACTATATTGGTATTGTTAAAGCAACCATACTCAAGTCAATCCAAAGGGGAATGACCATGTTTGATACAGTAAAAACCAGATACGTCCGTTGGCAGCGCTACAGCCGCACAGTGAAGGAGCTCGAAGCCCTCAACAGTCGCGAGCTCGCTGACCTCGGGATTTCACGCGCAGACATCTATCGTTTGGCGCGCGAAGCCACGCGGTAGAAGCGTCATATAAGGAGGCTATCATGCCACTTACTGATTTATTGCGCCGCAGGGACCGCTTGCAGGCCTACCGGAAAACCCGGCAGGAAATGGAAGCGATCTCAAATGCCGACCTCGCTGATATGGGCTTAAAGCGCTATCAGCTGGGCCATGTGGCGCGCGTAAAAGCGCTGGGTTAACGGCCCCACCGACCCAGATTTAAGAAGCCCGTCACATCTTCATCGATATGGCGGGCTTTTCTTTTGGATAAAATTCAAATTGCGGCGTTCCGCGCCATGAAGCCAGTTGCGAGTCTTTATTCACTGTGTTACCCAGACGCCGCGGCAGGTCCTAGGACCCGTTCCGTACCTTTGCTTTGCGCAATGGGGGGTTCAAAAAATCACGCGATGCGGCTGTGCTTCAGGCCAAAACGCGAGACTGTTTCGAAAGAGATATCTTGGCAGCCACAGACCAGGCCATTTCCGGTGTTCCCGGCAGATACGCTGCAGCGCTTTTTGAGCTGACCGTTGAAACAAATTCCGTAGACCAGGTCGCGGGTGACCTGTCATCTTTTCAAACCATGCTCGGTTCGTCACCTGAGTTACAGCGCATGATGAAATCACCGGTCTTTTCCAGTGAAAACCAGATGTCAGCCCTTGAAGCGCTCTGCGCTAAGGCGAAGATTTCCGGTATCGCATTGAACTTTATCAAGTTGATTACAAAGAATCGACGTCTGCCAGCACTCGCTGATGCTATCACTGCGTTCCACGCACTCGTTGCGGAATCAAAGGGCGAAGTGGCAGCGGTAGTGACCTCGGCTGAAAAGCTGTCACCTACACACATCAAAGATTTAAAAGCCGCGCTCAAATCGTCAATCGGGCGCGATGTCTTATTGACCACCAAGGTGGATAAGTCCCTCCTCGGCGGTCTCATCGTCAAGGTGGGGTCCAAAATGATGGATAACTCACTAAAAACAAAACTCCAAAACCTTAAAGTTGCCATGAAGGGGACCGGCTGATGGATATTCGCGCCGCTGAGATTTCGACAATTCTGAAAAAGCAGATCAAGGATTTCGGCAATGATGCCGAAGTGTCCGAAATCGGCCAGGTGCTGTCCGTGGGTGACGGTATTGCCCGCGTTTACGGTCTGGACAACGTTCAGGCTGGTGAAATGGTGGAATTCCCTGGCGGCATTCGCGGCATGGCCCTCAATCTTGAAACCGACAATGTCGGCGTTGTTATTTTCGGTAACGACCGTGACATCAAGGAAGGCGACACCGTCAAGCGCACCGGCGCCATCGTGGAAGTCCCCATCGGCAAGGAATTGCTCGGCCGCGTGGTGGATGCCTTGGGAAATCCCATCGATGGCAAGGGACCAATCAAGACCAAGCTGCGCTCGCGCGTGGACGTAAAGGCTCCCGGCATCATTCCGCGCAAATCCGTGCATGAGCCGATGTCCACGGGTTTGAAAGCCGTTGATGCGCTCATCCCCGTTGGCCGTGGCCAGCGTGAATTGATCATTGGTGACCGCCAGACCGGCAAAACCGCCATCATTCTCGACGCGATTCTGAACCAGAAAGCCATCCACCAGTCAGGCCCTGAAAAGGAAAAACTCTATTGCGTGTATGTCGCTTGCGGCCAGAAGCGTTCAACCGTTGCCCAGTTCGTGAAGATTTTGGAAGATGCAGGCGCTATGGAATATTCCATCGTGGTGGCCGCAACCGCTTCTGAATCAGCACCCATGCAATACCTTGCACCGTTTACGGGCTGCACCATGGGCGAATATTTCCGCGACAACGGCATGCATGCGCTGATTGCTTACGACGATTTGTCCAAGCAGGCCGTGGCCTATCGCCAGATGTCCCTGTTGCTGCGTCGCCCACCAGGCCGCGAAGCCTATCCCGGTGACGTGTTTTATCTCCATTCCCGTTTGCTGGAACGTTCAGCCAAGCTGAACGATGCGTTGGGTGCTGGTTCTTTGACGGCTGTGCCCGTTATTGAAACCCAAGCCAACGACGTTTCGGCCTATATTCCAACCAACGTGATCTCGATCACCGATGGTCAGATATTCCTTGAAACAGATCTCTTCTATCAGGGCATCCGTCCTGCCGTGAACGTCGGCCTCTCCGTGTCGCGCGTAGGTTCCGCCGCTCAAGTGAAAGCCATGAAGCAGGTCGCAGGCAAGATCAAAGGCGAGCTCGCCCAGTACCGTGAAATGGCGGCCTTCGCCCAGTTCGGTTCCGACCTTGATGCCTCAACGCAGAGGCTTTTGAACCGTGGCGCGCGCCTCACAGAGTTGCTCAAGCAACCCCAGTTCTCGCCACTCAAAACCGAAGAACAGGTTGTAGCGATCTATGCCGGTGTGAATGGCTATCTTGATGCCATCCCCGTGAATCGTGTGCGCGACTTTGAAGAAGGCTTACTGCGCACCGTCAAGGACAAGCACATGGACATCCTCGACAGCATCCGCACCGAAAAGCAGATCACTGATGCCATGGGTGTAGCACTCAAGGCCGCCGTGGACGCCTTCGCCAAGAGCTTCGCATAAGGGTTTCCGATGGCCAGTCTTAAAGACCTTCGGAACCGCATCGCCTCGGTCAAGGCGACCCGCAAAATCACCAAGGCCATGCAAATGGTGGCCGCGGCGAAATTGCGCCGCGCCCAGGAAGCAGCCGTTGCCGCACGTCCCTACTCCGAGCGTATGGCCGTGGTGCTGGCTAATCTTGCTGGTGCTGTTTCGGGTCAAGCTGGCGCACCACAATTATTGGCAGGCACAGGCAAAGACCAAACCCACTTGCTCGTTGTCGCAACGGCAGAACGCGGGCTCTGCGGTGGTTTCAATTCCTCCATCGTGAGGCTCGCCCGCGAACACGCGGACCGTCTCACGGCCCAGGGCAAAACGGTCAAGATCATGACCGTTGGCAAAAAGGGCAACGACTCGCTGAAGCGCGTCTACGGAAAATACATTGTGGATGCCGTGGATTTCCGTGGCCTGAAGCAGATCGCCTATACCAACGCACAGCCCGTGGCCGCGAAAATCATCAGCATGTTCAATGCCGGTGAGTTTGATGTGGCAACCCTCTTCTTCGCCGAATTCAAATCGGTGATCTCGCAAAAGCCCACCGCCTTGCAGCTCATTCCCGCTGCGGTGAATGGTGGTGCAGCTGCTGCCGATCTTGGTGGTGCCGTTTATGAAGCAGAGCCCGATGAAGGCGAAATTCTCGGCGATCTCCTGCCGCGCAACATCGCCATTCAAGTGTTCCGCGGGCTCCTCGAAAATGCCGCCTCCGAACAGGGTGCCCGCATGAGCGCCATGGACAACGCCACCCGCAACGCCGGTGACATGATCAACAAGCTGTCGATCAAGTACAACCGCCAGCGTCAGGCCCAGATTACCAAAGAACTCATCGAAATCATTTCAGGCGCGGAAGCGCTGTAAGAATTAGAGAAGGACCGCTCATCATGGCAAAGAAAGCTGCAACAAAATCCTCCGGTCTCGTGGGCCGAATCACGCAGGTGACGGGTGCCGTTATCGACGTTCAATTTGAAGGCGAGCTGCCGCAAATTTTGAACGCCTTGGAAACCAGCAACAACGGCAAGCGCATGGTGCTTGAAGTCGCTCAACACTTAGGTGAAAAAACTGTGCGCACCATTGCCATGGATACATCCGAAGGTCTGGTCCGTGGACAGGAAGTTCTTGACACCGGTTCACCTATCATGATGCCAGTTGGGCCTGAAACACTGGGTCGCATCATCAACGTGATCGGTGAGCCTATCGATGAATGTGGTCCGTTGAAG
>JANOVC010000005.1:0-40549 GCA_031417195.1 Rhodobiaceae bacterium
AAATGCGCTATCCCATGCGGCAGGGCCGTCCTCCCGGATACCGCAAGAAGAAAACCCGCGAGATCGATACGATCCTCTATGACTGCCACCACTTCGCCTGGCTCGCCATCAACAACCCGGATAAGCCCGATACCTCCTGAGGCTTACGCAATGCACACCAATGCGAAAACGGAAAATACCGTTTTCACAAGGGGAGCAACCGTGCCTAAAATCCGACCATTAAACACTTTTGTCCCACCCCCTCCCAATTTCGCCATGAGTGCATATATAATCAGCTCCATGGCCCAGAAAGACTCACCCAAAGACGGCGGCGGCAACACCAGTGTGATCACCCGCACGGAGCCGAAAACCCAGAAGCCAAGCCTCTACAAGGTTCTGCTTTTGAACGATGACTATACGCCCATGGAATTTGTGGTTCACGTGCTGCAAACCTTCTTTGCCAAATCGGCAGATGAAGCCACCCGCGTGATGCTGCATGTGCACCAGAAAGGCGTCGGCATTTGCGGCGTCTATACATTTGAAATTGCCGAGACAAAAGTAACCCAGGTCATGGATTTTGCGAAGAAGCACCAGCAGCCTTTGCAATGTACCATGGAAAAGGAGTAGCCTTCCGTTATGCCCACGTTTTCACGCAGCCTCGAGAAGGCCCTCCACCGCGCTTTGGCTTTTGCCAACGAGCGCCACCATGAATTTGCCACGCTGGAACATCTGCTCCTGTCGCTGATCGAGGACAAGGATGCCGTCGCCGTGATGCGCGCCTGCAATGTGAATGTGGATGAACTCCGCAATTCACTGGTGACCTATATCGACACGGAACTGGCCAACTTGGTGTCCGACGAGGTTCTCGAATCAAAACCTACAGCCGGTTTCCAGCGCGTGATCCAGCGCGCGGTGATCCATGTGCAGTCGTCAGGCCGCGAGGAAGTCACTGGTGCCAACGTGCTTGTGGCCATCTTTGCCGAGCGTGAAAGCCACGCCGCCTTCTTCCTGCAAGAGCAGGACATGACGCGTTACGACGCTGTGAATTACATCTCCCACGGCATCGCCAAGCGGGCAGGGATGAACGAGGCCCGCCCCGTGCGCGGCGTGGATCAGGACCAGCAACCCGGAACCGGTTCCGGCGAAGGTGAAGGCACCGGCGGCGACGGCGGCAAGAAAAAGGAAGCTGACGCGCTCGAAGCCTATTGCATAGATTTGAACAAGAAGGCCGCCGAGGGCAAGATTGACCCGCTGATTGGCCGCGAAAACGAAGTAAACCGCACGATTCAGATTCTGTGCCGCCGCTCCAAGAATAATCCGCTCTTCGTCGGCGATCCCGGCGTTGGCAAAACCGCCATTGCCGAAGGCCTCGCCCGCAAGATCATCAATGGCGAAGTACCCGATGTCTTGAAGGATTGCACGGTCTATTCACTCGACATGGGTGTATTGCTCGCTGGCACGCGCTATCGTGGTGACTTTGAAGAGCGTTTGAAGGCTGTCATCAAGGAAATCGAAGCCCGTCCCGGTGCCATCATGTTCATCGATGAAATCCACACGGTGATTGGTGCAGGTGCCACATCTGGCGGTGCCATGGATGCGTCGAACCTGCTCAAGCCTGCACTTGCAGGAGGCAATTTAAGGTGTATGGGATCAACCACTTACAAGGAATATCGCCAGCACTTCGAGAAGGACAGGGCGCTGGTCCGCAGGTTCCAGAAAATCGATGTGAACGAGCCATCCTTGCCCGATGCCATTGCCATCCTCAAGGGCCTCAAGCCTTATTATGAGGAGTTCCACAAGGTCACTTACACCAACGAAGCCATTGAAAGCGCTGTGCAATTGTCATCGCGCTACATGGCTGACCGCAAGTTGCCCGACAAGGCCATCGACGTGATCGATGAAACCGGCGCTGCATTGATGTTGCAACCCGCAAACAAGCGCAAGAAAGTGATTGATGTGGCCGATATCGAAGCCACGATTGCCACCATGGCGCGCATTCCCGCCAAGACCGTTTCAAAGGACGACGCCACGGTTCTGAAAAACCTGACGGTTGAATTGAAGCGCCTTGTGTTCGGCCAGGACAAGGCCATCGAAGCATTGACCTCAGCCATCAAACTGGCCCGCGCCGGATTGCGCGAACCCGAAAAACCGATTGGTAGCTATTTGTTCTCAGGCCCAACCGGCGTCGGCAAAACCGAAGTGGCAAAGCGCCTGAGCGAAGTGCTCGGCGTCCATATGCTGCGTTTTGACATGTCGGAATATATGGAGCGTCACAGCGTTTCCCGCCTCATCGGTGCACCTCCGGGCTATGTGGGTTTTGACCAGGGCGGCTTGCTCACCGACGGCATCGACCAGCATCCGCATTGCGTGTTGCTGCTTGACGAAATTGAAAAAGCCCACCCCGATCTCTTCAACATTTTGTTGCAGGTGATGGATCACGGCAAACTCACCGACCACAACGGCAAATCTGTCGATTTCCGCAATGTGATTTTGGTGATGACCACCAATGCCGGCGCATCTGACATGGCGCGCGCGTCCATCGGCTTCGGCAATACAGTGCGTGATGGTGATGACAATGAAGCCATCACCCGCATGTTCACGCCCGAATTCAGAAATCGTCTGGATGCGGTGATCGCCTTTGGCCATTTGCCACCAGAAGTCGTGCGGAAAGTTGTGGAAAAATTCATCCTCCAGCTCGAAGCACAGCTCTCCGAACGTCAGATCAACATCGAACTTTCAACCGAAGCCGCCGATTGGCTTGCCAAGAAAGGCTACGACCAGCAGATGGGTGCGCGTCCATTGGCACGGGTCATCCAGGAATACATCAAGAAGCCTTTGGCAGAAGAAGTGCTATTCGGCAAACTCGCCAAG
This sequence comes from Rhodobiaceae bacterium, assembly GCA_031417195.1. Classification (GTDB taxonomy): domain Bacteria; phylum Pseudomonadota; class Alphaproteobacteria; order Rhizobiales; family Aestuariivirgaceae; genus Aestuariivirga. The sequence goes on from JANOVC010000005.1 coordinate 2,851, forward strand.
GGCGGTACTGTTCGCATCCTGATGAAGGGCGAAGAACTCGCGTTCCAGTATCTGGGAAGAGACGAAGAGAAAACGCTTCCCAAACCACCCGAGCGCAAGTCACTCCCGCGCAATAAAAAGGTTGAGGCAAAGGCGAAGCCGACTGCAAAGAAAAAGCCCGTAAAGGCGAAGTAGCGCGAACACTACATCTTGCTGCGAATCATCTCTGCGTGTTTCGCAAGCGAGGTGTTGTCCGCCATTTTTCCCGTATGAGGCCGCAGTGATTGTCCTTCCATCATCGGCAAGATATGGAAGTGCAAATGAAATACGCTTTGCCCCGCTGCTTCCTCATTGTACTGACGAATTTGCACACCGTCCGCACTGAAAGCAGCCTGAGCCGCGCGCGCAACTTTCTGGACTGTTGTCATGAGTGAAGCAAATGTTGCCGGATTGGCATCGAGCAAATTACGCGACTCGGCTTTCGGCACCACGAGGCAATGGCCATCGACTTGTGGCATGACATCCATGAACGCGAAGGTGTGGGCATCCTCGTAAATCTTGTGACAGGGAATTTCGCCGCGCAGTATTTTCGCAAAAATATTGTTATGGTCGTAGGCCATGGCAGACGCTCCCAAATCAATCATCCCTTTCATGCCGGAAGGGAGAATGTTCGGCAAGAAGCGCCTGATCCTGATCCACCGAAAGCCGCTCCTGCTCGAGATATTCACCCACAGCCCGTGCCAATCCCTTATGCGCGAGATGATGTAAACTATAAGTCTTTTCCGGCAGATAACCGCGCGCCAGCTTGTGTTGCCCCTGTGCACCCGCTTCAACCCGAGCCAGCTTGTTGTTGATGGCAAATTCAATCGCTTGATAATAACAGGCCTCAAAATGTAGATTGGGATGTTGTTCATTGGCACCCCAATTGCGGCCATAAAGAACATCGGACCCGATAAAATTCAGTGCGCCCGCAATGATGCGGCCCTCGCGCTTGGCCAGAACCAGCAGAACGGATTTCGCCATGCTGGCATTGATCATGCTGAAAAATTTGCGAGTGAGATAGGGCGACCCCCATTTGCGCGCACCCGTGTCCATATAGAATCCAAAAAATGCATCCCAGTGGTGTTCGCGGAGATCGGCCCCTGTTACCAGATCAAAGGTAATTCCCGCATCAATTACCGATTGCCGTTCTTTCCGAATATTCTTGCGCTTAGATGAGGAGAGGCTCGCGAGAAAATCAGCAAATGTCTTATAATCCTTGTTGTGCCAATGGAATTGAATATCTTGCCGTTTGAGCCAAGTAGAGCTGTCCCAATCATCCTGCGGGCAAAATGTGATGTGGACCGACGAGGCTTTGGTTTGCGCGCACAAGGCCACCAGTCCATCTGCCAAAATTTTACGCACCTCGGAACTGGCAGAAAGCAAGCGAGGACCTGTCACGGGCGTAAAGGGAACCGATGTTTGAAGCTTGGGATAATAACGCCCTCCCGCACGGTGAAAAGCCTCCGCCCAACCATAGTCAAAAACATATTCGCCCTGGCTGTGGGATTTCAAGTAGCAAGGGGCAACGCCTTCAATCACCCCGTCATCATTCTCATAAATCAAATGCTGGCCAGCCCATCCAGTTTTGGCGATGGCCGAACCACTTTGTTCCAAGGCTGCAAAGAACTCATGCGACACAAAGGGATTATAGCCAACTGGATTTGCGCAGGCGTTCCAGGTTGCGGCGGGAATGTCCAAAACGCTCGAAGCAATGCGTAGTTTCAAGGAGCATAGCCTTCAAACGTAACTTGGTCGCAATAACGCATGGCCTCGGAAGCTTCCTGTTGTGAACGGAGTGTCCATGTAATTACGGGGTGGCCCGCATTCCGGATTTCCGTCATCGGTTCAAATGGCAAATCCCGCCAATAATACGACACAAAATGCGGCTGGGTTTGGGCCAAGTGTCTAAAATTACGCATGGACACACGCTTGGAAACGGGCAGGGCATTGTAATAGGGATCAACTGTTCGGTCCGCCGTGATGCCCCGAACAATATTTGGCGCAAGTTCACACGCGCAAGCGATCATGGTCGGGTCAAATGACATCAGTGCAACAGGCCCGTCATATCCTGCCAGAATATCGATTGCGCAATTAACCAAGGTCATGTTGCCATCCCAATTGGATTTCAGTTCAATGATGAGCGTTGATATTCCATCAACCTGTTCAAGCAATTCATCCAGCGTTTGCATCCTGTCATCGGTGGACTTGAATGCAATCTTCTTTAGCTGTTTGGCGGTAAACGATTTTACATAGCCCGTGGTTTTGGTAAGCCGGTCAACCTCATCATCATGAAACACTATCGCTTCGCCATCTGCCGAAAGCTGAAGATCGCATTCAATGGCATAGTTCCCATCAAGCGCTGCTTCAAAAGCGCTCTCTGTATTTTCAATAATCGTTTTCCCGTTGTGAAAACCCCGGTGCGCAATGGGTCGCGCCACTAGCCAATTCAAATCCCGCAGTTGCGGCGTAAAACGCATGGATTACGCAATCTCCACAATGGCATCAATTTCCACCGAGAAATTGAGGGGTAAGGAAGACACACCAACGGCAGAGCGGGCGTGACGGCCCTTCTCACCAAAAACCTTTGCCATCAAATCGGAGGCACCATTGATGATCTTCGGATGATCAATAAAATCAGGGGTGGCATTCACAAAACCCACAAGCTTCACAATCCGCGTAACCCGGTCCAGATCGCCATTGCAGGCCTCGCGGAGCTGTGCAAGGATATTGATGCATGTGAGGCGTGCCGATGCGATGCCATCTTCGATTGAAACTGAATCTCCCAGCTTACCCTGATAATGCACCTTGCCATCCACGACAGCGCCCTGTCCTGAAATAAATACCAGATTTCCAGTTTTTACCCACGGCACATAATTCGCCAAAGGCTTCATTGGCGTGGGCAACACAATGCCAAGCTCAACCAGCTTTTTGTCAATCAATCCCATATCAAACTCCTGTTAAAAGATCGCGGGGGCGCGCACCTTTGAAGAACGCTTCAAGATTATCCACCGCGCGCATGCCCATGGCAATGCGCGTATTCTTGGTGGCACTGCCGAGATGCGGCAACATGAAGAGATTTTCAAGCGAGCGATAGCGCGGATCAATGTTGGGCTCGCCCTTGAACACGTCGAGCCCAGCGGCAGCCAACTTGCCTGATTTCAGGGCCACAATCAGCGCCTCATCATCCACGATGTCACCCCGCGCCGCGTTCACCACAATTGCGTCAGGCGGCAACAAGGAAATGGCACTCGAATTCACGATACCGCGCGTTTCAGGCGTTGACGCACAATTGATAGAAAGAAAATCACAGTGCGGCAGCATGTCTTCAAAACGGGCATGAAAAATTGCACCATGCTCCAATTCGGCAGCCACGCGCTTTCGGTTATGGTAATGCAGCGTCATACCAAAGGCTGCAGCCCGTTTTGCAACCGCCTGCCCAATGCGCCCCATGCCTAAAATCCCAAGCCGCCGTCCGCTCACGTCCAAGCCAAGGTTCGTCGTAAGGGCAGGTGGCGGCCACTTGTTCTCCCGCACCATGGCATCCCCCCAAATGGCACCACGGGCCGCACCCAACATGAGAAGCATTGAAATATCGGCGGTGGCGTCTGTCAAAACATCCGGGGTATTCGACACCGCGATGCCACGGGCTTTTGCCGCCGGGATATCAATATGGTCCACGCCAACAGAGAACGTCGCAATCATGCGTATGGTTGCAGGCAATGCGTCGATCAGGTCGCTTCTGCATTTATCCATGGATGCAATCAGCAAGGCGTCAAAATGTGCGGCTTGCGCAATGATTTTGTCAGCCGTCATCGGGGTATCAAGCGGGTTGAGGGCCACTGTAAAGTCTCGGCTGAGCCGATCTTCCACTTCATCTGGCAGTTTGCGGGTTACCAGAATTCTTGGTTTGGCCATTGTTGTCATGTTTTGTCTGCCTTAACCTTCTCGTGTACAAATCACTTGATCTGGTAAACAATGGACCACCTCACACACGGAGATTCAAGGGTGTTGAAAAGACTTTTATTGACGACCGTATTTGTGGCACTCGCCAATCAGGCCATGGCCGCCGTTGTGGTGCCCCATCGTGCCATTTATGACCTCGAAATGATCCGGACTGCCCAAGGCGCAAATATTGGCAATGTTTCGGGCCGCATGGCCTACGAAGTGACGGGCAGTGAATGTGATGGCTGGACAGTGAGTTTTCGCCTCGTAAACCAGTTTGCTTACAAAGAGGGTGAGTCGCGTTTGATCGATACGCAATCATCCTCTTGGGAAACCGGAGACGGCAAGGAAATGAACTACAGTCAAAAGGAGTTCATTGATAACAAACAGGGCGGCGAGAAGCGCCTCGCAGTGTCTCGTGCCACCAAGGATGGTGAAGGTGCTGGCAGCATAACGCTTCCCAAAGAACAAAAATTCACCATTTCAGGTGACACAATTTTCCCTATGCGCCACCAGCTGCGTCTGATGGATGCTGCCGCCAAGGGTGAAACCCGGGATGTATCGGTGATTTATGATGGTTCTGAAGACGCAAAACCGGTGCGTGCCATAACAACAATTGGAAAAAAAATTGATGCGGGTGCAAGCAAGGAAGACGGCGCAAATCCCAGTGCCGCTGATTTGCAGAAGCTTCCGTCATGGCCTGTCAGCATAGGCTATTACTCCTCGGATGAGAACAGCGCCGAAACACCGCTTTATCAAATCAGCTTCGATATGTATCAAAATGGCGTCTCCACCGGCCTGGTCATGGATTATGGCAATTTTGCCCTGTCGGGCAAACTCACCCATCTCGAATTTTTAAAGCCGGAGACCTGTAAATAGGCCAACCCATAAAATTGCTTTGAATCTGCAAAAAGCGCATTATCTGTACTCCCGTTATCTGTTATGGGGGCGATATGACAAATTCAGTCACGGCAAAAAAGAAGGGTGATGTTTCAGATTTTCTTGAGAAAGTCCGCAGCATGCCAACGTCGGCCAAATCGGATGACCGTGGGAAGTTGATTTTTGCCATGGATGCAACCATGAGCAGGCAGGCCACATGGGACCGGGCCATGTCCATTCAATCAGAAATGTTCGCCGAGACCAGTCGGATTGGTGGACTCGATGTTCAACTCGTTTATTTCCGGGGCTTCAACGAATGCCGCGCCAGCAAGTGGGTGAGTGAACCCAAAGCCTTGGCCAAGCTCATGACGACGGTAGACTGCCGTGGCGGCAATACGCAAATTGCCCGCGCACTGTCCCACATCAAAAAGGAAGTCAAAACCACCAAGGTGAACGCCGTGATTTACGTCGGAGATGCAATGGAGGAAAACATCGACGCACTTTGCCAAAGCGCCGGTGAAATTGGTTTGCGCGGAACCCCGATCTTTGCTTTTCAGGAGGGCGATGATCAAAACGCCGAACGTGGATTTAAGGAAATGGCAAAACTCAGCGGCGGTGCCTATTTCAAGTTGAATGAGCAGTCGGCGAGCATGCTGCGTGACTTGCTTGCGGCCGTTGCAGTTTATGCGGCGGGAGGTAAGGCGGCCCTTGAAAATCACGCTAAATCCAAAGGCGGCCATTCGGGTTTGCTTCTCAGCCAAATGAAATAGGACCGCATGCCCCAACTCATTATCGCTTTGTTTGTTTTCTTCGGTGGTAAGTGGCTCATCAAGCAGTTTGCCGGTGCAACTCCGCAACAGGCAAAATCACTCAACAAGAAATTGGCAGGTGGTGCTGCCATTGGTTTCTCGGCATTTCTCGCACTGCGCGGTGCCTATACTTTTGCAGTGCCACTGTTTGCGCTGGGTTTGGGCCTGCTTGGCAAAAGCAATCTGTTTCCCAACGGGTTCAATTGGGGCAAAAAATCTGAGGGTCAAAAATCCCGTGTGGCAACCTCGGTCCTTGCCATGGAACTTGATCATGATTCACAAACAATGACGGGTGAGGTTTTGATGGGTGCTTTCAAGGGCCGCAACTTGGATCAGCTGAATACCGAAGACATACAAATACTCTATCAATACTGTGAAAATGCCAATGATCAAAGTGTAGCACTTCTTGAAGCATGGCTTGATCGCAACAGGCAGGAATGGCGCGACACGTGGGCTGGAGAGCGGAAAGCGCAAAGCTCAGGAAACACTGCGATGTCGCGTGATGAAGCGCTTGCGGTACTTGGTTTGAAATCAGGTGCGACACAGCAGGATATCAAAGATACCCATAGACGCTTGATGAAGGAGTTTCATCCGGATCGCGGCGGCTCAGATTACCTTGCTGCGAAAATCAACCAGGCAAAAGATGTGTTGCTTCAAGACTGAGGTGAAACAGTCACGCACTCCATGCCTTTTTTTGACAGTTGGACACAGGCAGCTTTGGCCGATTTCTGGTTAAAGCCCGAGAACCGTGCGCGATAGACAGTTTCTGCCCCTTTTTGCACTTCCACGGTAAGGGCAGGTCTGCCGTTCAAGAAGCGAAAACCGGAAGTTTTCATCTGCATGAGTTTCTGGCGGGCTTCCTCTTTTTTGGGAAAAGCCCCGATTTGGATGTGCCATGTGGGGTCAATGGATGCAACGACAATTTCACCATCGGTTGTGTCACCAGCTGTCTTTATTGCAAAAGGCAACTTTGTCGGTATTTCAGGGGTCGCCACTTCCACATCAATATTGGGTTCTTCGCCAGAATCATTTGATGCATCTTCCATCTTGGCCTCAAGCACCTGTGTTTCATTAGGCGAGGGGAACTCAGCGGGAGCTTCAACTGTTTTAAAAGTGGAGGCCTCAGTAGCTGGTACATCGGCTTCGATGATGTTGGAATCCTGTTGAACCGGAACCACTGCTGGTTCTTCACTCTTGCCACCAAAAAACGACTTTCGTTTTGGATTTACGGCGGTCGTTTGGGTAAGATTTGCAAGAGGATTCAGCGCACCCTCGGAAGATCCTGCCTTCGCAGCAATCATATTACCATCGATGCATTTCGGGAAAGTACCATCAAGCATTTTCATCATGTATGCGTTGCGGCTGCCATTGGAAGTGGCTCCCATGACAACACCGACGATGCGCTTGCTTCCACGTTTGGCCGATGTAGTGAGATTGAAACCGGAGGCCGCAATATATCCAGTCTTGATACCATCCGTACCTTGATAGCGCCCAAGCAATTTGTTGTGCGTGCGAATGACTTGGCCCCTGTAGTTGAAAGACGCAATGCGGAAATAGGGATAGTATTGCGGGAAATCACGCTGAATACGCAAGCTCAACGTCGCCATATCACGCGCCGTTGTCCATTGGTTTGGATTGGGGAGGCCGGAGGCATTCATGAAAGTGGATCGCGTCATGCCAATTGCTTGTGCCGTGCGGGTCATACGGGCAGCGAAATTCGCTTCCGTTCCGCCAAGGTTTTCACCAACCGCTGCAGCAACATCATTGGCAGAACGCGTGACCAAAGCCTTGATGGCATTCTCAACCGAAATTGAAGCACCTGGCTTAAGTCCCAATTTTGAAGGTGACATGTTCGATGCGCGACGCGAAATAAGCAAACTGGTGTTGAGTGTAATCCGTTTTGCCTTCAGATCCTGAAAAAGAACGTAAAGCGTCATCACCTTTGTGAGTGAGGCAGGGTGGCGTTGGCCATCAATATCCTTGGAAAAAAGAATTTTTCCCGTGCGCGCATCCAGCGCAATTGCGGAGAACTGCGGTTTCGCCTCTGCGGGTGCAAGTGTGCTAAAAATAATCAGGCTTGCCAAAATAAGGCGGGTAGCCAAGGCACGCGGCAATTCGAAAAAAATCATCATACGCTCATCTTTGTGTACCCCTGATTGAGTACGATTTGACCGCCAACCAAACTGGTGTTGAAAACAGGCCTATTTGTGTTTCCCCCAAATCAATCTTTAAAATAGCGGCTGCATGCTTACTAGAGGGTAAACATCCGACTCGGTGGTTATGATGGCATTTTTTAATTATGCTGCACTGCAAAATTAATCTTGACAATAATGGTGCAGTGCACATATAAAGTACCATACAATCTCAAACGCACACCCAATGGAGCACCTCATGATCAAGTCATTTGAAGACCTGCAAACCAAGAGCAAAGAAGGCTTTGAAGCCTATATCGCGTCAACCAGCGCGTTGACCAAGGGTTTCCAGGCTATTGCACAGGAAGCCACTGATTTCTCTAAGAAATCATTCGAAAAGGGCAAGGATGTTGCTGAACAGGCAACTGCCACCAAGTCCATTGAAAAGGCATTCGAAGTTCAGCAGGGCTATGCCAAGGAAGCTTACGAAGCTTTTGTAGCGCAGGCCACCAAAATGAACGAAATGTATGTTGCAACCGCCAAGGAAGCCTACAAGCCATTCGAAGCCAGCCTCGCAGCTTTCGGTTTCAAGGCCCAGCAGTAAGTTAGAATTTCCTCCCAAACGAAACCCGCCAATTTTGTTGGCGGGTTTTTTTATATCTCGATCACGAAGGGAACATGGTCGGATGGTTTTTCCCAGCCGCGCACATGCGCATCAATATATGCAGATTTAAGCCGATCCGCTGCTTGCGGGGAGAGCAGGGCATGATCGATGCGGATGCCATTTTTCCGCTGCCAGGCGCCCGCCTGATAGTCAAAAAAAGTAAATTGCTCCTTGGCCGTTGGATATAGCGCACGAAATGCCTCGGTAAGGCCAAGCGCTTCGAGTTCGCGAAATTTGGCGCGTGTCTTGGGCAGAAACAGCGCATCATTCACCCATTGGTTTGGTGTCTTGGCATCCGATGCTTCAGGAATGACATTGTAGTCCCCCGTCAACACAAACGCCTCTTCCTCGTTCAGAAGCAGTTGCGCTTGCGCAATGAGGCGATCCATCCACGCCAATTTGTAGGGGTATTTTGGTGAATCAACCGGGTTGCCGTTCGGCAAATATATGGAAGCAACCGTCGCAGTGTTCGAGCCATCAACCACAGTCGCCTGAATATACCGCGAGTGTTCATCACTTGGGTCCCCCGGCAGTCCACGCACCACATTTTCAAGGGGAAGTTTGGAGAGAATGGCCACACCATTATAGGTTTTCTGTCCGTGAACAGCTGCGCTGTATCCCAGTTCTTCAAACGCGGAGACCGGGAAATTCTGATCTTCACATTTGATTTCCTGTAAGCAGACTACATCAGGTTTGGCCTCGCCTAGCCATCTCACGACAGCCTCAAGATGGGCCTTGATGGAGTTCACATTCCACGTGGCGATTTTCATTTAGATCGTGAAGCTCACGCCGCAGCCACAGGAGGACTTGGCCTGCGGATTTTGAATTTTAAAGGATTGGCCGATGAGATCATCGACAAAATCCAAAGTTGACCCTTCGATGAAACCAATTGAAACAGAATCAACCAACACCGTGGCGCCATCGCGTTCAAATGCGATATCATCATCCTGCGGACCATCAGCAATGGCAAAATCATACTGAAAACCCGAGCAACCGCCGCCGTTAACCGATATTCTCAACGCATGGTTGCTTGCGATCTCGCAAATGCGGTTTGCGGCGCGCGCAGTAATGTTTACAGTGCTTTCCATATTTATTTATGTCGGTCCTGAGACCGGAATTGTCAATGGTGGAATGCAATGAAGCGTCATACGGCGAGTTTTTCGTCAAAGCCGGAAGAGAGCAGGGGCAGACTTTTCCCCGAATCTGAAAGTCCGCCGCGCACTTGTTTTGAGCGCGATCGCGACCGTGTGATCCATTCCTCGGCATTTCGCCGTCTCAAGCACAAAACACAGGTTTTTGTGTATCACGAAGGCGACCACTATCGCACACGGCTAACCCATTCCATAGAAGTCGCTCAAATCGCCCGTTCAATTTCGCGCGTTCTAGGCCTTGATGAGGATTTAACGGAAGCCCTGGCGCTCGCCCATGACCTTGGCCACACGCCCTTCGGCCACGCTGGTGAACGTGCACTTGATAAGCTGATGAAACCCTACGGGAGCTTTGATCACAACGCGCAGTCCTTACGCATTGTGACCAAGCTTGAGAGGAAATACGCAAATTTTGATGGCCTGAACCTCACATGGGAGTCACTCGAAGGCTTGGTGAAACACAATGGTCCTCTCACGGACAAAGAAGGCAATGCCTTAGGTCACTTCAAAGAAACAGGATTGCCACAAGCCATCATCGAATATACCGAAGCCCATGATTTGAAGCTCGCAAGCTTTGCCTCCGCCGAAGCACAAGTGGCGGCGATCTCGGATGATATTGCTTACAACGCCCATGACATTGACGATGGTCTGCGCGCAAAACTCTTTGATGTAATTGACCTCGGCGATATTCCACTCGTAGGAGAGGCACTTGCCGATGTGTTGAAAAAACATCCAGGCCTTGAACGCTCCCGCATCATCCATGAAACCGTGCGGCGGGTGATTTCCGCCATGGTGGCCGATGTGATTTCAAATACAAAGAAAAACTGCAGCGAAGCTCATGTCAAATCGGCGGATGATGTGCGGGCGCAAAGCCAAACACTCGCGCTCTTCGGCAAGCAGATGACCGAAAACAACCGCATTTTGCAAGGGTTTCTTTCCGCCCGGATGTATCGCCATGAGCGCGTGACGGAAATCATGGAGCGCGCCCAGCGTGTGGTGCGGGATTTGTTCGACGCCTATATGAATGACGCGCAATTGTTGCCCGCTGACTGGCGTGATGATCAGCCCGCGGATGATCAGCGCCACCATGCACGTCAGGTGTGTGACTTTCTGTCCGGCATGACGGATCGTTTTGCACTAGATCAACACAAGCGATTGTTTGACCTTGACCCGCTTTTCCGGTAGTCACCAAATGATATAAATTCAATAACTTAGAATGATAAAATGAACCTTTTTGGATACTTTCAATCTGTGGTGCACGCCGAGCTAGATGCCATGGTGGCAGCAGGTGAATTTCCAGCAGGCCTTGATTTCTCGCGTGTGAATGCTGAGCCACCGCGTGATGCAAGCCACGGTGATGTGGCAACCAACGCGGCGATGGTCGTGGCCAAGCCTGCTGGCCTAACGCCACGCGCACTTGCCGATAAACTTGTTGCGCGTTTGGCGAAGAACGATGATGTGTTTTCAGTTGCTGTTGCAGGTCCAGGCTTCATCAACCTGAAACTCAAGGAAAATTTCTGGCCGAAAATTTTGACGTCAATCATCACTAAAGGCGATACCTACGGCCATTCCAATATTGGCAACGGCATCAAAACGAATGTGGAATATATCTCGGCTAATCCAACAGGACCATTGCATGTCGGCCATTGTCGCGGTGCTGTTTTCGGTGACGCGCTTGCAGCTTTGCTCAAAGTAACTGGCTACGAAGTTAGCAAAGAATATTACATCAACGATGCAGGCGCGCAGGTCGATACAGTTGCGAAATCGGCTTACCTTCGGTATCGCGAAGCCCTCGGTGAAACCATTGGCGAAATTCCGGCTGGCCTTTACCCCGGAGATTATTTGAAGCCAGTAGGCGAAGCCTTGGCAAAAGAATATGGCAAGCGTTTGCATAATGTGCCCGAAGAAGAATGGTTACCCATCGCCCGCGACAAAGCCATCGCCATGATGATGGATCTGATCAGGGACGATCTCGCCAGCCTCAACATTCGTCAAGAAGTTTTCTTCTCGGAAAAGTCCCTGCATACATCAGGAGAAGTTGGTGACACCGTTGCCGATCTGCGCAAGACTGGTCACGTCTATGAGGGCAGGTTGCCACCACCAAAGGGAGAATTGCCTGAAGATTGGGAAGACCGTGAACAAACCCTGTTCCGCGCGACCGACTTTGGTGACGACATGGATCGTCCCTTAAAAAAATCAAACGGCGACTTCACTTATTTCGCATCCGACGTTGCCTACACTCGCAACAAGATCCAGCGCGGGTTTAATGAACTCATCTATGTTCTGGGAGCCGACCATGGCGGCTATGTCAAGCGTCTCGAAGCTGTGGCGGCGGCTCTAAAAGGTGAAAAACATGTGGAAGTCATCGTCCGCCTTTGCCAGTTGGTGAAACTGTTCCGCAATGGCGAACCCGTGCGCATGTCCAAGCGGTCGGGCGAATTCGTTACGTTGAGGGAAGTTGTGGATGAGGTCGGAGCAGATGTTGTCCGCTTCATGATGCTGTACCGCAAAAATGAGGCTCCACTCGATTTTGACTTCGCCAAAGTCACCGAACAGTCAAAGGAAAACCCGGTTTTCTATGTCCAATACGCTCATGCTCGGATCAACTCGGTTCTGAGAAATGCTTTGGAGGAGGGGATGACTGGAGAAAACCCTGATTTTTCAATGCTTAACGACGAATCCGAGCGGGCGGTGGTACGGCGGCTTGCCGAATATCCTAAAATGCTGGAAGCGGCAGCCGTTGCCCACGAACCCCACAGAATTTCGTTCTATCTCTATGAATTGGCAAGTGACTTCCATTCCCTGTGGAACAAAGGCAAAGAGTCGCCTCATTTGAGGTTTATTGTAATTGATGATATTAGATTAACAAATACACGTCTCGCTTTTTTGCGCGCGATTCGTTATGTTTTGGCTAATGGTCTTCGCATTCTCGGGGTAACCCCGGTCGAAGAAATGTAATAGTGGAAAAGACTGCTAATGGACAATAACTCCACCAACGACCCTGATAAGCGCAACTGGCGCGAACGCTTAGGCGTTGGCAACAAGACAATGCCGCGTATTTCGGAAGAATTTGCGAAACCTGCTGAGCCTGCGATAGTTATGCCAAGGGCCACTCCGAGAGCAGTCCAGCCCGTATCTGTTGCAAAACCAGCGCCTATGGCGCCCCGTGTAGCGCCAAAGTCTGCGCCACAAATTGTGCGCCCTCAGCAGCAGGCACCGACACAAAGTGCCAGGCCTATGCAGCCTTCTTCACCGCAGAATCCCGATGTTTTGGCTGAAAAATTACGCACACAGAGAGCGGCAGCGGAAAAATTGGCTGAACAGCGCGTGAGTGCGGCGCGCGATCGGGCTGAAAATCCCAAACCCGCAGCTGCCCCACCTTCATCAAGGCCAATTCAGTCTTCTGGCCCAAAGCCAAAATTTACGTTTGCTGATGAAGATGTGCGTCCCGACGTAAACCGTGACCAGCGTACTATGCAACCGACGCGTCCATCCCAGCGCCCGATGCAACAGGCACCACAACAGCCGCAGCTTTCGCCTGCCCGACCAAGTCTGGGTGGCGATCGGCCACTCGGTGGTCAGGCGCGGCCAAACACTGCTCCACCGGCCTACCAACCGCAATTTCGCCCTCAACCACCACCTCAAGGTTATCGGCCGATTGATCCAGCAACGGGTTACCCTCCGCAGCAGCAAATACAGCCCCAGCGTGGGTACAACCCAGGTCCGGCTCTTGGTGATCCGCGACAGCAACAGCCACGTGTGAACCCGGATGCTTTCCGTCGCCCTCCAGCGCAAGATGATTTGGGCTATCCTTCCTCTGGCTACGAACCCCAGCAGCGCGCCATTCCCCGGCAAGAGCCTTTGCGCGCCCAGCCGCAAGCTCTTGAGGAAGATTATGGCGACGATATTTTTGAGGAGGCCCCGCCAGCCCGGTCAACGCGTCGCGCCAGTGCGACTGATTACAACCAAGCCTACCATGAAAACGATGAAGCCTATAATGAGCTTCCCCGGCGTTCGAGTGGACCTTGGTTGCTGTTGTTGTTTTTGTTTATGGCTGGCGCAGCAGCTTTTGCAGGCGTGTGGTATTACCAAACTAAAATCAAGCCCGCCACAGCCAACACCGCTACATCGACGGAAAACACGCCCGTCATTGCTGCACCTGAAACTTCGGCCAAGGTTGCACCTGAACAGCCAACTGACACACAGCAAAATGCACTAGGCATTACTCCATCAAAGAAACAGATTTATGACCGCATCGTTGGTGATAAGGAAATTCTTGGTGGCCAAGTTGTGCCAACTGAAGAAGTTCCTGTACAGCCTGCCGAACAGTCCGGTGGAGCCCAACAAGTTCCACAACCGGCAGGAACAAACGCCCAACCGGCAACGGATGGATCAGGCGGCGCGTTGCCACTGCCAATGCCACCTCCACCCGGCACAACCACTGATACACAGGGTGCCTTACCAGTTCCTGCTAGCAATGATTCGATTGCCAGCGTTGATCCAGCTCTCAAAAAAGCCACCACACAAATTGCCGCTGCAAGTGATACGATAGCGCCGCCTGTGCCTGGTACAACATCCAGTAATGTGAGTGCGGCGACGACCATGCAGGCTACGCCGCCTTCCGATATTGCGCCTGCCTCTGAAGAAATTGTCAATGAACCCGTCGTGGCAAAAAAGAAAACAGTTGTTCCCGATCAAACGACCGAAGTTGTCACAAAACCAAAAATAAAAACAAAAACTGCAAGGACAACAGCCCTTGGTTCAAAGCCTGTTGTTTTGGTTCCACCGTCTGATGATGTTGCTGTGGCCCAAGATCAAGACACTACGATTGTTGTTGATCAGCCAGTCGAAACTCAACCTGCACCAGCGCCTACGGAAGTTAAAAAGAAGAAAACCCTTTTTGGCCTGTTCAATGGTTCAAACGATCAAGTTTCGGCTGCTGAAACAGCACCTGTTCAAAATCAAAGACAAATTACCGCCCAACCCGATCCCACCCCGACGCCTGTTAAAAAGGTGGCTGCTCCAACCCAAGTTGCATCAAACGGCGGCAGCGGTTATTACGTTCAACTTGCATCCTTCAAATCCCAAGCTGAGGCATCTACCGAATACGGTCGCATGAAAGCAAAGCATCCGGACATTCTCGGTGGTCTTGCGCCCGTTATTAATCCTGCATCTGTTGGCGGCAGCACACGCTACCGCTTGGCGTTGGGTCCCCTGAGTTCACGTGACAAAGCCAGCAGTGTTTGCAATTCACTGGTCGCTGCGGGTGAACGAGATTGTCTTGTTCGCAAACAATAGTCTCCATTCAAACTAGCAAAAAGATGAGCCCATGAAAATTCGAAGCTTTATCAGTGGCTGCGAAGGCCTTTCGCTGTCCGCCGCAGAAATCGCGTTCCTTCAAGAGCAGAACCCATGGGGCCTCATCCTCTTCAAGCGCAATTGCGAAACAGCACAACAATTGAAGGCACTCACAACAGCGTTTCGTGATGCCGTTGGGCGCAAAGATGCCCCTGTATTCATTGACCAGGAAGGAGGCAGGGTTCAGCGTCTTGGTCTGCCATCCAATTATTGGCGCAAATATCCGGAAGCTCGCGCCTATGGCAGGCTTTATGAAAAAACCCCGCTCATTGCACTCCGCACGGCGCGCCATATAGGCCGTCTTATGGCTGAGGATCTGATGGAATGCGGCATCACTGCCGATTGTTTGCCCGTTCTGGACGTCCCGCAGCCGGGTTCCCACGATGTTATTGGCAACAGGGCCTACAGCTTGAACATCGAGCAGGTCATGGCCCTGAGCCGTGCCCACACCGCAGGTTTTATGGACGGTGGCATATTGCCCGTCATGAAGCACATTCCGGGCCACGGCCGTTCTGAGGTTGATAGTCACCACAATCTGCCAGTGGTCAATGCAAAGCGCGCTGAACTTGAGCAAATCGATTTCCCGCCTTTTGCCGCTTTTGCCGATGCGCCCATGGCCATGACGGCGCACGTGATCTATACCGCCATTGACAAGAACGCACCTGCCACCCTCTCCAAGAAAGTCATCAAATCGGTGATCCGCGAGAGCATAGGGTTCCGCGGGTTGTTGATGACCGACGATCTTTCCATGAAGGCCCTTTCGGGAACCTTTGCCGAGAAATGCCAAGCAGCGCTTGCGGCAGGTTGCGACATGCTTTTGCATTGTAATGGTGTATTGCCTGAAATGCGCGAGGTCGCCGATGCGGCGGGAGAGTTGAAAGGCAAAGCCTTGCGACGGGCCCGTGCCGCCCTCAAGTCTGCCCGCAAACCACAGCCCTTTGACAAGAAAGCTGCGCTCAAAGACTGGGAAATGATCGTTTCGGCTTGAAAGTGGGGATAAGCTAAGCTCATTCAAGCGAATCACCGGCAGTTTTGGGAAACTGTATCTATTCTTTTTTGGAGCCGTCTTTTTGACCGACACATCTCAAAACAACGTGACAGAGCTTTGGCCAGATGGTACCGGGCCTGTAAGAAAGGACGTTGCGGTTCACACGCAAGACGAAGCATTGATTGTTGACGTCGGTGGCTTTGAAGGTCCGCTTGATCTCCTACTTGAACTTGCCCGTCGCCACAAAATTGATCTTGCCCAAATTTCCATTCTGGCACTTGCTGAACAGTTTTTGGCCTATATCGACCGCGCCCGCAAAATGCGCATTGAAGTGGCGGCTGACTATTTGGTGATGGCCGCTTGGCTTGCCTATCTTAAATCGCGGATGCTCATTCCCACGCCACCTGGATCGGAAGAAGTGTTACCGGAAGATTTGGCAGCGCGCCTCGCATTCCGCTTGCAACGCCTGCAAGCGATGCGCGATGCATCTGCAAAACTAATGGCGCTCAACCTGTTTGGGCGCGATGTATTTGGACGTGGCAATCCAGAACCACTGGTGGTTGAAACCCAGCGCGAATATTCTGACAATCTCATTGACCTCTTGAAAGCCTATGCCGAGCGCCGCCAGCGCAAGGCCCGGCATCAAAATTACACGCTCAAGCGCCACACAACATTCTCAATCAAGCAAGCCCGCCAAAACCTTGAACGCATGATGGGTGTAATGGATGATTGGAGCACCTTTGACAATTGGCTTGTCGAGTATCTGGAAACGCCTGAAACCCGCCGCACCGTCCGCGCATCAAGCTTTACCGCAAGCCTCGAACTGGTTCGCGAAGGCCAAATTGAAATTCGCCAGGAAGAGGCATTTCGCCCGATCTATATGCGCCGTCGCGCGTCGTGATAACAGGATAGGATTATGGTACAGGCAAACATGAGTATTGATGGCGAGAACCCAAATGAAAGTGAAGAGACAGAGGTTACATCCGCTGTTGTAACGCTTCATCCCCGTGCGGATCGCAGTCAACACTTGCGCATAATAGAGGCCATTTTGTTTGCCGCCGAAGCCCCGGTTTCAATCGAGAAGCTCGCGGGTTTCTTTCCCGAAGGCAGTGACGTTTTAGGCCTTTTATCCGATCTGCAGGCGAACTACGCCAACCGTGGTGTAAACCTTGTGCAGATTGCAGGCAATTGGACGCTACGAACCGCTGAAGACTTAAGCTTTGTTCTGCGCCGGGAGACTTTCGAGCAGAAGAAGCTTTCAAAAGCAGCGCTGGAAACCCTGTCCATCGTTGCCTACCATCAACCTGTCACCCGTGCGGATATTGAAGAAATTCGTGGCGTAGCCATTTCAAAAGGTACCCTCGATATCCTCATGGAAATCGGCTGGGTAAAAATGCGTGGTCGCAGGCGTACTCCTGGAAGGCCTGTTACTTACGGCACAACAGATGCTTTCTTAAGTCATTTTGGGTTGAATGAAGTGATGGATTTGCCCGGACTTCACGAGCTCAAAGGTGCAGGGTTGCTTGATGTGAATCTCCCACCCGACTTTGAAATGCCCAATCCACGTGGTGCCGATGAACTGGCTGCCGACGAAGATCCACTCGATGGCGATGAGCAAATGCCACTTGAAATGCACCTCCCCGAAGTGGCGCAGGGCGAAGAAGAACCGCCAAAAACTTGAACACGCGTTTACCTTAACAATTCATCCTGTTTTCGAGAAGTCTAGCGTTTACCATAGGTTACGCTAGAGGAAACACGGATAATCGTGTAAACATTTAATCGAAATCAACGCTGCTCAGCAACAGTCTCCAAGGTTCTGAGCGGAACTCTAAGCGGGGCGGAAGGGACTGCACCTCCCAGCCGCTCCGCCAGCAACACTTAAGTTTTCCCCACGCAGTCAGGCATACCGCATCACCTGAAAACGCAGGGAAAAAGCCGGTCCGGGGCGGTTTTGAGTGGCCTCCTCGATCCGAGTAAAACCCGGGCCGGTACTATCCTCAAAGTTGAATAAATGTGTGTTTGACCTGCTGGTACTTGTCCATGGCATGCAAAGACTTGTCACGGCCAATGCCGGATTGCTTGTAACCGCCAAAGGGCGTGGTGATATCACTCCCCCAAACGGAATTCACAGCAATCGTGCCAGCCTTCAGGGCGCGCGCCATCTTATGAACCCGGCTCACGTCACGCGTCCAAACATTCGCCTGCAGCCCATAAATTGTATCATTGGCAATTCGGATTGCCTCTTCTTCAGTTTTGAAACTTACCGCTACGACCACAGGTCCAAAAATTTCCTCTTGCGCAATTTTCATCGCGTTATCGACGGATGCAAAAACCGTAGGCTCGATATAGTAGCCACCTGTTTTAGCCATAACCTGTTTGCCACCAGTTGTGACGCGAGCACCTTCGTCTGAACCCGAGGCGATGTAACCCAACACCCGTTGCATCTGACTCTGATCGACAACGGCACCCATCGCCGTATTGGCATCAAGTGGATCACCGGGCATCCAGTCCTTGGCATTTTTTGAAACCAGCTCAACAAATTCATCCCGGATATTGTCCTCAACTAGAATGCGCGTCGGCGCATTGCAGCTTTGGCCAGAATTATAAAACACACCTTCCGCCGCGGATTTTGCAGCAAAGGCCAAGTCCTTTGTGTCGGAGAAAACAATGTTGGGAGACTTGCCACCGGTTTCCAAAGACACATGCTTCATGTTGCTTTCACCGGCATAACGCAGGAAATATTTTCCCACTTGGGTAGAACCTGTGAATGCAATCATATCAACATCATTGTGTAGACCAAGGGCCCGACCTGCGGTTTCGCCAAAACCCGGAACCACGTTCAACACGCCATCCGGGATGCCCGCCTCCGACGCCAATTCGGCGATTCGAAGCGCCGTAAGTGGCGATTGTTCAGCAGGTTTGAGGATAACAGAGTTTCCCGTCGCAAGGGCAGGGCCTAACTTCCAGGACGCCATCAGCAGTGGATAATTCCACGGCACCACACACGCGACAACCCCAATGGGTTCGCGGGTAATCAGGGAAACGGAGTCAGGTCGCACCGGAGCCATTTCGTCATACTGTTTATCCGCTGCTTCCGCATACCATTGCAGGCATTGCACAGCGCCAGGAATGTCGCCACCCAACGAAACCGAAATGGGTTTTCCCATATCCAGCGTTTCAAGCAACGCCAGCTCATCACGATTTTTCTTAATGAGTTCCGCGAACATCAGCATCACACGCTTGCGTTTGGCGGGATGCAGATTGGCCCATGAGCCTTTTTCAAATACAGCGCGCGCCGCAATGACAGCGAGGTTCACATCCTCTACGTCGCACGAGGAGACTTGCGTGAGAACTTTGCCGTCAATCGGTGACACACAATCAAAAGTCTTACCGGTAACCGAATCCACATGGTGACCGTTGATGAACGCCTTATTACGAAAAGATAGGGCACTCGCCAATTTACGATAGTCAGCCATGTCACGGTCCTCGCTGGGGTGAAGTTATCTCAACAAATGAATCCCAAAAACCAAAAAGGCACCGCCGAAGCAGTGCCTTTGAAGTAGGTATGGAACCTCATATTACTTGATCTTGGTTTCCTTGAATTCAACATGCTTGCGCACGACGGGATCATACTTCTTGAAGCTGAACTTGTCCGTCTTGGTGCGCGAATTCTTCTTGGTTACATAAAAGAAACCAGTGTCAGCAGTCGATGCCAACTTGATCTTGATAACATTGCCTTTGGCCATAATAGTCTCCGAACGGTATCTAAACGCGGATAAACCCTATTCAACAGTGAATGTCAAGTTTTGCTGGGCTGATCGAGATTGGAAACCAAATCGCTACTTGCCACAAAAAACCGGAAGTCAAATCGGCTACTGCGACCGGGAGGTGTTATGGCCTGCGCAAAGCAGATTAAACCGCTCTAGATTGGCATATCCTTCAGCTATATCACGACCGATCAACAACCCCGTCTCTTCAAATGTCTCTCTAACCGCAGTAATCAACAGTTCACGTGCCTTCGACGTGCTCGGTTTGGGCCGCATTCGAACCCTGAGTTTTTCAACCGTCGTCTTAACAAAGTTTTTTACTGGCCGGGGTTTATCGCTCGTTTCCAACCACCCTCCAGGAAACACAAACTTGCTGGGCAAGAAAACATGCACTTCGTGACGACGGCCGATCAAAATGCGGGGCAAATCCCCATCAAAACGAACCGGTACGAGTGTTGCAGCGTCTTCAGGCGATATCGCGGGTTTTTTTACGCGTGTGTTCAATGCCGAAGCCATGCATCCTGAGAGCCCATTGCAGCCCCACTACAGCACCTTTTACAATCGGCATAAGTATAAACGTTAAGCCAAGGATCAGGGGTAACCATAGGGCAGCATGGATGATGTAAGATGGTTGCCACATACGCTCAACGATGAACACAAGCGGTATGACAACATGGCCCACGATAAAAATTGTGAAGTATGGCGGCGCATCATCTGCGCGTTGGTGGTGCAGTTCTTCACCGCAATGGCCGCACGTATCGCTAACTTTCATGAAGTTTTTAAACATATGGCCACTGCCACAAGCCGGGCATTTACCACGCCCACCCCGCCACATCGCCTGCTTTAGCGAACGGTTTGCGGGTCTGAATGTTGTTAATTGGTCCATGGTTTCAACCTGGACGCATAAGCTTCGAGACAGAAGATGTGGACGCGACGCGCGGCGGCTTGCCGCAAGGGTTCATTTTTTTCGCTGCGGTTTGGGTGTTTGTTTGCTCAGGCGGGCCGGACGACCGCGGCGTTGGTTTGTTGGTGCCTTGCCCTGCCGACCCTCGGAAATCATTTCGAAGCGCAAACCGCCAGACACAGGGGCAACTTCAATGAGTTTCACCTCCACGCGGTCACCCAGCTGGAACATTTCACCGGTGCGTTGGCCAATAAGGGCGTGCTCGACATCATTATAAATGAAATAGTCCGAACCCAGACTGGACACCGGAACAAATCCATCCGCTCCCGTGTCGTCCAGTTTAATGAACAATCCGGCACCCACAACACCACCAATGCGGCCACGGAACTGGGCTCCCGTTTGCCCCGCCAAATGCGATGCAATCAGGCGGTCCATGGTTTCGCGCTCCGCAGCCATTGCCCGGCGTTCGGCATCTGAAATCATGTCGGCAGTTTCATCGAGGCGCGAAATGTCTCCGGTGGAAAGCCCGTCCTCACCAAAACTCAAGGCAGTAACCAAAGCCCGATGCACGATCAAATCAGCATAGCGACGGATAGGCGAGGTGAAATGGCCGTAGCGGCGAAGCGCCAGACCGAAGTGGCCTTTGTTGGCGGGTGAATAAATCGCCTGTGCCTGGCTTCGCAAAACCACGTCGTTGACCAGGTTCTGGTAATCTTTACCCTTAACTTCTCGCAACAAATCATTGAAATGTTTTGGCTTCATGACTTGGCCAAGGGGAAGGGACAGATCAACGGTTTTGAGAAACTGAGAAAGGGCACGCACTTTTTCTTCCGATGGTTGCTCATGCACACGGTAGAGAAAAGGTGTTTTTTTGGCTTCCAGTTCTTCGGCCGCGGCCACATTGGCCTGAATCATGAACTCTTCGATAAGTTTATGCGCATCCAGTCGCAGAGGGGTAACCACACGCAGTACATGACCTTTTTCATCCAAAACAAACTTACGCTCTGGTAAATCAAGCTCAAGTGGCCCACGTTTTTCGCGGGCCTTCGTCAGCGCAGCATAGGCGGCCCATAGAGGCTTTAAAACACCTTCAACCAGCGTTTCTGCCTTGGCGCTTGGCCGACCATCAATGGCCATTTGCGCTTCTTCGTAAGATAACTTGGCAGCAGACCGCATGGTTACGCGGGCAAAACGATGTGATTTTTTGTTTCCGTATTTGTCGAACACCATGAAGCAGGCGAGTGCTGGCCGCTCTTCCTTTTCCCGCAAAGAGCACAGATCATTTGAAATTCGCTCGGGCAGCATCGGCACAACGCGGTCCGGAAAATAGACCGAGTTGCCGCGAAACCGTGCTTCCTTGTCGAGTGCTGAACCAGGCTTCACATAGGTTGCAACGTCGGCAATCGCCACAATGGTTTGAAAGCCACCGACATTTGCCGGATCATCATCAGGTGCTGCCCATACGGCATCGTCATGATCGCGCGCATCGGGCGGATCAATGGTGATAAGCGGTGTCTTCCGCAAATCAATGCGCCCCGCTTGGGCAAATGTTTTGAGCGCTTCACTTTCTGCAGTCACACGCTCGGAAAACTGGTTGGGAATAGCGTGGTGATGAATTGCAATCAGGGAAATATTGCGTTGATCGTTCATATCGCCCAGACGTTCGCGCACCCGTGCCAGCGGTAACCCACGGCCATGGTCTTTGAGGATGTCGGCTTCAACCAACTCGCCATCCAGCGCCCCATTCTCATCGCCCGCCTTCACCAGCAATTCATTGCGGGCCTTCTTGTCCACCGGAATGAGCCGCGCACCTTGGCCCTTAACAAGACGGTACACGCCAAGAACGCGCTTGGAGCGATCGGACAGCGCGCGAATGACCTGTGCCTTGAACTTATAGTCTTCACTCGGCGTAGCTTCAATTTTCGCCAGCACACGGTCACCCCTTGCAGGCGGACGAACACCATCCCGCACTTTGATTTCGACCAATACAAGCGGCGGCTTTCCCGCTGTCTTCTCATCCCATTCAACAGGTTCGCCATAGCATTCCCCCTGTGTATCAATACCCGTGACTTCAATCACCGTAACCGGGGGCAGGGTGGATGTATCAATCAGTTTGCGACGGCTCTTGGCCAGCTTTCCATCCTGTTCCAACTGGCGCAGCATGGTCTTGAGGCCAATCTTCGCAGTCCCTGTCAATCCAAAGGCCCGCGCAATCTCGCGCTTGCCGACAACGGACGGTGACGTCTGGATAAACTCCAAGAGTGCAGTTTCACTGGGAAGCCCTTTTTTCGGGGCTTTGTTAAGTTTGATCATGCAAAGGCATTACCCGGAAAGAAGTGATTGCGATAGGGATCAAGCCGCCGCTTTCTTCACAGCCTTTTTGGTAACTTTCTTTGCTGGAGCTTTCTTGGCAGGAGCCTTCTTTGCGGAGGCCTTGCGGGCTGGTTTCTTTTTGCCGGATGGGCCTTTCATCTCGCGTTCGTTGATCAGTGCAATAGCCTCATCCAGCGTCACGGTCTCCGGTGTTTTGTCCTTAGGCAATGTCGCATTGATTTTACCATGCTTCACATAAGCACCGTACTTACCACTGAACACCTGCACGTTCCCGGTGCCATCTGGATGCGCGCCAACATCCTTCAATGGCGCCGCAGCGCCACGGCGTTGGAAGCCCTTGGCTTTCTTCTCGGCAATCATGTCAACGGCACGGTTGATGCCGATTGAAAACACCTCTTCCGCCAGTTCCAAATTCACATAGGTGCCGTCATTCAGGATATAGGGGCCAAAGCGCCCGAAGTTGGCAAGAATTGGAGCCTGGTTTTCTGGATGAATGCCAACCTCGCGGGGCAGTGACAAAAACTTGAGCGCTTGGTCAAGTTCGATATCAACGGGATCAAAGCTGCGCGGAATGGAAGCGCGCTTCGGTTTTTCCTTGCTGCCTTCCGGCACTTCACCGAGTTGCAGGTAGGGTCCGAAGCGACCCATGCGTCGGGTCACTTTTTCACCCGTTTCAGGATGAACACCAATCTCAATGCCCTCAGGCGGAATGGCCGATGAAGCTTCGCCACCCGCCGTCATCTGCCGCGTAAACTTGCATTCCGGGTAATTTGTGCACCCCACGAACGAACCAAACTTACCCAGCTTCAGCGACAATTGTCCGTCTGCGCAGGACGGACATTTTCTCGGATCGCTGCCATCGGCTTGGGCGGGAAAAATATGAGGCGCCAGAATATCATTGAGCGCGTCCAGCACATTGGTAACCCGCAGTTCCTTGATATCACCCACATGCGCGGAAAAATCGGTCCAGAATTCGCGCAATACATCGCGCCAGTTCAACTCACCAGCAGAAACCTTGTCGAGCTTTTCCTCGAGATCAGCGGTAAAGCCATATTCCACCCACTTGCTGAAAAACGATTCAAGAAAGGCAGTTACGATGCGGCCCTTGTCTTCGGGAATAAACCGCTTCTTGTCCAAGCGCACATAACCACGATCACGGATAGTGGAGAGTACAGACACATAAGTGGAAGGACGGCCGATCCCAAGCTCTTCCATTTTCTTGATGATGGACGCTTCGGAATAACGTGGTGGCGGTTCCGTGAAATGTTGCTCCGCCGATACTTTGCGAACGCCAATGCCATCGCCTTTGGCCATGGCTGGTAAGCGGCGCGCGTCTTCATCCTCGCCCTCATCAAGGTCTTCATTATAAACCTTCAAGAAGCCGTCGAATTTTACGACCGAGCCATTGGCGCGGAAGGTGTAGTGCTTGCCATCAAGGCCCGTGGCACCCAAGTCGGCAGCCGTGCGTTCAAACTCAGCGCTTTCCATCTGGCTGGCAATCGTACGTTTCCAGATTAATTCGTAGAGTGCAAATTGCTCACCGTCCAATTCTTTGCGAACACTTGATGGCAGGCGGCCAAGTTCCGTTGGGCGAATGGCTTCATGGGCCTCCTGTGCATTCTTGGCCTTAGCGGTGTAAACCCGTGGTACCGAAGGAAGGTAGGGTTCACCAAAATTTTTGAGGATTGCATTGCGCGCGGCAGCAATTCCTTCCGGCGCAATATCAATGCCATCGGTACGCATGTACGTAATGAGGCCAACGGTTTCGCCGTTGATGTCAACACCTTCATAAAGGCGCTGGGCTACCTGCATGGTCTTGGCAGAGGAGAAGCCGAGTTTGCGCGAAGCTTCTTGCTGCAAAGTCGACGTGCGAAACGGCGCATATGGATTGCGCTTGGCAGGTTTGCTTTCGATATTATCAACCGATACGCGCGCGTTTTTCAGCGTGGTTTCAATGGCACGCGCCGATGCTTCGTCTTTGATATCAAGCTTGGAAAGTTTTTGCCCGGCAATGGACTGAAGTGTGGCGGAAAACTCATTGCCTTGTGGCGTTGTGAAGGTACCGTCAATCGTCCAGTATTCCTGGGACTTGAAGGCTTCAATCTCCAACTCACGGTCACATATGATGCGCAGTGCCACGGATTGCACACGGCCAGCCGAACGTGAACCCGGCAATTTACGCCACAACACGGGCGATAAGGTAAAGCCCACAAGATAATCCAAGGCACGGCGCGCCAGATAGGCATTCACCAATGGCTCATCCACATTACGCGGGTTCTTCATGGCATCCAGTACGGATTGCTTGGTGATGGCGTTAAACACCACACGTTGAATTTTCTTGCCCTTCAGCGCGCCTTTTTTCTTCAGAATTTCAAGTACATGCCACGAAATCGCTTCGCCTTCGCGGTCAGGGTCGGTTGCCAGAATAAGGCTGTCATCGTCCTTCAATGCATCTGCAATATCGCCCACACGCTTGGACGACTTACTGTCAACTTCCCAGTCCATGGCGAAATCTTCATCAGGTCGTACCGAGCCATCCTTGGGCGGCAGATCGCGCACATGGCCGTAGGATGCCAGCACGGTGAAGCCTGAACCCAGATATTTATTGATGGTTTTTGCCTTGGAAGGCGACTCGACGACGACAACGGTCATTTCAATTCCTGACGTTCAGACGGAAAGTCACTTAGAGGCATATCCCACAAACTTCAAGTTCCGCTCGAAATTGGCCAAAATCGGCAAGTTTAACAAAAATACAACTTTTAATTAGTTTAAATAAAAAATACTCTCATATATTGCAGTAAACATGAAGTTAATGGGTTGGTGGAAAGATTATGGAGACTTGATGAGTGAGGTCAAAATCCAAAAAACTCCAGCCAAACAGAATGCAAAGCAGCAAGAAATCGCCCAGTATATTGCAGACCTGCTGTTGCAACTGCGGAACATGGCGAGAAAAGCGGGTTTCCCAACCCTGCTGGGACTTTTGGAGCTGAGTTTTTGTGAGGCCTTTTCCATTGCCAACAAGGTAGAAATTCCCGAGGCTGAATTAGAAAAACTCAGGCGTTTTATAAAAGCCGCTGGTGAGGGGTAACGTTACAGACCACGAGCGTTTCGGATGTTTTTAAGCGCAGCTCCTCGTGAGGGCCAAGCATTATGCTGTCACCATCCGGATGATGAGCGAGCATATAGTAGGAATCTGATTTCAGGTGCGCCGTATTGATCACGCGCAACAAGCCGTTCCCATAGTCGCGGCGAACTATGAGATTGAAGTCACTCACGGGTCCAGTGATGAGATGACCATAAGTGTTTGAATCTCCAGAAAAGCTAAACGGGGCCATGGGTTCAAGCCGTTGTTTAGTATTTTCATCGATTTCGAGCAACATGCCGTCACCCGCAAGAACCATGATATGGCGTTCATAACCCATAAAGTTTGAAAATGGTCCGTTCGTGGCAACAGTCGCAATGCTCACACGCCAATCGAAACGACCGCCCCTCTCAGGGCTGACGAAAATCTCCGCCGTGGTTCCACCACCGTTTTTCCACGGCGTTACGCGGTATTCAGATTTTGGAATAATCCGCATCAGTGCGGGTGCCGCGCGCAGCCTATGGGTTCGGCGTGGGCTATTACACGCCGGATGGCCGGAAACCTTTCTTGCAGGCCGTTTTCAATCCGGTCCACGACGTTATGCACATCATCTATGGTTTCATCGGGCGCAAAGCGGCAATGATAGTGAACAAACATGCCCTGATCGGTCTGGCGAACACGGATGTTATGAATATCGCTCAGGCGTTTTTGCCTTCTTGCGAGGGTTGCAAGCAGGGCAGTGACATCTGTTTTGATTTTCGCGGGCGCATCGACCCCTGACAGCAACTGTTCAGGTTGCGGCTCGATATGGCTTTCCACCTCCACGTCACTACCAAGCTCGGCGCGAATGGCATCTTCAAGATCTGTCGCATGGTCATGCGCTCTCGCCAAGCTCATCAGACCGTCCACCTCCAGATCAAAACTCACGGCAAGTCGCCCTTTGACATTCTGTACTGTGAGATGGTGAATGGCAAGATTGCGTTGTGCAGCAATAAGCATCACACGCTGGAACACCGTTTCGTCATTCAGTGCCACAGGATTGGTGGTGACTGTCACGTCAGCCGTTGGAAATTTCGCGATAATGGATTGGGTGAGGCTGTCCTTCAGTTTCATCATGTCATCCACCGGCATCGTGCGGCGCACCTCAACAACAACGCTGGTAAACAAGGTGGGGCCAGAGGGGCGAATGCGCAGCATCGAGAGATGGAGAACGCCTCTGGTATTTTCCACCAATTGCCGGATTTCCGCCGTAGCTCCCGCAGGAGCCGTGTCAAGAAGCGTCGCAAGGGTTCGCTTACCCAAGCGCCAGCCAGCAAAAGCGACAAAAGCGGATACAACAAGTGCAGCCACCGCATCCGCCAACGGAAATCCGAGCCACACCGTACCAAGTCCCAGCAGGACAACGCATGAACTCCACATGTCCGAACTGAAATGCAGTGCGTCCGCCTCAAGTGCCTCGCTTGACGTTTTTTTAGCAACGCGGGCCAGCGCGCGCGAGCGGTTAAAATCAATCAGGATGGAACCGGCGATAATGGCAATGGCCCACCATGTAATCTCGACAGGATATTGTTGCCCCATAAGCCGGAAAATTGCCTCGTAAACAATCCAGACTGTTGTCAGAAACAGCAGCGCCGTTTCAACCAGCGCCGCCACACTTTCGGCTTTGGCGTGGCCATAATGGTGTTCCTCATCCGGCGGCTGGTCGCTGTAGCGCACAGCAAACCACGTGATAGCCGTGGACCCCATATCAATGATGCTGTGAATGGCTTCCGACAAAATGCCCAGCGACCCCGTAATTAACCCCGCAAAGAGCTTGGCAACGGACATCACCAGGCTTGCGAGAAATGAATAGGCAACAACCTGTTGTTTTTCAGACATGGACATCGTCATTCCTTAGCCGAAGCACTGTTAAACTTCCTCCAAAAAATGAGCCATATGGACAGTGCATGGCAGCGCGCCGATGGCTTTACTTGAGGAGTGATCATTCTTCGTGTCATGTGGATTCAGGACAGCCACATGACAGCCGAGTCGATTTCCACAACCTTCAACTCCAACCGCAGAGGCGGAGCTTTGACGTTCGGCGCCATCTTCGCGCTGGAGTCCCTCGTAAGATCCATGAATGCGACCGTGATTTCACTACAGGCCTATGATCTCTTGGGCAGCAGCCAAAAGGTGAGCGAACTCTCCACGGTGGTTTCCCTGTCCGTGCTCTGCACTACTTTGATGTTTCCCTATATGTTGGGACGCCTGCGCAGGCGCTGGGCCTATACGCTCGGTATCGTTTCTATTGTTGTTGCAAGCCTCATGCTCGCAAGCTTCACAGTGGTGGGGCAGGGGCTGGGCATGTATTTCCGCAACTCTGGAGCGGCCATGATGAACATCACACTGTCATTATATATCATGGACCACATCAAGCGCGCGGACCTTGCCAGATCAGAACCCATGCGCCTCAGCCTCTCGACATTTTCATGGATGGTCGGCCCTGCAAGCGGCGTTTGGCTTTACAATAATTACGGCCCTTGGGGAGCACAACTCGCCAGCATAACGGCTGCAGTCGCGCTGTTCCTGCTGTTCTGGTACTTACGCCTCTCAGACCAGTTCACGATGCCATCCGGTACCCTGCAACCCTTCAATCCGCTGGCCAACGTCGCGCGCTTTGTGAAGCAGCCACGTTTGCGGTTGGCGTGGATGATCGCATTTGGCAGGTCTTGCTTCTGGTCGACCTTCTTTATCTATGGGCCGCTGCTGATGCTCGAAGGTGGCGTGAGTGGGCAAGCCAGTGGATTGATGGTTTCCGCCAGTCAAGGCCTTTTGTTGTGTGCCTATCTCTTTGGACGTTTGGCGCACCGCGTTGGTGTACGGCCCGTCATCGGTGTCTGTTTTACCCTCATGGCGATTTCAGCAGTCATCGCCGGGGTGGCGGGCAAGCAACATCCCTATGTCGCCATGGCATTCATGCTCTGCGCGTCTCTGGCGGCAACGGGGTTAGATGGAGTTGGTGGCATACCGTTTCTACGCGCCGTTAAACCCCATGAACGCCAGCGCATGGCTCCTGTCTATCGCACATTCATTGATTTCTCCGATCTCATACCGGCCATCGTCTATGCCGTCGTGCTCTCGTTTTTCGGTATCGGAAGTGTGTTCATAATTCTTGGTTTTGGCTTGAGCATCATGGGTCTGATCGCCTATCTACATCTTCCAAAGTCATTGTAACCGGAGCAATAGTTTCATGGCCAAACCGCTACTTGTCATTGCCAACAAAAACTACTCATCATGGTCACTCCGGCCCTATATGGCGCTTGCCATGGCGGGCATCCCCTTTGATGAAAAAATGATTGCTTTTGGCGAGCCGCGCTTCGGCAAGGAAGCCCGTAAAATTTCATCGGCAGGCAAGGTGCCTATCTTGGTCCATGGCAAAACAGTCATCTGGGACTCTCTCGCCATTCTGGAATATCTCGCTGAAACCTATCCTGAGAAAAGCCTGTGGCCAAAATCTAAATCAGCCCGAGCCATGGCAAGGTCGGTCTGCAGCGAAATGCACAGCAGCTACCAAGCTCTGCGCAACGCCTGTCCCATGAATCTGCGCCGTCCGCCGAAAACCATAGCTTTAAGTGATGCAGTCATGGCCAATGTGGAACGCATTGAATCAGTTTGGCGCGAATGCCGTAAGGCCTATGGCAAGGGTGGCAAGTTCCTGTTTGGTAAATTCAGCAATGCGGACGCGATGTTTGCGCCTGTTGTGTCACGGCTTGAAACATTTGCCATCCTCGTTGCAAAAGACACGCGTACCTATATGGACGCCGTACTTTCAACAAAAGCATTTCAAATGTGGAAAACAGCAGCCTTGCTCGAAACGGCAATCGTTCCGGAAGACGAAGTGGACTGATTTTAAAACTCAATAATGGTAACAGGAATAAACACGCTTAGTGTAGTTCATTTCAACATGGTGGAGGTCAGAACCGTATTTCTTGCGGCAATATTTCAAAGCTTCCTGATAGAACTTGGCCTGCTGTTCTGTTGAATAATCTGATCGGCTGTTTTTCTTTTTTCCTGCGGCATCTGCTCCAACAATTGGGAAAAAACAAAAAGACAGTGTGGTCGCCACAATAAGTAGTCTTTTCAAGATAAGCCCTCCAATTGATCCAAAACCACATTTACATTCATTTTATTATAAACAACTGTCAATGGCATTCAGGCCAGGCTGATCATTTGGCGTGCAGAACGCGAGACGCGGCCTGCGAGTTCCAACTCCAGCAGAATTCCCAACACGATTGGGATTGGCAGCTTGCTTTCCCTTATGACATCATCGATATCAATTGGCGTATGCGAAACAAGGGATAACACCAATTTGCGGTGACCAGGGCTAGCCTCAGCAGGCTCGGCAGGTTGAATATCGCTATCCTCACGTACCATTTGTAATCCTACATATTCCGTACGCAGTGACTCGATAACTTCGCGCGCACTGGTGAGCAGTGTTGCCCCATCTTTTATGAGCTTGTTGGTGCCTTCGGCGCGTGGGTCAAGCGGTGAGCCCGGCACTGCAAACACATCGCGCCCCTGTTCGCCTGCAAGCCGCGCCGTGATCAGAGAACCTGACCGCAAAGCGGCTTCCACTACGATGATGGCGCGCGCCATGCCCGAAATAATGCGGTTGCGCCGTGGAAAATGTTCAGCCCTCGGCACTGCCCCGGGAAGCATTTCAGTGATCAGCAAACCATTGCGCGCAATCAGGTTTTGCAAGTCAGCGTTTTCGGGCGGATATATATTGTCAATGCCACCAGCAATCACCGCAGCCGTGCGGCCATTGGGGCAAGCCTCATGTGCTGCCGTATCAATGCCGCGCGCAAGCCCCGAAGCCACAAGGAACCCTTCCTCACTCAGTTCCGCCGCCAATTGCCGTGCAAATTTACGCCCACCGGCAGATGCATTGCGGGCTCCAACAATCGCCACGGATTGCAGTTCAGAAAGTAAAACATCACCTTTCACGCACAGCAGAGGCGGCGCACCAGCGATATGATAGAGCAGGGATGGATACCCCGGTTCGCCTGCGACAACGAATGACGCACCCAAATCAAAAGCCCGTTCAAGGTCGGCCTCCGCTGCCTCGTTGGAATAAATGCGGAGGGGCCGCAAAAGCCCGCCCTTGCTGGAGAGTTCTGGCAAAGCTTCCAAAGCATCTGCAGCGCTTCCATATTTCGCAATGAGTTGGCGAAAAGTGGCAGGGCCAACATTTTCACTTTGACTAAGCCTGATCCAGTCGCGCCTTTGGGTGTTATCAAGCAACTGCACCAAATTAGCTCTTTTTACCAAGATTAATTCTCGGTTCCTTGTTCTTCATCAGTCGCTCAATATTGGCGCGGTGCATAACCCAAATGGCAAGTGCAATCAGCATTGTTGGCCACAACAACTCGCTACGATTCAAAACAAAAGCCCAGAATGGCGTAAGCAGAGAAGCAACAAGTGCTGCCAGTGATGAAAACCGAAACACAAACGCTAACACCAGCCAGATGCCAATAAAAATCAAGCCAAGTGGCCAATACAATCCGAACAACACACCAACATTGGTGGCAACGCCTTTACCACCCTTAAAGCCCAGCCACACCGGAAAAATATGGCCCATCATTGCAGCAAACCCCGCAATAGCGCCAGCATGCGGATCACCGTAGTGGCTCATGATGAGAACAGGAATGGTTCCCTTCAACGCGTCACATAAAAGCGTCGCAGCAGCAATTTTCCTGTTTCCCAGGCGTAAGACATTGGTGGCACCAATATTTCCAGAACCCACATTGCGTACATCTCCCAATCCTGCAGCCCTCGCAAGGATCAGGCCGAATGGAATACTGCCGAAGAGATAACCGATAAATACTGCAAGCAATTGCGTCGCCATTTAGCGAGCGTATGCGTAAACCGTACGCCCTGCAACGACCGTTTCAACAACGCGGCCTTCAAGTGTGCAGTCTTCCAGCGGTGAGTTTTTAGACCGCGAGCGCAGTTCACTTTCCTTTACTGTCCAGCTCAAGGTGAGATCAACCAGCGCGAAATCAGCTGGAGCTCCAGGTGCCAATCGACCTGTTTCCAAACCCAATATTTCTGCTGGTTTTGAAGACATTGATTCAACAAGACGTCCTAATGGCATGTTTCCATTATGGAAAAGACCAAGTGCTGCCGAAAACATGGTTTCAAGCCCAATGGCACCAAACGCCGCTTCGGCAAATGGCAATCGTTTGGTGTCAACACTTTGTGGATCATGCGACGACACAATGACGTCGATCGTTCCATCAATCACGCCCGCCACAAGGGCGCGGCGATCGGTTTCATTGCGAAGCGGTGGCGAGATTTTAAAAAAAGTGCGGTAGGCACCAATATCATTTTCGTTCAGCGTCAAATGATGCACGGAAACACCACACGTCACCGGCAAACCCTTGGCTTTGGCAGCGCGAATGACATTCAGTGATTCACCACATGAAACCTGCGAGGCGTGGTATCGGGCACCCGTCATTTCCACAAGACGAATGTCACGTTCCAGCATGATGACTTCCGCCATGGCGGGCGTGCCGGCAAGGCCAAGGCGTGACGCTGATTCCGATGAGTTCATCACACCACGTGACAGGCTGGGCTCCTCAACATGCTGCACCACCAACATGTCGAAATCCTTCGCATAGGTTAGCGCGCGGCGAAATAAATTGGCGTTGGCCACCGAATGCGTGCCGTCAGTCACGGCCACAGCACCTGCTTCTTTGAGCCCGCCGATCTCGCTCATCAATTCACCGGCAAGCCCTTTGGTGATGGCGGCCATGGGAGCCACACGCACCAAAGCCGTGTCGCGTGCACGGCGCAAAATATAATCCACAATCGCCGCGTCATCGATAACAGGCTGTGTGTTCGGCATCACGATCATCGTGGTAACACCGCCTGCAGCCGCTGCTTCCGAAGCGGTAGCCAGCGTTTCGCGATATTCCATCCCGGGCTCGCCGGTAAATACCCGCATGTCGATGAGGCCGGGAATAATGGTGAGGCCTTCACAATCCACAACCGTGGTACCAACACCCAGTGACTCCTTTGTCACCTTGGGGCCGACAGCCAAAATCCACCCATCCTCAACCACAATCCCACCGGGACCATTCAACTTGCTGGCAGGATCAATGATGGTGGCATTCACATAGGCGCGGCGTTGTGAATTTCCGGGGGCGATCATGAGGCGTCTCCCGCAGTCCAGTTGCGTGACAGCGCATCCAGCACCGCCATCCGCACAGCAACGCCCATTTCCACCTGTTCGCGGATAACAGATTGCGCCCCATCGGCCACGTTGGAGTCAATCTCGACGCCACGGTTCATGGGGCCGGGATGCATCACAAGAGCATCGGGCTTTGCCAGTTTCAGCTTCTCGTCGGTAAGACCATGGAATTTGTAATACTCGCGTTGCGACGGTACAAACGACCCACTCATGCGCTCCAGCTGCAAGCGCAGCATCATCACAACGTCAACATCGCGCAAGCCTTCCTGCATCGTGTGGAAAACATCAACGCCGAAATTGGCAATGCCGGAAGGCAGCAACGTCGATGGTGCCACTACACGCACCCGCGCGCCCAGCTTGTTCAAAAGATGAATATTCGAGCGCGCCACACGGCTGTGCAGAACATCGCCGCAAATCGCAATCTTCAAGCCTTCAATCACAATCTTGTGGCGGCGGATGGTGAGCGCGTCAAGCAGGGCTTGTGTCGGGTGCTCATGCTGCCCGTCGCCCGCATTGATGACTGAGCAGGAAACTTTTTGCGCCAGCAATTCACAAGCGCCCGATGAGGGATGCCGCACTACCAGGAAATTGGGTCGCATGGCATTGATCGTCATGGCCGTATCGAGAACTGTTTCGCCCTTGGACATGGCGGATGTTGAAACCGCCATGTTCATGACATCCGCTCCCAGGCGCTTGCCGGCAATTTCAAATGAACTTTGCGTACGCGTGGAAGCTTCAAAAAACAGGTTCACCTGGGTTTGCCCGTCGAGAATGGGGTTATGCCGCTGCAAGGTCGTTCCCTCGGTCACATAGGTTTGTGCAAGGTCGAGGAGGGCGGTAATTTCAATGGGGGAAATATCATCAACGGTCAAAAAATGTTGACCGGATAGAATCTGCGGGCGGTGCGAAACAATGTTCATTAAAATTGGCTGCTTAAAGGCTAAACCCTTTGCCTGCAAGCAAAACCTAAGGAAAATAAGGGCGTGTGCTCATCGATCATCGACGGGAGGGATGCGCCCATGAGTTTGGATGGAAAATGGTTGGATGATAGTCCATTCGGCCTCAGTAAGGGCTGAGCATGGACGTCGGGTTCCTTTTACTCGCAAAAACATGTACGACTACCGGAGTTGATGGTTTAGGGGATTAAGGGGCAGTGGAAGATTCCAAGCAGGACGAAATAGCTCTTCAACGCGTCAAAAGTATGCTGGAATATGCCGAGCAGCTGATAAGGCTCGACGAAATTGTGGCAAGAAAATTAAGTCAACATCGCCTTCCCGATGGGACACAATTTGTTATTCACCAGCATGAATTTTACAGCTTGCCTGGAGTTCACTTTGATCAAATCGATGACGATGGACCGATTTGGTTACGAATGGAGCGGCTAACTAGAACACGTCCGCCGGAACCTGAATTGGAGATTTCGGAGTGGATTACTGTTTCGAATGACCCCGACAAACCTTGCGAACTTATCGACGTTCTCCGAAAAAGGGTGACACGGCAAGAGAAAGATCAGCGCTTCAACAAGGGTGAAATCCACGAGGATGAATTTCAACCCTCTTTGAACGATGAACCAGACAATAAAGGCCAATCACAGCACTTTGATCTAGCGCTCAACCTCGATCGGCGACCTGAAATTCGTGACGCCGCTGATATCTACAGAGCGGAGCATTGGGCACCATGGGCAGAAATCGAGCGACCTCGTCGGAAGTCGATAGCTATCTATCAGAGCCTTTTCACAATAGCTCAAACTCTCACCGCCGGTAATCCGGAGCAGTCCGAATTGGTCTGGGGATTCGGGCTATCCAGATGGGTAAAAGGAGTAGGTGAGATTGACCTACCTATCTTTACCCGTAGTGTAGAAATCCAGATTCTTGAGGATCTAAAAGCGGAGATTGTCATCAGACCGCGCGATTTGCCATGTCAAATTGAATTGCGGGCCTTCCAAGATTTAGCAACGTCACAATTCAATTTAGCGGAAGACGCAGCGCGTAAATCCCTAAAAACTATCGAAAAAGTTGAACCCGACGGTGTCTCACCGTTTAGATCGGAAACATTCGAGCCCGTTCTCAAGCTGTGCGCCAGCCAACTCGATTCTGAGGGCCGCTACCTCCCAGACCACGTTGAGCTTACGGCATCGGAACCCGTACCTGGTGCGATAGGCGAAGCATTAACCGTAAGTAATCGCTTTGTCCTCTTTGCCCGACGCAGAACTATGAATGTCGTGATCAATGATATCGAAAGACTGAGGACGAGCCTTACAGCAGTTGAAGGACACGATTTGCCGAGAATAGGAGGAGCCACTCGCACATTTGTACTTGGCCCTAGTGATGGTGCCGACAAATCATTTGTGCCGCTCGGCGATATTGGATCGATGGGGAATACAGTTTTTGAAGGTGAACCTGAGACGGACAAGGATCATGGCGACTTATTTTTCCCAAAGCCATTCAATGAGGACCAAATTGCAATAGTAAGACGCCTCGAAACTTCTGATGGCGTTGTCGTTCAAGGCCCACCAGGAACCGGCAAGACACATACGATAGCAAACATTATTTGTCACATGCTAGCGACGGGAAAGCGAGTATTGGTCGTCTCGCACGGAGAAGCCGCACTTGCCGTCATTCGCGATCAGCTTCCCGAAAAGATCCGGGAACTTGCAATAAGTGTTACAACATCAGATCGTGATGGCGAACGACAGATTGAAAACGCCGTATCGCTGATGCTTCGAATTGTAAACGACTTTGCAACAAATCAGTTGGGGCCAAGAAAACGTATCGCAGCGATTGAAAATCAAATCGTCCAAGATCGCGCAACCCTCAACAACATAGACAAGTCCATCGCTAGTATCGCAGAATTCCATTTCTCAGTTGTTCCTGGCAGCAGATCGACACCATTTGAACTTGCGAAGGAACTAATGGCCGAACAGGAAGTCCATAGTTGGCTAGATGACCGTCCTCTAAAAACAGTTTCTGAATCTGCAATCGACGCCAGTCTGGTAGATGCGGCTTTCATTGCGCGTCAAGAATTGGGTGACGATCTCATTTATTTGGATGCAGAACTGCCAAGTGTAAGTTTGCTTCCGGACGCTCTGACTTTGGGAGAATGGCGTTCCGATTTACTGCGAGCCAAAGAGATCGAGTCAAACTCAGTGCATGTAATGTTGACGCGCCGTTTGATGGCAAAGCTTGCTGTACCCGGCACTGAAAAACTTATGAAGGACATCAAAACCTATTTGTTGTCATGGAATAGATTGCGACAAGTGCCATGGGCGAACTCCATATTCACCAAAGGTATAAATCAGGAACCTCTTTTCGTAGCTTCTCGCGATTTAATTGAATCTGTCGCCAGCCAAATTTGGAATATAAGTCAACGTGCGCAAGACTATACCTTAAACAGTGTGACACTCCCAAGTGTGCTCCCGCCGAATGAGGAACTTCGCACAATTGTTGGATCCCTCGCCAACGGTACAAATCCCTTTGGATTGCTTTCGTTCAAATTGAATCGTTACAAACAATTCACCGAGGAAATTTTGATCAATGGTAAGTCGCCCAAAAGCAGCGCTGATTGGCGACATATTTCGAGTTACTTTGCGTTGATGGCTGATATCGAAGACTTCTTTGCCAAATGGCAAAGCCTTTGCGCCACACTTGGGATAGCCGGAAATGAAATCCAATCAACGCTACTGGATGCAATTAAAATAAGCACACTGCTTGCCGAAGCACTTGATCTGCCACAGGCGTTGACGTCCCTTTCCCACGAACTGGCCAGCCTCGTTGAAGATCAGACCGAAGTCGAAGCTCTAACAGAAAGCCATGAACAACTCAGTACCTTTGTCAAGGCACTCGAAGCCCGCTTGTCCCAAACACGCCTTGCTGCGGTTCGACAAAAAGTTGCTGCTGCACTGGCAAATATCCCAGCGTACGATGCACCGTTAAATGAATACTTTCGGGCAACCTTAGAAAATATTGACGAGCCAGATGCTAATTCTGATCAAATGCTTCAGCTCTGGGATCAAGCGCGCGCCAAACTTGATGAGATTGTCCAGCATCAGGATCAATTTACAATAATTCGAGAAGCTTCGCATACTTTGGCAGAAGCAGGTGGGGCATTAATAGCAAAAATTATTAAAACAAAACCGTTCAGTGATCAGGATCATCTAAACCATTCAAATTGGCATCAGGCTTGGGACTGGTGGGCCCAATACTCTTACCTCACAAATATAAGTGCGCGTGATGA
The DNA here is from genome assembly GCA_031417195.1 of Rhodobiaceae bacterium. Classification (GTDB taxonomy): domain Bacteria; phylum Pseudomonadota; class Alphaproteobacteria; order Rhizobiales; family Aestuariivirgaceae; genus Aestuariivirga. The sequence continues at coordinate 40,346 of JANOVC010000005.1, forward strand.
TCTAAAACAGCTACACCAAGAACGAATAGAAACAGAAAAAGGACTTAGAAATAATTTTTCCGAACTAGGCTGTGTTGACAAAGTTCCTTATCCAAAGCCGCGCAGATGCGATGAGAACAAACCCGATGTAGCTGACTGCGGTTTTATCGTATCGGGTAGCGAGCCTGCGGTTTTGCTTCAGCTTTGAGAAGCAGCGCTCGATGA
>JANOVC010000006.1:0-49636 GCA_031417195.1 Rhodobiaceae bacterium
ACCGGATCATTATTGGTTCTGGTGCCGATTGTGCCGCAGTCGCTGGGTTTCTATTGGCAAGTCGCTTTTGCAAGCGTGCTGGTCACAGGTGTAATTCTCCTCGTCCAACTGGTCGGTGTTCGCAATCCCTTAGTACAAGACTCATGGACGGATTGGATTAAATGAAAAAATCCGCCACGGTTTTGGGGGTTATTTTCGCTTTGCTAGGCGGTCTATGGTTACTGCAAGGATTAAGGCTTGTGCATATACGGCCAATTCTCTGCTTTGCTGACTGCGCCGCCATTCAAGGAAAGTCTCCGACTTGGGCTGTGATCGGCGCTGTCACATTGGCGATCAGCGGACTACTTATAATTTGGTCATTGCAGCGCCCTCACAACGTAAGGCAGTCCACATCCTTCCGTCAGCGTCACCCACTGCTGATCGGCATAGGGCTTGGCGTCAGCGTGGTCGCACTGGTGATCTGGTGGCGCTTTCAATCTGACATCGCCGCCGCTCACGCTCGTGTTTCCAAAGGCAGTGTGTTGATCGAGACGGCTTGCGGCGCAATCGAATATCAAGAAGCCGGAACGGGAATTCCGCTGTTGTCAGTGCACGGCAGCGGCGGCGGTTTTGACCAAGGCATGTCCTTTGCTGCTCCGCTGGCAAAGCAAGGCATTCGGGTCATCGCAATGTCGCGGTTTGGATATCTGCGCACGCCGATGCCAACGGACTCTTCAGCAGCGGCACAAGCTGATGCCCATGTGTGCCTGCTTGATGCGTTGGGCATAAAGCAGGCCGCTGTCATGGGGGGATCGGCAGGTGCGCCATCAGCGTTGCAAATGGCCATCCGCCACCCTGACCGCGTGAGTGGACTCATCTTACTGGTGCCACTGGCCTATAAACCCCCGGCGAACACGAACTCAGCCCCGCCGCTGTCGCCATGGGTTGAGAATGCGATGATGCAGGTGATCAGTTCTGATTTTTTCTTCTGGGCCACCACGCACATTGCGCGCAACCAAATGATCAAAGTGGTACTGGCAACACCTCCTGAACTTCTTGGTGGCGCCAGCCCCGCAGAACAGTCACGTATCAATATGATGCTTGACACCATATTGCCCGTGTCGGCCCGTGCTGCTGGCTTGCGTAGTGACAGTGCTGTGGGGAAGACTCTCACAGCAGCAGCCTTGGACAAAATTCGCGTACCCACACTCATCATCAGCGCGCGCGATGATGGCTACGGTACCTATGCAAGCGCTGAATACACCGCCAGTCAAATTACAGGTGCAAAGTTCAAGGGTTTCGAGACAGGTGGCCATACCTGGGTTGGTCATGATGATGAAGTCATGGCCGCGATTTTGGAAATGCTACTCACCGGAAAACAACGATGATGGACTCAAAACAACTCGCAGGATTGATCGGCCCAACCTTGATCGCACTGGCCGTCACTGAAGCCATAAACATGGACATCTTCGTCAACCAAATTGCACCTGTTGTTTATCTCAACGGCGCAATTCTTTTCATTGCAGGCATCGCTATCGTTCGCGCACATAATCTTTGGACTTGGCGCTGGCCTATCATCATAACGCTGACCGGTTGGGTCGCCTTGATTGTTGGCCTTTGGCGCATGGCTATGCCGGAAACGCCGCAAATAGCTGAAAATGTCCTGACATATATGATATTGGCCGCCATCGGCGCGTTCGGCACAATTCTAAGCGTAAAGGTTTATTCATCTGAGTAGTTTCCGAGGCTGCCGCGACTGAGGCACTTGACGTTAGAATGGACACTGGTGATCAGTTTGGTCGCCCGTGCGCCAAGGAATTGCGATGACAACGACACTCACCTCTGACATCACCGCCAAGACAACTGAAGTAACCAACAAGCTCGGGCTTTTGCCGCTGGTGGCGCTGGTTGTCGGTTCGATGATCGGTGGTGGTGTTTTCAGCCTGCCGCAGAACATGGCGAAGGGTGCTTCGCCGGGTGCCGTGATTATTGGCTGGGCCATTACCGGCCTTGGCATGTTAGCGCTGGCTTTCGTCTATCAAGGTCTGTCGACAAGGAAGCCGAAGCTTGATGCCGGACCTTACGCCTATGCCCGTGCAGGATTTGGTGATTTCGTCGGCTTCAATAGCGCATGGGGCTATTGGTTGAGCGCCTGGATCGGCAACGTGTCATATGCTGTGCTGATTTTTGGCGCTTTCAGTTATTTCATGCCCTCATTCGGTGCCGAGGGAAATACGTGGCAAGCGATTGTTGGCGCATCCGTCTTCCTCTGGCTGGTGCATGGTTTGATCCTGATGGGAATTCGTCAAGCCGCTGTCGTTAATGTGGTGACCACTATCGCCAAGCTGGCTCCCATCCTGATCTTCATCATTGCCGCGTTCGCCGTGTTTAATTTGCCTACGTTCAATCTCGATCTGTGGGGTGCCGGCACGCCAGCACTTGGCGATGTGATGAAGCAAGTGAAAAGCACCATGCTGGTCACTTTGTGGGTATTCATTGGTATTGAAGGTGCGAGTGTTGTGTCGGCGCGGGCCGCAAATCGCGCTGATATAGGCAGGGCCACCATCATCGGTTTTGTCACCGCACTTATCGTCTATCTCTTGGTATCGCTTCTCTCCTTCGGCGTCATGTCGCAACCCGAACTTGCCGCCCTTCCGGGTGCGGCTTCAATGGCAAATGTGCTGGAAAAGGCCGTTGGCCCTTGGGGCTCCGTGCTGGTGCGCATCGGCCTTGTGATTTCGGTAGCCGGAGCGTTTTTAAGTTGGACACTGTTTGCCGCTGAAATCCCTTATCGAGCCGCCAAGGAAGGCATGATGCCAGCCGTATTTGCAACGGAGAACCTCAATGGATCGCCATCGGGTGCATTGTGGATCACCAACACTTGCGTTCAGGTATTTTTGCTGCTCACGTTTTATGCGAACTCAACCTATCTCTCACTGTTCTTTATCGCCTCAACCGCCATTCTTGTTCCTTACGTGTTGTCTGGTGCCTATGCCTTCAAGCTGGCGATGTCGGGCGAGAGCTATGACGCAAGCGATGGTCGCGGGCGCGACATGCTGATCGGCGCTGTCGCTACTATTTACGGCGCGTGGTTGGTCTATGCCGCCGGACCCAATTATCTCCTGATGTGCGCGCTTCTCTATGCGCCCGGCATCCTGATTTATGGCTGGGCCCGCAAAGCCCGTGGTGAAAAGGCATTCACTGCAATTGAGGTCGCCATTGCAGCGGGTATCGTGCTTGCGGCGGGCATTGCCGGATATCTGATGTGGACTGGTGCCATTAGCGCCCTCTGAATAGCAAAATGAAAGCAAGCACATGACACCTCCAGCCCCATTTGGTGCGTATTCCGAAGTCGGCAAGCTCAGGACGGTATTGACCTGCCGCCCCGGACTCGCTCACCAAAGACTGACGCCATCAAACTGCGATGAGCTTCTGTTCGATGATGTGTTCTGGGTGCATCAGGCTAAAAATGACCATCACGACTTTGTGGGAAAGATGCAGGAGCGCAGTGTTGAGGTTCTCGAAATCCATCAACTGCTGAGCGACATTCTGACAGATCAAACAGCATTGACATGGTTGCTCGATCGCAAATTCACCGAGAACGATGTCGGCATTGGCATGGGCGACGAACTGAAAAGCTGGCTCATCGGATTGCCCGCCAACGAAACTGCGGAATTTCTGACAGGTGGGATAACCGTGGCCGATTTGCCGTTCAAAACCGCTGGAATGTTTGGCCGCTATCTTGGTCCCAATGGTTTCATCACACCGCCACTGCCCAATCTCATATTCACCAGAGACACCAGTGCCTGGATTTATGGTGGCGTCACTCTGAACCCCATGTACTGGCCCGCAAGGCGCGATGAAACACTGTTGACGGCGGCCGTCTATAAATTCCATCCCCGTTTCCACGACAGTGACGTCAAAGTGTGGTGGGGAGACCCTGAGCAGGATTTTGGACCAGCCACCCTTGAGGGTGGCGACATCATGCCCATAGGCAATGGCGCCGTATTCGTTGGTATGGGCGAACGATCATCACCGCAAGCTGTAGGGCAGTTGGCCCGCGCTTTGTTCAAGGCGGGTGCCGCAACCCGTGTTGTCGCCTGTCAAATGCCAAAGGCACGCTCTTCAATGCATCTCGATACGGTGTTCACGCTGTGCGACCGTGAAGTGGCGACAAGTTTTGTCGAAGCTGCCGAACAACTGCGCTGTTACAGTCTGCGCCCCGGTGACAAACCCAATGCGGTTGATGTTCGTGAAGAGACGAAGACGTTGTTTGAACTCGTTGCTGAATGTCTTGAGATCAAACAGCTTCACGTCATCGCCACAGGCGGAAATTCCGCTGAACAGGAGCGCGAGCAGTGGGATGACGGCAACAATCTGATTGCCCTCGAACCGGGTGTGGTCATTGGCTACGACCGTAATGTCTACACCAACACTCTGCTACGAAAGGCGGGCGTGGAAGTCATCACCATTCGTGGGGCCGAATTGGGCCGTGGTCGCGGCGGCAGCCATTGCATGACGTGCCCTATTGCCCGCGATGCGTAACGCGAAAGGAATCCAATATGCCAGGTAAACTCCAGAACCGAAGCTTCCTCACCCTGCGCGATTTCAGCCGTGGCGAAATCAAATACCTTCTAAAGTTATCTGCCGAACTTAAAGCAGCCAAAAAAGCAGGTAACGAAAAGAAAAAACTCAAAGGCAAAACCATTGCATTGATCTTTGAAAAATCGTCGACGCGCACACGGGTCGGATTCGAAGTAGCAGCCTATGATCAAGGCGCACACGTTACGTATCTAGGCCCCAGCGGGACGCAAATTGGCGAGAAAGAATCGATGAAAGATACCGCCCGTGTCTTGGGTCGTCTTTATGACGCCATCGAGTATCGCGGCTTTGGCCAAGCCGTCGTCGAAGTGTTGGCGCAATATGCTGGCGTGCCGGTTTACAATGGCCTGACCGATGAATTTCACCCCACTCAAGTCTTGGCTGATCTCTTGACGATGAAGGAACATAGTCAAAAATCATTGCGCAAGATCAGCTTTTGTTTCTTGGGCGATGCTGGAAACAACATGGGCGACTCACTGCTCATTGGCGGCGCAAAAATAGGCATGGATGTGCGGTTATGTGCGCCAAAAGCCTGTTGGCCTGATCAAGCCATCATTGACTATGCAAATGCCACTGCCAAAGAGTCCGGCGCAAAAGTCACCTTGACGGAAGACATCAAGAAAGGCGTTCTGGGCTGTGACTTTCTTTACACTGATGTTTGGGTCTCCATGGGTGAGCCGGAAGCCAAATGGGCTGAGCGCATTGCGCTTTTGAAAAGCTATCAAATCACCGCCGATGTGATGAAAATGACAGGCAACCCGCGCACCAAGTTCATGCACTGCTTGCCTGCCTTTCACAACGCAGAAACGAAAGTTGCCAAGGCCATCAAAGAGAAGTTTGGTCTTGAATCAATGGAAGTCACCGACGAAGTGTTTGAATCTCCAGCCTCCATTGTGTTCGATCAAGCCGAAAACCGCATGCACACCATCAAAGCCATCCTCGTCGCCACCATCGGGAGTTGAGCCATGCGCGTTGTCATTGCACTCGGCGGCAATGCGATTTTGAAACGCGGCGAAGCGATGACCGCAGTGAACCAAAGAACCAATGTAAGACGCGCCGCCCAAGCGATTGCTGAGGTCATAGCGGCTGGACACGAGGTTGTGGTGACTCATGGCAATGGTCCCCAAATTGGGTTGATGGCGCTGCAAGATATGGCCCATGATCAAGCCCTCGCCAGCCCCACTGATGTGCTCGGTGCCGAAACCGAAGGCATGCTGGGCTATCTGATCGCACAGGAACTGGGAAATGCACTGCCAGAGCAGAAGGAAATTGCGGCACTCCTGACGCAGATCGAAGTGGACGCAGCCGATCCTGCTTTTCAAAAACCATCAAAGCCCATTGGCCCCGTGTATAATTCTTTTGAGTCTGCTGCTCTGACTGCCAAACATGGTTGGGCTATGGTGCCCGACGGAACGCAGTTTAGGCGCGCTGTGGCTTCGCCGCGCCCCAAACGCATTCTGGAGATTGGCATCATCCAGCTACTGATTAAACATGGCGTGACCGTGATTTGTGCAGGTGGCGGCGGCATACCCGTCATCCGACAAAAAAACGGTAGCCATGTTGGCATTGAAGCTGTGATCGACAAAGATCATTCAAGCGGGTTGCTCGCACATGAAATCAATGCCAACGCACTATTGCTGTTGACGGATGTTGATGGGGTCTATCTTGACTGGGGCACGCCGCAGCAACGTAAATTGGGCGCTGTGACGCCAAGCGCATTGAGTACCCACAACTTTGCCTCAGGAAGTATGGGACCAAAAGTGGCGGCCGCAATTGATTTTGCAACAGGCGGACGCGGGATAACAGGCATAGGTCGCCTTGATGATGCGCTCGAAATTCTGGAGCAGCGCGCAGGCACAGTAATAAAATTATGACAGACCATAAAACTCCAATGACACAAGATTACCCACCGCGAGGGCGTGAAAAAAATTGGCCGAATGCAGACCAGATTCGCTTTCTCATCGTGGTGTCCGTCACCGGGATGGGTTTGTACTTGTGTTACCTTCTCACGGTGCCCTTTTTGGCATCTCTCACTTGGTCACTCGTACTCAGTGTTACCTTTTCCCACGCGCATGAGAAGATTGAAATGCGCATAAAGCATCCCAATTTCGCTGCTGGGGTTTCAGTTGCAGCAATTTTAATACTGGTGGTTTTTCCTGTCGTTATAGTGGTTCAACAACTCGCCCAAGAAGCCGCAAATGGTGCAGTTTACATCGAAGCCCAAATACGAAATGGAGAATGGAGGGAGGTACTTGTAGGCCAACCCATTTTAACCCGCGCGGTGCAGTGGGTTGAAGAGCAACTCGATCTTGCCGGAACAGCTGGCAGCATTTCCTCATACCTGACGACACTGGGAACGTCTGTCCTACTCAATTCGATCAACCAGTTTCTGAACCTTATTTTAACGTTTTACATGCTGTTCTTTTTCTTGCGCGACAGGCGAGAGATCGTTCGCAAACTGCAATCTCTTTCTTCACTCACCAGCACAGAGACACGTTATGTTTTAAGCCGATTTGTGGACACTATACATGCCACCGTTTTTGGCAAACTCGTGGTGGCAGCCGTTCAAGGCACGTTGAGTGGATTGATGTTCTGGTGGTTGGGACTACCATTGCCAATACTGTGGGGCGCGGTCATGGGTATGTTGTCCATCGTGCCAGTGCTGGGAGCTTTTGTCGTATGGGTGCCAGCAGCAATCTATCTCGCACTCGAAGGCGACTGGGGAAAAGCACTTGTGTTGACCGCATGGGGGATGGGTGTGGTCGCCACCATCGATAACATTCTATATCCAATGTTGGTCGGTGATCGCTTGAAACTTCATGCCGTTGCAACTTTTATAGGCGCAATCGGCGGTATCTTAGCCTTTGGCGCAGCAGGCCTCATCCTCGGGCCTGCTATAATTTCGGTGACGTTGGCACTGATTAAAATACTAAAGAAAAGGTTCGATAGAAAACTTGGAATTGCTGGAGAGGTTTAAACTTCACATTTTTTGTGGAACTCAAAGGCGGATCAAGCGTTTTGCTTTAAAGGGTAATTTTGCCCCCAACATGAGGTTCCCATGATGACAAAGCTTCTCTTGAGAGCAGCGCTGGCAACACTTTTTCTATCCGCCCCCGCCAATGCTGCAATGCACATGAAATGCGATGATGCTTCCATGATGAAAATGCAAACCGACATGGATGCAATGAAAGACCCTGCCATGAAGGCAAATATGGAGATGGCCATGAAACAGATGGGGATGGCCAAAACCGCGATGAAGGATAACAAGATGGACGATTGCTCCATGCATATGGGGATGGTTCACATGAGCATGACGATGAAGTGCGACGATGCTTCAATGATGAAGATGCAAACAGAAATGGATGCCATGACCGACCCAGCCATGAAGCCCAACAAGGACATGGCAATGAAACACATGGGTCTGGCAAAGACGTTCATGAAGGACAGCAAGCCTGATGAATGCATGATGCATATGGGCGAAGCGATGGATGCCATAAACAAGAAAATGTAGCGATTGAACAAGCCTCCTATAAAAACAGGGGCGGAGAAATCTGCCCCTCAGCGGATAGTGCGCCAGCCGCACGGAAAGCAAAAATGACCAATTGGATGGACGGAAACTCAATGATGTGGGGCATGGGCTGGGGCGGCGCGTTTTTTCTGCTGCTTCTGTTGTTAGGCGTGGCGGCGCTGGCCAAGTACCTTTTCTTTGACAAGCGGCTGTAGCAACAAGAACTGTAAACATGTCCTATTACCTTGCAAAAGTGCTTTCGCTGCCTTTCGATGAAGCGGTAACGCGCGTGGTTGAGGCGTTGAAAGCTGAGGATTTTAGCATCCTCACTGAGATAGATGTCAGTTCGACATTGAAGAACAAGATCGGCGTCGATTACCCTGCCTACAAGATTCTCGGGCCATTAGGATCGGCGCATCACAAAAATTTAGTCGACATGATTGTCACCAAGCGTGAGGCTGCTGGTTTGACACAGGCTCAGCTCGCAGAAAAACTTGGGGAGTGTCAATCCTTCGTAGCTCGTCTGGAAAGCGGGCAAAGACGGATCGATGTCATTGAGTTCTTGGGATCGGCATCGATTCTTGGATTTGATCCCGCCAAGGCAATCCGCTCGATTCAGCGGAAAAGCTGAAAACTTCTTCAACACGCCCCGTTTTTTGTCGGTGGTAAAAACTATCCACAGGAAAATCACACCCCCTAAATCTACTTGCAAATTCCCGTTCCGCTGTGCCCCAGTTGAAACTTTCGACAATCACCAAAAGGAAAGCCCTCGAAATCGACTTGCGATTTCAAGGGCTTGTTGGTTGCGGGAGCCAGATTTGAACTGACGACCTTCAAGTTATGAGCCTGACGAGCGCAATCCTGTCGGTCCAGGATACCATAAAACGACGACTCACTCGATTGGGAAAGCCGAGAGTTCGCGGGAACTATAGGGTGTATTGAGTCTGACTTCCTACCTGGAAAGGTAATTCAAACCCTCTTGATGCGAGGTCGCAATCATCCGCAAGGAGCAGGAAAATAAGCGGCGACCCCTTTTCAAAAAGCGGGTCGAAATTCTTCCGCCAAACTTGGCGGAACTTGGCGGAAGAAGGGTGTTTGTTCTGTCCTTGTTCGCCTTTTGCGGTGCGTCATTGTTCTCGAAAATCCCCCAAATGTGGCGACGGAATTTTTGCGATTCTGAACAAGAATTTTCTTCAACTTTCAAAGTCCGGGTGGCTACGACCCAGAACTTCAATTTTTTAAGTCGAGCGTTAAAGCCCTGAAAACACGTTGCTCTTTTCGTTCTGTCACTTCGTTTCTTGGGCGATGCAATGCGCGATTTAAGTTCCTTGCTTTACTGATTTCTCCCCACTATTCAGCGCTCACCGCAGTCAAAGTGGGTGGTTAGCTCAGGGGTAGAGCACGACCTTGCCAAGGTCGGGGTCGAGGGTTCGAATCCCTTCGCCCGCTCCAGTTTTTCAAAAATCTGACAAAAATCCGGAAAGATCGGCAAAGCGTTCGATCTGCCTGAAGCGTAGATGGTGCTTGGGTGCTTCGATATGTTCATGTTCTCATGTCAGCGCGTGGGCAATAAAAACGCCCCAGCTTCCTGCGGCAATTGTCGGTACGATATCAGACTTCAGGGAATTGCCGACAATGACCGTCCGTGCCGGTCCATTCCCGTGCTGGCTGAAAATGCGGGTATAGGTTTGTGGGCTTTTGTCAGTTTGAAAAATGCTTGCTTTACGACAGTGTGTCATCTGCATCAATACCGATGGTGGCCACGTTGTTTCTGGTTGTCGGCATTTGTTTTCCAAAACCCAGTATTACGTTTAACCCATGAGTTGAACAACATGCTTGACGTAACTGCCATAAGTAATTTAGATGGTTACATGAACGGACACTCAAAACTTCATCAAGGAAACAGGGCAGGCAGTTTGACGTTGCTTGCAGGACGTCTCGCCCTCAATTTTGCCAATACGGAATCAGGCCGTGGCAGCGTGCAGCATTTCAACCATTTCGAGAAGGGCGCTGACCTGGTAACCTGGGCCGTCCACGCCAAAGTCATCACCGAGCAAGATGCGGCAATCGCCAGGCATGTTCTGGCCAACAACACCGGGCTTGCGGAAGACCTTCTGAACGAGGGGCGGACACTGCGCAACACAGTGTATTCAATCAATGCCGCACTTGCGGCAGGGGATGCTCCGTCCCACGATGCAATGCAAACGTTGGCGGACCAGTATCGTGACCAACTTCAGAGCGCCGAGCTTGTTGGCCGTGGTAAGCAGCATGCCTGGATTTGGAACATTGAGCGAAATTTGATTTCATCAATCCTTGGGCCCATCGCATTTTCCGCGCTCACACTGTTGACGGAGCAAACCCACGCCCGCATCAAACAGTGCGGTGGCAATTGCTGTGGCTGGCTGTTTTATGATTTGACAAAAAACAACAGCAGGCGCTGGTGTGAAATGAGCGTATGCGGCAACCGTTCGAAAGTGCGGGCATCACGGGTGCGAAAGCAAAATGATCGTCTCCATCCAAAATCCCAACGGGCATTACCGGGATGAAAAAATATCTTGCGATGGCATTGGTGGCAGCTGCGACTTTTGCAGCAGTGATTGCTGCGGTGAACTATAATAAAATTCCCCTCGATTTCTATCAAGCCAAAAGCCTTGTAACTGGCCAACCGGATGAAACACGCCTTCCCGGTTTTGAGCGCGCCCTTGTGGATGCGCTGAAAAAAATATCAGGCGATCCGGGGATTTCAGCCGGGGAGGTTCTTGCTGCCGTTGGCGGGCCTGTCTGTGACCAAGTCCAGGATTACAGTGAGCGCGACCGCATGGCAGTCTTGCGTGGAACAGCGGCATGAAAGGCTGGCAGGCGGATTGGCAAATCGAAGATGCGGCTGTGAAACACACGTGGGGCATAAGGGATGTGAATTTTGACGATGCGTTTTGCAATGCCATGCGGGGTGAGGCACTGATTTTATCAGGGCATGGCGATCCCCGGGATGGTTTGAAATGATTGACCATGCGTTTGGCTATTGGCTGCAGCAGTTTCTGAATGCCCTGACGCTTGCCAGTTTTTATACGCCCCTGGCAGTTGCTTATGCACTGGTGCAGGGGATCACCAACAAGATATTTCTCTCGTTCGGCGATTTCGCAATGTACGCTGCCTTTGCCGCCATCTATGCCGCGCTTCTCGGACAGGTCAGTGGCAATGAAGCGGTGGTGGTGTTGCTGGGAGCCATTGCCGCCGCAATTGTCTGCTCAGCGGCGCTTGGAAAATTTGCGGCCAGCTATGTGTTTGCGCCGTTGATCGGCAAGTCATCACAGGCCTTCATGATCGGGTCCATTGGCATTTCGATTGCATTGCAGGAACTCATGCGTATCCAATCCGGCAACCGCGACCTTTGGCTGCCGATATTTTTTGATGGCGCCAATATCAAACTGCACGGCGGTGCCTTTCCCGTACAAATCGGTTTCATGCAGATCACAGCCATTTTTCTTTCAACCGTCGCTGTCGCCCTTGTGCTTTACGTCATGACTTACACGGCCATCGGGCGCTATTGGATGGCGTGTTCGCAATCGGAAAAACTGGCGCGGCTTTGCGGCGTGAACACAGCCAATGTCCTGAAATGGACCTGTGTGGCTTCGGCGGCCCTTGCCAGCGTTTCAGGCTGGATTGTCGCGGTGGCCTATGGCGGTGTTACATTCTCCATGGGATTGATGCTTGGCTTCAAGGCGATGTTTGCATCGGTCATCGGTGGTTTTGGCACGCTCAATGGTGCCATTGTCGGCGGATTGTTTCTGGCCATTGTTGAAACCCTGTGGACCGCCACCTTTCCGCTGGCTTACCGCGATGTTGGCGTATTCGGGTTGATCATACTGATTCTCATGCTCAAGCCCGAGGGGATTCTGGGAACGGCATTTAGGCGTGAAAGCGAGGAATAGGTCATGAAGAAAACCAGTATTGCCGCTCTTTGTCTTGCGGGCCTTCTGTTGTTGGCGTGTGAAGACCAGTCGGGTAAACCCTATCTCAAAATTGTCGGTGGCGGATTTGTGTTCAACTACCGTTATGCGGTTTACAATTACGGGTTTGTGGCCAAACCCTTGCGCCCCTTGCCTGCAGGAGCCACGCTTGAGGCCAGTTTTGACGTGCCGGATAGCGATACAAAATTTGTGACAACGCTGCCGGTGCAGGAGGGCAAACTGCAATATGTTTTCGAGAGCCAGCCCCTGCAGGGCGTTAAAAAAGACAAGCCCTATATGGTGAAGCTGCGATTGGTTGAAACAGTTTCAGGAAAAGAGCTCGCCATGTTGGAAAAGGAATTTCATACGGCCGTCGACCAGAGCACCCTGCCCACCAAGGCACCTGTCAAAGGCATTGGATATTTTCCGGCACCTCAGTGACGGAAATGGCGAATGCCAGTGAATATCATGGCGAGGCCTGCGTCGTCAGCGGCGCGGATCACGTCGTCATCCTTGATGGAGCCGCCGGGCTGGATGACGGCAGTGGCACCCGCTTCTGCCGCCTGAAGCAGGCCATCGGGGAAGGGGAAGAAGGCATCGGATGCAACGACAGAGCCGCGCACCAAGGGTTCGCTCAAGCCCAGTGCTTTTGCGGCATCCCCACTTTTGCGAACGGCGATGCGGGCTGAATCGATACGCGACATTTGTCCGGCCCCGATGCCAACTGTGGCTCCGTCTCTGGCGTAGATGATGGCGTTGGATTTGACGTGCTTGGCAACCTTGAATGCAAATTTGAGATCACGCAGTTCTGAAGGTGTTGGCGCGCGTCTGGTGACAACCTTCAGCTCCATGTCATCCACGGAGGCTGTATCTCCGGTTTGCACCAGCAGTCCGCCGATGATGGATTTGACGTTGAGTGACGGCGCGCGCGGGTCGGGCAACTCTTTCAGCAGCAGCAGGCGCAGGTTTTTTTTCGTGGCGATGATGCTGCGGGCTTTTTCATCGGCACCGGGTGCCAAAATCACTTCGGTGAAGAGTTTTGAAATTTCCGAAGCTGTTTCTTCATCGAGCGTGCGGTTGAAGGCGAGAATGCCACCGAAGGCGCTGACCGGATCACATCGCAAGGCCTTGCGATAGGCTTCTGCCAATGTGGCATCCACAGCCACGCCGCAGGGGTTGGCGTGTTTGACAATCACGCAGGCGGCCTCTTTCAACTTTCCGAATTCTGCCAGGCAGGCGAGGGCTGCATCGGTATCATTGATATTGTTGTAGGAGAGTTCTTTACCCTGAATTTGGGTTGCACTGGCGACACCTCTCCGTTGGTCCGGACTGGCATAGAGAGCCGCTGTCTGGTGCGGGTTTTCGCCATAGCGGAGATGCTGGATACGTTTGCCACCGGTTGCGAAAAAGTCTGGTGTTGGGTTTCTCAGTTGTTTTGCAAGCCATTGGGAGATTGCCGCATCATAAGATGCCGCGCGGGCGAAGGCCTTGGCGGCTAGCTTTTTGCGGGTGTCGATTGAGGTGTTGCCGCCGGTGGAGGCCAATTCGTCAAGCACTGCGGCATAATCCTCGGGCTCGACAATCACGGTGACACTGTCATGGTTCTTAGCTGCACCTCGGATCATGGCAGGACCGCCGACGTCGATGTTTTCAATCGTCTCATCCCAATCGGCGTTCTTGGCCACGGTCTGCTCAAAGGGGTAGAGGTTGACGACGAGGAGATCGATGTTGTCGATGCCATGGCTGGTTTTTGCGGCGTCGTGTTTTGCATCACCGCGCACGGCGAGCAGACCACCATGGATTTTTGGGTGCAGGGTTTTCACGCGGCCGTCCATGATTTCGGGAAAGCCTGTAATGTCAGACACGTCAATGGCGGGAAGACCCGCTGCCTGCAATGCTTTGGCGGTGCCACCGGTTGAAATGATTTCGATACCAAGCCCCACAAGAGCTTTCACAAATTCTATCAGGCCAGTTTTATCGGACACCGAAATGAGTGCGCGGCGGATGGTATTGGTCATGAAGCGGAATCCCAAGACAATTGTGGAAATGCCCCATAGCACGTCAAGCCAAATTGAACACTAGAAAGGGAGTTGTGGAGGCTCTTCCGCCGTGTTTCCGCTGGCTCCTGATTTATCGAGTTTGCGAAGTGACCATTTCACAGCACCTGCCGCACGGATCACGATTTGTAGGGATTTGCGCGGTCCTGCCGCATCACCCAGAAAAACACTTTCTTCCAGAGACATAAAGCCGCCCTTGGCTGAAAATTGCCATGCGGCGCGATTGGGCAGCATCACAACGATTTTGGATCCGTTGCGGATGGAGGTGGCTTTCACAGCGGGATGCAGATGGAACCTGGTGGTGAACGAATGATCTGAAGACAACAGGTCTTCGCCACGCAAGTCGCGTCCATCGTGGGATAGAAAGAGATTTCGCTCATGGGTGATATTGCCTGCCAAAACGTTTTTGCACTTTGCCAATGAACCTTTCGGGGATGTGATTACTTCGGCGTGCGGTGCGGCCCTGGAGCCGGGTGTGAAGCGATCAACCTCCAACGTGTTATGGGCTGCTATTCCTGCCGCGGCCTGTTGCCAAGCGGGTGATGCGCCAAGTGGCATGCCGCAGTTGCTGAAAATGCGGTGCAGGCCATCGGAAAATTCCAATGCCAAGGGGCTGTGGCACTGGGCAGGTGTTCCGGCATCAACCAGAAGAAGACCGGACCGATGGGCCAATCGGCAATAGCCGGAATGGGGGGCCAGAAGAAGGGGGCGTCCATGCACCTTGTCGCGTTCCAGTACGAGCTTGATCTCCTGGGTACGCAGCATTCCCGAACCCTGGAAGTGGCCCAACTCATGATCGCCATGACACAGCATGCGCAACATGGGCACCATGCGTTCAATGGCAGACGCCAAGGGTTGTGGGACCGCCTGATGGTTTTCAAGCATGGCATTCCGAATGGGAATGAGTGTGAGCAGTGTCTCCAGCAATTGCAGGGGACCGCGCGAGACGTGGCCGCCATCCGGCAGAATGACCTGGTTGATCACCTCACAAAATCTCGCATTTGCGTCGTCGCGAACCGATGCCGGAAAGCGAAAGGCAAGGCTTGCATATTGCAGAGCCAAAACTTGTTGAAGCTGTTCAAGCGGATTTTTTGTGCGCCGGGAAGACACACGACGGATGAGCTGTTCAACAATCGTGAAAAGGGGTTGGTCAAAGGCGTTTGAGTTGCCCACCAAAAAGTGGGCGCTTAAGGACAATGACATCAAGGCTTCGGCATTCACTGTGCCACTGCGTTTCAGGGTGCCGCAATCGCTCCATTTCAAAATGAGGGTGCGTGCGATGATCCGGTGCAGTTCGTTGCCGCTGGCGATGAAGTGTGCGAGCCAAGATAAATTGTGGAGGGATGACGACCATTCCGGTGTTGGCGGCTCCGCGTCAAATATCGCAACAGGTTTTGCGGCTATGGTTTTTCCCGCGAAACTGAAAATACCCTTGGCCATGTCGCGGGCAATGGTTGCGTTGCCGATTTTAAGATTGTTTATCTTGACGCCAAGGCCTGAGATTTTTGCCGGAGTAATGAAAGACAGGCCAAAGAACTCCTTCCAGGGGAAAGAACCCATAAAGCGCAGCGTATGTCCACGTTCGAGCATGTTTTGCCGCGTCAAAAGAAGTTTTCTGGTTATTCAGCGATTCCAAGTTTGGCGCAGACGTGGTTAACGAAATGATAATTTTCAGGTCAAAGCCTTGCGAAGCCGAGCTGCAAAAAAACCGTCGAGGCCGGAGCAGTGGCCTATGGCCATGGAGGGCAAGCAGCGCATGATTCCAGCGGGGGTTATGAGCTGGGACTGGCCCCCAAGTTCACTGGCCAAAATCGGCACGAGTTCAAACGCAGCGTGGGCGCGGAGGAATTTGAAAATCTGACGCTCACCTTCCAATGGCGACAGGGAACAGGTGCAGTAGACCAGTTGACCGCCGATTTTTACCAGATTTGCCGCGTGGTCCAGCATTTTTGATTGAAGTTCTGCCAACGACACAACCTGTTTTGCGGTTTTCAGGTAGGGCAGGTCGGGATGACGACGGATGGTTCCGGTGGCTGAACAGGGGGCATCGAGCAAGACCGCGTCATATTGTGTATCCGTCGGGAGCGATAGGACGTCACCCAGAATGGTTGCGGTTTTGAGGTTCAGCCGGGTGAGGTTTTCACGCATGCGGTTCACGCGCGTCATCGAATCATCCACGGACGTGACGTGTGCTCCGGCGGCTGCGAGTTGGGCGGTTTTGCCTCCGGGAGCGGCGCAGAGGTCCAGAACGGTATGGCCGGAAATATGACCGAGAAGTTTGACGGGTAGGGCCGAGGCTGCGTTTTGGACCCACCAATCGCCCGTGGTGAAACCCGGCATTTCGGTGAGCGGGCCGTTGGGGGAGGCGAGCCTGATGCTGCCGGTGGGTAATAATTCTGCACCGAGTTGAGCCGCCCAATGCTCAGGCCGGTCTTTCACTGATATATCGAGAGGCGCTTCGATGAGGTGGGCGGCGGCGATATTGCGTGTGATCTCCTCGCCGTAAGCCGCCAGCCACTGTTCCCACAACCAATCGGGCGTGTTGAGCTTTGGAGCATCCAGTGTTGCGAGGAGGGCTTTTCCCTCGGTGGCGACCTTGCGCAGGACTGCGTTCATGAGACCAGAAAAATGTTGGGCTTTCTTGTCCTGCTTGGCGAGGTCAACGCAGAGATCAATGGCGGCATGGGGGCTTGTGTCCATGAACAGGAGCTGGGCGACGCCGATTGTCAGAATATCCACCGCCATGCCGGATGAGCGGGGCAGGGGCTTGGCGAGAAATTTTGCCAAAACAGCAGTGATCTCGCCACCATGGCGAAGTGCTGAAGCTGTCAATGCATGTGCAAAAGCACGGTCACGGCCTTCAAGGGTTTTGAATTCCGCGTCCGTTTCCAGCAACTGGTCAAGTGGGTGCTGATCGAGGGTGACGCCTTGCAGCAGACTGATGGCGGCCTGCCTCGCGGCAAGGCCCGGCTTTTCATGTTTCGCCATTAACCCCAAGGACCCCTTTGGGCTTGTGGGGCGGCGGAAGGTGACGGGTTTCCCATCTGTGCGGCCATGCTTTCCAATGCGGCAACGCGGTTTTCGGTTGCCGGATGGGTAGAAAACAGATTGTCCATGCGCTGTCCAGACAAAGGATTGATGATGAAGAGATGGGCCATGGCGGGATTGGCTTCGGCATCCTCATTCACGACGCGGTGGGCGGCACCTTCAATCTTGTACAGGGCGGAAGCGAGCGCTCTGGGGTCACCGGAAATTTCAGCCCCCACTTTGTCTGCTTCATATTCGCGGGTGCGGCTCACGGCCATTTGCACAACCATAGCGGCCATGGGGGCGAGGATCATCATTGCGATGCCGCCAATGGGGCCAAGCGAGGAGTTGCGGTCACGTCCGCCAAAGAAGAAACCAAAATTGGCGAGCATGGAAATGGCACCGGCAAGAGTTGCCGTCATAGTCATCAGCAATGTATCGCGGTTTTTGATATGGGCCAGCTCATGGGCCATGACGCCTGCGACTTCATCAGGATTCAGCATTTTCAACAGGCCGGTGGTTGCGGCAACGGCGGCATTTTCAGGATTGCGGCCCGTGGCAAAGGCATTGGGCTGCGGGTTGTCCATGAGATAGACTTTAGGCATGGGAAGGCCCGCATTGCGGGCAAGCCTTTCCACCATGTCATAAAAATCGGGTGCTGTGGCACGGTCGATCTGCTCTGCACCCTGCATATGCAGCACCATTTTGTCGGCATTCCAAAAGGCAAACAGGTTTGTGCCTGCGGCGAAAATAAATGCCATCAGCATGCCACTTTGACCGCCGATCATGTAACCAATGGCGAGAAACAGCCCCGTAAGGGCCGCGAGTAGAACGCCTGTGCGCATTGTATTCATGACAAAACGGTTTCCTTTCAGTAGCTTGAAATGGGAAGTATCAGGAGATTCAACAAGGATGGAAAATATGAAACCAAATTCACCTGCGGCGCGTGCCTTGGCCGAGGCTGAGCAGCGGCGTAAGGCGCTTTCAGAAAGTATACTTCCCAAAGAGGTGAATGGCCGCAAAGGACCGGAGCCCACACGCTTTGGTGATTGGGAAACCAAGGGGATTACCTCTGATTTCTGAACAGGCCATTTTTCCCGTGATCGAGAATGACGAACATGTGGCGGAAGGTGTTGATCATCTCATTGCAATCGAGCCGCGCTTTGCGCGTGTTCTGGAAGCTCACGGGGTTCCTTCGGCGCGGCGGGCCGAGAATAATCTGGCAAGCCTGCTCAAAATCATTGTCGAGCAGCTCATTTCGCTGAAGGCGGCCGATGCTATCTGGCAGCGTATTGAAACGCGGCTGCATCCTTTTGACGCCGCGGAGATTTTGAAACTTGAACACGATCAGCTGAAGTCGCTGGGCCTTACGGGTGCGAAGACGACATGCTTTCATGCCATTTGCACTGCCGTCACCAACGGCGAACTTGATTTTTCGGCGCTGCATTACATTCCCGATGAGGATGTTTTAAAAAAACTGATGTCACTTTCTGGTATTGGTCCGTGGACGGCGGATATTTATCTGCTCTCTGCCCTTGGTCGGGCCGATGCATGTCCTTCTGGTGATCTGGCTCTGCAGCTTGCCGCACAGGATTTGTTGGCGCTGAAGGAACGTCCGTCGCCGAAACAATTTCTGGCAATTGCCGAGGCTTGGCGACCGTGGCGAAGTGTCGCTGCACGTCTGCTATGGAGCCATTATCGTGGGTTAAAAGGCCTCAGTCAGCATGTGAAATGACCCCCTTCACAGGACTGTCGCACACTATATAGTAGTTATATGAAACGAAACACCAAGAGGATTTAAGTGTACCACGCCTCAGTTGCGCCGGAAGCCTGCCCCGCCCTTGTTCTCAACGCCGATTACCGGCCGTTGAGTTACTATCCCTTGTCGCTCTGGGGCTGGCAGGATGCAATCAAGGCGGTGTTTCTCGACCGGGTCAATATTGTATCCGAATATGACAGGGTGGTGCGCAGCCCTTCGTTTGAATTCAAGCTACCAAGCGTCGTATCACTCAAAACATATGTGAAGCCGTCGCGTACGCCTGCATTTACGCGGTTCAACGTGTTCCTGCGTGACCGATTCACCTGCCAGTATTGCGGCTCTCACGACGACCTGACATTCGATCACGTCACACCACGTTCCAAGGGTGGGCACACATCTTGGGATAATGTTGTGGCGGCGTGTTCACCGTGCAATCTCGCCAAGGGCGGCTATCTGCCCCATGAAGTGAAAATGTTTCCCGCACATAAGCCTCATGTGCCGAGTGTCAACCAGCTGCATAGCAATGGACGGCAGTTTCCGCCGAACTATCTGCACCAGAGCTGGCAAGATTATCTCTATTGGGATACGGAACTCGAGCCTTAACGGCGCGCGCCTCGCAACGCGACAAGTGCGAGTGTGAACGAGATCACGGCGTTCCATCCGGCAAGCGACAATCCCAGTATGCGGAATGCGGCTTCATCGCACATAACAACAGGTTTGGTGAGGTCGGGAAGTCCCGTCAAGGTGCTGCCACCTGTGCAGGTGCTTGGGCCTGGCCACCATTTCCATTCAACACCTGAATGATAAATGCCAAAAATTGTGCTGGCCAGCATGATGAGAGCCAGGACATAGAGGCCCTGCCTAGTGCCTGACTTTGTGAAGAGCAAAACAAGTGACAGTGCGATGGCTGCGTAATAGGCCCAGCGTTCCATGAGGCAGAGATGGCAGGGTTCATAGCCTGCGAATTGAAAGGCGAAGGCGCCTGCAATTGTCAAAACCGAGCCAATCAATATTACGGCGATAGCTCTTGGCGGGGTTAATGCGCTCAACATGTTGCTGTGATTCCTGATGATCCCATGTATTTGAGAATGAAATAAATCGCAATTAAGGCTGCAGCGGCAACCGCGGCAATCAGGCCTAAACGCTTTTCAATAAATGCGCGGATTGGTTCGCCATAGCGTCTCAACGCCCAGGCAAGTGCAAAGAAGCGCAGGCCGCGCGCGATGATGCAGGATAAAACGAAGAAGATAAAATTGACTTTGATCACGCCTGCGAGAATCGTCACGATTTTAATCGGAGGCAAATGGGCGAGACCTGACGTCACCAGCAGAAGCATGATGGTGTTTTCACCCGTACAGTTTTTGAGATGTTCAAACTGCGCAAGCTTGCCGTAAAAATTCAAAACGGGTTGGGCGATTGTTTCGTAAGCCAGATAGCCCAAAAAATATCCGGCGATACCACCCAGTGTGGAGGCGATGGTTGCGATCAATGCAAAGCGATAGGCGCGCTCGGGTTTGGCTAGTGCCATAGGGAGGAAAAGCACATCGGCGGGAACCAGAAAGATGGAACTTTCAATGAAGGCAATGACGGCGAGCCAGACTTCGGCGGTTTTTCGGGCAGCGAGCGAGAAAGTCCACGCGTAGAGTTTATGCAGCATGTTCAATCCAGATCTTTTTTAGTGCTTCGCATCGCCTTGGTTTTCGAGCGAATTGATTTTGAATCCAGACGGCGTGTCTTGGATGCCTTCGTGGGTTTGGTGGCGATACGCCTGACGGGACGGATTGACGCCTTGCGCAGGAGGGCCACAAGCTTGTGCAAAGCGGTGGCCCGGTTCCTCTCCTGGGTGCGGTGTTCCTGGGAGGTGACGATCAAAACCCCGTCCTGGGTGAGCTGGCGTCCGGCTACTGTTTTCAGCCGCAGTTTCCATTCATCAGGAAAGTCTGAATTTGCGACGTCGTAGCGCAGTTCCACGGCCGTGGACACCTTGTTCACATTCTGTCCACCAGGCCCGGAGGCGCGGATAAAGCTTTCGCCGATGGCCTTCTCGTCTATGCTGATGAAACCGGCGATGTGAATCATGATTTTCGTCTTTAAGCGCCTTTATGGTTGACGTGGCAAGCCTTCACCCACTAGAGAAAGTTCGTTGGTTGCGCCCTTGTGGTGGAATGGTAGACGCGGCGGACTCAAAATCCGCTCTTGAAAGAGGTGGGGGTTCAAGTCCCTCCAAGGGCACCAATAAAATGGCCGTATTTTTAGCGCATTTTGGAGCGTAAAAGAGGTCAAGCCTATTGATTTCCCCATTCGGAAACCTGAGGTGGTGAAATTATATTCAGGCAAGGAACCATGTTGGCGGCTTTTATCCGGAAATTCATTGTGTCGGTCAGTCTCCTGGGCCTGATGTTTTCAACAGCGGCAACTGCCGGGCCATCCATCTTGTTTGATGCCACCACAGGCGAGGTGATTTCCCATGAGAGGGCTGGTGAGCCGTGGTATCCGGCATCCCTTACCAAATTGATGACGGCCTATGTGGTGTTCAAACACATCAAGGCTGGCACCTTGAAGCTCGACCAAAAGATTACCGTTTCACCATTGGCGGCTTCACAACAGCCCAGCAAGCTTGGCATTCCGCCGGGCGGCACCATTTCGGTTGATCTCGCCCTGCAATCGCTGCTGGTCTATTCGGCCAATGATATAGCCTATGTTCTGGCTGAGGCTTCAGGCGGGACGGTGTTTAATTTTGTCCAGGAAATGAATGCTTCGGCTTTGAAGCTTGGACTTGGCACCACGCATTATGTGAACCCCAACGGTTTGTTTGATCCGCGCCAACTGACTTCGGCACGGGATGTCGGGGTTCTGGCAGGGGTGATTTTGACCGAGTTTCCCGAGCACCAACATTATTTTTCGCAACAGCATGTGACCATCGGCAAGCGCAAACTGTCAAACCACAATGGTCTGATCCGGCAGATGCCGGAAGCGGACGGCATGAAGACCGGCTTTGTGTGCAATTCCGGTTATAACCTTGTGGCATCTGCCACCCGCGATGGCCGCAAGCTGATTGCGGTGGTTCTGGGTGCTGCAAATTCCGGGAACAGGTCGCAGTTGGCGCGCGGGCTGCTGAATGACGGATTTTCCAAAATTCCATCAACTTCCAATCCGCGCCTTGCACAGATTTCGAATGATGCCCTTGGTGCCATTGTTCCTGCCGACATGACATCAACGGTTTGCAAGAAAAAACCCCCGGTAAGTCCGGTTGGCGCGCAAGATCTTGCGGGCTGGGGTATTTCCTTTGGCACCTATGACACACTGCAAAAAGCCGACATGGCTTTGCGTGGACGGCTGATCGGACCCACAGGAATGGATGCGCCGGGTGATGTCGGCATTGTCACAATGCCGAACAAGTCCGGCTATGCTGCCATGCTGTGGAATATTGACCAATCAACCAGCCTTGCCTTGTGCAGTGATTACCGTTCGCAGAATGCAACATGCGATGTGATGACGCCGGAAACATTTGCGCAAATTGCAGCACTGTCAAAGCCCGTTACGCCTGTTGCCAAAGGCCCTGTCATTCAAGGTTCAGATGACGAGCCCGGGCCTGCCAAGAAAAAGAAGCGCGCGAAGAAATCTTTCCGTTGACGGCTGCAGACCACGGCCTGCCGTTTATGGGATACTGCCGATCGCGGGAAACCGGAAACTCCAACCCATGAACAAGTTTCCCATTCCTGTTGCCGTGCTGACTGGTTTTTTAGGCTCTGGCAAAACCTCCCTGCTAAATTCACTTTTGAAAGACGAGATGCTGGCAACGGCGGCTGTCATCATCAATGAATTTGGCGATGTCTCTCTCGATCATCTACTGGTGGAACGCTCGGATGAAAACATCATCGAGCTGGCATCGGGCTGCCTATGCTGCACCATCCGTGGTGATCTCATCGATACCATGCATGATCTCCTGAACAAGCGCGACCGAGGTGAAGTGAAAGCCTTTGACCGCATCATCATCGAAACCACAGGCCTTGCTGATCCTGCCCCTGTTCTGCATTCCGTCATGAGTGAACCTACATTGCTCGAACGCTGCAGGCTTGAGGGTGTGGTAACTGTTGTGGATGCCGTCAATGGCTGGGCGACGCTGGATGCCCATGTGGAAGCGGTAAAGCAGGTGGCCGTTGCGGACCGCATTGTGCTGACCAAGCTTGATCTTCTGTCTGGCCGCGAGGGCGAGGACATGATGTTCGCCATCATCGGACGCCTGCGCAAGCTTAATCCTTCGGCGCGGCTTCTCACCACCCATCGCGGCGAAGCAACGGCACCACGGCTTTTCAACATGGGGCTATATGACCCTGTAACGAAAACCGCTGACGTGCGGAAGTGGCTTTCAGCTGAGGCATTTGAAATTGGGGAAAAGCGGCACCGTCATCATGGTCACCACCATCACGATGTATCGCGCCATGATGCACATATCCGTTCGTTCAGTTTTACCGAGACCCAAGCCATCAGTCCCGCCGGGCTTGAACTGTTTATGGAGCTTTTAAAATCCTATCATGGAGCCAACATGCTGCGCATGAAAGCGATTGTGAAAGTGTCCGATGAACCCTTAAAGCCCATCGTCCTGCATGGGGTGCAACATGTGTTCCACCCGCCCGTACGGCTGCCGGCCTGGCCCGATGGCGACACCACGACGCGGATGGTTTTCATTGTCAAAGATATTGAGAAATCTATGATCGAAGGACTGTTCAAGGCGTTTACGGACCAGCTTACGGGTGGGGCCGATGCGTTTACGGACAAAACCCTTTCGCTCCAGAGGTGAATAATGAGCTTGAATATTTACGGACTAGCCAAGTGTTCGACATGCCAGAAGGCATTTTCGTGGCTTGATGACGAGGGTATTGCCTATAAATTCACCGATGTGAAAGACGCACCTTTGGACGCCAAGCAAGTTGCAAAGTGGTCCAAGGCGCTGGGTGGCTGGGAGAAGATGATCAACCGTGCGGGCTATACGTGGCGCGGACTTCCTGCTGCTGAAACGGCCGATCTCACGGAAGCAAAAGCCGTTGCGCTTGCAATTAAAAATCCATCGCTCATCCGCCGCCCGCTGGTTGAGTACAAGGATGGTTCGGTGAGTGTTGGCTTTTCGGAAAAGACGCGCGGACTTCTCAGTCCCTGACGAGGGGCCGTGTCATGCAGGTGGGGCCACCTTCGCCTTTGCGGCAAATCTCGTAACCCTTAATGACCTCAACCTTCACACCTGAATCGCGTATGCGTTTTTCGGTTTCGGGATTGCCTTCCACCATCATCGCGTGGCGTGGGCCCAAGGCAAGGACGTTGCAGCCCATAGTGTCAAGCTCCTGTTCTGGCACGTGGACGAATTTGATGCCGCGTGATTCCAGAAACTCCACGAGGCGCACGGGCATCAGCGGCAGGTAGACCACTGCCAAATCCCTGTCGAGCGGGCTGAGCACGGACATGAGATGGAATACGTCGGACTTGCCCTTGTAGTGCGGCATGTCGAAGGACAAGACATTCACATCGGCGCCCGCAAGTTTGGCGAGTTGATCAGCACCTTCCTGATTGGTGCGGTAGCCGATGCCTGCGAGAAGTGTATGGCGATCAATCCAGACGAGATCACCGCCTTCGAGAAGGCCGGAGGCTGTGACTTCGCCAGCAATGGGAAAACCAAGGCTTTTCAAATACGCGCCGTTTATTTTTGGCTCGAGCCTGCGGGCGGGTTTTCCCATATGGGGCAGCACGAGGCCATTTGGCGTTACGACAATTGCATCGTGGGTATAAAGGGAGTCCAACGTGAGACCGTCGCCATCAGGAAGTGCGATGACTTCAGCACCATTTGCGGCCAAGATTTTCTCGACAATGGCATACTCAACATTGGCTTTCTTGAGGTCCGGTCTGGAATGGAAATTCAATTTTTGCCATCCCGCATCAATGCGGGCATCGCTGTTGAATGCAACGCTGGCTTTACGGATGGCCACCTTTCTCAAGGTGCCCCAATTGTTGAAGCTGCCGAAATCATAAGTCATTTGCACTTGATCCTGAATGCGAGGACATCACCAATTCTCTCTGCTGAAAGAAGGCTATGACCCTGTTCGTTGCAATAATGCGGCATGTCTATTGCCGCCATGGGGTCGGTTGCAAGGACCTTCAGCACATGACCGGACTGCATGGATGCTAAGTGCTTTCCGGCTTTCAGTACGGGAAGCGGGCATAGCAGACCTGAAAGGTCGATTACGTCTTCAAATTCAGTGTCTGTCATGGCACTACTATAGCGGGATTTTGAAGAATGGGAGAAGCCCTTGTCGTCACTGCTTACCAAGGCCGGTTTTACCGGAAAAACCACGCAACTGCTCCTGAGTGGCGACCGCGAGGCGGGGCTGGAGAAATCTACGATTGGACGCCTTGATCTGCGCTTCGACGGGATCGCGGGTGATTCTCATGCAGGGCTCACGCGTAAATCAGATGTTCGGACGCTGAAGCAATATCCGCGCAACACGAATATTCGCAATGTGCGGCAGGTGACAATTGTTTCTGAGGAAGAGCTTGCCGATATTGCCGCGGCCATGGGCATACCCGAAGCGAAAGCGGAATGGCTAGGTGCCAATCTGGTGACAGCCGGCATTCCTGATCTCACTTTGCTCACACCATCCACGCGCATGCAATTTCCATCGGGTGCAACGCTGGTTGTCGATATGGAAAACCATCCCTGCCGTCAGGTGGCCGACGTGATTTCCAAACATTACCCTGATCAAACCGCGGGCTTTGTGAAGGGTGCCTGGAACAAGCGTGGCCTTACCGCATGGGTGGAGCGCGAAGGCATGATCAATGCGGGCGATGATATCACTGTGTGGATCCCCCAGCAGCGGATATATCCCCACATCACGACATGAAAATCATCGGTGCGGTCATCGCGGGCGGACAATCATCGCGCATGGGTGGTGATGAGAAGGCATTTTTGACGTTGGCGGGCAAGAGTATTCTTGATCTTGTCGTTGGAAGGTTTGAACCGCAGGTCGATCAGCTTGCGATCAATGCCAATGGCGATGCGGCGCGGTTTTCAGAATTTGGGTTGGATGTTGTGCCGGATGTCTTGACGAACCTTACAACGCCATTGGCAGGTTTGCATGCAGCTCTGAATTTCACAGCGAAAAGGGGTGGGGACATTTTGGTCACTTGTCCGTCTGACACACCGTTTCTGCCGATTGATCTCTCGACACGGTTGATTGAGGCGGCACAATCCAAGGGCTCTGCAATCGCGGCTTCCGGTGAACAGCAACATTACATTATTGGTGCCTGGAAAACTGGTTTGCTGGATGATTTGGAAACGGCGGTTTCCAGTGATGGCATGTTTCGTGTGAGGGATTGGGTAAGCCGTGTTTCGGCATCCGTGGTGCAGTGGCCTGACACACCGTTTGATCCGTTTTTCAATGTGAACACACGGGATGATTTGCGCGCGGCCGAACTGATTGTGAGAGCCCGTTCATGACACAGAAAATAATTGGTGTTGCGGGTTTCAAGAATGCGGGCAAGACGACGCTGGTGGAAAAACTGGTGGTGGCGTTGACGCAAAAGGGTTACCGCATTTCCACCGTGAAACATGCGCATCATTCCTTCGATATTGACCACGAAGGCCGCGACAGTTTCCGGCACCGCAAGGCAGGTGCCACGGAAGTGGCGGTGGTTTCAAAATCGCGCTGGGCCATTATCCATGAGTTGCGTGAAGAGACGGAACCCTCGCTTGCTGACATTCTGGGGCAGTTGGCACCTTGCGATCTGGTAATTGTCGAGGGCTATAAGCGTGATGGCCAGGACAAGATCGAGGTGCGCAATCTGGCGCTGGATAATCCCGTGCTGGCTGGCGATGACCCCACCATTGTGGCAGTTGCGGCGACTGGTTTGATTGCAGGCAGTCCAGTTCCAGTTTTTGACCGGGATGATGTGACGGCACTTTCAGACTTCATTGTGCGTCACTGCAAGATGACGGCAACATCTATATCATTTCGGCGCGCCGGTAAGGACGACGCAGAGGCGGTGCGGCAACTGACGCGCGGTGTCTATGCCAAGTGGGTTTCCATCATCGGACGGGAGCCGATGCCCATGAAAGCCGACTATGAAAAAGCCGTCGCAGATCATTGGGTTGATTTGCTGGAACAAGACGGAACGCTTGTTGGACTTGTAGAAATGATTCCAAAGGCCGACAATCTCTATATTGAGAACATCGCTGTTGCAGAAACATTTCAAGGACAAGGTATGGGACGGATTTTGATGGACCGGGCCTTCACTCTCGCCAAGGCCGCGAAACTTCCGGAGGTGAGACTTCTCACCAACAAAGGTTTTGAATCGAATGTCCAATTTTATGCACGTCTCGGCTTTGAAAACTATGCAGAAAAAGCGTTTCCCGGTGGTGGCACCACCATCTATTTCCGAAAACCCGTGTCGTAATCCGTCCTGTCCCCGTCGCTCAAATTCACGACTGTTGAATTTCTCTCACTAATGTAATCAAAATTCAATTTTAGGCTCCGAAGGATTTCCCATGAAAACGCAGGCCCGGGTTGTTGTTATTGGCGGCGGTGTGGTTGGCGTTTCGACGCTGTATCACCTGGCCAAAAAGGGTTGGAGCAATGTGGTTTTGGTGGAGCGTAAGGAGCTCACCTCCGGTTCCACATGGCATGCCGCTGGCCTTTTGCCGCTGTTCAACCTGTCTTATTCCGTGGGCCAAATTCACAAATATTCAGTGAAACTCTATAGCGAGCTCGAGGCTGAAACGGGCCAGCATGTGGGCTTCAAGAACGTCTCCAACATCCGCATTGCCCGCACCAAGGACCGCTGGGATGAGTTCATGTATTATGCGGGAATTGCCGAAACCATTGGCATCAGAGTGAACAAGCTGACGCCTGCCCAGCTCAAGGAAATTTGGCCGCTGTGCGAAATCGATGGCATTATTGGTGCCATTCAGCATCCTGATGATGGCTATATCCAACCTGCTGATTTGACCCAGGCGCTGGCCAAGGGCGCTCGCTCGCGGGGTGCCGAAATCTATCGCAACACAACCGTGACCGCCATTGAGCAATTGCCTTCGGGCGAATGGTTGGTGAAGACCGACAAGGGCGACATCACATGTGAGCATGTTGTTTCTTGTTCCGGTAACTTCGCGCGCAAGACGGGTGCGATGGTCGGGTTGGATATTCCGGTCATCCCGGTTGAGCATCAATACATCGTGACGGAGCCTTCACCTCTCATCAAGGAACGTCAGGCCAAGGGACTTCCAGAAATGGGCGTGCTCCGCGAAGCAGATTCATCATGGTATCTGCGTGAGGAAAACGGCGGCTTTGTTCTTGGCATTTATGAGAGGGGTGCGCCCTGTTGCTACATGGATGGGCCATCGGACCAGAGCGAATATGAACTGTTCCAAGGTGAGCTTGAGCGTTTGGAGCCCTACATCGAAACCACCATTGCGCGGGTTCCAGCCTTTGGCGAATTGGGCATCAAGAAAATCTACAACGGTGCCATTGCCTATACGCCGGATGGCTCACCCATCATTGGACCAGCTTGGGACAAGAAGAATTTCTGGCTGAATGAAGGTCACTCGTTTGGCGTGACAGCGGCGGGTGGTGCGGGCTGGCAATTGGCGGAGTGGATTGTGGACGGGGAACCCACCATTGACATGATGGGTGTTGATCCCCGCCGCTTTGGTCCCTACGCCACCAAGGGCTATCTCAAGGAGAAAACCGAAGAGGCTTACGCCAATGTTTTCACCATGCACTATCCCGAGGAAGAACGTGCTGCGGCGCGGCCTTTGAAACGCACGCCCTGCTTTGATCGCATGAAGGATTTGGGTGCGGTGTTTGGCTCGGTTTATGGCTGGGAGCGTCCGGGCTGGTTTGCGCCGAAGGGCTACGCGCTCACGGAAAAAGACTTGGATCGTCCGGATGTGTTGCTCAACCACAATCACGCAGCGCCGACAGAAGATGGCCGTATCGTTGAAAAATGGTCGTTCCGCCGTTCCAACGCCTTCCGCTTTGTGGGTGAGGAATGCCGCAATGTGATGGACAATGTTTCGCTGCAGGACATGTCGGCTTTCGCAAAGATGGAAGTATCGGGTGTGGGCGCGCGTACGTGGCTTGATTCTATTCTTGCAAACCGCATCCCGAAGAAAATGGGACGTATCGCACTTTGCCATTTGCTCACCGTAAATGGCGGTGTGCGGTCTGAATTCACGGTTTATGAATGGGCGCCTGGCCGTTTCTATCTGGTGTCTGCCGGTGCCTATGAGCGCCATGACCATGACACGTTGCACAAGCTTTTGCCTGCAGATGGCTCAGTGAAGCTTAACGCCATCACCACGCGCCTTGGGGTGTTGGTACTTGCGGGACCACATTCGCGAAAGCTTTTGCAAAAGCTGACATCAACTGACTTGTCCAATGAAGCATTTCCTTGGCTTTCCGGGCAATCCATTTCTGTGGGCGTCACGAGTGCGCATGTGTTACGCGTGAATTTTGTCGGCGAGTTGGGTTACGAGTTCCATCACCCGATTGAACAGCAGGTCGCACTTTTTGATGCACTGATGGAAGCGGGAAAGGAATTCGGCATCAGGCCTTATGGCATCAAAGCAATGTCTTCGCTTTCCATCGAAAAGAGCTACCGCCTTGTGCCGCGTGAACTCTCCATTGAGTATTCGGCTTACGAGTCGGGTCTTGACCGTTTTGTACATCCCAACAAGGGGCAGTTCATTGGCAGGGACGCGCTGGTTGCGGGGCGCGAGAAGGGTTTGAACTGGAACTTTGTCACCATGGAGGTTCACGGCGTGACTGATGCCGACTCCGATGTGCGGGGTTCTGAACCCATTTATTCAAATGGTAAATTGATCGGCCGTGCCACCAATGGCGGATTTGGCTGGCGGGTTAACAAATCATTGGCGCTGGGGATGGTCATGCCTAAATTTTCAGCATTGGACATGGAACTGGAAATTAAAATTCTGGACAAGATTTTCAAGGCTAGTGTTATTTCTGAAAGTCCCTATGATCAGGATAACTTGAGGTTGCGCGCTTGATTCCTTAGTCACGTCCTTCCCTAATTTGCGCAAGCTCCGGCGTTTAAAAGCATAACGCAGCAGGGGACTATTTTTGGTAAATCAGGAACAGAGTTACGGATCGGGCGTTGTCTTTGTTCTGTTGGCCACCCTGGGGTGGAGTCTTTCAGGAATCTTCGTCCGCCTGATGCCCGGCCTTGATTTCTGGCAAATCAATTGCTGGCGCGGCTATTGGACAGCGATTGCACTGATGGTTTATCTTGTTGTTGTCTATGGCCGCGGCTTAAGGCAAAAATTCGCAGAAATTCCTAAACCGGCGTTGTGGATGTCAGCGTTTTTCTTTGCCTTTGGCACAACACTTTACGTGTCGTCCCTCACGATGGTGAGTGTGGCAACGGTGTCTGTCATTGGGGCGACATCGCCGCTTTTTGCTGCCCTCCTAAGCCCCTGGGTTACCCGTGAGCGTGCCGGGCCTGAAGCGTGGGTTGCGGCTGGCCTTGCACTCATCGGCGTCTATATCATCGCGCGGGACCAGTTGAGTTCCGGCTATTGGCTTGGAATGATCTTGGCGCTTGGTGTGCCCGTGGCGTTTGCAGGCCAGACCCTGGCGCTGCGCCGTTACCGTGGCGTTGATATGGTCCCCTCTTTTTTCCTTGGTGGAATGCTGACATTTTTGATTGCCGGTTTTTTTGGTTTTTTCACCCACACGGCGGGTGGCGGGTTTAACATTGGCCTTCGTGAAATGCTGCTTCTTGTGGCCATGGGATCGTTGCAGCTTGCCATTCCCCTCATTTTTTACGTTCTTGGCTCCAAGTCGGTACAAGCTGTAACACTCACATTGATTTCCATGCTTGATGCGGTGATCAATCCGCTGTGGCCGTGGATTTTTGTGGGTGAAAAACCTGAACACGCCGCTTTCGTCGGCGGTGCCATCGTCATTGGGGCGGTGTTGATCAGCATATTCGGGCGCAATTTTATCCGGTCCTTTATCACTCAAAAACCCCCCGAATTTAGTGACAGCCGCGCTTGATTGCAGGCGTAACTCCCGCCATATCTAAATTTTCGGGGTGATTGCTTGTCACGCAGAAGTGCAACGCTTGTAGGCTTTACGGCTGTTTTGATGTGGGCGTTTCTTGCCCTGTTTTCGACGGCTGCAAAAACCATTCCGCCGTTTCAGCTCGCGGCCATGAGTTTTCTTGTGGGTGGATCCTTGGGGGCCGTGACTTGGCCGTTCAGGCCCCATGCGTTTAAAACACTGCAGCAACAGGATTGGCGTCTTTGGCTTCTGGGCATTGCCAGCCTGTTCGGGTACCATTTTGTTTATTTTACAGCGATCAGGAACGCACCACCAGTGGAGGTGAGCCTTATCGCATATCTCTGGCCATTGTTTCTGGTTGTCTTTTCGGCGTTCCTGCCGGGTGAAAAATTACGCCTCCATCATGTTCTCGGTGTTGTGCTTGGCCTGATTGGCGTGGTTGTAGTGATCACGCGGGGACAGGGGTTTGCGTTAAACGATGGTTTGAAACTTGGCCACATGCTGGCTTTGCCGTGCGCGCTCATCTGGTCTGGCTATTCCATTTTGGCGCGGCGTTTTGGAAGCGTGCCCACGGATGTTGTCACGGGCTTTTGCCTGGCAGCGGCGGCGCTGTCATTGCTTTCGCATCTTGTCTTTGAACCAACCGTGTGGCCGCAAGATATCATGCAGTGGCTGGCTGTTGCGGGGCTCGGCCTCTTCCCGCTTGGTCTTGCTTTTTACACCTGGGACTATGGCTTGAAACATGGAGACATCATGGTGCTGGGTGCGCTGTCCTACGCCGCACCGCTGCTCTCAACCCTTGTGCTCATCATGTTTGGTTTCACGCAATACCACTGGTCAATTGCATTTGCCTGCGTGTTGATCACGGGCGGTGCCGTGCTTGCAGCCAAGGACTTGATCCTTAAAAAATAGAAATCAGAAATTGTTCTTGCGGGTTCGCAATTCGGCAAAAACTTCCGCATCCGTTGCTGTTTCCATTTTCAGGCATGCCCGGATTTCGGCGCTGTCGCAGCGCATGAAGGGGTTGGTTTTCAACTCATCACCAATGCTTGAAGGGCATGTCATCTCGCCTTTTGAGCGCTGGGTTGCAACCACAGTTGCGCGCTGGTTAAGCTGGCGGTTGCCACGTTCGACGGATAGCGCAAAGCGGCAGTTGGCTTCAGTATATTCATGGCCACAATACACAAATGTGCTGGGCGAGAGTGTGCGGAACTGGTTCACCGAGTGATACATTTCATCCAGTGTTCCTTCCAGCACGCGGCCACAGCCCATGGCAAACAATGTGTCTCCCGCAAACAATGAATATTCCGATGGAATGTGAAAAGCGATATGGCCACTTGTGTGACCGGGGCAATCATAAATTTTTATGTCACGGCCCGCCCACTTGAAGCTCTCGCCCCCTGATACCGCGATGTCAATTCCTGGAATTCTACTGGCCTCGGCCTTGGGGCCGATGATCTTGCAGCCAAACAAGTCTTTCAGCTGAAGGTTTCCCTGCACGTGATCGGCGTGGTGGTGGGTGGTGAAAATATGGGTGAGCTGGCGGCCAAATTTCTTGAGCTCAACTTCCACGGCGTCCGCATCCGGCGCGTCAATCGAAGCCGTTGCCCCGGTTTTTGGGTCATGGACAATCACACCGTAATTGTCCGAGAGGCACATGAACTGGCGCATATCGAGATTGGACATGAATTTGATAACCCTGAAAAATTTGTGGGATGACCCTTAGCGCACAACGCGCTATTTGTCGTCCCCATGGATGTGGTTGAATTACGAGAGTTTTACGCGAGTCCACTGGGAAACGCTACCCGTCGCCTGATTTTAGCCAAGCTAAAGCCGAGGCTTGGCAATCTGCGGGATTCAACTGTTGTCGGGCTGGGATTTGCCAGCCCCTATCTCGATGAGATTTCACCCGATCCCCAGAGAAGCCTGTCTTTCATGCTGGCGCGGCAAGGTGTCATACAGTGGCCAGCAGAGGGCGCTGTCAGATCTGCTTTGATTGATGAGTATGATTTGCCGTTACTCGAAAGTGCGGTTGATGTGGCGTTGGTGGTGCATGGACTTGAACTGACCAACAGCCCCGTTGAAATGCTGCAGGAAATTTGGCGTGTGATGGCTCCTCAGGGGCGGCTCATTCTGGTTGTGCCAAACCGGCGGGGGCTTTGGGCGAGCTTTGATTCCTCGCCTTTTGGCTATGGCCAACCGTTTTCGCGGACCCAGCTTGGCGGCCTTTTGAAAGAAGCGCAATTTTCCGCTCAGTCCTGGACCCATGCCCTGCAAATGCCACCCATTTCAAAAGGCTTCATTCTCAAAAGTGCGGGGGCCATTGAACGTATGGGTGAATGGCTGATGCCGCGCCTGTCAGGGGTCATCATTGTTGAGGCGGTGAAACAGGTCTATGCCTTTTCATCGGGCAAGCGGGCGCGGCGCTTGATGCCACGTTTCAGGCCAGCACTGCTGCCAGCCCCGGCGCGCTTTGATTCCCACGATCCCACGTGAAGCCTTTGCTTTTGTGACGGCTGCCAGTATGAAGACAGGAGCTTAACGAGATTGAAGACCATGAGTGGACCTGACAGCGCGCTTGAAGATATCCGCCGTGAAATCGATGCGATTGACGACGGCTTGATGAACCTCTTGGAACGACGCTTTGCGGCCTCTGAACATGTGCGGGTGATCAAATCCAAAAACGGCGCGTTGGCGGGTTCGCCCTTTCGCCCTGCGCGCGAAGCCGCCATCATGCGCAGCCTCTTGGGCCGCGCTGAAAGCCTGGTGTCGGCTGAACTCATGGTGCGTCTTTGGCGGGTTATTCTTACGGGTTCAACGCTAAGCCAGGCGCCGGTGACCATTCATGTCAGCAAGCGGCTGAATGCGTCAATTGGAAACCGGTTGCGCATTCGGGACTATTTCGGAACGATTCCTGTTGAGGAATACCGTGATGAAGCGCAAGCGCTGCTGCAAGTGAACACCAGCCCGGGTGACATGTGCGTTGTCGAAACGGACTCTCCCTGGGCAGATGCTTTCCTTGATGGCAAGGCGGGGTATGCCCGGATTGTTGCCAGCCTGCCGTTCCTGCGCGAAGAAGAGGTTCCGAAATTATTGGTATTTGGCCATTCGGTGGCCGAGCCCACAGGCGATGATGAAACAGTGCTGGTGAGCGATGGAAAATTACCGCGTGATTTTACGCCTGCACCGTTGTGGCAGATCAAGCTTGGGACGCGGCGCATATCATGCCTGCCAGGTTTTTTATCAGACCATGAAAGTCCGCTTGTGGGCCTCAACCGCTCGAATCCGCAGCTTGGCCTTAAAATTGCCGGGCGCTATCCCTCCCCCTTTGAGATCAAGACATGACATCGCAACAACAAGCCGCCCGCCCTGTACCCAATGCAGGCATCATGGATATTTCACCCTACACGCCCGGCAAGAGTGCTGCGAGGGGTGCGAAGACCTATAAGCTTTCATCCAATGAATCACCTTTTGGCGCTTCGCAAAAAGCGATTGACGCCTATGCTTCCAAATCTTCTGTCCTTGAACTTTATCCCGACGGTTCGGCTCTCGCGCTGCGCCAGGCCATTGCCGCCCGTTATGGCTTGAACCCAAACGCAATTGTGTGTGGGGCAGGTTCGGACGAATTGCTCATGCTGCTGGCCAATGCCTATTTGAGTGCTGGCGATGAAGCGGTTTATTCGCAGTATGGTTTTTTGGTGTATCCAATTGCCATCAGTGCCAATGGCGCGAAGGCGGTTGTGGCGCCCGAGGTCAATCACACGACAAGTGTCGATGCGGTGCTGAAATGTATGACGGCCAAAACAAAAATGGTGTTTTTGGCCAATCCCAATAATCCCACAGGCACCTATCTGCCGTTTGATGAAGTCAAGCGCCTGCACGCGGGGTTGCCAAAAACAACACTTCTTGTTCTTGATGCGGCGTATGCGGAATATGTGCGGCGCAATGATTATGAAAGCGGCATTGAACTTGTGGCCACTTCTGAAAATGTTGTAATGACGCGGACGTTTTCAAAAATCCACGGTCTTGCCGGCGTGCGGCTGGGCTGGGCCTATTGTCCCGCCCATGTGGCAGATGTGCTGAACCGCATTCGTGGCCCTTTCAATGTCAATGCCGGTGCAATGGCTGCGGGGATTGCGGCCATTGAAGATCAAGCCTTTGTTGAAAATGCCGTTTCCCACAATGAAAAATGGCTTGTGGTGATGACTGCAAAGCTTGAGGCTCTGGGTATCGTGGTTACACCGGGCGTTGGCAATTTCTTGCTGATCCATTTTGCTGCGAAAACCGCCGCAGATGCAGATGCCTATCTGATTGACCATGGCATTATCGTGCGTCGTATGGATGCCTATGGCCTGTCCAATTGCCTGCGGGTTACGATTGGCAGTGACGACGCCAACAATGCGGTCATTGCAGCTTTATCGGACTTCCTGAAATGAGTGTGCAGTTTGACCGGGTGGCGCTCATTGGCATTGGGCTTATTGGTTCTTCTCTCTCACATGCCATGCGGCGGGGAAAAATTGCGGCGCATATCGCGGGCTATGCGCGGAGTACCGAGACGCGAGACGCTTCGGTCCAGCTTGGTTTGGTGGACAGCATTCACGAGACGGCGGCAGAGGCGGCAAGGAATGCCGATCTGGTGATCATGTGCGCGCCGGTGGGTGCTTACGAAGGCATTGCCAAGGAGATTTCGGGGAGCCTGAAACCTGGTGCCATTCTTACGGATGTGGGTTCGGTGAAAGGTGCCGTGGTGAAAGATGTGTTGCCGCATCTTCCACCCGGTGTTCACTTTATTCCCGGCCACCCCATTGCCGGTACGGAACAGTCTGGCCCTGCTTCAGGCTTTGCCGAGTTGTTTGACAAGCGCTGGTGCATTTTGACGCCATTGCCGGACAGTGATGCCAAGGCTGTTGCGGAACTGGAAACATTCTGGCGCAGCTGTGGCTCTGATGTGGAACTGATGACGCCGGAGCATCATGACATGGTGCTGGCCATCACCAGCCATCTTCCACATTTGATTGCCTACAACATTGTTGCCACGGCGGCTGACCTTGAAGACGTGACGGCTTCGGAAGTCATCAAATATTCCGCGTCCGGGTTTCGTGACTTTACGCGCATTGCCGCATCGGACCCCACCATGTGGCGCGATGTGTTCATGAACAACAAGGACGCTGTTCTGGAAATGCTGGGGCGTTTTTCGGAAGATCTTTCCGTTCTGCAACGGGCCATCCGTTTTGGCGATGGCGAAACACTGTTCAATCTGTTTTCCCGCGCGCGTGGCGTTCGCAGGAAGATCATTGCGGCGGGACAGGAAACGGCTGCTCCCAACTTTGGCCGCGATCCCACGCACCGTCAGTAAAGCGGTTCGAGTTTTCCAATTTTCATGAGGCCCCAGTAGAGTTCACCCTCCTTGATGGTGAATTCCGCTTTTTGTGCCGGCAGTTTCGGATCATTGCCCTGAAGTGCCAGCAGGCTTTTGAGGGCCGCACCACTTTTCTCGTTCATTCCGGAGAACGGAGCGATGAGTTTCAGCACGGCGTCAATATCATTGGTTTGGGTGGTGATTTTTCCCGACAGATTGTGCGCGGTATTCACTTCGAGCCGTCCCTGCGCTTCGATGTTTGCGGGGCCGGCCGATAGCTTGATGGATGTGATATCCACTGCGGGTGTTTCGGTTTCCACGGCGGAGGTTGCTGCCACAAAGGCCATGCGGTCTATTTTGGTATTGGAGGGTTGGACCATAATGGCATCGGTATCTCCAGCGAGGTCAATTTTATCGCCTTGCTTTCTCGCAAACAGCCGGAATGATTTGGCTTTGGCTTGTCCCTCGATGGCAACATCAAAGAACTCCGAACGCACATCGAGATTTCCTGCTGTGTCGTATACAACGGAGACGATTCCGTTACGGTGAGTAACGCTTGCGAGCTTTAGGTTGCCCTTTGCAAAATTTGTCGGGCCATCGATCAGCAGCAGGATGTGAAAGGGATTATAGGCTTGGGCCACGGCCCTGAGCTTTGGTGTTGTGATGGTTGTTTGCCGGGAAACAAGAGATAGGGTCTGGCAGGTAAATTCAAAGCGAAAGGGGAAGCCGCCCCAGAGCTCCTGCCCACATTTCAGATCCACGCCATCGACTTTCAGGGTTTCGCGCTCGGTTGCCAGTTGTTTCCGAACCTGGCTGCTGGTGACAATCCAGTATCCACTCCACACTACGCACAGCAGAAGCATGCCTGCCAGCGGATAAAACATGTACCATGGGCGCTTGGCTGTGATCATAATGTTCGCTGTGATTCCCCTGATTTGAAATGAGTGCACAGGATGCAGCAACATTGGGTTTTTGGCTATGGTTCCCTGATGTGGCGGCCGGGTTTTGATTTTGTAAAGCAGTGCCACGCCCGCATTCAGAACTATCACCGCGCGCTGTGCATCTATTCGTTTCACCACCGGGGCACGGAGGAAAAACCAGGGCTGGTGCTGGGACTTGATGTTGGCGGTTCGTGCGAGGGCGTGGCGTTTCAGGTGGCACCTCACGCTTGGGAGGCAACACTTGGCTATCTCCGCGCGCGCGAGCAGATCAGCATGGTCTATGCTGAAACCACGCACGCTGTAGAGTTGCTTGATACAGGGGAAAAAGTTGAAGCCCTGGTCTATGTGGCCAACCGCGCGCACGACCAATATGCGGGCAAGCTTTCCCACGGCAGACTGGTTGAGCTGGTACAGCAAGGTGAGGGGCAAATGGGGCGCTGCACGGACTATGTCCTGAACACACTTGTCCATCTCAAGGAGATGGATATTCGCGATGCCATGCTGGAACGGCTCGGTACTGCCTTACGCGGCGATGTCAGCGGAATTGTAAAACCTGTTGGATGACGAGGCGGCCTCTTCCATTTCGAAAGCCGATTTGAGATCGTCCAGAATTGCCTCTGCCGAAACATTATCGCGCGCCAACAGGTGGACATGGATTTCATCGGCCGCAAGATTTTCGTGGGCAGAGAATGTGCCGTCCCAAAAAGGTGAAAAGCGATTGATGGCAATAACGGTGCGGAGGTTACCAATGCGGCGCACGGCCACATAAATGGCACCCGGAAGCGGCGGGCAGGTACCCACTTCATAGACCGAATGGATATATTTTTTACCAGAGGCACCCCGCCAATACCAGAAACGCTCACTGTCATTTGAGTCGCGGGGGAAATTTATCGAGATCGGGGAACCATGTATAAGCATAAGAACAAATATGGAACAAAATGTGATGCTTGGCAAGTCCTTTTTAACTACATTTTGAAAATCCGCAGGACAGGCAGGTGGCGCAGCCCTCCTGGAACACCAGGGACAGCTCGCCACAGCGGGGGCATGATGCTCTTTTGCCCGGTGTTTCCATGATGGTTTCCGAGGGGTTCAGGAAACCAATTTCAATCATGTGTTTTTCAATCACCCCACCGATGGCAGCCAACAGGCTTGGCACATAGCGCCCTTCCATCCACTGCCCGCCGCGGGGATCGAACACGGCTTTCAGTTCTTCGACCACAAAAGACACATCGCCGCCGCGCCGGAAGACGGCGGAGATCATTCGGGTGAGGGCCACGGACCAGGCAAAATGTTCCATGTTCTTTGAATTGATGAAAATTTCAAAGGGGCGGCGCTTGCCGTCCTTCATGATGTCATTCATCGTGATGTAAATCGCATGATCGGTTTCGGGCCATTTCAATTTGTAGGTGAAGCCACTGAGGGCGGCATCGCGTTCCATGATGACGTGATCGCCGCCCATGTCATTCGATGGAGCGGTTGAAAGAACGGAGCCGGTGATTGCGTTGGGACGGAAGGTGGTGCAGCCCTTGAGGCCGCGATCATAGGCTTCCGCATAAACCCCCTTGAAAGCTTCGAAATCCAAATCTTCAGGCACGTTGATGGTTTTGGAAATGGAGCTGTCGATATGTTTCTGCACGGCGGCCTGCATGATGACGTGTTCATGGGGGGTGAGCTGTTCTGCCGTGACGAAGGAATGGGGCAGCGGTTCGTTTTCGCCCTTGAGATGCCACCACAGGCGCGCCGCATAATCATCAACACGGTGGGTAGCGCGGGTGCCATCGGCCAATCTGACTTTGCGATCATAACTGACACTGAAAATGGGTTCAATGCCGCTGGAGACATTTCCGGCAAAGAGCGAGATTGTGCCTGTGGGTGCGATTGATGTGAGGAGCCCATTGCGCAGGCCATGTTTGGCAATACCATCGCGGATGGACTTTGAAAGCTTGCTCGCATGGCCGCCTTTTAAATAACCATCGGCCTTAAACAGTGGAAACGCACCTTTCTCCTCGGCGAGTTTGGTGCTTGCGCCGTAGGCGGCTGATTCAATGATCTCCGCCCAGGTGCCCGCAACGTTTGCTGCCTCATCAGAGCCATAGCGCAGGCCGCACATGGCGAGTGCATCGGCCAAACCGGTCATTCCCAAGCCAATACGGCGCTTTGCAAAGGCTTCCTGCCTTTGTGATTCCAAGGGATAATTTGAAACCTCAACAACATCATCCAGAAAACGAACGGCGATGCGCACGGTTTTGGCCAGTGTAGCCTCATCAAGCACCGCATTGGTTTCAAACGGGTTTTTTACAAAGCGGGTGAGATTGACCGACCCCAGAAGACACGCGCCGTAATTCGGCAAGGGCTGCTCGCCACAGGGGTTGGTGCAATGGATGGTTTCGCAATAGCCGAGATTGTTTTCGGTGTTGATGCGGTCAATGAAGATGACGCCGGGTTCGGCAAAATCATAGGTGGATTGCATGATCTGATTCCACAGCCCGAGCGCGGAAATTGTTTTGTAGGTATGGCCTGCAAAAACCAGAGGCCAAATTGCATCATTCTTGACAGCCGCCATGAAGGCGTTGGTCACGAGAACGGACAGGTTGAAATTGCGCAGGCGCAGGGGATCGCGCTTTGCGGCAATGAAGGCTTCGATATCAGGATGGTCGCAGCGCAGGGTTCCCATCATTGCTCCGCGCCTGGCACCTGCCGACATGATGGTGCGGCACATGGAATCCCACACATCCATGAAACTCAGAGGCCCGGATGCATCGGCACCAACACCTTTGACGGGTGCTCCCTTGGGCCGGAGTGTGGAAAAATCATGGCCAATGCCGCCGCCCTGTTGCAAGGTGAGGGCCACTTCCTTCAGGCCGTCAAAGATGCCACCCATGGAATCATCAAGCTCACCCATGACGAAGCAGTTGAACATGGTAACCGTGCGGTTTGTTCCGGCACCTGCCACAATGCGACCCGCGGGCAGGAACTGAAAGCCTGAGAGAATTTCATGGAAGGAAGCGGCCCATTTTTCCTGGGCTCCCGGTTTCTCGGCTGCGGCCACGGCACGGGCAACACGCCACCACGTGTCTTCCAGCGTTTGGTCATGCACAAGACCATCCGCCTCCTTGAAGCGGTATTTCATATCCCAAATCTCGGCTGAGATGGGATCAAGGATTTCAGAATTGCTGTCCTTCATGGGTGAAGTCACTCCTGAGAACAGCATAGGCCAAAACCAATTCAGAGTCGAGAATTTGTTCTTGCTTCGTACTCTTTGCGGCCCTCGGCCACCAGAAGAGCGGTTGCTGTTTCGATGTCATGCTCAAGCCTTTGCTGAAACGCCTTGCGAGGGAGACCGGCAGGAATGGGGGGCAGGAATTCCAAAATGATTGTACCGGGAAAACGCAGGAATTTCCGTCGTGGCCAGAACAGACCGGAGTTCAGGCCAAAAGGCAGACAAGCGCATCCCAGCGTTCCATAAAGTGCTGCGGCACCTGATTTGTAATCAGGAGGTGCATCCGGTGCCTGACGGGTTCCTTCCGGCATGATGACGATTTGCCGCCCTGCGGCCAGCTCCTCAAAACCGCGCGCCATGAGTTTGCGTAAGGCAGCAGAACCAGCACTTCGCTCTACGGCAATCATCCGGAACTTGTAAATGAACCAGCCAAAAAACGGAATCCACGAGAGTTCCTTTTTGAGAACCATGCAGGGGTCGTCGAGATAGGGCAGTACGGCAAAGGTTTCCCAAAGGGACTGGTGTTTGCCTGCCACGAGCAATGGACCTTGTGGAATGTTCGTGAGCCCCCGCACATCAATGTGAATATTGCAGATCATCCGCAACAGCCACAGCGATATGCGGGCCCATGTCTTCAATGCTTCAATCGACCACTTGCGCGGCGTGAAGAAAAATACTGAACCAAGCAACAGAAACAAAACCAGGTTCACATAAAACGCGATATTGAAAATGATCGACCGAAAGGCAATCACAAGACATCTCGCAACATGCGAATGAGCGCCATGCGCGATGTGATCAGGCAGATGAGGGTTGCGATAATCGGTACACTGAGCAATGCGCCATAACTCCAGATGGCGATGGTGGCGGGCGCAAACAGAAGACCGCGGCTTGCATCGGCGAAACCCCCGGCCCCCGCTGTTCCCGTGAGACCGAGGAGAAAGAATGTCACAAGGCCCAAGACAACACCAAACAATCCCGCCATCAAACCCGTTTTGAGAAAGCGGCTGTCGATCTGGCGGGCAATATAGCTGTCTTTGGCACCGACGAGATGGAGCACGTCAACCACGTGGCGGTTGGCATCAAGTACTGTTCGTGTGGCAAAAATCACCATGGCAACTGTCGATACGCAAATGAGTGTCAGAATGGCATAGGAAAGGGCCGAGAGCGCGCTGGCCACGCGTGTGAGTTCCGCTTCCCAGCGCCTGTGCGTATCAAGGCTTGAACCCTTTACATTTTGTTTAAGGGCTTTTTCCAGTTCGATAAAATCCGGCGGAGATTTTTCATTGATCGTCACGCGGATGAGGCGTGGAATGGGGAGTTCGTCAAGATTGCTCGAGCCAATCCATGGTTCGAGCAGCTTCAAGCCAGCACTGCGGTCAAGAACATCCACGCCTACAATGCCAACGGTTCCCTCCAACAGTGTCCTGGCGCTTGCCAATTCCTTTTCAATGTCTGAATTCTGCAGCATGCGTACCTGAACCGTGACCTCGCGTGACAGGCCGCTGGTCCAGCTATCCACGGCGCGGTTGATCAGGATGAGCGCACCGATCGCCAGACAGGCGAGATAGCACATCACGGTCATGGTTACCGTCAGCGCTTTCAGAGGTGCTGCTTCGGGTGGAATAATATGGCCTTTGCGGAATTCGGAAGCGTTGGTCATGCGGCTCTCAACATGCCTCTCTCCAAATGAAACACGGAAGCCTTGCTTTGTGAAACAAGTTTCAAATCATGGGTTGCGAGAAAAACCGTTGTGCCCAGACGGTTGAGTTCCTGAAACAGGTGCAGCAAGCGCTTGGCCAATACGGGGTCCACGTTGCCTGTGGGCTCATCGGCGAGCAACAACTCCGGTTTTGAAATGACGGCGCGGGCAATGGCGGCACGCTGTTTTTCGCCGCCGGACAAAACCGGTGGATAGGCATGGGCCTGATCGGCAAGACCGACCCAGGCCAAAAGGTCCATGACATCGGCACGGTATTCGTCTTCATGTTGACCTAACACCCGCAAAGGCAGGGCGACGTTGTCGAAGGTGGTGAGATGGTCGAGCAGGCGAAATTCCTGGAACACCACGCCAATCCGGCGGCGCAGCAGGGGGAGTTCGTGACGGCTGACTTGCGTTACGTCATGGTCGAAAATGTTGATCAATCCACGGGTTGGTTTCAGGGCCAGAAACAGCAGGCGCAACAGGGAGGTTTTCCCCGCCCCCGATGGACCGGTGAGAAAGCAAAAGGAACCGGGCTGCAGATGGAGGCTCACATCCCGCAATATTTCCGGTCCGTCGCCATAACGAAGGCCTACACTGTCAAGACGAACCACTGTTTTCTCCCTCTCAGACCCCGCACTTTCACCACAGGCCTCTTAACGAGGCATTAACCCTAATGGCTGTTAACCTTTGGGAACCGAAAGAACCGCTTCGGCGGCTTTCACACGAATCAAAGGATACTACGATCTTAAAATGATTATTTCTTGTCCATCCTGTTCAATCCGTTACAATCTGCCAGAACAGCGTCTGTCTTCCCAGGGCATGGCTATCAGCTGCGCGTCGTGCGGGCACCGTTGGATTGAGAACCGCGCGCTTGAGGTTGTGGATATTTCACCGCGCAATTTGCCAGCCATCATCGAACATGACTATGAGCCCGATATGGAAGTCAAACGCCTTGTCGAGGCTTCACGACAGGCGCACGAGGCTTTTGCCCTTAAAAAGCGGTTGCGGCTTGCGCGGCTGCGGGGCTGGGCGATACTTGCCGCCTGTATTGCAGCGCCCCTTGGAGCCGCTGCTTCGTTTCCCGCACTGGTTGTCAGTGTCGCTCCGGTTATGGTTCGCGCCTATGACGCGATAGGTTACAATGTGAACATCTACGGGCTTGAAGTGCACCGTATCGAACAGCAGCACGCAATTGTTGACGGCACGCGGATTTTGACGATCAAGGGTGAAATCACCAATATTTCCGGCAGCGCCCAAAAAATTCCGTGGTTGCGGTTCGCCTTGGATGACGGTCGCAAGCTTGAGGTCTATAACTGGACGCTGGATACGGGATCGCGGCCCCTCAAGGCGGGTGAAACCACCAATTTTGTAACGCGTGTGGCATCCCCACCGGAATCTGCGAAAAACGTGCAGATTCGCTTTGCACATGCTACGGAAATCGGCTCAAAGCCTACGCCATGACTGATATCATCATTGACGGACACCGCATTTCGGTTCTTTTTCCGGAAGCTGAAATTGCCGCGCGTATTGCGGTTCTGGCCCATGAAATCGCGGCGCGAAAGCCGAAAAACCTTCTCGTCGTTCCGGTGCTGAAGGGCAGCTTCATTTTTGCGGCCGACCTTATTCGCGCCATGCACCATGCCGGACTTTCGCCAGAGGTCGATTTCATGATTCTGGCGAGCTACCGGGCGGCCACCACATCATCGGGCCAGGTTGAGGTTTTGCGCGATATTGAATCGATCATCAAAGACCGTGATGTGTTGCTGGTGGATGACATTCTCGAATCAGGCCGCACACTGGCGTTCGCCAAGGATTTGCTGATGGCGCGGGGTGCTTCCAATGTGATGACATCGGTGCTGCTCGAAAAGCCCGGCCATCTGGCGGCGCATATCAAGGCGGATTTCTGCGGCTTTGTATGCCCTGATAAATTCGTGGTGGGTTACGGCATGGACATGGCGCACCAGTTCCGTGAACTGCCCTTCGTGGGCCACATCGTTCCCGCCAGTCAATAGAGGCCGCGCAACAGGCGTTCAATATAGTCCCTGTCGATGCGCGGCAGGTCCGGTGTATTGGCGCGAGCGCGCAGGCTTTCCAGAATCTCGCGGGCGCGGCGAATGGCAAGTTCAGACGGCAGCATGT
Organism: Rhodobiaceae bacterium; assembly: GCA_031417195.1. Lineage (GTDB taxonomy): Bacteria > Pseudomonadota > Alphaproteobacteria > Rhizobiales > Aestuariivirgaceae > Aestuariivirga. The sequence continues at coordinate 44,309 of JANOVC010000006.1, forward strand.
TTTTGTCGGGACCTAAATCATCATCCTTGGTCGGCATTGGCCTTCCAAGCGGGTCGTTCGAGTCGCCTTTGGCCTCGCCGTCGCGACCAGAATTAACCGGACCGCTTCTGCCCTTCTGCTGCATGTTGCGTGACATTTTTTGCGCGCCCTCACGCAGCTGGCTTAGCGCCTCGCCCTGCTCACCCAGGGCCTGATCACGCTCACGTTGCTGCAGTGATTTTTGCGCTTCACCCATTTTTTTTCCGGCTTCACCAAAAGACGGCGGACCTTCCATACCATTACTCTGAAGGTCTTTCATGAATTGTTCGAGCTGTCGGGCGAGGTCACCCTGCTCGCCGGCGAGGCCCTGTGATCCGTCATCACCCTTTTTTCTGCCGTTGCCAGGTTCACTGCTGTCCTTGTTCTGTTGGTCGCCTTCGCCGGGTTGCTGTTGGGGTTGGCGCAGGGTCTTGTCCATCAGGCCCTGTTGCTTGCGCATCAGGTCGGTCAGCTTGTCGAGCATTTTGCCGTCTTCTGATTGCTCCTGCTGGGCCATGCCGGGCTGCATGTTTTTCAAAAGGTCTTCGAGTTGCGACAGCATTTCCTTTGCCGCGTCTTTCTGTCCGCTTTGACTCAGCTTTTCAATCTCATCCAGCATTTTCTGGATGTCTTTCTGGGTGATGGTTTTTCCATTCTTGTCAGTCTGGTTTTTCTGGCCTTGGGCAAAGCGCTTCTCGGCTTCCTTCTTCATGGACTCCATGTATTTATCCATAGCGCCGCGCAGTTTCTCCATGAGCTGCTTGAGCTGTTCGGGAGATGCGCCTTCGGCAATTGCCTTTTCCAATGCCTTGCGCGCGGCTTCCACAGCGGCACGGGCATCACCAACATCACCATCTTCAATGATGATTGCGAGCTGCCAGAGCATGTCCAGGGCCTCCTGCAGGTCGGTCTGGTCATGCATGTTCCTGAGACGCGAGATGACCGATGCGATGGCAATATGGGTGCCGCTGCGGTCGATGAGGCCTACGGGATAAACAAGAATTGCAGACAGCAGTTTCTGTACATTTTCCTGTTGGTCTGGATCAAGTATCAGGGTTTTCCGCTGTTCAACAAGGGCTTGTGCGAGGGGTTGGGTGAAGGCGCGTTCCGGCATCCGGAAGGTTTTCACAACACTTGTGGTTTTGTGTTTTGCAGCGTCCGTCACGTCCAGTGTGAGGTCCACCATGAGGCCGGCCCATGGGTGGGCCGTAAGGTCTGCGCTGGAAGAACCAACTTCGTCCCGTGGGGATGACTTTTTCAGTGAGATGGGAAAGTTTGGTGGGTCAAACAGGAACACACCATTGTTGGTAAAGCCCATGCCATCATCCTGCTTGTCGGAAAGATATATTTGCGAGGTTATCGTGGTGACACCATAATCATCGGCTGCTTTCCATTTCACGACGAGAGCGCCCAGACCCTCGCCTTTGGGTTCGCCCAGAATTGTGATGGCGGGTGGTTCGTCAGGTATCAGAGATACGTGCCATGCGGCGAGTTCAGTGTCGCCATCAAAGACTTTTATGAGAGATGGCCTTGTCAGTTTTGCATCGGCTTCAAACAGGCCGTTTTCGAATTTGGTTTTGGCGGTGAGGTCTTTAAGTTCTTCCGACTTTTCACCGGTGATGTCGTAAAAACCAAGGCGCGGCTTTTTGGCACCATCGAGCCTGAGCGCAAGGCCGGCATTTTCAGGCACAAGGATTTCGTTTTCGGTTTTCAGTTTTTCGACAAGGGCAGGGCTGGTGAGCAACAGCGGGGGCTTTCCCGTGTAGGCAGGCGGCTTCAGCCAGGCATCAAGCATGAGCGGCTTTTGCGCCATCGCGGGACCAATGCGCAGTGCATCGGTGAGATTTGAGAGGCCATCACCTTGCGCCAGAAACAGGCTGGCGATCAGGGCCATGGCTGCTGGCACTCGCAGCGACAGGCCGTCAATTTTCGGCCATGCGGAGCGCGGTGGTCCGACTTTCAAATCCTTGAGTGCTGCGATTTGACGCTGCCTGTGTTCTTCCCACAGGGCGCGGCTCTGCTCATCCCAACCCGTCTCGCCAAGCGTATCTTTCGATGTCGAGATGGGCCGGTTGGCAAGATTGGATTTTGCCTCCACGCGACGCATCGCATCGTAAGGTTTTGGCCATTTGAATTTGAACAGGGCGCGGAGCGACCAGAGCAGGCCGCCTGCAAATCCCAGCAACACAGCATAGCGGGCGAAGTCTGGCAGCAGGGCGAGACCGCCGGAAATGACGAGTGCGGACGCGACCATCGAGATCACGAGTGGCCAGCACAGGGCGGCCCATATGCCTTCCCATGCGAGTGCCAGGCGGGCCTGTATTATCTTTTTCTCAAATTCCAATTGTGCCATTTGGTTTCCATACTACCACAGATCGGCGAAATTGTGCCCATTGGGGTTGATTTTTTGTGTTTCATATTGTCCCCCTTTTGATGTTGTGAAAGATCATTGCGGCACAGTTCAGCCTCTTGTGAAAACGGTGCGTTGCGTTTTCGCATTGATGTGCGTTGCGTTGCATTTCAGGAGGTGTCGGGCTTCTTCATGGCTTCCCAGGCGAAGTGATGACAATCGAAGAGGATGTCATCGATCTCGCGGGGTTTCTTTCGGCGATAACCCGGAGGATAACCCGGTCGCATGGGGTAGCGCATTTTCAGATGGGATATATCGGCCCGTTTGAGCCGCCAGCGGGCCAGGCGTATTGCCTGGCGTGGCAGATCGGCAAGGGCAGATGTGAGCGCCTTGAGCCTGCGGGCAATGCGCGCACCGTCCACAAGGCCATCGGACGGTGGTGCAGGAGGGACAGGGGCAACGACGGCACGCGGTGTTGGCCAGAAGGCTGCCACCTGGGGATCGCCAACACAGAGGACACGAATACGCGCGGGATGCCGTGTGGCCCTTTTCTGGCGCAGCTCGGGAAAGCTCTTGCGGGTATCAAACAGCGCAAAGGAACACCCAAAGCGCTTGCCCCGCCCGGTGATGGGACCAGACGGCTTTGGCCGCGCAGGCATCGGCTTTACCACAAGCCCCCGGGCGGCAATCACAATCAAGCGCCGCACGGCAGATTCCGTGGGCCTGAGCAGGCGTAGCACCCGGCGGTAGACACCAGGCGAGAGCCGTGCTGCACCGCCCAGCATGGCAAACAGGGCATCGACAATGGGTTTGAGCAAGCCTGTGTTGCGCTCGATGACGCCTTCCCAGGACCAGCAATTCTCAAGTGTCGAAATGAACATAACACGAACAAATAGACCAGCATAAATCCCCTGTCAAGGACTAAAATCATGTCTCGGGCTTTCTTCATCGACCCTGAAGCTTTGAACCAGCGAAACAAGAGAAAGCGTGTCTGTTTTTTCTTCTGTTCCTCATAGAACAAACCCCTGATTTCAAACCACAACACCCGTCATCCCGACGAAAGTCGGGAACCAGCTGTCATCAGGAATGGTCTTGAATTTTCTGTCCCGTTGCCGAGAGCTGGGTCTCGTTTTTCAACAGGATGACGGCATTGGGGTACAGCTTTACAAACAAAGGGAAGTGGACTGCACCCCTATTCTTTTGTGCATGTAAATCAGCCAGTGCTTGCGTGTGGGTAGTCGTCAATCCATTTGCAGCTGAAGGCAATCCATTAAGTACATCAATATAACTCATTCTCTCATCCCCTAATTTCTGCGGCTTTCAAAGCCTTGTCATCACAATTAAAATCTGAGCAAAATAATTTTTTAAACGTGCGTATTCGATCCTGTGCGAACTTGCGTCCGCCATGAAGCCTGAAATCAATGAATTTCAACTCTGCGAAAATGGTATCGTTTAGTGGGAAAGTGTAGGTGCAAAAGAAGTCCGGGTTAGCTTTTTCCTCTGATCCATAGCAGTCGATTTTTTAATTTCGTCGGTACCGCTATTGTAATAAGAATTTACTGTTGTAGGCATATTCTCGTAGTGGTCGAACCCTTCGTACATATCTAGGAACTTTACACCCTTTCGCAAACTCCTGCAGCCCTCAGGCTCAATGCATTTCATGTCACGAGTACCGCTTTGTCCGTCGATATGCTGTTTCGAAGACAACGCTATTATGCGAGCGTCCATTCTGAGCCATCTGAGCTTTGTGCTCTTTGGCTGGGCTTCAAAGTTCTTGCCAAAGCTTGAATCGACTTCTGTCGGTTTAACTTCACCCCCGTTCGTCAATGCAACCGTATAGGGAGTGCCTAAAGGATGCATGTAATTAATTTCGAGATCATTGCCGAAAATCCGGTCAGGCAATGTATCTCGTCTGAATTCTTCGTGAGTTACATTTTGTGTAGAATATGGAGAAAAAATGTTGATATAAGCTCGTGGAAGAACAGCACGGGCAATAAAATCTCCGTCGATCAGATTTCCAGTTGATTTTTCAACTCTGCCAGCTTTGTATGTGCCATCCGAAAAGTACTCAATATCTGCAAAATTGATTTCGACAGGACTCATATCAATAGAACTATAGACGAAAGGTCCTGACATATAATTTGGAATGGAGTCGGCTTGTGATGGAACTGCCCAATTAGGAAAAACTAGGACTAATATTGCTCCAAGAAATAGCGCCCAGCGAAAAAAATATAGTGTCTTGGAAATGAATACCTGTATTGTCTGGTGAGACTTTGTTGCCTCAAACTCTGCGGTTCTTATGCCGATTAACAGATTTATTTGGTCTAACATCTTACAGTAAAAGAAACGATATCCAATTTGATCAACAGAATCTGATGATGTCCCCATGCATCGAACTTGGTCTACAGCCACATTACTACTATACGTAGACCCTTGATGAAAAAAATCTGGGCTAAACCCAATATTTTGCTTCAAAATTTTGCCCCCATTATTTTGATTTTGTAAAATTGAATTTTGACTGAAACGCATAACGAGTCAACCGGAAGTTACGCCGCTTTACCGGTCACATTTGTGTAAAATTGACAGTTGTCATTCGTAGCCGCCAGCCTCACAGTCATCCGGTCAAGCACATCATCCCAGGCGGCCACCAGTTCATTGATGCCGGTGAGCGACGGGTTGCCTTGGGCGTCCCGTGGGCTGAGCTGGTTGCCGGAGAAGGCTTCGAGGAAGGCGAGCTTCTGCAGGTCGAAGGCCGACGTCATGGCCGTGGGGGCAATGCTGCTCACACCCGCCCAGCGGAACAGAATATCATCTGCCGCCGCTTTCAGCACGTCCCAGCTTGAAGACGCTGACATGCCCTTGAACCCGTTGACCAGTGTCAGCAGGGCGGCATCATTGGACATGGCCACATCGAGGTTGGTGGTGTTGCCGTAACCCTTGAGCTTGAGCGAGGCGGCAGC
>JANOVC010000007.1:0-23064 GCA_031417195.1 Rhodobiaceae bacterium
TTGTTGCGGCCTGTGACGAAAATCAGATGTTCAATGCCAGCCTCGCGGGCTTCATCCACCGCAATTTGAATGAGCGGACGGTCAACAATCGTAAGCATTTCCTTGGGCATGGCCTTGGTGGCTGGCAAGAAACGCGTGCCAAGTCCGGCCACAGGGAAAATAGCTTTCTTGATGGGACGTTGCATGAATTTACCCGCTCTTAACTATCTACTCATTGCCTTATGCACTAAAATACAATTTTTGTAAAAACCTAACCAGTATCGGTGAAGACATTTATTTTTGCGAAGGCGGGGAACAAATTGCGATGACGGTTCTTGTAACAGGTGGTGCGGGCTATATCGGAAGCCATATGGTGCTGGCGCTGGTTGATGCGGGCGAAGAAGTTGTTGTCATCGACAATCTTTCAACGGGCTTTGCATGGGCGATTGCGCCGCAAGCCAAGTTGGTTGAAGGCGACATTGGCGATGTGGAATTTTTGAACCGGGTCATGGCGGCACAAAAATTCGATGCTGTCGTGCATTTTGCGGGTTCGATTGTTGTGCCGGATTCCGTGGCGGATCCGCTGGGCTACTATCTAAACAATACTGTCAAATCACGCACGATCATGGAATGTGTGGTGAAGGCTGGAATTCCGCGTTTTATTTTCTCGTCAACAGCTGCTGTCTACGGCAATCCGCTGACGCAACCGGTTTTCGAAACGGCAACACCGACACCCATTTCACCCTACGGTACATCAAAGCTGATGACAGAGTTGATGTTGCGTGATGCCCATGTGGCCCATGGCCTGAATTATGTGGCTCTACGCTATTTCAATGTGGCAGGAGCCGACCCCAAGGGCCGCTCTGGCCAATCAACACCGCGCGCCACCCACCTGATCAAGGTTGCCTGCCAGACAGCGCTTGGCCAGCGTAAATCAATTGATGTGTTCGGTAATGATTATGATACGCCCGATGGCACGTGCCTGCGGGACTATATCCATATCACGGACCTGATCGCAGCCCATATGGATGCGCTGTCACACTTGCGCCGGAATGGCGAGAGCGGCATTTTCAATTGTGGTTATGGCAAGGGGTATTCGGTACTGGAGGTCATTCGGGCCGTTGAAAAAGCTTCCGGCGGACCAATCACGGCAAATCTTGTTCCACGCCGCGCCGGCGATCCTGCGGCAATTGTTGCTGGCGCTGAACGGGTGCGGAGCATTTTGGGCTGGAAACCAAAATATGATGACCTCGATACCATTGTTTCATCGGCCCTCGCCTGGGAAAAACATCTGATCCGCCGCAACGCGGCCTGACACCGTCAACTGGCCTGATTGAAGCCGCATTTGGCAGCTTTCCTGTATCCCTGTAGATTGCTTTCGCTACGCGAATCGCTGTTTGGATTTAGGGATGGGCCATATGCTGAAGAAAATTTTGTTCCCCTTGATGATTGCTACGGCAGTATTTTCAGGGCAGGCGCGCGCCGATGCAAAGTTTGAGGCTTTCATTCAAACGCTGTGGCCCAAGGTACAAGCCGCCGGAATTTCACGCAGCCTGTTTGATGCAGCTTTTGCCGGGATTACCGAACCGGACCCTGCAGTATTGAAACTGGCCCAAACCCAGCCGGAATTCACGTCAACAACCTCTGCCTATCTTGAAAAGGCCGTGACAGCCATTCGCATTGATACGGGAAAGCAAATGCAGTCCAAAGAAGCGACGCTGCTCTCGGCAATCGAGAAAAAATACGGTGTTGACCGTCACATTCTCTTGGGGATTTGGGGAATGGAATCGAATTTTGGAAAAGACAAGGGTTCGATGAAAGTCATGCGATCGCTTGCGACACTGATCTATGCCGGACGCAAGCGCGATTTTGCGCGCGAGCAAATGATTGCCGCGTTCAAAATTCTGAAACAGGGCAGTCGCTCACCCGATGACTTTACGGGATCATGGGCTGCTGCCATGGGTCATACGCAGTTCATCCCCACGTCTTATCTGTCCTATGCCGTGGATTGGACCGGCGATGGCAAAAAAGACATTTGGGGATCGAAGGAGGACGCATTGGCGTCAACCGCAAACTATCTCGCCAAGGCCGGTTGGAAGGCGGACCGTCCCTGGGGGTGGGAAGTGTCGCTCCCCGCAAAATTCAACAAGGCGCTGATTGGCAGGACCAAGTGGAGATCCGTTTCGGAGTGGATGAAACTGGGCATAACGCCTGCGGCTGGTGGCAATTTCAATGCGCCACAAGCCGATGCCTTTGTGATGATACCACAAGGCATTGATGGACCAGCCTTTCTGGTCACCAAGAATTTTCTCGCCATCATGGATTATAACCTCTCGCATTCCTATGCGTTGGCCGTTGGCCACTTGGGGGACCGCATCCGTGGTGGTGGCGCTTTTGTGGGGTCGTGGCCGGAGATCACGGTTGATTTGAGTTTTGCCCAGCGGGTGGAACTGCAAAAGCGTCTGATCGCACGTGGGTTCCAGACCGGCGGCAGTGACGGTCGTTTCGGCGCGCGCACCTATGAGGCAATCATTGCCTATCAGAAAAGCGTTGGCCTTTCACTTGATGGCAAACCCAGCCTGAAGTTGCTTGAGCGGATGCAAGGCGCGGGTTAGTATCGCGCAATGAAGCGCCACATCCACAGCCTTCTCATAACTCTTCTGCTTGGCATTCCCGCGGGGCATGCGCAATCTGTTGTGACAGTGCCTGCAATGGGTTCGGAGTCAATGGAGGCAACACCACAACAACCCAACGAGGACACTTACCGCATTCTCGTGATAGGTGATACGCTGGCAGGGGGCCTGGGTGCCGGGCTTACACGCATGGCCGAGCCTGACCCGATGTTCGAAGTCGTCAATCGCTATCAGGAGATTTCAGGTATCGCGCGTCCGGAGGTTTATGACTGGTCCGCCAGCTTGCCCAACATCATGGAGGGCAAGGAGTTTGATGCCGTCGTTGTGCTTCTGGGCGCCAATGACCGCCAGAGCATCCGTGCAGGTGATTTCAGATATGTATTCAATACACCGGATTGGCTGACAGCCTACAAGGCAAAAACGGGCCAATTGCTGGATGTTCTGAAAATGCAGAATGTCAAAATACTCTGGGTTGCCATCCCTCCCATGGGGGACGCGCTTTATGATTCAGACATGCAAATTCTTGCCGCCCTGCAAAAGCAGGAAGTGCAGGCCAAGGGTGCCGCATACATCGATTTGCGTTCAGCTTTTCTCAACCCGGATGGGAGCTATACCGACAAAGGCCCCGATGACACCGGTGAAGTCCGCAAGCTGCGTTCAAGGGATGGTGTAGCGTTTTTCAAACAGGGCAATAACCGTTTTGGCCAATTGCTGCTGGCTGAAATCAAGAAGGAAATGGCCGCAAAACCGGGTCAATCTGTTTTGCAAGGTTCTGCTGCGGCAGTAAAGCCAACCGAAATACCGGAGGCTTTGCCTACTTTCGGGCAGGATGTGGGTGATGGCAGGGTTGCAATGTTCATACCGGAAAAGCCGCCAACCGCAGCTTTTCCAAAGCTTGCTGAGAGCAACGCTCCCGTATCGCGGGCAGACGTGATAGCCGGCAGCAACGCTGAGAAGCTGTTTGTGAATGGAGAAACAAAGCCCGCACCTGCCGGCCGCTTTGATGACTTCAGCTTTACGCCAGTGCCTTGACTGCAGCGCAAAGCTTCGCGATTTCATCTTCCGTATTGTAGTAATGCACACTGGCGCGCACGAGTGACTGCAATCCGCGTTTCGGCAGATCAAGACGCGAACTTGATGCACCCGTGACCGATACATTGATGTGTTTTGCCGAGAGATGCAGTTTGATTGTCTCGGGATCAATACCTCTTTTTTGAAAGGTCACGATGCCGGATTTAAACTCACCCTTGTCACACACCTCAACGCCATCAATGTTGCCAAGGAGGATGCGCAGGTGTTTTGCCAGCGCTTGAACCCGTGCTTCAATGCGGTCCATGCCGATTGCCATGGCATAGCGTACGGCTTCAGAGAGGCCGAGCTTCCCCGCATAATAGCATTCCCAATTCTCAAATCGCCTGGCACCGGGAGACAGTTCAAACGTGTTGTCGTCGGTCCATTCCGCAGCGTGCAAGTCGGTGAATATGGGATCGAGCTTTTCCAGAACAGATGAACGCACATAGAGAAAGCCGGTGCCGCGGGGGCCGCGCAGGAATTTGCGACCCGTGGCCGACAGCATATCGCAGCCAATTTTCTCAACATCGATTGGCATTTGACCAACAGACTGGCAGGCATCCAGCAAATAAAGCACGTCATATTCACGTGCGAGTTTGCCCACGGCTTCCGCCGGGTTGATAAGGCCGCCCTGGGTCGGCACATGGGTGATGGCAATGAGTTTTGTTTTTCCATCAATCATCTTGCCCATGGCAGCAACATCAAGTTGCCCATGCGCATCGTCGGGAACAACTTTGATGACAGCACCGGTCCGCCGGGCAACCTGCAGGAATGCCAGATAATTGCTGACATATTCAGCCTGTGCCGTGATGATCACGTCGCCGGGTTTGAAGGGAATGGAATAAAACGCCATGTCCCAGGCGCGGGTGGCATTCTCGATGAACGCAATCTCGCTTGGCTGTGCGCCAATGAGCTTGGCGATGTTGCCATAGAAAGCATCAAATGCGGTGGCATTTTCGGCACGGGCTTCATAGCCACCGATTTCACGTTCGCGGGCAAGATGGTTTACAACCGCGTGATACACGCTGTCCGGCACCAAAGCAGCGCCCGCGTTGTTGACGTGGACAACTGACGCGCAGCCCTTGGTTTCGCTACGATATCTTTGGATTTCCTCTGGTGTCATCTCGGCAGCGTTGTTTCGCCCATGAGAAACTCATCAACCGCACGCGCAGCCTGACGGCCTTCGCGAATGGCCCACACGACAAGGGATTGACCGCGCCGCATGTCACCTGCCGAGAACACTTTCGGCTGGCTGGTTTTGTAGTTCACCACATTGGCTTCCACGTTGCTGCGACCGTCAAGCTTGACGCCGAGGGAATCCAACATGCCCTCTTTCGTAGGGCCCAGAAAGCCCATCGCGAGCAGCACGAGGTCAGCCTTGATGTCAAATTCGGTACCGGGGAGCGGCTGCATCTTGCCATCAACTTTAACGCAATGAAGCTTCTTTACATCACCATTTTCGCCGGAGAAGGATTTGGTGACAACGGAGAAGTCACGCTCGGCGCCTTCCTGCTGGCTGGACGACGTGCGGAATTTCAGCGGCCAATCGGGCCAGACCACGGGCTTGTTTTCACTATCGGGCGGACGCGGCATGATTTCAAGCTGGGTCACGGACAGCGCACCTTGGCGGAGTGATGTGCCGATGCAGTCGGATCCTGTATCACCTCCGCCGATCACGACGACATGCTTGCCGCCCGCAAGGATTGGCTTGTTGTTGAGGGGCGATTCCTTGGCGTTGCGGCGGTTCTGCTGGGGCAGAAATTCCATTGCGAAATGAACGCCATTCAAATCACGGCCGGGAATTGTCAGGTCGCGGGAATTTTCGGCGCCTCCTGTCATCACCACCGCATCAAAACTATCAACGAGTTGCTGCGCATCTTGAGTCACACCAATGTGAGCCTCGTAATGGAAGGTCACACCTTCCGCTTCCATCTGCGTGACGCGACGGTCGATGAGATGTTTTTCCATTTTAAAATCAGGAATGCCGTAGCGCATGAGACCGCCAGCCCGGCGGTTCTTCTCAAAGAGATGCACGTTGTGGCCCGCGCGCGATAATTGTTGTGCAGCCGCAAGACCTGACGGGCCACCGCCAACAATGGCCACTTTCTTGCCCGTTTTTTCACTGGCAATTTCCGGCTTCAACCAACCCTCGGCCCACGCGCGATCAACGATGGCACATTCGATGGACTTGATGGTGACGGGATTGTCCTGAATGTTCAGTGTGCACGAGGCTTCGCAGGGTGCAGGGCAAATGCGGCCGGTGAATTCGGGAAAATTATTCGTCGAATGCAGGTTACGCGAGGCTTCTTCCCAGCGGTTGTTGTACACCAGATCATTCCAATCCGGAATCTGATTGTTGACCGGACAGCCATTGTGACAAAACGGAATGCCGCAATCCATACAGCGCGCGGCTTGGTTCCGCGTACCCTCTTCTGACAGCGGAATGACAAACTCGTTGTAGTTTCGCACACGATCAGCCGCAGGTGCATATTTGCGGTCCTGCCGGTCGATTTCAAGAAAGCCCGTAACTTTTCCCATGGTTTACACCTTTACTGATTCATGATATACATACTGATCAAATGTATATCCATGGAGGAAATAATGAAAGTTTCGAAATGGGGCAATAGTCTGGCGATTAGATTGCCTGCGGACTTGGTTGAAAAACTTGGCGTTAAGGAGGGCGACGAGATCGTAGCCCAGAATGGTTTTGCCGAAGAATCGATTTATATTCGACGCCAAAAGACTCGCGAGGAAATGTGGGCGCGCGTTGCCGAAATTCGGAAAAAGGCAAATATCCCTGCAGATTTTAAATTTGATCGAGATGAAGCAAATAGCCGTGGCGAGTAAGTTCTTTGTCGACACAAACGTGCTTCTGTATTTGGTAGAAAACGATGAGGCTAAAGCCACTAGGGCCAGCAAACTTGTTGACCTCGGAGCTGTCATAAGTGTCCAAGTTCTAAATGAGTTCATTAACTCGTCGCGCAAGAAGTTCAAACTCCCTTGGGACGAGATCAAGGATGTTCTCGACCCGATAAAGTCAGCCTGCCAAATCGAACCACTGACTGCGTTGACACATGGACTTGCTGCGTCAATTTCTGAGTTGGTCGGTATCGCAATATACGACGCCAATATCGTTGCAGCAGCCGAACTCGCGGGTTGCGATGTTCTGTACACGGAAGATTTGAATGATGGCCAGCGCATTGGGCGGGTCACCATTCGCAATCCGTTCATGTAACCCGCAACCATCATCACGCCCTCTTAACACCGATGGTCATGCCATTGCTGGTTTCCTGTGCTTTTTCCAAGTCCTCCAAGGCGCGCGCATACTCGACAGGCATGACCTTTACGAACTTCGGCAGATAGTGCGCCCAACCATCAATGATGCTCTTGGCCTTTGACGAGTTTGTGTATTTGTAGTGACGGGCCAGAAGCTCAAAAATGCGGGTAGCATCGTTCTTGTCCATATGGGCTGTCACATCGACAAGGCCGTGACCCTCGAGGTCGCCACCGTGATGGTGCAGGCGTTCGATGGTTTCATCTTCTTCGGGAATGGGTTGCAGGTCGACCATAGCGAGGTTGCAGCGTTGGGCGAAGTCACCGGTTTCATCCAGCACGTAAGCCACGCCACCGGACATACCTGCTGCGAAGTTGCGGCCTGTGTCACCGATCACCAACACACAACCACCCGTCATGTATTCGCAACCGTGATCACCCACACCTTCAACAACGGCCACAGCACCTGAGTTACGCACGGCGAAGCGTTCACCAGCCACGCCGCGCAAGTAGCACTCGCCAGAGATGGCACCATAAAGCAATGTGTTGCCTGCAATGATGGATTTTTCGGGGATGAATCCGACCTTGTCATGGGGCTTCACAATGAGCTTGCCGCCCGACAGGCCTTTGCCGACGTAGTCATTGGCTTCACCGGTGAGTTCCAGTGTGACGCCATGGGCCGCCCACGCACCAAAGCTTTGGCCCGCGATGCCGGTGAACTTCACAGTGATCGTATCTTCCAGCAGGCCTTCATGGCCATAGCGCTTGGCAACTTCGCCGGAGAGCATAGCACCCGCGGTGCGGTCGGCGTTTCTGATTTTGGAGTTGATGACGACAGCTTTGCCGGTTTCGAGTGCGGGCATAGCTTCGGCGATCAATTTGCGATCCAGAATATTATCGATATTGTGATCCTGCGAAGACATTTTCTTCGTGGCAACTGGACCCTGGACATCGGCCTTGGCGAAGACCTTGCTGAAGTCGAGGCCCTTGGCTTTCCAATGGCTGATGGCGTCCTGCTGGTCGAGCCATTCGGTGGCACCGATCATTTCGCTATAGGTCTTGAAGCCCATGGCGGCCATCAATTCACGCAGCTCTTCAGCTACAAAAAAGAAATAGTTGATGACATGTTCGGGTTGGCCCGTGAAGCGCTTGCGCAATTCGGGGTCTTGGGTTGCCACACCCACGGGGCAGGTGTTCAAATGGCACTTGCGCATCATGATACAGCCCGCTGCGATAAGTGGTGCAGTTGCAAAACCGATTTCATCGGCACCGAGAAGCGCTGCTATCATCACATCACGCCCCGTGCGGATGCCACCATCGGCCTGCACGGCGATGCGACCGCGCAAATCATTGGCCACAAGCGTTTGCTGGGTTTCGGCGAGGCCGATTTCCCATGGGGAACCTGCGTGCTTGATGGAGGTGAGCGGTGACGCACCCGTGCCGCCTTCGTAACCGGAAATGGTGACGTGATCGGCATGGGCCTTTGACACGCCTGCAGCAACCGTTCCCACGCCCACTTCGGACACGAGTTTTACGGAGACGAGACCTGATGGGTTGACGTTCTTCAAATCGAAAATGAGCTGGGCCAAATCTTCGATGGAATAAATATCATGATGTGGCGGAGGAGAAATCAAGCCTACACCGGGTGTTGAGTGGCGCACCTTGGCGATGGTTGCATCCACCTTGTGGCCGGGCAATTGGCCGCCTTCGCCGGGCTTGGCACCCTGCGCCATCTTGATCTGCATCATGTCGGAATTGACGAGATATTCCGTCGTCACGCCAAAACGACCAGAGGCAACCTGCTTGATGGCAGAGCGCATGCTGTCACCATTGGCCATGGGTACGTAACGGTCCGATTCTTCACCGCCCTCGCCCGTGTTGGATTTGCCGCCGATGCGGTTCATGGCGATTGCCAGCGTGGTGTGGGCCTCACGGCTGATGGAGCCATAGGACATGGCACCGGTCGAGAAGCGCTTGACGATGGACTTTGCAGATTCAACGTCGTCGAGCTCCACGGGCTTTCGGCCCATATCGGCGGCGACCTTGATCTTGAACAGGCCGCGCATTGTTTTCAGGCGCTCGGATTGCTCGTTGATGTGGCGCGCGAAGGCACGGTATTTATCAACCGAATTGCCGCGCACGGCGTGTTGCAGGTTCGATACTGTATCGGCGTTCCAGACATGGGCTTCACCACGGATGCGCAAGGCGTAATCACCGCCCACATCGAGAGCACCTTTGAGAACGGGGTTTACGCCGAAGGCATCTTCATGGCGGTTGAAGGTTTCGGTGGCGATTTCCGAGAGGCCAACGCCTTCGATTTGCGTGGCGGTTCCCGTGAAATACTTATTGACGAATTCAGTGGAAAGGCCAATGGCATCAAAAATCTGCGCGCCGCAATAGGACTGGTACGTGGATATACCCATCTTGGACATGACCTTGAGAATGCCCTTGTTCACGGCCTTGATATAACGCTTCACGGCTTCGTAAGCGGTGACTTCTTCCTCAAGCTGGGGCAGCATGCCTTCCAGTGTTTCGAAAGCGAGATAGGGGTTGATGGCTTCGGCACCATAGCCTGCCAGCGTGCAGAACTGGTGCACTTCGCGGGGCTCACCCGATTCAACCACGAGACCTACGGACGTGCGGAGACCCTTGCGGATGAGGTAGTGGTGGGTGGCAGATGTGGCGAGCAATGCTGGAATGGGAACGCGTTCGCCGGACACGGCACGATCCGACAGGATGATGATGTTGAAACCATCCCGCACGGCGCGTTCAGCAAGCGCACACACGCTATCGAGTGCTGCTTCCATATAGTCGGCACCGTTGGCAACATCGTATGTGATGTCAATCGTGGCGGTGCGGAACGGATTCTCGCTCACCTTGCCGATGGAGCGGATGCGTTCGAGGTCATCATTGGTGAGAATGGGTTGCGACACCTCAAGCCGCATGTGGTTTGATGTGCCCTCAAGGTCCAGCAGGTTTGGCCGGGGACCGATAAAGGAAACAAGTGACATCACCAGTTCTTCGCGGATGGGGTCGATGGGTGGGTTGGTCACCTGCGCGAAGTTCTGCTTGAAATAGGTGTCCAGCATCTTGGCCTTGTCGGACAAAACGGAAATGGGCGCATCGTTGCCCATGGAGCCCGTTGCTTCCTGCCCGGTTTGCGCCATGGGAGCCATCAAGACTTTCAGGTCTTCCTGGGAATAACCAAAGGCCTGCTGGCGATCGAGCAAGGGTACCGTGATCTTGGGACGCTTGGTCTTGGCCTTGGGCAAATCACGCAATACAACCTGCGTGCGCTTGAGCCATTCCTTATAGGGGTGCGCCGTGGACAGGTTCTTTTTCAACTCCTCATCGGAGATGATGCGTTTTTGTTCGAGGTCGATGAGCAGCATCTTGCCGGGCTGCAAACGCCACTTGTGGGTGATGCGTTCCTCGGCAAATTGCAGGCAGCCCATTTCGGAGGCCAGCAAGACAAAGCCGTCATCGGTGGTGAGATAGCGGGCGGGACGCAGGCCGTTGCGGTCCAGCGTGGCACCAATCAACTTGCCATCTGTAAAGGTCATGGCGGCGGGGCCGTCCCATGGTTCCATGAGAGCGGCGTGATGTTCGTAAAATGCACGGCGATCTTCATCCATCAAGGGATTGCCGGCCCATGCTTCAGGGATCAGCATCATCATGGCATGGGGCAGCGAGTAGCCACCCATGGTGAGGAATTCGAGTGCGTTGTCAAAGCACGCCGTGTCAGATTGGCCTTCATAGGAAATGGGCCAGAGCTTGGACAAGTCTCCGCCCAGCACCTCAGAACTCATGTTGGCCTGACGGGCAGCCATCCAGTTATAGTTGCCACGCACCGTGTTGATTTCGCCGTTGTGGCAGACGAAGCGATAGGGATGCGACAGGGGCCAGCTTGGGAACGTGTTGGTGGAAAAGCGTTGATGCACAAGGGCGAGCGCCGATTCCATGCGCGGGTCAGTCAGGTCTTTGTAGTAATCGCCCAAATCCTTGCCAAGTACGAGGCCCTTGTAAACAATGGTGCGGCTGGAAACGGATACGGGATAATAGGTGCGTGACTTGGCACCCAATACTTCGAGCACACGGTTTGACACCACCTTGCGACAAACGAACAGCTTGCGCTCAAATTGCGCTTCATCGCGAATGGTGGGGCCACGACCGATGAAGACCTGACGGTGGAAAGGTTCTGTGCCCTTCACCGAATATCCGAGTACGGACGAATCCACCGGCACATCGCGCCAGCCCAAAACTTTGAGGCCCTCTTCACGCGAGGTTTCCCACCAGATGCGTTCGATGTCCTGACGGTAGACCGTTTCACGCGGCATGAAGAGATAGGCCACGCCATAGGATTGGGGTGCGGGAAGCTCAAAGCCAAGACGCTTGGCTTCTTCCACAAAAAACCCGTGCGGAATTTGGATCATGATGCCAGCGCCATCACCAGCCTTCGGGTCAGCACCCACGGCACCGCGATGCTCAAGGTTCTTGAGAATACTCAGGCCATCGTCGATGGTGCGGTGACTCTTGATGTTGTTGATGTTGGCAATGAGGCCAATGCCGCACGCGTCGTGCTCGTTGCGGGGATTGTACAGGCCGTGCGCCGCTGGAATTCCCTCGGGCAGTAGATGGGTTGGCTTGCTCATGTTCATCTTCCTCTTGCCGACACGTCGCTTCAGCCAATTGGCTGTCTTGTTGATTCGCGTCTCAGTTTGATCTCGGTAGGATGGGTGGCCGTTTCGGTGGCCGCCGGACCTGGGGTCGAGGGTCAAACTTCTGAGCGCGTTGTTTCGCCCGAGCCTGACCTTTATTTACGTTTGTTTGTCCGGGTCTGGAACAGGCAAATGGCAGCAGCGGCAGGTTTTGCCGTCGCTTTCAGATTAGTCTTGGTCGTATTCCGGTTCATCCGGGGCACCAGTCCAAAATTGCCAAATTAAAGGACAGCTATACTGTCCTTTCTCCAAAATACAGAATATTTTTGCCGGCGCAAGGAAAGAATTGTTTGGAACCAAAATACGCAACAATATTGCGCGGACTTTTATGCCCTCTCGACCGCACTGACTTCAACCTTTAGGACACAAATGATCTTGGAGTCTGACTTATGAATTTTGCATCCGACAACGTCTATGGCGTTCACCCCCGCATCCTGAATGCCTTCACCGAAGCCAATGCTGGCACGGCACCTTCATATGCGGGGGATGATTATTCGAAAAAGTCCGAAGACAAACTATCGGAGATTTTTGAGAAAGACGTCCGGGCATTTCTGGTGACGTCCGGCACTGCTGCCAATGGTTTGGCACTTTCGGCCCTCACCCCGCCCTATGGTGCTGTGATTTGCCATGGCGAGGCCCATATTGCCGTTGACGAATGCAATTCGCCGGAAATGTTTACAGGTGGCGCCAAGATCTTGGGGCTGCACGGCCCTGCCGGAAAAATCACACCTGCGATGATTGAGAAAACACTTAAAGGTTTTATCAGGGGCGAGCATGACCCCAAGCCAGCGGTGGTTTCACTGACGAATGCAACCGAACTTGGAACGGCTTACGCGCCCAGTGAAGTGAAAGCGATTTCTGACCTCATTCGCCCGCGCAGCATGAAGCTGCACATGGACGGTGCGAGGTTTGCCAATGCCCTCGTGGGCTTGGGTGTTTCGCCTGCCGATATTACATGGAAATCTGGCGTAGATGCCATGTCATTTGGAGCGACCAAAAATGGCGCCATGATGCTTGAGGCTGTCATCTTCTTCGATACGAAGCTGGCGGAAGATTTTGCCTATCGCCGTATGCGCGGTGGGCAGCTGATTTCCAAAAGCAGATATTTGGGAGCGCAAATGCTGGCCTATCTCGAGGATGATCTGTGGCTTGAGAATGCGCGTATCGCCAATGGTTTAGCGCAACAGCTGGCAGAAGGCCTGCGGCAGTTCAATCACATTCGCATTCCCAACCCGGTTCAGGCCAATGAGGTGTTTGCGATCATACCGCGCCAACTGAATGACAAGCTGCTTGCAGCGGGTGCCCACTTCTACGACTGGATGCCAGATAGTTTGGGCAATGGGATTTCAGATGATGAGATATTCGTGCGCTTTGTTTTATCTTTCGCCACACCCAAAGGCGATGTTGAAGCTTTGCTGAAACTTATTCGCAAACTCAGCGTTTAAAAACCGGGGCGTTGTTTAAGCGCCCCGGCCATTTCAGTTAAGCGGCCTGTTTGGCCTCAATGGCCTTCTGCTCATTGCCAGACTTGATGGCAATGGTGCGGGGCTTCAAGGCCTCTGGAATGGTGCGCTTCAACGCGATGTGAAGCAGGCCATGGTTGAGGTCTGCGCCGGTCACTTCAACATGATCAGCAAGCTGGAAGCGGCGCTCAAAATTGCGGCCAGCAATGCCCTGATGCAAGTATTCGGTTTTCACTTCGGGCTTGTCAGTCTTTTTGCCAGACACGGTGAGCGCGTTGCCCTTCACTTCAAGATTGATGTCATTGGCGCTGAAACCGGCAATCGCAATCGTGATGCGGTAGTCGTCGTCGCCAACGCGTTCAATATTGTAGGGAGGATAGGCGGGGGCTTCGAAATTGGCGGCATCGTCCATCATGCGGGCCAGACGGTCAAAACCAACGCTGGAACGGTAAAGCGGGGTAAAATCAAACATGTTACATTCTCCATAAAGCAATGTCATTGGAAGCGGACCCACAATGGCATCCGCTGCATCAGAGATGGTTTCACAATCTGGTATTTCAAGTCTCTTTTTTGACCCAAATCTGAACGGCGGATGAACGACGTGACTGGCTTTCGTTCAGCAAGTTTCTGCCATGATTTCCGCGGATAAGGCTGGGAGCCCAAAAACAAGGAGGGCATTGATATGCTCAAGACATTATTGGTGGCTGCAAGCTTGGCAGTGGGCATTGCATTTTCTGTTCAGGCAGCAGAAGCGAAAACCCGTGTATTTATTGGTATTGGCGGTTTCCCGGGTGGATATTGCAATGGCTATGATTATCCATTTGGTTGTGGGGGTTACGGCTATTTTCCGCACCGCGTGTATCATGATCCGTATCCGTACATCCGGCGTGGCATTTCTTGCCGTGAAGCGGGCTTGAGATTAAGGGATCGGGGTTACCGCAATGTTGTTGCAAGGGATTGTCGCGGCTCAACCTATGGCTATACCGCACGCAAGCGTGGCGGACCTGTGTCAATCAGGGTCAATGCTTACAACGGTCGGATCATATTGGTCCGTCCGATTTATTACTAGGTTTTGAGAGGGGATTTTCATGTCTATACGTTTAAAGGCACTCCTGGCGTTTTCAATGGCCGTTGGTGCTTTCGCTGTTTCAACTGCAGCGGAAGCTGGCGACCGTCGTTTCAGGTTTCGGTTTTTTGAGCCGCATACCTACACATACTATCCCGGCCTCGACGATATTTATGACCCGGGCTATGGCGACACATATTACTTGCCACCGCAACAGGACGACTATTACGATCCACAATATGATGAGCCAGTTTATGTGAGGCCGCACAAAAAGAAGACTGCAAAAATTGCACCGAAAACGTATGCCACACCAAAAAAATCGGCGACCGCCGCACCGCGGAACGTGACCAAACCAACCCGGCAGGCCAGCAATGCAATGAGCTGCGACAAGGCTGGAAAAATCATTTCTGGCTATGGCTTCAGCGGCGTGAGACCCGCGAGCTGCAAGGGGCAAGTCTACGCGTTCAATGCAACGCGTGGCGGCAAGGCGTATCTCGTCCGCTTGAGCGCTGCGAGTGGTGAACTGACCGAGGTCAAGAAGGTCCAATAACGCTTGTTCCTTGATTGAGTTCTGCCCCTGCGTTACAGCAGGGACGATGGAACTTGTTGTAACGCCTGAAAACCCATTGCCGGAAGGCGCAGTCTGCTCTCAGATCGTGACGGCAGACGGAATTAAGCTGCGGGTCATGACGGCGCGTGTCAGAAGTGCCAAGGGAACCGTGGTTGTCCTCGGTGGCCGGGCTGATTTCATGGAGCGCTATTTTGAGACCATGTGTAATTTCATGGCACGGGGATTTTGCGTAGCTTCCGTTGATTTGCGTGGCCAGGGCGGATCACAACGGCTGACCAGCAACCCGCTGCGTGGTCATATCAGCGGCTTCCAACATTATGATGAGGACATCCGCAGTTTCATGACGCAAGTTGTGTTGCCGGATTGTCCGCCACCCTATTATGTGGTGGCCCACTCCACCAGCGGCAACATCATGCTGCGATCACTGCGCACGCGGACATGGTTCAAAAAGTGTATTCTGGTATCGCCGCTTCTGGGGTTGCATTATGGCGCATGGCCCTTGCCCGTGGTGCGTACGCTTACATTTCTAGCGACAACGCTCGGGCTCGGTTGGGCCTATCTTCCGGGATATCGTCGGCCCCCCCTTGGGCGCAAGGATTTTACCGGCAACCCGCTCACGCTCGACCAACGCCGCTGGAACCGCGACAGCGCCATTCTTGAAGCTGCCCCGAAATTGGCGACAGGCGGTCCAACCTATGGCTGGCTGCGGGCGGCCATGGCGTCGATCTCGCGTTTGCAGAGGATCAAGTCGGATAGCGCATTTCGCTGTCCGGTGCTGATTGTTGCCGCAGGCAATGACCGCGTGGTGGATGTTGAGGCGACCTACCGGTTTGCGCACAACATGACGGGCGTATCGATGATCGTCATTCACGAGGCACTCCATGAAATCCTGCTGGAGCGTGACGACGTGCGCGTGCAATTTTTTGCGGCGTTTGATGCATTCATCGGCGAAAGCCCTTAAAATATCGCGAATTGCCTTTGGACAGGTGCCATGCTATTGCCCGCCCAACTCCACACACGATAGAAAGTTTTGGCGCCACATGAATTTGCGCAACATTGCGATTATTGCCCACGTTGACCACGGTAAGACAACCATGATCGACCGTTTATTGTCACAGTCGGGCTCGTTCCGCGAGAACCAGAAGGTGGCCGAGCGCGCCATGGATTCCAACGACCTTGAACGCGAACGCGGCATTACCATTTTGGCAAAGGTCACTTCGCTGCAATGGAAGGAAACCCGCATCAATATTGTTGATACGCCGGGCCATGCCGATTTCGGTGGTGAAGTTGAGCGCATTCTGAACATGGTGGACGGTGCCGTTTTGCTGGTAGATGCCGCCGAAGGGCCAATGCCACAAACCAAGTTTGTTTTGCAGAAGGCCTTGAAGATTGGTTTGAAACCCATCGTTTGCATCAACAAGATTGACCGTCCGGACGAGCGGCACAATGAAGTTGTGAACGAGGTGTTTGATCTCTTCGCAGCGCTTGAAGCCAGTGAAGAACAGCTCGATTTTCCGATTATTTATGGGTCCGCGAAACATGGCTGGATGTCCAAGACACCAACCAAGACCGAAGACACGATGGCACCGCTGTTCGACCTTATCGTTTCCCACTTCAATCCACCGGTGATTGAAGAAGGCCCCTTCCGCATGTTGGTAACCACGATTGAAGCCAACCCGTTTTTGGGCCGGGTTCTCACGGGCCGTGTGCGTTCAGGTTCTATCAAGGCGAACCAGGCGGTGCGTGCGCTTGGGCAGGATGGCAAGGTTGTTGAACAGGGCCGCATTTCAAAGGTTCTGGCGTTCCGTGGCCTTGAGCGGGTTCCCGTTGAAGAATGTTTTGCGGGTGATATCGTTGCAATCTCCGGTCTCACCACTTCAACCGTTGCCGATACGATCTGTGATCCCACGGTGAATGAACCGATCAAGGCACAACCCATCGATCCGCCAACCCTCACCATGACCTTCCGCATCAATGACGGCCCCTTGGCTGGCAAAGAAGGCGACAAGGTGCAGAGCCGTGTGATCCGCGAGCGCCTGCTGCGTGAAGCTGAAGGCAATGTGGCGTTGAAGGTGACGGCGTCTGAAAACGAAACCGATGCGTTTGAAGTGGCAGGCCGTGGTGAATTGCAGCTTGGCATTCTGATCGAAACCATGCGCCGTGAAGGCTTTGAGCTCACTGTCGGCCGTCCGAAGGTGGTGTTCCGCACCGATGAAAATGGTGAGCGCTTGGAGCCAATTGAAGAAGTGATCGTTGACGTTGATGAAGCCTACTCCGGCATCGTCGTACAAAAGCTTTCCGAGCGCCGCGCCGAGATGCGCGATATGCGGTCTTCCGGTGCTGGCCGCCAGCGCCTGATGTTCCACGCACCAACCCGTGGCCTGATTGGCTACCAGGGTGAACTGATGTCGGACACGCGCGGCACAGCAATCATGAACCGGTTGTTCCACGCCTACGAACCCTACGTGGGTGACATTCCAGGCCGACACACCGGCGCCTTGCTTTCAAACGGCGATGGCGATGCTGTGGCTTACGCAATCTTCAACCTGCAGGACCGTGGCCCGATGTTCATTGAACACGGTACCAGGGTTTATGCGGGCATGATCATCGGCGAGCATACCCGTGGTAACGATCTTGAACTCAACGTGATCAAGGGCAAGAAGCTTACCAACGTGCGCGCATCAGGAAAAGATGAGGCCGTGGTGCTGACACCGCCAATCAAGATGTCATTGGAAAAGGCACTGGCTTACGTGGGCGAAGATGAACTCGTGGAAATCACGCCGAAGTCCATCCGCCTGCGCAAGATCTATCTCGATGCAAATGAACGCAAGCGCATGAGCCGCGCCAAGGAAGCAGCCGACGTCGCCTGATTATTCCGATGGGCAGGGCGTCGGCCCCATGAGCTCAGCGATGGCGATTGGTTTGGCGCTGATCACCTTGGCTTCGTCGGTTTTACAGTTGAAGGCCCGTGCCAGCTGGTCAGCAGCGGCGCGGGCCTTTCCGTTTGCATCGGGCAATGCGCCTTCCACCACGGCCACGCGGCAGGAATTATTCTCCTCGATACGTGTAATGCCCAGCCAGGTTTTGATGATTGTTGCATCGTCGACATCAGACACTCTCCACCGCTGAATGGCAGCAAAGGGTTTGCCGTTTTTCAGACGCCATTCGATTTTATCAACGACCGAATTGAAATGGCCAAAGGTTTGCTGGGCGGCACAATGGGTTGATGGTTTTGCGCCATAGCCCAGATAGGTGCGAAGGTCACCTTCTGCAAAATACACCTTGAGGCCGCCATACCCCTTGCATTCATAGGTACCGGAAGAATCCTCAGAAATTTCCGAAATGCGTTTGCATTTATCGAGCTTGTAGGTTGTATAGGCGCTTGAGATTTCGCCCGCAAAACCAGGAGCGGGCCAAAGGCAGACAAGAGCAAGTGTCATGGCGGTTTTCATGGCACGGATTATGTGACCAGAATTTGGAAAAAGGAAAGCCCCATGCGCATTGATGCCATCGCAATCGGTAAAAACCCGCCGAAGGAAATCAACGTCATTGTCGAAGTACCGGTCGGTGGTGAGCCCATCAAGTATGAAATGGACAAGGAAGCCGGCACGCTGGTGGTGGACCGCTTTCTCTATACCTCCATGCGCTATCCCGGCAATTATGGTTTTATCCCGCATACGCTGTCAGGTGATGGCGACCCGGTTGATGTGTTGATTGCCAATCAACGCATGATCATTCCGGGGGCAGTTGTCGCTTGCAAGCCTGTCGGCGTGTTGAAGATGCAAGACGAGGCAGGCGGGGACGAAAAGATTATCGCCGTTCCCGTCCCACGCCTCACACGGCGCTATGAGAATGTGCACAACTATCTCGACTTGCCTGAAATCACGTTGCAGCAGATCGAACATTTCTTCTCGCATTATAAGGATCTGGAACCCAACAAATGGGTGAAGGTTTTGGGCTGGGGCAATGCGGCGGAAGCCGAGCAGATGATTTTGGACGGCATCGCGAAGGCGAAGACCGTAAAAAATAAATAGGAAAATAATTCTTGACACCGCACGGTCGATCTGCTAGGAAAAGACATACTCCACAATTGGGCGAAACATTAAGGTATCAGATTTCAGCTGATGCCTCAATGCTGCTGACAGCTTCCTGTCAGAACATGGCTTAGTGATCATATCGAGCACGACGTCAGTTGAGAAATCGGCATGAACAGAGAAATTGTCAGCAGCTCATCTCGCACGGCTGGTATCGCCTTCGTGCTGGTTTCTGCGCTTGTTTTCAGTACAGCAGGATTGTTCACCAAGGGTGTTCATGCAGGGGCGTGGGGTATTATTTTTTGGCGCGGGCTTTTTGCGGCGCTGTTTACGACGGGTTACATCCTATGGCGGGGATCACTCAGGGCTGATTTCACTGATATGGGTTCCAGCGGCTGGGCAGCGGCACTTGTGGGTGCGTCCGGAACGGCAGCTTTCATTCCGGCCTTCAAGCTCACTAGCATTGCGAATGTTTCGCTGATCTATGCGGCAAGCCCCTTGGTTGCAGCACTTTTGGCTTGGGCATGGGTGGGCGAAGGTTTGACGCGGCGTGTGCTCATGGGATGTGTTGCCGCTTTTGCAGGCGTTGCCATTATTGTTGGCGGGTCTTTGGGCGGTGTCAATTTGCGCGGTGATCTCCTCGCGGCATGGATGACGATCGCCATTGCCGTCATGCTGGTGATTTACCGCCGCTATCCCAACACGCCTGCGGCTGGGCCTGCCGTGGTGTCATCCCTCGTGCTTCTGCCGCTCAGTCTTGCCTTCGGGGCTCCCTTCACCAACCTGCCCGAAGAAATCGGCATCATGGCTGCCTTCGGTCTTGTCTTCGCGCTGGCGTCTGTCACACTTGGCGAAGGTGCCAAACGCCTGCCTGCAGGTGAAACAGCGCTGCTGAGCACACTGGAAGTTATTTTCGCTCCGCTGTTTGCGTGGGCCGTATTCATGGAGGTGCCCGCATTCGCAACTGTTGCTGGTGGTCTGCTGGTGCTGGCCGGTGTTATGAGTACACAGCTTCCGTCTCGAACCAAGGTAGGAGCCAATGGCAACCGCACATAAATTAAATTCAACTTTAAAAACATTCATCGAAGCGCAGCCGCTTTTCTTTGTGGCAACGGCCGCGCCCGATGGGCGGGTGAACCTGTCACCCAAGGGCCTCGATTCACTTCGAATTTTGAGTGACACAAAAATCATCTGGCTGAGCCTCAGCGGCAGCGGCAATGAAACCGCTACGCACTTGATCGAAAATCCCCGCATGACCTTGATGTTTTGCGCGTTTGAAGGGGATGCACGAATCCTGCGGATTTATGGAAAAGCCAAAGCCGTTCATCCCGCTGACGGGGATTGGGCTTTGCATATCGCGCAGTTCCCCACCATGGCGGGATCGCGACAGATTTTCGACCTCGAGATTGATCTCGTGCAAACCTCGTGTGGCACAGGTGTTCCTGTAATGCGGTTTGAGGCACAACGCGGCCCCAGCGAATTGCTACCCTTCTACGAAGAGATGGGACCAGACGGCGTTCGCGCCTATTGGATGCGCAAAAATACCGTGAGTATTGATGGAAAGCCGACGGGAATTTGATCCCTACATCTCCGGAATGGCAATTCCCTTTTGTGCGCAGGCGGCGCGGACGGTGTTGCGCAGCAGGCAGGCGATGGTCATGGGGCCAACACCGCCGGGAACGGGGGTGATGCTACCCGCCACTTTTTCGCAGGATGCAAAATCGCAATCGCCCACGAGTTTGTTTTTGCCATCACGTTCGATGCGGTTGATGCCGACGTCAATGACACAGGCACCGGGCTTGAGCCAGTCACCCTTGACCATTTCGGCACGTCCGACGGCGGCAATCACGAGATCAGCGCGGCGCACGACGGCGGCGAGGTCTTTGGTTTTGGAATGGGCAATGGTGACAGTACAGTTTTCGGCGAGCAGCAATTGAGCAACGGGTTTGCCCACGATGTTGGAGCGCCCAATAACGACAGCCTCCAACCCATCAAGTGAACCCAATGCGTCTTTCGCCAACATCACGGAACCTACGGGGGTGCAGGGGACGAGGGATTCCTGGCCCGTGGAAAGACGGCCCACGTTGACCACGTGAAACCCGTCGACATCCTTGTCCGGATTTATGGCACCCAACACCTTGGCGGAGTCGATATGCTTGGGCAAAGGTAACTGCACAAGGATGCCGTGGCAGGCGGGATCATTGTTGAGCTTCTCAACCAGTGCCAGCAGCACAGCTTCAGGCGTTGACGCGTCAAGCCTGTGCTCCCAACTGGTCATACCGACCTCAACGGTCTGCTTGGCTTTGTTGGCCACGTAAACCTTGCTGGCAGGATCTTCACCCACCAGCACAACGGCAAGACCAGGTGTTAGACCATGTCTGGCTTTGAGATCAGCAACTGTCTTTGCCATGCGGCCACGTAAGCCTTCGGCATAAGCCTTGCCGTCAATGATCTTTGCCATTTTATGATCCTGTTACTTTAGGTGGATGCCTCAGAAAAAGCGGGTGCCGTAATACACAATGAGATATTGCAGGAACTGTAATCCGAGCAGCAATATGATTGCAGAGATATCAATGCCACCAAGGTCTGGCAGCATGCGGCGAATGGGGCCGAGCAACGGCTCGGTCAACTGGCGGATCGCATATATGATTTGGCGCACATAGGGGTTCGAGCCGTTGATGATATTGAAACCAATCAGCCAGCTTATGATGACACTGGCAAGGATGATATAAAAATACAGGTTCAGCAGTTGGAGAATGAGCCAGATAATCGGATTTACCATCGGGTGGGACCGCCTGAGATTGAAACTGCGCTTCATGTAGGGCGGATGGCGGTTGAGCGCAAGCGCTGCCGCCTTGACGACAATTGTCGGGCGTTTTAACACTGGCTTGGCCGGGGCGGTAGCTCAGTTGGGAGAGCGCGGCGTTCGCAATGCCGAGGTCAGGGGTTCGATCCCCCTTCGCTCCACCAAACCTTGCCCATTGTCCTTGCATGGCGGGCCAAGCTTGCGCGGGACTCAAGTTATTCCATCAATTTTTGGACATAAAGTCAATTTGCCAATCAAACTGGTTGATTCGCATGGATGGGAGTGCCAACACAGGAAAGCATCAGGGGGCTTGTATGCGGAATAAGCGGACAAAACACTTCCGAAGCCGATGGATAAGAGCCATCCTCATATTTCTGGCGCTCTTTGTGTTAAGCACTCAAGGTGGACTGCTGGCGCAGGCGGCTATCGTAAGCCTGGATTGTTCTGGCGGAACCGCTGGGCCAACTTCGCCTTCAACATTGATTGCCACATCGCCGACGGCGTCAATTTCGGACACGCTGAACATTACGAATGCGCCAAATGGTACAAACATCACGATCAACTATACATCGCTGAATGGGTCGCAAAAAACAGCCAATTCGTCGTTGGCGTCTGGAGCCGCTTCCGGCCCCACACCAGCTGGACCATTTTCGATCACAGGCAATGGTGCAACGGCGTCGCAAGTATATGTGAAGTCTGGAGCGGGCAACGCATCTTTCACAGTCACTTTGACCAGAACAGCGGCAACTTCTGCTCGGATGTCATGGACGGCGAGTTGTTCGCTTGGGCGCACCGCCTCCATTGTCAACACGACCGATGGTACCGAGGCAGGTACTCAAGGCGTGATGACCGTTTCCCTTTCATCCACCAGCACCAGTGATACTACACTTAGTTACACAGTTGGCGGCGCAGCGACATCCGGAACAGATTTTACAGCGCTCAGCGGAAGTGTGACAATCCCTGCAAATTCGATCTCAACAACGATCCCGATAACCATTACAAATGATGTCATCGTTGAAGGCCCCGAAACCGTAACCGTCACACTCAACAGTGTAACGTCAGGTGTGGCAGTTATTGGCAGTCCCTCCAGTGCCACCAACACCATTGCCGACAATGACGCGGCAACTGTAACAATTGCCAACACCACAAACGGTGCAGAACCAGCGACCAGCGGAACATTGACGGTGACCCAATCGGCGGTGAGTGCCAGCAATACGGTGATCACCCTCAGCTATGGTGGTACGGCGACCAATGTTTCTGATTACACACGGCCTGCCTCTGTGACCATTCCGGCTGGATCAACCACGGTAACCATCACCCTAACGGTTGTTGATGATACCTTTGTTGAAGGTTCGGAGACGATTGACGTGACGCTCGCTTCTGTGACGTCTGGTTTGGCAACCTTGGGGACGACAGTCCTCGCCACCAACACCATTGCCGATAATGATGC
>JANOVC010000008.1:0-17215 GCA_031417195.1 Rhodobiaceae bacterium
CTCACCAAGGGTGGCAATGACACAATGACAATTTCCTACCATGTCATCCGCATCGCCAATGAGCAGAACAAAACCAGTGAGGGTGCGGCACTGTCTTACTTGTTGCTTTTTGTGGTGATCGTGCTCACCAATCTTTATCTCTACATCGCCAACCGCCGCAGCAGCCAGGGGAACTAGATAATGGCAACCTCGACGACCATCTGGGAAAAAATGGGTTTTCGTAAAGCATCAGGTGTTGGCGAAGCGGGATGGGGTCATACCCTGTTCACAGCTTTTGTCAGTCTGGTTTACTTCCTGCCCGTGCTCATCATTGTGATGACATCATTCAAATTGCAAACCGATGCCCTCACAGTTCCAGCCAAACTGTTTCCAACAACTTTCTTCGGGCTCATTTCGGAGAAATATGTTTTCACACCAACACTGGAAAATTTCACCTCGGTGTTCTCGCGATCCTTCACCACGGGCGGTGCCGTTGAAAGCACGGGCTTTGACCGTTTCTTCTTCAACTCGATGTTCATTGCCGGAACGTCTGTTTTGCTGGCCCTTGTCATCGGAACACTGGCCGCTTTTGGGTTTTCGCGGTACCCGCTGAAAGGCAACGATACTTACCTCTTCATCATTCTCACGACGCGCATGTTGCCGGCCATCGTGGTCATCATTCCCATCATCCTGATGTTCCGCATCGCCGGATTGTCAGGTTCCTATGTCGGCATCATCTTCCTCTACACCGCATTCAATCTTCCCTTCACCATCTGGATGATGAAGAGTTTCTTTGATGAACTGTCGCTCGACGTTGAGGATGCAGCACGCATCGATGGTTCGTCGGAACTCCGCGTGTTCTTCAAAGTGTGCCTGCCGCAGGTCATTGCAGGTCTTGCCGCTACATTCGTATTCGGCCTTATTCTTACATGGAACGAGTTTCTGTTCGCCCTGCTGCTCACAGGTGTTGATACCCGCACCGTACCCGTCGCCATGAACCAGGCCGTGGCGGGTGGCGGCATCGGCGTATTGTGGGGCTTGCTCGCCGCCATCGAAACCCTGTTCCTCATCCCTGTTTTTCTTGTCACGTTCTTCCTGCAAAATCATTTGCTGCGTGGCGTCACCTTCGGAACCGTAAAGCGCTGATATGTCAACCATAGAAGTCAAAAAGATCACCAAGAAATACGGCGAGTTCACTGCCGTTAAAGATGCTGACCTTTCGGTGAAGGCTGGCGAAGTTGTATGCCTCCTCGGCCCCTCTGGCTGCGGCAAAACCACAACGCTGCGCATGATTGCCGGATTGGAACGCGCCACTGAAGGCGATGTTATCATTGCGGGCAAACGCATGAATGATTTGCCCCCGGAAAAGCGCGATATCGCCATGGTGTTCCAGTTCTATGCGCTCTATCCCGCTTTGAGCGTGGGTGACAACATCGCCATGCCCCTGCATTTTGAGAAACTTTCAAAAGAAGACACGGACAAGCGTGTGAACAAGGTCGCGCAAATTCTGCATCTCACCGATGTTCTGGACCGCATGCCCGGTCAGGTTTCGGAAGGTGAAAAACAGCGCATCGCCGTGGCCCGGGCCATTGTCCGTGATCCCAACTGTTTCCTGTTTGATGAACCCCTGTCGCGCCTCGATGTGGAGCTAAGGCATTCCATGCGTGGCCAGATCAAGGAAGTTTTGTCCAACCTCTCCAAAGCAACGGTCATTGTGACTCACGACCAACTTGAAGCGCTAACGATGGCCGACCGCATCGCCATCATGAAAGATGGCCGCATTGAACAGGTGGGAACGCCCCATGAAGTTTTCGCCAAGCCCGCCAACGTGTTTGTCGCAAGCTTCATCGGCACACCTCAGATGAACCTGATGGAGGCGGACTTGAAGTCCTTCGACAAAGGTGTGGCGTCAGTCACAATTGCCGGAAACAAGGTTGCCATTGCCGCCGATCCCGCCGTTTCGCAGCTCAAGCCTTCAAAGGTCATGATAGGTATCCGCCCCCGCGCCTTCACAGCCGAAAGCACCGGCAGCCCCAGCACCATCCGGGCGCAGGCCGAACTGATCGAACCCATGGGTGCCGAAACCCTCATTCATGCGCGCACCGAAACAGGGGGTGATATCCGTGTGGTTGTACAGCGCAACCAGCGTGTTAGGATCGGTGAGATCATGCATCTTAGACCGGATCCCAAACAAACCCACTTTTTTGGTGAAAATGGAAGGGCGGTGCGAACATGAGCGATCCAGTTTCAACCGGCATGTCTTTAAAAACCGCTTTGCGGCTTGAGTTTTTCATCATCGGCCTTGGTTTGTTTGCCCTCGTGCTTATTTTCCAGCCTTTCAGCATTACGGTCTTCGCCATTGGCAGCGGCCTTGTCGTGCTGGCGGGCCTCGTCAATAACCTCTTGCCCCTGGCTCAACCCGGTGTGCCAGCAAGATCAGTTTTTGTTGTCGCCCTCGTCGTCGCCATGATCTTCTGCATTGTGTTGCTGGTTTCGATTTCTGCAGCCCATCTCTATGGCGTGTTCTTCCTGAAACCGCCCGATCCAAATACCGTAACTGGCAAGGCGGCACTCGCAACCCCAGCGTTTTACATGCAGCCCTTCGTCTGGAGCATTGCCGCGGTTGCCGCTGCTTTGGCATTGATTATTACCTACATGAACAAGGTCCGCAGCTGACATGCGTTACGATGTGTCCGTTATCGGGCTTTACATCCTTGATGTGCTCGGTCGCCCCGTGACCAAGATTCCTGATCGCGGCAATGTGGATTTCATTGAAGAAATCCGGTTGACGGTTGCGGGCACGGCGGGTGGCACGGTTGTTGACACGGCAAAGCTTGGCCTCAAAAGCCTCTGTGTAGGTGCCGTTGGCGATGATGAAAAGGCTGATTGGGTTTTGCTCACCCTAAATAAACATGGCATCGATACCAGCGCCATGCAGCGCCTCAAGGGTGTTCCGACCTCGGCAACCATCCTGAATATACGCCCCAATGGCGAAAGACCCGCCCTCCATGTGCGCGGTGCATCGGATCATTTTGATGTGCCAGCATCAATGTATGACCAGGTTTTCGATGCGCCCATAATTCACTTGGGCGGGACCGGCCTTCTCAAAAAACTGGATGGCCCTGCCAGCGTTGTTTTGCTTAAGGAGGCAAAGAAGCGCGGGTGCGTTGTCACCTTTGATCTGATCGCCGCAAATGCCGAAACTGCCCGAGTTGTTAAGCCCTTGCTGCCCTACATCGATTATTTCATGCCCTCAATCGAGGAAGCGAAAGATATGTCTGGCCAGTCTACCCCTGAGGATTGCGCCAAATATTATTTGGACAACGGCGCGAGGTGCTGCGTTTTCACACTCGGAAGTGATGGTGCCTACTATGCCCACAGTGATGGCACTCGTCTTCAGTCCCCTGCCTATGATATTGAAATTGTCGATACCACCGGCTGCGGTGATGCTTTTGATGCCGGGTTCATCGCGGCACTCCATCATAGAATGAATACGGAAACCGCATTGCGCTTTGCCCAGGCCTCAGCTGGATTGGTGGCAACAGGTCTGGGCTCAGATGCGGGCATCGTTTCATTTGAAGACACGTACAAGACAATGAAAACATGGAAGATCAAGACATGAGATTTACAGGCAAGCGTGCAGTCGTAACGGGTGGCGCTTCGGGCATTGGTGAAGCGGTTGCCAAGCGCATTGCTGCAGAAGGCGGTAAGGTTGCAGTTTGGGATGTAAACGGCGGCATCAAGGTTGATATCTCGGATTTCGCGTCCGTCGAGCGCGCAGCCGCAGAAACCATCAAGCAAATCGGCGGTATTGATATTCTGGTGAACAGCGCCGGCATTACTGGCCCCACCGTGCCGCTCGCTGAATTTCCAATTGAAGGCTGGAAGCAGGTCATCGATATTAATCTGAATGGCACGTTTTATTGCAACCGTGTTGTGGTGCCGCATATGGTGGCGCAAAATTATGGCCGCATCATCAACATCGCCTCGATTGCCGGAAAGGAAGGCAACCCCAACGCTTCGGCTTATTCCGCTTCAAAAGCCGGCGTTATCGGCATGACAAAATCCCTTGCCAAGGAACTGGCCAAGCACAACATCACCGTCAATGCCATAACACCCGCCGCCGTGCGCACGCCAATTTTTGACCAGATGCCACAGACCCATATTGATTTCATGCTGTCCAAAATTCCAAAAGGCCGTTTTGGCACTGTCGATGAGATGGCCAACATCATCTGCTGGCTTGCCTCGGAGGAATGCTCATTCTCGACAGGAGCCGTGTTTGATGTTTCCGGCGGACGAGCCACATACTAGGACTATAGACCTTAAATAGGCTCTAGGAGCAACGAGGATGAGGCTGCAGGGCAGTCGCTGGGTCGCCCGCTAGGGGGAGTGCGGACAGGATCAAATTCCTCTCGAGGACCCTCCAATGGTCTTAGAATTGATTTCTATTTTAAGTTTAGTATCCTATTTTCTCCCGTCATGGGGCAACCATTAAAGCGCCGTATAGCCGCCATCAATCAACATGATTTCCCCGCAAACGAAATCCGACGCTGGCGAGGCGAGATAGAGAATCATATCTGCCACCTCAACCGGCTTGCCAAACCGGCCTGCTGGCGTTTTGGCTTTCATGGGGTCGCCCTTTGCCGCGTCGCCCCAAACCATTTCGCCCATCGGAGTCAAAATCACATTGGGGCAGACCGCATTGGTTTGAATATTATGGCGCGCCCATTCCGCCGTCATGACTTTGGTGAGCATGTTCAGCCCGCCCTTGGACGCACAATAGGCGCCATGATCATCCAGCCCGATGACACCCGCCTGGGATGACACATTGATGATCTTGCCTGCCTTCTGCGCAATCATCTTTGGAGCCAATGCGCGCGCCAGCAAAAATGGTGCACGCAGATTTACCGCCATTGTCGCATCCCAATCCTCAACCGAGGCGCTGACCAGTGGACCCAGCAGCGCAACCCCCGCATTGTTCACCAGGATATCGACCGTGCCAAAGAATTTGAGTGCGGCGTGCGCTGCTTGATTGGGGCCATCAACCGTTGCCATGTCGGCTTCAATGGCCAAACACTTGCGCCCTGCGGCTTTCACGAGGGCGCTCACTTCCGCAAGACCAGAGTTGTCACGCCCGACGATTACAAGATCAGCACCCGCATCTGCCAGCACCTTGCACGTCTCATAGCCGATGCCTTTTGTCGCCCCGGTGACCAGTGCACGTTTGCCCGCAAGACTGAATCTTTTTATCCATTCGGCCATTGCTACCCTCCCATTTTTCGGCAATCATTTCATGCAACGAACACTCAGGCAAGGCGTCAAACAATGGAAAGAATGGCCCAAATCATAAAACTGAAACCGGAGATCATTCCGGAATACAAGCGCATCCACGCCGCCGTCTGGCCGGAAATTCTGAAGGCGATTTCGGACTCCAACATTCACAACTATACAATTTTTCTCAGGGAACCAGAAAATATCTTGTTCGCCTATTGGGAATACCACGGCATAGATTTCAAGGCCGATATGGAGAAGATCAAAAATGCGCCCCGCATGCAGGAGTGGTGGGACATCACCGACCCGATGCAAATTCCCTATGACACACGAAAGCCCGGAGACTGGTGGGCCGTAATGGAAAATGTGTTCCACACGGATTGACTCCGTTATTTCTTGCCAAAGAAGTTCTTTTCAAGCGTTGCAAAGGCCCGCTGATACACATTCTCTTCGGTGTTCGGTATGAGGGTTAAATCATCGTGGGGACTTGCCACCCAATCCCCGGTCCAAACGCCAAAAGTGGAATTATCAGCTGTCACTGGCCACAAGCGTGGACCCGAGACATAATTCATCCACGGCAATTCGCTCTTGGTAATGCGATAGGAAAATGACCGCGTGATATCGCAGAGGTGGAGCAATTCCTCATTCAGATGGCCATCACCAAAATAGAAATCGCGAATACCAGAAACCTTGTCGGCCCGAGCTTTTTTTAGCATGTGCATTTTCGTGATGTCGCTGTGCCATGCGCTCATTCCGGCGAAATCCCGCATGCGCGCCCATACCTGATCCACCGGCCCCTTGATCACGCGGGATGTCCACACCTTGTTGGGTGACCATGCTTTCCACCGCACGCTGCCATCCGGTTTCTTGATTTTTTCGCGTTTTATTTTCGTGCTTAATGATTTCAGGCCAGCAGCAAAAACATGTTTGGAAATCAGCGCCACATATTTTCCCTCGTCACCCGGCGCCTCATCAAAATTGGCCTCCCACTCCATGAACGTGGCATCCGAATGGGTGACGGGCATCAGCCGCACGGTGGCAATATAGTTTTTGACCGGAAAGGCTGGCGTCTCAAAGTTATAGCTGAAGGTGTAACGCGCATCATCCAACATCAAAAGCTGTTCGCGGATATGCGTGCCATCCACCGTGTGAAACGAGCGCACACACCCCACAACATCGGAATCAAGGCCGCCTTCAATTTTGGAATCCGCAATACCAACGGCCCAATTGGGTAAACCATTGAAATCCCGCACAACGCTCCATATGGTTTCAACCGGAGCCTTGATGATCGCACTCGCATAGGCTCTGGCCATTGGCATCTCCCTAGAAAGAAATACTCTTGAACGATTTCGTTTGCTGCGTCAGGGCAACTTCCGTTGGCAGGCGCTCCATGGAACTTGCGCCATAGAAACCATGAACATACTTGGTATTCTTCAAAATATACTCCGCATCCGCTGGTGAAGAGATCGGTCCACCATGGCAAATCACCATCACATCCTTGCGCACGCGCACGGCAGCCTCGGCCCATTCGTCAATCAACGCGGGACAGTCCTTGAGTTTCAGGGCGGACTCCGCGCCAATGTTGCCGCCAGTCGTAAGCCCCATGTGGGGAACAATCATGTCCGCCCCTGCCTTTGTCATGGCCACCGCTTCGTCGGCGGAAAAAACATAGGGCGTTGTCAGCATATCACGCTCATGGGCCTTGCGGATCATGTCAACCTCCAGCCCGAACCCCATGCCCGTCTCTTCAAGGTTTTTGCGGAACATGCCGTCAAACAAGCCAACGGTGGGGAAGTTTTGAACGCCCGAAAAACCCAGCGCTTTCAAATGGTCTAGCAAATGGTCCATGATGGCAAACGGATCAGTTCCGTTAACACCCGCCAAAACCGGAGTATTTTTTACAACAGGTAAAACCTCGTGTGCCATTTCCTGAACGATGTCGTTGGCGTTGCCATAGGCGAGCAGTCCTGCGAGTGATCCACGACCTGCCATGCGGTAGCGGCCTGAATTGTAGATCACAATAAGATCGATGCCGCCTGCTTCCTCGCATTTGGCTGAAAGTCCGGTGCCGGCACCTCCCCCGATAATGGGTTGGCGTTTGGCAATCATGCCATGTAACTTTTCGAGCAGAATTCTACGTTCAATGCGGGCCATATCTACCTAACCTGTTATTGACTTGAATTGTTTGACAACTTCGCGGACAAAGGCTGCATCATTGATATGTGCGTCAACGTCAATCAGTTTTCGGTTGCGCGCAGGCACCCATCCCGTTCTGATCGCGTTGAAAAGCGCAGCATCAGCTTCGATATCATGAAATGGCTGGTCAACCGCATCAATGGCAGAAACGCCTTTCAGAGGAAGTAGAAAACGGACTGGCCCGGTCATTTGGTTGAGCCGCTTCACAATCCATGTGCCAATCGCGTGGTTCTCATCCGGAGTCGTCCGCATCAGCGTGACTTGTGGGTTGTGGACGTGAAATTTGCGGCCTTCATGGATTTTGGGAACGGTTTCCCACGCACCAAAATTCACCATGTCAACCGCGCCCACTGATCCAACATAGGGAACGTCTGTTCGGATCACCGCGCCAAACCGGTCATCCGTACAGGGAAAGACACCACCAAGCAAATAGTCGGCGACTTCGGTTGTGGTGACATCAATGACGCCATCCAGAAGTTTGGAATCCACGAGCTTCTCGAGTGATTGCCCGCCAGTGCCTGTGGCGTGGAATACGAAGCATTCGTGTGAAGCTTCAATTTTCTCACGGATTTGCGTCACACAAGATGTGGTCACGCCAAACATGGTCATGCCTACGCTTGGTTTCTCCGATTTGACCCGTCGTGTCGTGTTCAGCGCCATACCCGCCACAGCATGGGCAGCGTTGGCGATGACTTTCCGCGAGATTGCGTTGAGCCCTGCCACATCAACCACGGAATACATCATCGCGATATCAGATGAGCCGACATAGGGTGCCGTATTTCCCGACGCAACTGTTGACACCATAAGCTTGGGAATACCGACGGCAAGAGCGCGCATGCCCGCAGTTGCAATGGCCGTATTGCCAGATCCCCCCAATCCCAAAACGCCACCGACATCTTTGCGGCTCACCAGAAAGCGCGACAGTGCCAAGGACATTGCTGTCACGGCAGACCCGCGATCCGAAAGTCCAAGTACAGCACTTTCACCCTTGGGATGAAAACTGGCAACCAGCTTTGCGCCCACATCCGCTTTTCCACCATACGGCGTGGTGGAAACATCAACCAAAATCGCCTGCGCACCTGCCTTCTTAACCATGCGTTTGGCATAATGCAGTTCGGCATCTTTTGTATCAAGGGTGCCGATGATATAAACACGTGAAATCACTTCGCCTTGGCCCAACCCTGCTTTATATTTTTGATCCCAAGGAGATAAACCTCTTCCCGGCTCGGAAAGAAATCGCGCCACACCCGTGTTGCCGCCGCAAGGGCAGGCATTGCGCGTCCAAAGGCTTCAATCGTCAGGGAGTCATCATACTTGGCCGCGCGTAAAGCCTTGTAAGTTGCATCCAAAGGCAAGTGGCCCTTGCCCGGCGTGCCTCGGTCGTTCTCGGAGATATGAACATGGATCATGTGACGCTTGATTGTTTTGATCGCCGCAACCGGATCTTTTTCCTCAATATTGGCGTGGAACGTATCATACATGGCCTTGATGGCGGGATGGTCAACTTCATCGAGATAATCCGCGAGTTGTGCCATGGTGTTGAGGAAATAGCATTCGAAACGGTTCAATGCTTCGAGTGCAAATCGCACATCTTTTTTGGCAGCATAGTCACCAACCCGGCGGTGGAATGAAATGCCACGCTTTCGTTCTGCCGTTGTCGGTCCATGTCCCGAGAAATAGCCAAGTTCGGAATGCATGGGACCCGCCAATATTTTGGCACCGAGCGCTGCCGAACAATCAATAAACCATTTTGCATAGGTCACAGCCGCATCGCGCGCCGCCTTGTCAGCCGAGAGAGGATTTTTTCCCGAAGCACCAAGAACACTCACCACACTGCGCTCCAGCCCCAGCCCATCAAGAGTGGCGCCCAGTCGCGCGTAGTGATCAACATCACCTTCGAAGATCGGAATCTCAACTCCATCATAGCCTGCCTTTTTCAGGCTCTTTAGAATTGGCGTGTGCTCAGCCGTGACATGGGGCGTCCACAGCAATAAATTAAAACCAGTCTTCACGTGTCACCTCAATAAACAAAACACAACTACATGAGAACAGCCTTTCCAAGCGGCGTTGTCAATTCAGCATGTTTTCTGTTAGCTCGCCATTGATGCAGAGGTTAGAAACCGTAATGATGATGGTAAATTCCACAGCCCGTGAACGGCATTGCTTGCACAATCACACTGGGGAATGACCGGCACACGACAACAGTGGTGGGTCGGAATTTGAACCGAGCCATCAACCGCCGCAGTTTACAAAATCTGACGTGAACGCTGGTTGCTAAGGCAATTTCCGCTGAAACATCCAAGTGTAAATCATTGAAAAGATTGGTGGAGCCAGACGGAATCGAACCGACGACCTCTTGCATGCCATACCTCTTTTTGTAGTTCTGGCACTTTCTTTAAAATGCATTATATTTAACAATATCAATAGGATAAATTCCCGCGTTTTCCCGGCATGTCCAATTGGTACCCGCAAATTTCGTTGTTATTTGGTTGCTAGATGGTTGCTAGAAATCAAGTGAGCACACTGTGGCGTCAGTTCGAAAACACATAACCAAATCTGTTGTCGATGGCATGAAACCAGATGAGATCATCTGGGATACCAAACTCATTGGCTTCGGTGTTCGCTTTCAGCGTCGCGACAAGGTGTTCGTTTACAAATGCAGGATTGGCAACAGGCAGCGCTGGTTTGCGATTGGCAAGTATGGTGAGCCCTGGACGGTTGCGGAAGCTGAGAATCGCGTGAAGGTCATACAGGGCGATATAGCAAAAGACCTGGATCCAGCGGCCATCAGGGACGAGCGTGTCAGCAATCCAACTCTTCGGCAAGCTGGGGCGATATTTTTGGAAACCGTCGTCTCGAAAAGGCGCAAGGGAACCCAGATTTTATATCACGATTTTCTGAACCGCCTGATCTATCCCAAACTTGGCGAGGTTAAGGTCGCTCAAATCAAGTTCAGCGACATCGCAATCCTTCACTATGCACTGCGCAATACGCCGATCACGGCCAATCGTGTTGTTGCTTCGCTCTCCGCACTATTTTCGTGGTGTGAGAAATGCGGGCTTCGCCCCAGAAATTCAAACCCGGTACAAGGAGTCGAAAGATTTCCCGAGAAAAGCAAGGAACGTTTTCTGTCGTCGCGAGAGTTGGGACGACTTGGAATCACGCTGGCAAGAGCAGAGCGCAACAATACCGAGTCGATTTTTGTGCTCGCCGCAATTCGGCTTCTGATTTTCACGGGCTGCCGCCGCAATGAAATTCTTGAGCTGCAATGGAAAGACATCATTTTCGAAATAGCCATGCTGTTGCCTCCAGAAACCAAGACAGGAGCAAGGCCAGTCTACCTCTCCGCGCCAGCGCTTTCGTTGTTGGCGGGGCTGCTAAAGGTCAGCAAGAACCCTTTTGTGATTGTCGGTGACAAGGAGGGTCAGCGTTTGGTCAATCTGCGCAAGCCATGGCTCCGCATCTGCAAGGTGGCAAGGCTCAGAGACGTCCGCATTCACGATCTGCGCCACTCGTTTGCCAGTGTAGGTGTAAATGGTGGGGCATCGTTGCCGATCATCGGAAAGTTACTGGGTCACGCCAAGAGCTCCACAACCGAGAAATACTCACACCTTGCGGCTGATCCTGTGCGAGCCGTCAACGAGGCAATGGGCAGTCAGATCGCAGCGATGTTGAGTGGACGCAAAGCTGAAATTGTGAGTATCCGGCCAGCGATTGGACACAAATGAATTTACATGTTTGGGAACTGGGTGAGATAGCGCTTGATTCTCCTCTCACGCTACGCGGTTATTTCGCCTCGAGGCTAATGTCCCAGCCGTCCGGGCGCAGTCGGTCCCGCCCTTTCAGGGCTCCTGCGGCTGCCCAGATTTCCGTCCCGGCTGGCATGGCGAGCGGGATGTGGGCCTGAGGTGCACTCGCCACCAAGGGTGGCTTCGGCAGGCCCACATCTTGTACGCCCTTCATTTTTGTGTTGTCGCACGGTTTCTAAACGAAATTAGGAACAGCTCTCAGAGAGCTGACAAAACCGCAAAGCTGTGGTAATGTTTGGCCATGCGCAAAACCATAAAACTTTCCTCACCCGGCCCCAAGAACGGCGGAACCATCAAGATTGGACTTGCCGCCTCGGCTTCCATCAGTCGGGTAGAGGGATTGATCATGTCCAAGGACATGGTGCGGACATTTGAGGGTTTCGAGAAATCAGGCACGTCTCATGAAGCGCGCCGCTCAGCTCTCAAGAGCAAGTATGGCAAGATGAGCAGATAAGCAGTGTCAATGTATGACGCCTTGCCCGATCCCTATTGTTATCCGGGCACCAAGGTTCTCAAAAATTTAGCCGATCTTCGCCGCCATTCTGATCTCAACACCTTTGAACTTGCCCTGACCACGCAACGCTTTGCAGAAGGTTTGCCGCGCGGGCGCTTAAGTGTGACCCATTATTACGCCGTTCACCGACATCTTTTTCAGGATGTCTATGCTTGGGCTGGGAAGCCGCGCACTGTCAGGATTGCAAAGGGGGCAAGTTCGTTTTGTTACCCCGAGAACATTGAGGTCGAAATGCGTAAACTCTTCACGTGGCTGAAACAGAATGACTTTTTGCGGAGTGTAGAGCCACCAGCCTTCGCCAAGGGCGCAGCCCACTTTCTATCAGAACTGAATGCGATTCATCCGTTTCGGGATGGCAACGGTCGCACGCAGCTGGCCTTCATGGCCTTGCTCGCCGCCCAGACTGGCCAAGAGTTCAATGTTCAGAAAATCAAACGTGGACCGTTCTTGGCGGCCATGATTGCCAGTTTCAATGGCGACGAAAAGCTTTTGGTTGCGGAAATTGGCAAGCTGATTTGACAGTCAAGAGAAAGCAAACTGCCCGACTTATTGCCGGGCCATTTCGTCAGAATCAGGACTCGGCAACATATTTAGTCTGGAAATGTATAGAAATTCATCAGAGCAAGGAAGCGAGAAAACTCGTTGGCGTCAAAGCAACATGCGCTTGCAAAGGCGGCTTGATTGAGAATACATTTGGTTTCCTTACAAAATTCCAGATACGATATAGGTGCCAGGAAGCGCGATTTTCCTCCGCCACTGCGAGTTCATTTCTGCTGATGTGAAAAGGTGTTCTATCCCAGCCGTTCGTAGTCTTGACTTCGATGAGCATTGTCTTTCCCTGATCATCAAAACTTTCTATGTCGAAGCCCGTGCCATCACCGATCTCTTTTGAGGTCCAACGCACTTTGTCGGCGAGGTCAAATCGACCTAGCAGACGCAACTTTGATTTCTCATGATCGAAAACAAGTCTTTCGCCAGCTTCACCCAAATTTCGATTTCGTTCATCACGTTCAGCGACATCACACTTGCGGCCGATGGCAGCCATGAGATCGAGATCGACAGGTGGAGGTTGGTTTGTGTGCGTAGGCGGCGGACCAAACCATAGAGTCTCAGGTTCTTCCAATACAGAATATGGTTCATTTATTTTCTGTTTTCGCAATTCAACAGACTGGGTCCAATCGTAGCTTTTCGCTTTCCTTCGTAAAACAGCGTCAACCAATGACATCTGAAACCGGGTAGCAGGTTTGTAGCCCTCGATACGAGGTTCCCCAAGACCCAACATGACTGCGGAAATATTCTGGTGCTTGAACTCGATGGAGCCTTCACTGCGACTATTCAATTTTGGCAAAAGACTTCTTCGGTGATGTGCCTTGACATACGGCTGCTTCGCCAAGTCTTCCGCCAGCATATCAAAGTAATCCTCGACAATCAGGTCGTTCTCTTCGTCGGTCCAGTCTGCTTCTGACAAAGTTCGCACCTGCTGTCGCCATGAGATTCGACAATAGTTGAATATGCTGAGCTCTGGCAAGGCTTTGGCAGTGATCTAAAGTCTGCTCTTCGCAATCGCCTGCAATGGCTGACAGAGCGCGGCATGGTAGAGCAAACGCCAGACGGAGTTGCCCGGCCCACTGCCAATGCTATGAAAGCATTGACCCGCAATGAAAGGAGATAACATTGGCCCGATGGGAACCAAGTTTTGAAGACATGGGGGAAGCCTGTCACCGGAAAAGTCATCGGGTCGACTATCGCTCGGGAGTTGGCCGGGCGCACAAGTGGTTTGGGTATCTGAGACAAACACCGACATCATAAACACCGCTTGCGGAGTGGGCGGTCGCTTCCTCCTAGGCTCGCTGCGGCGGGCCTATCCGTCGCTCTTGTGCCCACCCCGCTCGCTGGGTTCAGTTGTGTTAGGGAAACAGGAAATTGTGCGAACAAAATTGGTTTGTGATCAAGCAAACTGTCTCGGTCAAAAATGAATTCACAAAAATTTATTTTTAGGGCTGGTTGCTAGTTGGTTGCTAGGGCACTTTTGCCGCTTCCGTACCAACCGCTAAGTCTTTGAAAGGATTGGTGGAGCCAGACGGAATCGAACCGACGACCTCTTGCATGCCATGCAAGCGCTCTCCCAACTGAGCTATGACCCCACAGGTCTTTTCAGATATATGAAACCAAATCGGGTTCTGGTTTCAACGGCGGTCGAAACCTAGTTCCGCGCGCTTCAACAATCAAGCGAAAGTTAGACTTCTTCTTCGCCTTCCTTGGCGCCACCGGTGCCACCATCAAGAAGACCGGAGACATCGCCGCCATCTTCTTCTTCGACAACCAGGAAGGTATCGTCTTCTTCGCCATCTGCCGGTTCCGTATCTTCACCGAGATCAACATCCTCGATGCCTGCTGTTTCGTCATCGTCCTTGCCATCTTCTTCGATGTCTTCAAGGCTGATGAGTTCCACATCACCGCTGTCATTGTCCTCAACAACTTCTTTTTCACGGGGCTTGGGTGCCGGGGCTATCGTTCCGGCATATTCACCCTTTGACGGGAGGATTGGGGCCGCCACGAAATTTGTATCGCATTTCGGACAAACAATGGGGTTCTTCAATAAATCATAAAACCGTGCCGCGCATGTTGGGCAAGTTCGTTTGGTTCCAAGTTCAGCATTGACCACGGTTGGTCCTTTCGAAATCTGTATGGGATGGAGAATTAAGGCTCACATGCCACGGGCGGGCGGGAATGTCAAAAGCCAAGATGGGTAAGGGGGTGACAGCATAATTCAACCCGTGTATCGGAAAGCCGTCATGAGCCAAAAACACTCCAGAACCCAACCCTTGATTTCGCGCAAGGCTGCCGGCCTTAGCGGGCGGGTCAAGGTTCCGGGCGACAAATCCATGTCGCACCGGGCGCTGATGTTTGGCGCGATTGCCATTGGCGGGACGACAATCAAGGGATTGCTGGAAGCCGAAGATGTGGTCAATACGGCAAAGGCGATGACGGCACTGGGAGCTGAGGCTTACCGCGATGACGCGGGTATTTGGCATGTTCAGGGTGTGGGTGTTGCAGGGTTGCAATCGCCTACAGAATCGCTGGATTTTGGCAATTCCGGCACGGGTGTCAGGCTTGCCATGGGGCTGATGGCGACAACGCCGATTGTGGCCCATTGTATTGGCGATGCTTCCTTGTCACGGCGGCCAATGGGGCGGGTGACTACGCCTTTGGAGCA
This sequence comes from Rhodobiaceae bacterium, assembly GCA_031417195.1. Lineage (GTDB taxonomy): Bacteria > Pseudomonadota > Alphaproteobacteria > Rhizobiales > Aestuariivirgaceae > Aestuariivirga. The sequence goes on from JANOVC010000008.1 coordinate 14,987, forward strand.
GATGGGTGTGCGTTTTGAAGCCTCCGAGGGCAACCGGCTGCCGCTCACCCTGCATGGGGCCAAACATGCTGTTCCAATGACTTATACGCTGCCAATGCCTTCGGCCCAGGTGAAATCTGCTGTTTTATTGGCGGGCCTGAATGCACCGGGGCGGACGACGGTTATCGAACCAGTGGCCACGCGCGACCACACGGAGCGCATGCTGACGGCTTTTGGAGCCAAGCTCAGTGTTGACATGGTTGAGGGTGTTCGTCACGTGCGGGTTGAAGGCCAGCATGAGCTTAAGGCGCAAGCCCTTGATATTCCGGGGGACCCTTCATCGGCGGCGTTTCCGATGGTGGCCGCCCTCATCACCGAAGGCTCTGACATCACCATCGAAAACATCATGCTCAACCCGACGCGCACCGGGCTTATTATCACGCTGATTGAAATGGGTGCGGATATCCAAATTGAAAACCGCCGCATGGCAGGCGGTGAGGATGTGGGCGACCTGCGCATTCGCTCGTCCAAGCTGCATGGCGTCCGGGTGCCTGCCGCGCGGGCTCCTTCGATGATTGATGAATATCCCATTCTTTCAGTTGCGGCATCATTTGCCGAAGGCACGACACGCATGGACGGCCTTGAAGAATTGCGCGTCAAGGAGAGTGATCGCCTGGCGGCGGTTGAAGCGGGGCTGCAGGCCAATGGTGTGACCACCACATCAGGACCGGACTGGCTTGAGGTTTCTGGTGGCGGAGCACCGGGCGGGGGCAGGGTTCTCACCCATATGGATCACCGCATCGGCATGTCTTTCCTCGTTATGGGTCTTGCTTCGCGCATTCACACGAGCATTGACGACGGCAATATCATTGCCACCAGTTTTCCGGACTTTGCAGGCTTGATGAACGGCTTGGGTGCACGGATTTCAGAGATTGAGGCCAAGTGATCATTGCTGTTGACGGTCCGGCTGCGGCTGGCAAGGGGACCATTGCACGGGCGCTCGCGGCGCATTACGGATTTCATTTTCTGGATACGGGAACGCTGTATCGCCGGGTTGGTTTGGCAGTGTTGAAAGTCGGGCTTGATCCGAATGATGTTGAAGCTGCAACAAAAATTGCGCTCGATTTGGGTGCGAGAGCATTTGAAGATGCGGAACTGCGGACGGAAGAGGTCGGAGCTGCCGCGTCGATCGTCGCCAGCATTCCTGCCGTGCGGTCTGCGTTGCTGGAATTCCAGCGGCGGTTTGCGGCGCAAATGCCGGGTGCTGTTCTGGACGGGCGCGATATCGGAACGGTGGTTTGCCCCGTAGCCGAGATCAAACTGTTTGTGACGGCATCAGCGAAGGTTCGCGGAGAACGGCGTTTTGCTGAACTTCGCGTCGCGGGCCAGCAGGTGACACTTGAAGCCGTGATGGATGATATTCGCCAGCGCGATGAGCGCGACAGCACACGGGCCGTGGCACCACTGCTTGCCGCCACGGATGCCGTGATCCTCGATACCAGTGACATGCCCGTTGAGGAGGCCATCGCGGCAGCAATCAAGGTTGCTGACCGGATTTTGGCCACGTAACGAGAAATTGCCAGACACATACGACAAGCAGCGCGGCTGCAATCGTCAACCACATCGGATCCTGCGCCACGATTTCCATGAGCACCCAACTTGCCAGCACGCAACACAGCACGATGCGCCGCCACAGTGGCTTGTAGAATGGGTGATCACGGTCAATGAATTTCATGGGCATGTTCTAGACGGTTGGCCTCTGCCCGTCGAGCTGGAATGATTGGGGGAGGGAAAGGGTGCATTGAGACACGGCTCCGCCTCTTGTGAAAACGGTGTTTTCCGTTTTCGCATTGGTGTGCATTCCATAGGTCTCAGGAGGTATCTGGCTTATCGGGGTTGTTGATGGCGAGCCAGGCGAAGTGGTGGCAGTCATAGAGGATCGTATCGATCTCGCGGGTTTTCTTCTTGCGGTATCCCGGAGGACGGCCCTGCCGCATGGGATAGCGCATTTTCAGATGGGATATGTTGGCCCGCTTCAGCCGCCAGCGGGCCAGACGCTTTGCCTGGCGGGGAAGATCGGCCAAGGCTGACGTGAGGGCCTGAAGCCTGCGGGCAATGCGGGCAGCATCCACGAGGCCATCGGGTGGCGGTGCCGGAGGAGCGGGGGCCACCGGGACACGCCGAGCAGCCCAGATGGCGGCCACCGCGGGATCGGAGCCAACGAGGTAAAAGCGTGGCGTGACCCGCTTG
>JANOVC010000009.1:0-3849 GCA_031417195.1 Rhodobiaceae bacterium
AAACCGGGCTCAGACTTGGCCTTGTTCAACGGCCTGTTCAGCTACATCGCTGAAATGGGTTGGACGGACAAAGACTTCATCGCCAATTCAACCCTTGGCGGCGATGTTGCTGTTGCAGAAGATGCGGGTCATCCTGCTGCTCTCGGCAGCTTTGAAATGGCCCGTAAAGCTTGCGCCCAGTCGGTACAGGAAACAGCGCGTATTTGTGGTGTCTCAGAAGATGCCATCATGAGGGCCGCCGAATGGATCGCAAAGCCAAAGGATGATGGAACGCGTCGTAAATGCGTCACCGCCTACGAGAAGGGGATCATCTGGGGTAATGATAACTACCGCACAGTAGGTGCCATCGTGAACGTAGCGCTGGCGACTGGCAATATCGGTCGTGAAGGCACTGGAGTTTGCCGCCTCGGCGGTCACCAGGAAGGCTACTATCGTCCATCCGATGGCCATGTAGGTCGCCCCGCTCCCTACATCGACCAGCTGTTGATTGAGGGCAAAGGCAAGGTGCATCACATCTGGGCTAACGACCACTACAAAACCACACTCAACGCCAGCGCCTTCAAGCGTGAATACAATCGTCGCACAAACATGGTGAAGGAAGCTATGGACGCCCAGGCCGGCGCAACCCGTGCGGAACTCGTGGACGCCATTGTTGAAGCTGTGAACAAAGGTGGACTGTTCTCGGTCAATGTCGATGTGATCCATTCCCAGATTGGGCAGGCCGCACACGTGATCTTGCCAGCGGTGGAATCTGGCGAAATGAACTTGACCTCTATGAACGGCGAGCGCCGCCTGCGTTTGGTTGAAAAATATATGGATGGTCCAGGTACTGCTATACCTGACTGCCTCATTGCAGCAGGCATTGCGCAACAACTTGAAAAAGTGCTGCGTGCAGGTGGCCGCAATGAATACGCCGACCAGTTCAAAGGCTATGACTGGAAAACTGAAGAAGATGCCTTCATGGATGGCTACAACAAGGGCAATCCAGACGTTACTTATGAACGGCTCCGCGCTATGGGCAACAATGGTGTGCAAGAACCGGTGGTCGGCTTCAAGGACGGCCAGCTCGTCGGCACAAAGCGCTTGTACACTGATGGTAAATTCGGCCGGCATGGCCGCGAAGACAAGAAGGCCTTGTTCTGTGGTGGTGCTTGGCGGGGCTGGCAAGCCGCTGGCAAGAAAGAGCAAAGCGAGAAATTCGCCTACCTCATCAACAACGGTCGCTCCAACATCAACTGGCAAAACTGGTTTCTGGATCAGGACAACGAATTCGTCATGGATCGTTTTCCATTTCCATACATCCAGATCAACCCGGAAGACATGGCGGAACTTAAACTCAATGCAGGTGATCTTGTTGAGGTCTTCAACGACGTCGGTGCTACGCAGGCCATGGTCTATCCAGAGCCAACGGCAAAACGCAAAGAGACTTTCATGTTGTTCGGTGCGCCAAGCGGCACGCAAGGTAACGTCATCAATGCAGGGGTGAACGAACTCATATTGCCAAACTACAAGCATGCTTGGGCCAATATCCGCAAGATTTCGGATGCTACACCTTCTGCAAAACGTATTTCTTTCAAGTCTTGGGAATATTCAGCCTGACGACGAGATTGAGCATTCGCATGGCCCGGGTTTTAAGCCCGGGCCACATTCGTTTGAAATCATGAGCAACACCGACTGCTACACACCTGAAAAGAAACTGACCTCGCTTGCAACTGCCGTTGCGATTGCAAAGGCGTTTGCCCTGCCGGTGCGCGGCGTTGTGTCCATGGACACTCTCTATGCGGCAGGTCGTGTTATTGCGGCTGACATAATATCACCTATGGCACTTCCGCCCTTCGATCAATCGGCCATGGATGGCTATGCCGCTTTTGTTCCGGAGGCCGGAACAGCCGAAGGTACGTCTCATTCATTAAAGGGACGGCTTGCCGCTGGGGACGATGTTTCTGTTCATGCTGGCCTGAAAGAGGGCGAGGCCTATCGCGTCTTTACCGGAGCGCCACTTCCGTTGGGTGCCAATGCAGTTGTCATGCAAGAGCATTGCTCCACACTTGGAGACACAATCGTTTTCAATTTTGCAGTAAGACCGGGTGACAATATCCGCCGTGCCGGGGAAGATATTCAATCCGGTCAGGCCGTGTTGAAAGCCGGAACTAAAGTTGACCCACGTCATGTGGCTGTCTTGTCCGCCATGGGGCTTGCGAAGATCACGGTCAATCGCAAGCTGCGCATTGGCATATTTACAACTAGCAGCGAATTGATTGAACCGGGCACACCGTTGCACCCTGGCCAAATCTATGACGCCAACAAAGCCATGTTGATGGCCGCCCTAAAGCGGCCCGGTTTGGAAGTGGAAGACTATGGCCGTTGCGGAGATGACATAGACGCAATTCAGGCCAAGCTTGAACAAAGCGCATCATCAGTCGACCTCATCATCACCACGGGCAGTGCGGGCGGCAGTGACACGGATCTTCTGTTTCGAGCCGTTGGGCAGGCCGGTGGGGCCGCGCAACTGCTCAAGCTTGCACTTAAACCGGGCAAGCCCTGCATTATGGGCAATCTTGCTGAAACGGCGTTCCTGGGCCTTCCGGGCAATCCCGTTGCGGCGTTGGTGACTTTCCTGATGTTTGGCGAAGCCATGATCGCTGGGTTGCTGGGAGCCAATGAAGAGCAAAAGCCGTTCATCTCGGTTCAGTCAGCAAGCCGCTATCGCCACGTCGAAGGAAAAACAGAGTTTGTTCCCGCGCGGCTTGTGGCCAAAACAGGCGGTTTGCCTCAAGCTGAAATTCTGGGAAAAGGCGGTTCAGCCCGTTACTTGCCGCTGTTGATGGCTGATGGGCTTTGCATGATAGAATCTGAAAGTAGTCATGTGGAGATGGGCACTACTCTGTCTTTCCTCTCTTTCAAGTCACTTTCGTGGAGTAGCTGACGTTTTCATTTCAGACAATAAAGAGCGGTGAGAACCCGCCGCCAGGTGTTCTGAAATTTGTGGTTTGACCTTGATAGATGCGCGCGGCTTGCAGAACGACAGCACCTGAGTAGACATAGAGGCGCACATCCATTTTGAGTGCTTGTGGCCCGGAAGTGGACTGGGTCATGCGTTCGTTGGGTGCAACGAATTTCTGGGCAACATAGCTGTGCTTCTGGACATCGTCCCAAACGCGCTTCGTCATTTTGTCTCCGCGATAGACCGCTTTGCTGGCGTGGCCATCCAAAGGTTTGAAGAAGTAGTTCTTCCGGTCACGCCATAAATCCTCGGCGTTTTCAGCTGTTAGCAACAGAGTTTCAGGCACAACTTGCAGGGCCGAAATGTCTACCGCTTCCGCGCCAATCTCCGCCAAGAAATTGGTACTCGACAGCAATGTGAGAATTTTCTTGTTGGCCAATAGCGCGTGATTGTGAGGGTTGGGTGCGACGACAACGGTGCCGGACTCGTAGGCTTTGCGAAGGGCTTCGTGATCGGGCTCCTGCAACATGAAATCCACCAGCCGATTGTAAACGAAATCGATCTTCGTGCCTTGACATGTCAGGGATTGACCATCCCAATTCAATTCGCTGGGATCTGCAATCGTGACCAAAAAACCTGCCCGCTCCAGCAGGGCCTGCGCCAGTTTGAATTCAGGATAGAGGTATTGCGATTGCGGATCATCATCGACGATCACCACATGATGAAGCAGTCGGGTAAGTCCTTGCAATGCCCACTCTACATTCACCATAGAAATAATGTGATCGGAAAATGCATTCGGATTTTTGTTGAAGAATGCACGGTCCACTTCATCGCAACAGGCCTGCATCGCGGACACCAGAACGGCATTGAGGAAGGCACCGCCTGCGTTTGTGTTGATTTCAATC
>JANOVC010000010.1:0-19120 GCA_031417195.1 Rhodobiaceae bacterium
GCAGAAAGCGTCGCGAGGTCGATGAGATCCTCGTCGAGTGCCACTACCTCGCCATCGATGGCCTCAAGGTCGATACCTCCTGAAAACATCAAAGCGAAAGCAGAAGCACCGGCTTTACCGGAGGCGGACGCTTGCCTCAACCAGCTCCACCCACAAATTTCTGGAAATCCACCGGCTCCAAAAAATAAATCATATGGCGAAGCTGGTTCCAGAAGCCAATCTGGCTATAGATAACTTCAATCCGCTCATCCGAGATATCCACCTCTGTTCGGATAAAGGTTGCGCCAAGTGTGGCACCGCTGGTCGCTGCCAGATGCAGCAGCTTCCGCGCAACATCCGAGGAACTCGCTTCTCGCGTGACACAAAGGTCGGCCACATACATGCCCTTGGTGCCGCGCCATGTTGAAAATGACATCACCCAGGCGCAAATGCCGATGATGCGCCCCGCGCATTCCGCCACTTCAACATTGAGAAAACCGGCATTGTCGACGAGCGATTGCGTCGTGAGTTTCGATTTGAAATTTCTGCCATAATCGGCAATCAGCCCGTGGATAAGGAGCGTCACCTGCCCCTCCTGTCCTGGTTTCATGCGGTAATAATTAATATCCATTCGAACACCCCCCAGCATTGCACCCATGGGGCGTAGAATGTTCGTATTGCTATTCAATTAAAGTTCGAGGTTAACATCGGTAGGACTGAAGTTATCGTGCGATGGAAATCTCAAGCAGCCCGAAGTCGGTCAGCTTCCACCATTGCCGCGGTTGTCTCGCGCACAATTGCTTGCACCATATGCGGCGCATCAAACGCGTGGCCCGCACGTGCCATTTTTTCCAGATCGACACAGGCATCCCCTGCCCTCCGCGCACCCAGGCTGGCGCACATGGATTTAAGGGCATGAACCGCATCGGCAAGTCCGGCAATATCCTGTTCCTGTGCCAAGCGCTCGATATCAGCAAGGCTTCCCGGCGCATTTTGAACAAACAGGGTCAGAACCCGGTTGAGTAACCCGACAGTTCCACCAATCAAACGCAATTCACCAATGATCGAATGGTCAATTGCACCGTTGCTTGAAACTTCTGAAAGCATGAACGCCCACTCAAAATACTACACACCACATGGTTACACAGTGAGTCCTAACAAGGGCTAAACAGGTCTAAATCATCTGTTGCGTTCGCTAATCGTTCCAGTTTAAATGCGCCATGGCCAAATCATTATCAACCTTCGTTTGTCAATCCTGCGGGGCCAGCGCCCCCAAATGGTCGGGTCGTTGCGACAGTTGCGGCGAATGGAACAGCATTGTTGAAGAACAAGGTGCTGCCCCCGTGTCTGGCGCCAAAGGGGCCAGCCTGCCCAAGGGCAAGGCCTCGCGCCTTGTGGGCCTGCGGGGTGAAAACCCAGCCCCGCCCCGTATTCAAACCGGCATTAGCGAGCTTGACCGCGTGGCGGGCGGTGGCTTTGTTCCGGGCTCTGGCGTATTGATCGGTGGCGATCCAGGAATCGGCAAGTCCACGCTTCTGCTGCAAGGCCTCGCCTCCTTGGCGCGCAAGGGCGAACGGGTAATTTATATCTCTGGCGAAGAATCCATCGCCCAGGTGAGACTTCGCGCCCAGCGTTTGGGCCTTGATGATTCAAACGTGCTGCTCGCCACCGAAACAAATGTTTCAGATATTCTGGCAACCCTCGCCGAAGGTGCACCACCTTCAATTGCGGTGATCGATTCCATCCAAACCTTATGGTCCCCTGTCATCGAGTCCGCCCCCGGCACGGTGTCCCAGTTGAAGGCGGGCTCGGAAGCACTCGTTCGCTTCGCCAAGCAAAAAGGCACTGCCGTATTGCTAGTAGGCCATGTCACCAAGGATGGCCAGATCGCCGGTCCCAAGGTGATCGAACACATGGTGGATACGGTCCTCTACTTTGAAGGCGACCGGGGCCATCAGTACCGCATCCTGCGCGCCGTCAAAAACCGTTTCGGCCCCACAGATGAAATCGGTGTTTTTGAAATGTCCGATGGTGGCCTGAAGGAGGTCACCAATCCGTCCAAACTTTTCATGGGCTCCAGCGACAGCCCAACCCCCGGCACCGCCGTGTTCGCCGGCATGGAGGGAACCCGCCCGCTGCTCATCGAAGTCCAGGCCCTCGTCTCGCCATCACCATTGGGAACGCCGCGTCGCACGGTCGTGGGCTGGGATTCAAACCGCCTCGCCATGATCCTCGCCGTGCTGGAAGCCCGTGCTGGCATCGCAATCGGCCCCAACGATGTTTATCTCAATGTCGCAGGCGGCCTTAAAGTGCGCGAACCCGCAGCTGATCTGGCCGTTGCCGCAGCACTGTTGTCGTCTCTCACTGGAACATTGATTCCCCACGGCACTGCTGTTTTTGGGGAAATCGCGCTGTCAGGTGCCATCCGCCCCGTGGGCCAGACCGAAGCCCGCCTTAAAGAAGCTCAAAAGCTGGGTTTGAAAGAAGCCGTGATCGCTTCAGCCACTGAACCACCAACCATAAAGGGTTTGAAAGTGAAGTCGCTGGAAACCATTTCAGACCTTGTTGCATGGGCCGCGGCACAACACAAAGGCCAGCAACGAATCGTCTAGAACAACTCGCAAAAGCTGCCTATAAGGTGGCTCGTCAAAACGGCTTCGGGAAAACCACATGCCCTTTCAACTTTTAGATCTCATTCTCATCGGCATCATGCTTATTTCCGGCCTCCTCGCCCTCATGCGCGGCTTCACCCGTGAAGTGCTTTCGCTCGTGGCATGGGGTGGTGCCGCACTTGCTGCCTATTTTGCCATCCGCCAGCAGCCGCTGCTCGACCTCGTGATGCCCTATGTTGACAAACCCATCCTTGCTCAGATCGCCGTAGGGGCCATCGCCTTCATTTTGGCGCTCATTGTCATTTCACTCATCAGCGTGAAGATTTCCGACGCGGTGGTCGACTCGTCTGCAGGCGGCTTTGACCGCACCTTGGGCTTCCTCTATGGCCTGGGCCGTGGTTTCGTACTCGTCGCCATCGCCTATCTGTTTTACGGATGGCTTTTACCCTTCGACAAGCAGGAAAACTGGGTACGCAACGCCATGTCCCTGCCTGCCATAAAATACGTGGGTGAAACCATGTTGACATTCATGCCGCCAGACATTGCCGAAACACTTTCCAACACGGCCCTGATGAGAAACCCCGACAATGCAGCAACAAAACCCGGACAGGCAACAGCTGCGCCTGGCAAGGGCGAGCCGGGTTACCAGTCCACTGAAACCCAGGGCCTTGATAATCTGATTGAAGGCAGCGGTCCCGAAACAACCCAGAAACCTACATTTGGCCAGAGCACAACGCCATGATGATTGACCTTGAAACCGAAGGTGACCGCCTCCGCGAGGAGTGTGGCGTGTTCGGAATCTATGGCCACCCGGATGCCGCGGCATTGACAGCCCTCGGCCTCCACGCCCTTCAACACCGTGGCCAGGAAGCCGCAGGCATCGTATCCTTTGATGGCGAGCGTTTCCACGCCGAACGCCGCATGGGCCTTGTTGGTGATCATTTCTCCAGTGAAAAAATCATCAACCGTCTGCAGGGCAAAACCGCCCTCGGCCATGTCCGCTACTCCACCACCGGTGAAACCATCCTCCGCAATGTGCAACCCCTTTTTGCGGAACTCTCCGCAGGTGGCCTCGCTGTTGCCCACAACGGCAACATCACAAACGGGCTGACCCTGCGTCGTGAACTCATCAGCAACGGTGCCATCTGCCAATCCACATCCGATACCGAAGTGATCCTGCATCTCGTGTCACGCTCCAAAAAAGGTCGTATCATCGAGCGCTACATCGATGCCCTCCGCAGCCTCGAAGGGGCCTACGCTCTGGTTGCCCTTACCAACAAGAAGCTTATTGGCGCACGTGACCCACTTGGCATTCGCCCCTTGATGATTGGTGAACTCAACGGTGCGTATATTTTGTGTTCCGAAACCTGTGCGCTCGATATCATCGGCGCAAAATTCGTGCGCGAAGTTGAAAATGGTGAGGTCGTTGTCATCTCCGAAAGTGGCCTGGAATCCCTGCACCCCTTTCCAAAACAACAAGCCCGCCCCTGCATTTTTGAATACATCTATTTTTCGCGTCCCGATTCCATTCTCGGTGGCCGCTCGGTTTATGATGTCCGCAAAGCTCTTGGGAAACAGCTTGCCCTCGAATCCCCTGTCGATGCAGACGTGATTGTTCCAATTCCTGACTCCGGTGTCCCGTCGGCCATCGGCTTTTCGCAGCAAACCGGCATTCCCTTTGAACTCGGTATTATCCGCAACCATTACGTGGGCCGCACCTTCATCGAGCCCACCCAAACCATTCGTTCGCTCGGTGTTAAGCTCAAACACAATGCGAACCGTTCCGTTGTGGCGGGAAAGCGTGTTGTGCTGGTTGATGATTCAATTGTACGCGGAACAACATCGGTTAAAATTGTCCGCATGATGTATGAAGCCGGAGCGCGCGAAGTTCACATGCGCATCTCCAGCCCCCCCATCAAGTTTCCGGATTATTACGGCATCGATACGCCAGAGCAAAAATCATTGCTTGCAGCCACCCACACACTAGAGGAAATGCGTGATTTTATCGGCGTCACCTCCCTGTCATTCATCTCTGTTGATGGCGTCTACAGGTCTGCAGGTTATGCGGGCCGCGATCCCCATCGCCCACAATTCACTGACCATTGCTTCACCGGTGACTATCCAACGCATCTCACGGATATGATTGGTGAACCAGCAAAGCAGCAACTGTCACTTCTCGCCGAAGCCGGCTGAAGTCCATGGCAAAGCTTCTCGAAAACCGCGTCGCCGTCGTGACTGGCGCATCGCGTGGCTTGGGGCGCGCCATTGCCATGACACTTGCAAAACAAGGCGCTCACGTCATAGCCACCGCGCGCACACAAGGTGGCCTCGAAGAGCTTGATGATGAAATCAAGGCTATTGGCGGTACAGCAACATTGGTTCCTGCGGATATCAAGGACTTCCCAGCTATCGACAGGTTGGGTGCAGCCATTTTCGAACGCTGGAAAAAACTTGATATTCTCATCGGCAATGCCGGCATCCTCGGAAAACTAACACCCCTTGGCCATTTGGAGCCCAGGGTTTTTGAAGACGTTATGGCCGTCAACGTGACAGCCAATTACCGGCTTATCCGTTCACTGGATCCCCTGCTTCGTGCCTCCGCTGCCGGTCGTACAATTTTTGTAACCTCCGGCCTTGCACAAAAATGCTTCCCCTATTGGGGGCCTTATTCCATTTCCAAGGCGGCCCTCGAAGCCATGGTAAAAACCTACGCCGCTGAATGTGAAACAACCAATATCCGCGCCAACTGTTTCAGCCCCGGCGCAATGCGGACCAAAATGCGCGCCCAAGCCATGCCCGGCGAGGATCCTGAAACACTTCCCGCAGCTGAAGAAGTCGCGGAACAAATCATAGCCATGTGTCTGCCATCATTTACAGACAACGGTTCCGTATATAAATATGCACCAACAGGCCTCTTTAAACAATCATGATACAGCAAGCCATCATTGATGCCTTGCGCATCGCCCGACAGTCCGGTGAAAAACTGGTCTCATATCCAGGCCCAACACCTCTCGGCATGGCCGAGGCATTCGCTATACAGTCCGCCGTGCGCAACAGTATCGGATGGAAACTTGCGGGGTGGAAAATCGGATGCACATCCGAGCGCGCTCAAAAAGCACTCAAGGCCGATGGACCATTCCCCGGACCCGTTTACGCCGAGCGATTGTTTCCATCGGGAACCCACGTGCCCACACTTCCCGCCAACAGTCGCACCACCGAACCGGAAATCGCCTTCACCCTCGCCTGTGATTTACCAAAACGCGATGGATCATGGACAGTAGCGGAAGTGTTGGCAGCAGTGGCCACTGTTCATCCCTCGATCGAAATCGTAAACCCGCGTCTGCCGAAGGGCTTCAGCGATGTCGTGGAATGGTATGTGGCTGACGGAGGCCTGAGCCACGCCCTTGTGCTTGGCCCGGGCGTCAAGCCCTTGCAGCAAAGTGACTACGCCAAAATTACAAATCGCGTTTCCATCAATGGGCAACAAAAATATTCAGGCCTCAGTGCCAATGCGTTGGGCGGACCGGAACTGGCGCTCACATGGCTTGCCAATGACTTGATCAAGAAGGGCCTGTACCTGCGCGCTGGCGATGTGGTCACCACAGGTGTAATCACCGAAGTCTTCGAGGCAAACATCGGAGATGTGGTCGAAGCAAGCTACGATGTGATCGGGTCTGTTACAGTTCAGTTGTAACTTTACTTGTCCTTGTCAAACGGGTTCTGCCCGCCACGCAAACTGAAGCGGATAGGAACACCTGCTAGATCGAAATCCTTGCGCAGTGAATTCATCAGATAGCGCTGGTAGCTCTCCGGCATTTTTGACATCTGGTTTCCAAACACCGCGAAGGTTGGTGGCCGTGAACTTGCCTGCGTCGCATAGCGGATTTTTATCCGTCGGCCCGATGGAGATGGTGGCGGGTTTCGGGCAATCGTTGCTTCAAGCCATTTATTCAGTTGGTTGGTGGTGATGCGCGCGCTCCACCGATCCACGGATTCAAACACGGCCTTCATCATGCGATCAATGCCGCGCTCCTGCTTTGAGGAAAGTGTCACCACTGGAACACCGCGGATTTCAGGCAACACATCTTCAAGTTTGCTATGCACCTCGGCGAGTGTCTTTTGCTTGTCCTCGACCAAATCCCATTTGCTCAAGGCCAACACAACGGCGCGGCCTTCGGTTGCCACCAGATCTGAGAGTGCCAAATCCTGTCGCTCAATCACCATTGATGCGTCAATCAGCACCACAACACAATCAGCAAAGCGGATGGCTCGCAAAGCGTCGGACACGGCAAGCTTTTCGATTTTGCCTGTGACCCGCGATTTGCGGCGAATGCCTGCGGTATCCCACAACTTGATTTCACGGCCCTCGAATTTCCAGTCCGTGGAAATCGCATCGCGCGTAATGCCCGCTTCCGGTCCCGTCAACATGCGCTCTTCACCAAGCATGGTATTTACCAACGTGGATTTACCGGCATTGGGTTGACCAATAATGGCCAGCCGCAAGGGTCGCGCCAGCTCTTCTTCTTCAGTCAGTTCAACAACAGGTTCAACATTTTCCGGCAGCAGGTCTTCAACCGCATCATAGATGCCTTCAATGCCTTCACCGTGCTCAGCTGAAATGGCAATGGGTTCGCCAAAGCCCAGCGAATAGGATTCCATTACACCGGCCTGCGCCATTTTTGCTTCAGCCTTGTTGGCCACCAACCGGATGGGTTTGCCAAATTTCCGCACCTTCTCCGCAAATTGCCGGTCAATGGGCGTGATGCCGACGCGCGAATCAATGACGAACAACACGAGATCAGCTTCCTGGACGGCCGTCACCGATTGCTCGCTCATGCGCGCTTCGAGGGATTCTTTCTTGGCTTCATCAAGTCCAGCAGTATCAAAAAGGCGAAAGCTCATGTCACCCAGCGTCACCAGGCCTTCGCGGCGGTCACGGGTAACACCCGGCTGGTCATCGACAAGCGCAATCTTGCGGCCAACCAGGCGGTTGAACAGCGTCGACTTCCCAACATTGGGTCGCCCGAGAATCGTCACGGTGAATGTCATTGGGGAGTACTGGATTCTTGGTCGATTGGTGGAATGCAGTTTATGTCATTGGCGTCACATGCGGTATTTTTCTTGCCCGTAACCTTGGGATCTTTCGCTGTCTGCGCGTCGGGCGGCAGAATATCCTCGCGTTGTCCTGGCAGAACACTGTCGTCGGTCTGCCCGGTCATTTTCTTGATTGTCGTGCATCCCATGACTGATACGCCAAGCAACACCAAAAAACCCGCAATACATATTTTTTTCATCGCGGCTATTTCTGCAACAATGGTGTGAGAAGTTGAATCATGACCTGTGCCCTGTCGCGCATGTCAGGTGGTGTGTCAGTATCCGCAAAATTTGCGTTCATGTAACGGTCGGCCATGCTGTAATCACCGGTACGATAGGCCGCCAACCCAAAAATCTCCCTGGCAGCATGACGCCAAACCTGGCCCTCTTTATCGAAACCGCCAAGCCGCGCCAAAAGTGCGTCGGGCTTTGATGTATCAACAAGCAAATACCCTGCCCTGATTTTGGCCACGTCACGCAAGGCCAGATCAACGCTTATATCTGCTGCGACAGCATCGAAAGCGGCCACGGCTTCCTTTGTCTTGCCTTCCTGGGCAAAAGTAATTGCACTTTGCAAACTGGCCAGTTGCTTGAAACCGGCATGATCAACCGCTGCAAGAGCGCGCATCGCATCATCTGTTTTTCCAGCGGCAGCATTTCTCACACCGTCAAAATAGACAACTGAAGCGGCTTCAGACTTTGTTTTCTGGATATATTGATAGCCTTTGAATCCAGCAACACCAGCAACGACAACAAAGCACAAGCCTATGAAATAATTGCCAAACCTGTCCCACAGTTTTTGATATTGCTCTTGGCGTACTTCCTCGTCCACCTCGCGAAACAGCGATTCATCACTCACGGCCAACAGCTCCATAATTATGCTGTTGTGGGGTAAGCCAGTGAGACGGCTAAATCAAGGCATTTAAGCTAAAAGGAACCCAAGTCCACATGGATCGCCTTGCGCGCTTGCCAGGTCATGTAAATTGCGATCGCCACACCGCCACCAATAAAACCCAAGATCAAACCCAAAATATCATCGGACATGTTGCACCTCAAAAATTGGCTCTAACACTAGTCAGACAATATGGTTAACATAATGTTAAGGCGTTGGCGTTAACGCTTCCGCAACAGCAAATGATGCGAGTAACCCGGCATCAACACGTTCTGCCACAAGGCTTTGCAAGACCCAAAGCCCTGCGTTGTCCGCAACAAAAACCAGCTTCTGCTTCTTCATGGCAGGAACCACGGTGGTGTCTCTCCAAGGCTGGCTGTCACGCACGACGCCATCTTCCTCGATCAGTTGCCAGACATGGCCGTGAATATGCATGGGCTGTTCAAAACCCGTCCGGTTATCAATTTCAAAAACAATGGTGTCGCCCTTGGTAAACCTGCCAATTGGGTCGCTGCCAGGCCCCGCCGCATTGTTGATGGCCCACGCGATGCCTTGTTCCAAAAGCGCGCGCAAATCTAAAATCTCACCATTGAATTTTGCCGACTTGAGCCCTCCCTTGGCTCCCCCCGCGATGACCACAGAAATCACAGTAGCCTTTGCCATGTCAGGACTTGCTGAAATCGGATTGGCTGGTAAAGCAAAATTATCGGCCAGCATTCCTTCTTGCGCAGACCCCGCACGGTCAACATAGAAAATTTCAACAACATCCTCGAACAGGTCAAGGGCGACTGTGAAGCTGTCATTGCCCGCATCAATCACAAGGTCAACTCTTTGGCCCGGCGCAAGCAAAAGCCCTTGTGCGCCAGAATGGCGGGGGGAGACGGGCTGCCCGTCCAGAGCCACGATGAGAGGGTCGGCTCCCTTAAATTGCAAGTTCATCGGACGGACATTCGCAGCGTTCAAAATGCGCAAACGGCAAGGCTTGTCACTGGGCAATTTAAGATGCGGGCGATACATTGCATTCACGGTAAACCAGTTTCCCAAACGCCCGGCACCAACTGCTGCTTCGAGATTGCCAAAGCTCTCATCAATCCTGCCGTCATCGCCCAGCTTCCAGTCATCAATGATCAAGGGGATATCAAAAAATGCGGGCTGAAGCAGCTTCTCCTCGACAACAAGCATTCCGTAGAGTCCCATGTCCCTCTGTCGCGATGAATCGGTCAGCGGACCAAACCAGAATGTCCCTGCATCGGGCGGCGTAAACACGCAATCCACAGCGTTGTCCACACCAGGCTGGACGTTCAACGTCATGAGGTCCGATGGGCCGCGTACGCCAAACCAATGAAACCAGATTTCCTTGTCCAGCTCATTGATAATTTTTATCCCAAACTCTTCGCCCTGCGTTGCGCGCACGACGGAAACTTTGCCATCGTCCGAAAACTGCCATGTCTCTGTCTTTTTGGCGGGGCTTTCCAGAAGCTGCAACTTTGTCTTTTTCGCACGAAGGGTCTGAAGTCCCTCTGACATGTCTTCGGCCCATGAGAGTCGGGGGGCAAGAATGCCCAAGCCCACTGCTCCAGTAAAAGTTCGCCGTGAAAGGAACATCGCAAGCCTCGCCAAATCGCATGTTCACATGAGCCAACACTGTGGCTATTCCTTGGTGTAAGATCAGTCCTTCACGCCATAGGTATTATCAGCCTGCGGAAATGTCCGCGCACGCACCTCATCGGCGTAAGCGCTGATGGCGCGCTCAATCGCTTTCCCCACTTCACCAAACTCTTTCACGAATTTTGGGACGCGTGGCGATAATCCAAGCATGTCCTCCATCACAAGTATCTGCCCATCGCAAGCAGCCGAAGCGCCAATGCCAATCGTGGGAATAGAAACAGCCTTTGTAATTTTTTCGGCCAATGGTGCCACAACGGCTTCCAACACAACTGAAAAAGCCCCGGCCTCGTTTACCACGCGCGCATCCTCTTCAATCGCCGCCCATGTATCGCGGGTTTTTCCCTGTGTTTTGAACCCGCCAAGCACGTTGATGGACTGCGGCGTAAGCCCGATATGCGCCATCACCGGAATGCCGCGCTCAGTCAGGAAGTTGATTGTTTCTGCCATGCGCTTGCCGCCTTCAAGCTTTATCGCACCGCACTCCGTTTCCTTCATCACCCGCGCCGCATTGCGAAACGCCTGCGCGGGGCTTTCCTCGTAGGAACCGAATGGCATATCCACCACAACCAAGGCACGCTTTGCGCCGCGCATGACCGCACGCCCATGCAGGATCATCAGCTCCAGCGGCACAGGCAAGGTCGATTCAAACCCGTGCATGACCATGCCGAGTGAATCACCGACCAAAATGAAATCCACATATTTATCGGCAATCGCTGCCGTGTGCGCGTGGTAGGATGTAAGCGAAACGATGGGCATGCCACCCTTTCGCGCCGTGATTTCTGGAGCCGTGGTGCGTTTGGTTATGTTTTGTACAGACATTGCAAAACCCTATCTTGTTAAAACAAAAATCGGAACCCCAATCAAAGCCGGATGCAGTTGTGTCATGATACCATAAAGTGCTGCACCAAATATCAGTGACAGTCCATCGTGCCCCATTCGCACTTCGGGTGAAGGTCGGACGCCATTTGCATTGGCCACAACGATATGCGCGATACTTCCCAGAAGCAGTCCGCCAAAGAGGATCACGCCACGAAGATCACCGTTGGCAAAAAGATGGCCCGCCGCCCAGAATATGGTGGCAACAGCCATGGGAAAACGGAGGCGTTGACGAAAACCACCGCGAAACAGGAATATGCCAAGGGACAAGAACCCCGCAAAGGTCAACAATAAACTCACATACCAGCCCCAAGCAGTCGGTTCATAAACCACGATACCTTCGGAACTGCGCCACCCCAACACAATCACGGCAAGCGCAAGAACGGACGCGATGCCAAACGCAGGTCCGTATGCTTTTTCGCCATAGCGTGTTTTCAGTTTCGATTTTAGTTTTGGCACCGCGGCAACGCCATGCACCATGACAAACAACAACACACCAACACTGAGAAAAATCATCCAATCACCGGCAGGTTCAAAACATAAGGGTGAAAACCAAAAAGGAATATCGCATACAGTACGACGCCGACCGTCACTGCTATAATATCAGAGCGAACACGTGGAGTATGCATCGGTCGCTTGCCCCGCATCGTACAAACAATCACATCCAAGATTGCCAGTATTAGAAACATGCCAAACATCAGCACATCATAGATTCGTCCGTTGGACAGCAGATGTCCCGCAGCCCAGAGTCCGATTCCAATTGACATCGGGTTGCGCAGCCATAACTTCAGATGGCCTTTGCCGTGTGAGGCGCCAATGGAAATGAACCCGAGCAACACCAGAATCATGGTTACATGCCGCATGCCAGCCATGGGTATGTAGGCAAGTTCATTCGCCTCGGGACCATTGCTCATTGTCCAATAGCCCCAAACGATAAGAAAAAGTCCAACAATTGAAAGCAGGGAGAAGATGCCCTTATAGGGCCCCTCGCCCAAGTATTTCAACAGCGCATTGCGATGGTTGGTCAAGAACATCGCAAATAGATGCACGCCTGCAAAAACACCTAAACCTGTCGTCAAATAGTACATAACAACTGCCCCTTAGCCCGTTCTTTCGGTGTACTCAAATCAAAAGCCATGATAACAAGTTTTCGATTTTGATACCAACGGGGAGATAACTAATGAAACCAACTCTGATACTCGTAGGTGCTGACAAGGGCGGTGTAGGAAAAACCACCGTTTCACGTGCACTTCTTGACTTTTTTGCGCGCAAGAATGTTCTCACCCGCGCGTTCGATACAGAGAATCCCCGTGGTACCCTGAAGCGTTTTTATCCGTCGTCAGCCGAAATTGTTGATCTCGGCAATGTTGCCCATCAGATGCGAATTCTGGATACGATGGAAACTGCCAACGTGCCGGTCACTGTGGTCGATCTCAAAGCCGGCAACATGTCATATGCACTCGATATTTTTGACCGTATCGGCGTTCTTGAAGCCGCCCGTGCGGGCGCGTTCAATTTAGGGCTCTTTCATGTCATCGGTCCGTCAATTGCGTCGCTCGATGAGATCGCCGAAATTGCCCACTATTTACAAGGCGTGAACTACGTCGTTGCCCGCAACTTCATCAATGAAACAAACTTCTTTGAATGGGACGCTGCGACCCAGCGTAAATATTTCGCCGCTATTCCAAAGGCACAGGAAATCGCCGTTCCAAAGCTCAACGAAATGGCCTATGAGCAGGTTGATCTTGCAGGCGTCACCTTCAAGGATTTCATCGACAACCATGCAGCCGATGGCTCACCAGGGAAGTTCTCCTTTGTGTTGCGTGGCTATGTGCGCAAGTGGTGCTCGGAAATTGACGAGCAGTTCGCCCATGTCAAACTGGTTCAAGACCTCCTTACTGGCGGTCGCGCGCCACAAGCCTAAACCTTTGGCCGACAAGCCAACAATATATATCATCTGTTCCGACCGGCACCGCAACGGCAAAACCTTGCTGGCGCGCGTGCTGGTTGATTATCTGATGCTGGATGGCAAAGACCCTTTCGTTATCGATGCCAACGTACCCGAGGGGCCTCTACGCGCCGCATTCCCGGGTCGCACGGCGCTTGTGGATTTCGAGCAGGTACAAGGACAGATGAAACTGTTTGACACAATCGTGGGCTCATTGGGTCGTGACTATGTCGTTGATCTTCCCGCCCCGCAAACTGAGAATTTTTTTGTGATCCTGAAACAGTTAAACGTTCTTGCAGAGGCAACCCGGCTAGGCTTTCGGTTTGCTGTTCTTTTTATCGTCGACAAGGAATGGGCCTCCCTGAATGCAGCGGAAGATTTGCGCGCTGCCATCGCGCCGCATGTTATGCTAAAGGTAAGAAATCTCCATGTCGGCAGTGCTGCGTCTCAACGCGACACAGGCCTTACTATTGAAATTCCCGTGCTGGACCGGGACCTCTTTCCCCTCATCGAAGACAGACGCTTTTCTTTTCGCAGATTCTTGCTCGGCGACGAATCTTCCATGTCGGCACCTGCAGCCACCAAACTGAAAATATTTCTGCTGGCATTGATAACGGATTTGCAGGAAATTGAACCCGCCCTTTCTCTGCAGAAAATAAAGACATTCAAAAATTGATTTGGCCGCCCAGCTCTGTAACTTTCCACATTAGGAAGTCACTTTAGTTTAATCGGCTGTCCTTCAGATCAACATTTCATCAAGACGTAGATTGATCAGTAGTGATAACAAACAGCTGCCCAGCGACCGTAAAATCTTTCCACACGTACAAAATGAAGTTGCGGGCCAAATCTTTTACGGCAGCCAATAATGCCATCCGCATATAGTTTCTTTCGTTGTGCCTCGGAAATGGTAGACGAAGAAATTTTCTTCTTTGCGGCTTCCGCTTCAACAGCTAAAACACCAAACAGCAGGGTTATAGCAATCAATATCTTGGTAATTCCCATCGCAGTCCCTCAATCAAAATTATCGCTTGCAAACAGTGCGCAATTTAACATTGCACGTCAAGCCCCAGCTGCGGTTGGGGATATACAAAGACGCTGTTTTAGGGCGGGGAGTAACTCACTCTCACTCGATTGTTTAAAATGAATGAAAGCAATTGAAACTGCTATAAAAATTATCTTGTAACAACAAAAATTCCGCCTCTGCGTCCGTCAAAAAGTTACGCT
Source organism: Rhodobiaceae bacterium (assembly GCA_031417195.1). Taxonomy (GTDB): domain Bacteria; phylum Pseudomonadota; class Alphaproteobacteria; order Rhizobiales; family Aestuariivirgaceae; genus Aestuariivirga. Next base: position 14,294 of record JANOVC010000010.1, read on the forward strand.
TTTGATTTCATTGAGGAAATTACGGTGGAATTTATTTCTCAGTTTCACCAGCTATCGGGATCAATTTGAGTTCAGTGTCGAAGATATTCATCATGTGAAATGGTCACGATATTTATCGACTAAGTCAATAATCACGCCACTTTCAATAACCACTTCTTTAGCATTTCTGCGTCTGACGAAATACTGTCCTGCTCCATCAGCCAGTACGATTTGTCTTCGTCTGACGGTGAATCCGTAACCAAAATCAGCTTCCCTGCTGCCAGAACGTCCTTAATCAGCGCGGTTGGAATAAGACCGATGCCTTGATGGTTAATTGTGGCGCTAGCCATCAGGTTGGCATCTTCAAAGACTGTGCCTGCCAAATTTACAGGCGGATTTACTCCATGTGCAGTAAGCCAACGCGCCCAAGCAGCGGTGGATTTGTCATGCAATAGTGTTGCGCCCAGCAATGCAGCAAAATCGCCAAAAGGCCCATTATGTTTGAGATATTCAGGTGTGCAAACAGGCCTTGTTGCGGCGCTCAACAATAGATGTGCATTGCCTGAAACTGTAGAGCCATGCCGGATCAATAATTGCGTCCCTGCAGATTGTCGCGTGCTGTCATCAAAAGCATAAACGACCTGTAGCGTAATTTCACTATGATCGCGCTGAAACGCAGGAAGGCGCGGGATCAGCCAATAGGTCGCCACCGATGAAATGCAGGCGATGGTCACCGTTCTGTCGCGCTTTTGCCGAATACGGTCAGCGGCATCCGCAATCCTCGATAAACCATCCTGTACCGCGAGACCGAGTGCATGCCCATCCGAGGTCACTTCCAACCGCTGAGCATGGCGAATGAAAAGTGGTTGCCCCAACCACTGCTCCAAACTGCGCACATGTTGGCTGACCGCTGCTGGAGTCAGATTAATTTCCTCTGCAGCCCGCGCAAAACTCTTAAGCCTTGCCGCTGCTTCGAACGCTCTTAATGTGCTGGGTGGAGGAAGTTTCATACCAAAAGGCTAAGTCATACTTATGCTTAGCGCAAGAACCACCCGTTTGCGAATAAGACCATTTAACGTCATTCTTCAATTTAAACCGCAATTGAAAGATCCAAACATGTTTGTGCGCAGCCTTGAAGACTTAATCGGATCGGAACGTGATGTTGACTGGGGCAACGGGCAAAGCCGCCGTTTTGTTTTGGCGCGGGACGGGCTTGGTTTTGCACTCTGTGACACACTCGTATTGGCAGGCACAGCTTCTCATCAGGAATATAAAAACCACCTTGAGGCTTGCTATTGCATTGAAGGAACCGGCGAAATCGAAGACGCTGATGGCAATATCTATCAGTTACGACCCGGCGTGCTTTATGTCCTTGATAAACACGACCGCCATATTCTGCGCGCCAAAACCGATATGCGTCTGGTGAGTGTGTTCAATCCGCCGATTGAAGGCCATGAAAGCCATAAATATGGCAGCGAAGCATCATCATATTGAACGTTACCTCGCCAACTGCCCACACTAATACAGCTACCTAATTCAGGATCACAAACTATGCCACTTATAGACCTTAGCCATGATTTTGCAGACGGCATGCCGGGCTTTTCTTTGAAACGTGACGGTGAAGTTAAACAATTTACCGCCAGCATTCGCCCATTCGTGACCCACGAAGCTTCTGCGCCGTTTTATAATCATCAAGCCAGCTTCGAAATCACTGAGGTGAGTTTTCAAACCTCGATTGGTACTTATATCGATGCACCTCGCCATCGCTGGAAAGAGCGCCGGGATATCGCACAGCTAAAGCTAGATGAGCTGATTTTGACCGGTGTGCTTGTCGATGCCAGTTTTGTAACGCCGGGCCAAATGGTCAATCTTGACCAGATTAGACTTCCTGATGACATCAAAGGTAAGGCCGTGCTTGTGCGATTTGGATGGGACAAATATTGGGGCACAGACACTTACGAGCAGTATCCCTATCTTGGCCGTGATATCATCGATGCCTTGATCGAACGTGATGCTGCACTTTTAGGTGTGGACACTTTCAATGTTGACACGCGCGCCGATCAGGCTCGGCCTGCACATTCGCTTCTGTTAAAGCGCGATATTCTCATTGTTGAGAATTTGCGTGATTTGCATTTGCTGCCGCGAGCTGGCTTTCGCTTCTTCGCCATTCCCATCAAGGCCGTCGGCGCCGCTGCAATGACCATTCGGGCTTTTGCCGAGGTTATTGCGTGAGCGGCGTTACATCAGTAGAACATTCCAGCGCGTCCGAGGTCGCCAATCCTGCCTTTATGCCTTATCCAGACATGCCGGTGGCATCTGCATCCAGTGGGCATTTGACTGGCCTTTCCTTTGCGGTGAAAGATTTGTTTGATGTGGCCGGTTATCCAACGGGGTGCGGTAATCCACACAAATTAGCTTTATCAGGGATCAAAACAAGCACAGCGCCAGCCATTCAAACTTTGCTCGATGCCGGTGCAATATTTTCTGGAAAAACCCTGAGTGACGAAATTGCCTTTTCGTTGAACGGCAAGAATGTTCATTTTGGAACGCCGCTTAACCCATCTGCTCCTGATCGTATTCCTGGTGGGTCATCATCGGGATCGGCAAGTGCGGTAGCAAGTGGAGCAGTGGATTTTGCTATCGGCACAGACACTGGCGGTTCGGTTCGAGCACCCGCATCATATTGCGGGCTGTTTGGCATAAGGCCAAGTCATGGCGTAATAAGCATTGAAGGCTGCATGGCACAGACGCCAAGCCTTGATACGTTTGGTTGGTTCACCCGGGACGCTGCCACACTTCAACTGGTTGGACAGACGTTGCTGCCGCCAGATCGAAACGCGGTCGGGCTTGATATAGAGCTTATCTTTGTGCCAGAGTTATTTGGCCTACTTGAAGCTCAAGCTGCGCCCGTCGTCGACCACGTAGTTGCAGGCCTTTCTGGGTCACATCGAAGCCGACAGGTTTCAGCATTTACGCTTGCCGAACTTGACGAGCTTTATTGGTGTTTCCGGCGCACGCAGGGTTTTGAGTCATGGCGCGTGCATGGAGACTTTGTAACCACCCATAAACCGCAATTTGGGCCGGGCATTGCAGAGCGGCTGGAATATGCAGCAACCGTAATCCAGTCTGAGTTTGATGCTGCCCAATTGATCAGATCGGAATTTCAACAACGCTTCCGGGATTTGCTGGGTGAAAATGGTGTTCTGGTTTTGCCAACAATGCCTGATATTGCGCCGCTATTGACGCAAGCCGAAAACGATCTTGAAGCTTTTCGCAACAAAGCATTGCGCTTACTATGTTTGTCCGGCCTATCCGGATTTCCGCAGATCACCATACCGCTGACCACAATCGCCGGTGCACCTCTTGGACTGTCGATCATCGGGCCACCTCATTCTGATCAAAGCCTTATCATCTTTGCAGCAATGCTTTCCAACACTCTACTGCCTTTGCCGAGCCTGCTATCCGCAATGCCAATAACGGGACATAAATAATGTCTATTGAAGCCAAATTCCGAAAACTAGGCGTTGATAATGCGCCGGGACAAGAAGTGCGCCAAACCAATAGCGGGTTGGACGTATTGCTTCGCGGCAACAAAATTGATGGAAGCATTGTTGATTTTTCTCATGGCGATGTAGATGCCCATGAACCTACGCCCGGCTCATTTGAATTGTTTGCCGCTGGCGTTAGGGTTGGCGGTTCGCAGGCCTATACCGAATATCGCGGCGACGGCGACATCCGCCGCACATTGGCCGTTCGGTTGGCAGAGTTTACGGGTGCGCCCGTTGACCCAGAGCATGGCCTGATCATCACACCGGGCACACAAGGCGCTTTGTTTCTGGCTGTGGCAGCAACGATCACCCGTGGCGATAAAGTTGCCATCGTTGAGCCGGATTATTTTGCCAATCGCAAACTGGTTGAATTCTTCGAAGCTGAAATGCTTCCCGTGCAAATGGATTATCTTAATGCAGGTGATGATCGCGCCGGACTTGATCTTGATCAACTTGAGCGCGCTTTTAAATCTGGCGTAAAAATGTTTCTGTTCTCAAACCCGAACAACCCAGCTGGCGTGGTCTACTCGGCTGATGAAATCAAATCGATAGCAGCTCTTGCAACGCGCTACGGCGCAGCAGTGATTGTCGATCAGCTCTATTCGCGCCTTCGTTATTCCGGCACACGATACACGCATTTACGTGCTGAGATATCCGACGCCGAAAACGTCGTCACAATCATGGGGCCATCTAAAACAGAGTCACTGTCCGGTTATCGCTTAGGTGTGGCTTTTGGCTCAAAAAACGTCATTGCCCGAATGGAAAAATTGCAGGCTATCGTCAGCCTGCGGGCGGCAGGCTACTCACAGGCGGTTCTGCGCAGCTGGTTCAGCGAACAGGTTGGTTGGTTGGAAAACCGCATCGCCAACCACCAATCCATTCGCGATAGTTTGCTTTTAGAATTGCGGGCAGTCGGTGGTGTTGTTGCGCGAACGCCTCAAGCGGGAAGCTATATCTTTCCAAAACTGCCTAAACTGGCGATATCATCAACTGATTTTGTGAAAATTCTGCGGCTTCAGGCCGGTGTAATAGTCACACCTGGCACAGAGTTTAGCCCGCATACCGGTGACAGCGTGCGGTTGAATTTTTCTCAAAACCACAGCTCTGCTGTCGAAGCCGTAAAACGCCTTGGCCAATTGATTGAAAGATATCGAAACTGACTAGGCTGTGTTGACAAAGTTCCTTATCCAAAGCCGCGCAGATGCGATGAGAACAAACCCGATGTAGCTGACTGCGGTTTTATCGTATCGGGTAGCGAGCCTGCGGTTTTGCTTCAGCTTTGAGAAGCAGCGCTCGATGA
>JANOVC010000011.1:0-16447 GCA_031417195.1 Rhodobiaceae bacterium
AAGGTCTCAAAACCTTCTGCAAGGCCATCGCATCCCCAAGCCAATCTCAAATCAAGCGATTCATCCAAACCCTCATCACAAGCCCACCACAGAAAAAAGCATTCAATTTAGGGAAAACATAAATGAGTCGAGTACTATGAGGGGAAAATATACACCGGGTCGTTGATCAGTCTGAATTTCCGCTTTTGGTCTGAAAGCCGAACTTGTCGGAAACGCTCACCACTTCGCATGATGACCCGGAGCGGTCCTAGCCATCCCTGCGCAGCAGGCTTCGGGCCGTGCACAACCTTGAGGCCAATCACCGATTCCGCTCAACCCATTACTGCAATACTGAAAATGCAATTGCTCACTCGATAGAAGTGATCTACCAGCTGTGAACTTGGACTCAGGGGAGTTATAACGCGAGGCGAGTTTCATTTGAGAACGAACCAAACCAGGGAACGGCATTATGATAGACACAATTAGCTTTGTAAAAGACCTTAGCGCGTGGCGTCACCATCTGCATCAACATCCCGAATTTGGCTTTGAGGAAAAGCAAACCGCCCGCTTCGTCGCAGAAAAACTCAGAAATTTTGGCATCACGGAGATCGCAGAAGGCATTGGCGGCACGGGCGTTGTCGCTTCCATCCGGAGCGGCACAGGTAATCGTGTCATCGCACTCAGAGCGGATATGGATGCGCTGCGCATCGGGGAGCAAACTAATATGCCCTATGCCTCGCGCAATCCCGGTGTCATGCATGCTTGCGGCCATGATGGACACACGGTGATGCTGCTGGGCGCGGCCAAGGCTCTTGCATCGGAAGGCGGTTTTGACGGAACGGTTTTGCTCGTCTTTCAACCCGGAGAAGAATGGGGCCAGGGCATGAAGGCCATGATCCGCGATGGTCTGGGCTCAAAATTTCCCTTTGACGAAATCTACGGCCTGCACAACAAGCCGGGCCTCGCCATTGGAAAGCTTGAAACACGCACCGGGGCTTTCATGGCGGCGGAGGATAACTTTCGCATCACCGTTCGCGGTTCCGGCGGCCACGCGTCCTGTCCGCATCAATGTCATGACGCCATCGTTTGCGTCTCAGCAATTGTTGTTGAGCTGCAAACAATCGTGGCGCGGGTGATCGACCCATCCGAGCTCGCGGTCGTTTCGGTAACAGAAATTGGCAGCGACGGCACGCGCAACGCCATCGCCGGAGAAGCCTTCGTCGATGGCGATTGCCGCAGCTTCAGCCCCGAAGTCAGCAATTCCATCGAAGCTACGATGCGCCGCATCGCCAGCGGCATTGCTGCGGCGCACGGCTGCGCAGTAGATGTTGACTACAAGCGCGTCTTCGTACCCCTGCTGAACGATCCCGCAGCAACCGCCCATGCCATTGCAGCAGCACAACAGGTCTTCGGTAAGCAAAATGTCAACGCCGACGCCGCTCGCGAGGGCGGTGCGGAGGATTTCGCACAGGCGCTGATGATGAAGTCAGGCTGCTTCGCGAACATCGGCAATGGCGATACAGCTGTCTGCCATAGCCCGCACTACGACTTCAACGACGAAGCCCTCATCCACGGCGTCAATTTCTTTGCCACGCTGGTGCGCAATCGGTTGCCGCTTTCCAAATAGCAGTTCTGAAACGCATACCCAACACTTGGCGGCCAGATTCCGCTAGGACTACGTGCTTGTGATCCTTTCGGCTATTCAACAGATTGGCCCATCATTTTGTGATGTCCGAGTGAAGAAACGGGGACGCTTCCCTTTCTAACTTGGCCACCCATCTGAACACAGGAACATCCCCCTAAGATCGTCCTGCCCACTCATTGCAATTAAAGTTGGATTCCCGCCTTCGCGGGAAGGACGGGCCATGGTGAGAGGGATTCCAATTAGCTGCCGTTTGCCCCTATCCCAGATGATGCACCTTCCCCATGCCATACACCGGTGTCTCCAGCCCCTCCATCCGCGCCTTTAATTGCAATGACAGGAACTGCGAGTAGTGCCGTGACTGATGCAGGTTTCCGCCGTGGAACCACAGGGATGGCTGTTGGGTGGGCTTCCACATATTGCGGAGTTCGCCCTCCCACGGGCCGGGGTCTTTTGTGGTGTCGGAACCCAGGCCCCAGCACTTGCCAACCTTGTCCGCCACATCCTTCGAGATAAGCTTTGCTGCCCAGCCATTCATCGAGCCATAGCCTGTGGCGTAAACGATGAGATCGGCCTTGAGCTCGCTGCCGTCATCGAACACGACGGCCTTGGGCTTGATCTCTTTCACGGCAACACGGCTCTTTAATTTGATCTTGCCATCGGCCACCAATTCACCGGCACCCACATCGATGTAATAGCCGGACCCACGCCGGAGATATTTCATGAACAGGCCTGAGCCATCATCGCCCCAGTCATGCCAGAAGCCGGCTTTCTCCAGCCGCTTATAAAAGTCCGCATCAATCTCCGCCATTTTCTTGTAAGCGGGGATTTGGAAGGTGTGCAGGATTTTGTAGGGAACGGACGCGAAGATGAGATCGGCCTTGTGGTGGTCGATACCATTCTTGAGGGCGCGCTCGGAATAGAGATCGCCCAAGCCCACTTCCATCAACGTGTCGGACTTCACGATATGGGTGGAGGAGCGCTGCACCATGGTGACGTCAGCGCCTTTTTCCCACAGGGCCGCACAGATGTCGTGGGCGGAATTGTTGGAACCGATCACGACACACTTCTTGCCCTTATAGGCATCGGGGCCGGGATGCTGGCTCGAATGGTGTTGGTCACCCTTGAATGTGGAGGCACCATCGAACTTCGGAATATTGGGAACGCCGGACTGGCCCGTGGCGAGGATCAATTGTTGGGGCTTTAAGGTGACAGGCTTGCCATTGCGCACAACCTTCACCACCCATTGTTTTTTCTTCTCGTCATACGCGGCGGACTTGCAGGTGGTTGATGTCCAGTAATTCAATTCCATGATCTTGGTGTAGGTTTCCAGCCAGTCGCCAATCTTGTCCTTGGGGCTGAACACCGGCCAGTCATCCGGGAACGGCAGATAGGGCATATGGTCGTACCACACGGGATCATGCAGGCAGAGCGACTTGTAGCGCTTGCGCCAGCTGTCACCCGGCTTCTTGTTCTTCTCGATGATGATGGTGGGAACACCCAGCTTGCGCAATCGCGCGCCCAAACCAATGCCGCCCTGGCCGCCACCGATGATGACGCAATAGGGCTGTGTCTTGTAACCCAGTTCCTTCTCTTCCTTCTCGCGGGCTTCAAGCCACGTCTGGCGCGTCTTGGATGCGCCGTGTTCCACGCCCTTGCCGCGCGCAGCACCTTTCTTCTCCTCATGGCCCTTGAGTTCAACCATGGTGGTCAGCAGTGTCCACGCCTTGCCATTCCTCAAGCGCACCAGCCCGCGTCCGCGCGAAACCGCTGTTTCAAACGTGAACCATGCCTCGGTCATGGCGTCATCGCCCGTGGCTTCGCCTTCAAGCTTGAAGTTGGAAGGTTTGACGTCTTTCAGCGTGGCTTGCAGCATGTCGCCGATCTGCTGCTTGCTCTCAACGGTTTTGATGTTCCATGTATAGGACACCAGATCGCGCCAGTAACACTCCTCGTCAAACAGTGCCAGCGTGGCGGTGATATCGCCGTTCTTCTGCGCGGTTTCAAAATCATGGAGCCAAGAAGAGGCGCGGTCAGATGCGGATGTGGTCATGGGTGCACTCCAAAGCAGGATCGGGTGCATGCAAACCTTGCACATATTTTTCGGCCTGAACAGGCGAAACCTTGTTTGCGGTGCAAAACAGCGCTAGCTCTCACCCCATGCTTGCCATCACCTCGTCGCAGAACCCCACGGTCAAACTTATCCGCTCGCTTGCCGAAAAGAAATACCGGCAGGAGACGGGCCTGTTTGTGGCCGAGGGTTGGGACATGCTGGACAGGGCGCGGAAAGAAGGCTGTGTGCCGGAGCATGTGCTGTCAACACTGGAGATCTCCGATTGGGGTGAGGTGAAGCCCATCTACGTGACCGATAAAATCATGCAAGGCCTGAGCGGGCAGAACAACCCGCACAGCGCATTGGCCACCTTCAAGCAGCGTTTCGTCGAACCTGAATTGCAAGGGCTATGGGTGGCGCTGGAGGACATGCGCGATCCCGGAAATCTCGGCACCATCATCCGCACCGCTGATGCCGTGGGTGCGTCCGGTGTTATTCTACTGGGACAATCCTGCGATCCCTACGCCCGCGAGTGTGTGCGGGCGAGCACCGGTTCGATCTTTGGCATGTCCATTGCGCACATAGAGACGGCTGCGTTCATTGAGATAAGCAAACAGTGGCGTGGTGATGTGGTGGGAACGCATCTCAAGGCAACGGGTGATTTCCGGCGCAGCTATAATTTGTCAACGCTACTTGTGATGGGAAGCGAGGGCCGGGGGCTTTCGGAGGAACTCAGTGATGTGTGCAAAACTCTTGTGCGCATACCCATGAGTGGTGGCGCGGAGTCGCTCAACGTGGCGACGGCCACTGCGCTGATGCTATATGAAATCCGGAAGTCTGAACTGAAATAGGTGAATCTGTCTCACCTCTTCACAAGATTCTGGACCTTGAGCGGCGCAACATTTGCGGGCTATTTGGAAGCTTCAACGGAGTTTACAGATGAAGTCTCATGCGCGGGTGGTTGTGGTTGGTGGTGGCGTCATGGGCGTGGGGCTGCTGTACCATCTCGCACTTGAGGGTTGGAGCGATATCGTGCTCGTGGAAAAGGGGGAGCTGACCTCCGGCTCCACCTGGCATGCCGCTGGCCAATGCCCGCAATTCAACAGCTCCCTGAACATGACCAAGGTTCACCACTACGGCACGCAGCTTTATCCGCAACTGGAAAAGCTCACGGGCCAGGCCGTGTCGTGGCATGGCTGCGGTGGCCTGCGATTGGCGCAAACCGATGAAGAAGTGAGCTGGCTGAAATATGTCTACGGCGTATCGCGGCTGGCAGGCTATGAATGCGAAATCATCGGGCCGTCGGAGATCAAGCAATATCATCCGTTCCTCGAAACCTTCGGCGTCAAGGCCGCCTTCCGCACGGTGACGGACGGCCACGTGGCCCCGGCAGATATTACCAATGCCATGGCGGCAGGTGCTCGGCAGAAGGGTGCTGAAATCTATCGCCGCACGCAGGTGATGGACATCAAGCAGCTCGCATCCGGCGAATGGAACGTGATCACCGACAAGGGCAATATCATTTGCCAGCATGTGGTGAATTCCGCTGGCTCCTATTGCGACGTGGTGGGGTCGTGGACCGGGCACAATGTTCCGGTTGCGAACATGCTGCATCACTACATGATCACCGAGCCACTGAAGGAACTCATTGATCTCGATTTTGAATTGCCCGTGGTGCGCGATCCCTATTCACATGCTTACCTCCGCGAGGAAACCAATGGCGTGTTGGTTGGCCCCTATGAAACCGCAACCGCCCACGTCTGCTGGGATGGCAAGCCACCCGCCTGGGATTTTGAGAGTGAATTGATTGAGCCGGAAGTGGACCGTCTCTTGCCGTGGTTGGAGAAAGCCACAGAACGCATGCCGATCTTCGGCAATGCCGGTTTGAAATCCGTGATCTCCGGTGCCATCACCCACACGCCTGATGGCACATATCTTTCCGGCCCCGCACCGGGACCAAAGAATTACTGGATGCATTGCGGTGCATCTGTCGGCATTTGTCAGGGTGGCGGTGCTGGCAAATATCTGGCGCAATGGATGGTGCATGGCCAGGCTGAAATCAACATGCGCGAATTCGATCCGCGCCGCTTTGGCAATTGGGCCACCAAGGATTACACCACAGAAGTGTCCATCGCCGATTATCACCATATGTATTATTGCTACAAACCAGGCGAACAACATCTGGTGGGCCGCGATCTGCGGAAATCATCGCTGCATGACAGGCTCAAAGCAGAGGGCGCACAATTCCAGCAGGTGTTCGGCTGGGAGCGCGCGCGCTGGTTCAACACTTCGGGGCAGGGCGAAGAGTTCTCCTACAAACGCTCGAACTGGTTTGAGGCTGTGCGGGAAGAGGCATTGGCCGTGCGCGAAACTGTGGGTCTCATGGATCTCTCGACCTTCTCCAAATTTGATGTGCAGGGCAGGGACGCACACGCCTTTCTCGAACGTATTTGCGCCAACAGGATTCCAACCAAAGACGGCGGCATCATCCTCGGCCATCTCCTGAACCAAAATGGCTTCATCGAATCCGAAATCACCGTCACACGCCTTGCCGAAGATCATTTCTATGTGCTCTCCGCAGCGGTGGCGCAGCTCCATGACAAGGATCAATTGGAGTGGCGCAAGCTCGCCTCTGAACAGGTCACAATAGCCGACCGCACCGATGATTACGGTGTGTTGGTTTTGGCCGGCCCACGCGCCCGTGACGTTCTCAGCCAATGCACGGCAACCGATCTCGGCAATACTGCCTTCCGCTGGCTGTCGGGCAAGATCGGAACTGTTGCAGATGTTCCCAACGTGCGCATGTTGCGGGTGAATTATGTCGGTGAATTGGGCTGGGAACTCCACATTCCCATGGCCGATATGCCTAAAGTTTTTGATGAATTGCTAAAGGCCGGGAAACCACACGGACTGAAAATGTTCGGCAGCTACGCCATGAACGCGTTGCGCATGGAAAAATCCTACCGCGGCTGGGGCTCGGAACTCACCACGGAAATCGACATGTTTGAAGCGTCCATGGAGCGCTTCATCCGCACCGATAACCGCGCGTTCATCGGCAAATCAGCAAGCCTGTCCAAACACCAGCGTGGACCGCGCGTCAAACTGGTCTGCCTCGAAGTTGAAAATACTGACTCAGATTGCATGGGCAACGAACCGGTTTATGCCGGAGACAAGATCGTGGGCCTCACCACGTCGGGCGGCTATGGTCACAGCGTCGAAAAATCATTGGCCTTTGCCTATGTTGACCCAAACCTGATCGCCGAGGGCACCACATTTGACGTGCTGATGTTCACCGAAAAGCGCCGGGCAAAAGTGATTGCCGAGTCGCCGTGGGATCCAGCAAACCAGCGTTTGAAAGCCTAAAGCGACGTCAGATTCTTTGTTGGCGGCAGGTCTTCCCAGGAATTTCCGGCAGCAACAATGCAGGTCTTGCCCTCAGGCGACGTCATCAGGATTGTCCACGTGCCGGACTTTGAGGTGAAGACTTCCAGCAGGTTCCTTTGACCGGCGATGGCCATGGCCTTGCCTTGCTCCTCGAATTTATCCGTAAGGGCTTTGACAAAATCCACGTGCTTGCCACACATGAGGCCCGCCTGCGCCGGACTTGCAGCCAGCACCATGACACCCAACACACACACTAAACTTGACTTAAACATAGTTCCTCCTAACGCACCCTTCGAGGCGCCGCCGGAGGTTTTGTAAAACCCCCTGAGTTAGGCGGCTCTCGAAGCGGTGATGCCGATTTGATCGTTCATGCACTGCTCCAAATACTCATACCTGCCCATCATGCACGCAAACCGTAAACGAATTGCCAATGCGTGGGCGATGGGTTAGCGAAAGGTTATGGCCGCCCAGAGCTCAAAACCAATCATCGGGATTACCCTCATGGTCTCCGCCATGCTGGTGATGCCGTTCCTTGATGTGGTGGCGAAGTTCCTCGGCCAGCAGAATGTGCCGATCATTCAAATCGTCTGGGCGCGGCTGTTTTTCGGCATGGCGATGACGGCTCCGCTGGTGGTTCACAGCGAAGGTATGAAGGCGCTCATCCCCCATCACCCCCTCATGCATTTCGTTCGCGCGGTTCTTGTCTGTGTTGCCACATCCCTGTTCTTTGGCGCACTCAAATTCCAGGGTGTTGCGGAAACACTCGCGATCTATTTCGTGCAACCCCTCGTGGTCACCATGTTGTCACCGCTTGTACTGGGTGAAAAAGTGGGTATCCGCCGCTGGCTGGCAGTACTTGTGGGGTTCATCGGTACACTGATCATTATCCGCCCCGGCTTTCAAAGCGTGAACCCTGGCATGTTGATGGCGCTTGGTGCAGGCACCTGTTCCGGCATTTACATGCTGCTCACCCGTATCATTGCCAGTGAAGGCCGCGCCATTGCCAACACGTTTTACACCAGCCTTGCGGGCGCCATTCTGTCGTCCGTCGCCGTCTTGTTCGTTTGGAAAGAACCAACGCTGAACCAGTGGCTGCTGTTTCCGCTGCTCGCATTCTTTGCAACACTCGGAAATTACCTCGCCGTCCGCGCCATGGAATATGCCGAAGCCTCACTGCTTGCGCCCTTTGGATACACTGAGATGATCATGGCCGTCATTGTGGGCTGGTATTTCTTCGGCGACTTCCCCGACGGCTGGACCTTCCTCGGCGTTGGCATCCTGATTGCCTGCGCGGTCTACATTTCCTATCGGGAACGCAAACGCAAGGTTGTGGTGCCTGAAACCGGCATGGTTTTATAGTAAAATTATTCCTTCACCACTTTTTCAATCCGTGGGTCGGGGAGGAACCACATCATGGCGACGGCGACAAACAACGCGCCTGCAATCCAGGTTGAAACAAAAGCCATTGGAATGGCCAGCAGATAGGCCGCAAGTGAAACCTTGCCTTTTGAGTCGGACCCTACGGCTTTGGCGATAGCTGAATTTTGGCCATGGGCGTTGATGATCGCAAAAGTGAGGATGGTGTAGGCAATGGCTGCCATACTGAGGTTCACGCCATAGATGACAACAGGCCACGTGCCAAAATGGTTCTCACCCATCCAGCCCGTCGTGAAGGGGATAAGGGAAAGCCAGAACAGCAGATGCATGTTGGACCACAAGATTCCTGCACTCACTTCCTTGACTGTGTGCAGCAGGTGGTGGTGATTGTTCCAATAGATGGCAATATTTGTAAAACTCAGGACATAGCTGAGAAAGACTGGCGCGAGTGCCAAAAGATCGGAGAGTTCTTCACCATGCGGAACCTTGAGCTCCAGAACCATGATTGTGATGATGATGGCAATCACGCCGTCACTGAATGCTTCCAGCCGTCCTTTGCCCATGGCCAATCTCCCTTTGGAAATTAGCTTAACGTAACAATGCGCTCCGTCAACATGTCAAAGAAACCCTCCGCATCAACGGAACGGCACACCGTGGCATTGGGTTTGCGGTCGGTTACCTTCCACCAATCCACAATGGTCATGCCCATGGTGAGCTCGGACTCGCACTCAATGGCCACGTTGACATCGCGGGACTGGAAGAGCTCCGGCTTCAGCAGCCACGCCACGACGCAAGGGTCATGCAGGGGGCCGCCGTCAGTACCGTATTTTTGTTCATCAAAGCGTTCGAAGAAGTCCATCATCGCGGCGATTGCGGGGCCAGAGTTGTTTTTCATGGCGCGGAATTTTTCAATGCGCGGTGTTGTGGTCAAGGCTTGGTGCGTGCAATCCAACGGAACCAGTGTGATGGGAATGCCAGCGTCAAACACGGCACGCGCCGCATGGGGGTCCACGTAGATGTTGAACTCGGCTGCGGGCGTAATGTTACCGCCTTCAAAGAAACCGCCACCCATGGCCACGACGCGCTTGATGCGCGAGGCAATGCGCGGCTCGCGGATAAGGGCGAGTGCAATATTCGTCATGGGGCCAAGCACGCAGAGTGTGACGGTTCCCGCCGCGCGCGTCATAAGGGTTTCAACAATGAAATCCACCGCATGTTGTTTCTGCAATGGCATGGTGGGGTCTGGCAGAACGGGTCCGTCAAGTCCGGTGCGGCCATGCACATGCTCGGCGGTGACCAGCGGACGGAGCAGGGGGCGTATGGCCCCGGCGTAAACCTTGATGTCAGACCGTCCCGCAAGCTCGCAAATCTTGCGCGCATTCACCTCGGTGAGTGCGAGCGGCACGTTGCCGGCAACGGCCGTAATGCCCAGCACCTCAAATTCTGGTGAGGCCAGCGCCAGAAGAATGGCGACGGCGTCATCTTGGCCGGGATCCGTGTCGATGATGATGGGCAGTAGCTTGGTCATGTTTGGCTCGCTTGCGGTAATGGTGGGTCAGCGCCAACGAAATGCAATGGCGCAAGGCCTTGAGTGGTAGCCGATCTGCTACATGAAACACAATGCTTCTGTTGCCCACAAAAGTCATGTCGTTTCTGTAGAGCTCCTTGAATTCATCTGCGAGGCCAGAGGTGCAGATGAAATAAAGCGCATATTTATCCGGCTCATTTTTGACGGCATCAATCCGTAGTGTACTGCCACTGCCCGTTTCAGTGGTGAGATAGCTGGGTTGGCCCCAACGCAAGGCCTCCTCCAGCTTGCCAACACCCGGCGTTGATTGCGCCACGTCAAATATCATGTCGCGTAAAGCCATGAGTTTTGTTTTCTGCTCTTTGGGATAGGCGTTGAAAACCGCCTCTACAGCTTTGTTATCAAACTTAGGCATTTGCAAAGTCCGGGTAGAATTCTGCTGTCATGCGCTTTAAATAATTCATAATATTGGTTTTGGTTCGCGCATATTCACCAATCTCGGAGCGGAAGTAAGCGCAGCTTAGACTGCTCATCATGCCATAAACACTCGCATCCGTTCCACAAACCCTGTCGCCAAGAGCATAGGCATTGCCGCCTAGAATATTGGAGACAGAATCCACCGCCTTCTTTCCCAGCTCCAGTCGCTCCTCCGCCGTGTGGCGACCCAGACCATGGGCGTGGATGTTCTTGCGCACTTGCTTCCGCACCATCTTGACAATCAGCGAACGGATGATTGCGGGCGCATCGTTGAAAAACTGTACCGGTCCCTTGAAAAAGTTTTCATCATCCATCCAGCGGTCCTGAATGTTCAGCCAGTAAATGTGGTCTTCCAACAATGCATTCAACGCCCAGCCAACACCCTGTTCACGGGCCGAATAACCGCCGGAAAAATCAATGCCATATTTTTTCTCAAGGTGCATGCGAATGAAGGCGCTGTCAGCAATGATAACGCCATTATCTTTGATATAGGGCATCTTGCCCTTGGGTGCCTTGCGGAGGTCTGCTTTTGCACCCTCGTAGGCCTGGCCAGAGAGCTTGAGCAAGAGTTCTGCCTTGGCCACGAAGGCGCTTGCCTGCGGCAGGCCAAACATGGGGCTGGAACCATAAAGTGTGATCATTGTTGTGTCTCCTTCCATGCTACACTACTACTGCCATACTGCTGACAGAAACTGTCAGCAACAGTCAGTAGAACCACACCATGCGCCGCGCCGACCGCCTTCTGCAATTGATCCAAATTCTGCGCCGCCACAGGAGGCCTGTGACGGGCGATGTCATGGCGCGTGAGCTTGAGGTGTCACTCCGCACGGTCTACCGTGATATCTCAACCCTGATCACTGATGGCGTTCCCATTCGCGGCGAGGCGGGCGTGGGTTATGTTCTCGGTGAAGGCTATGATCTGCCGCCTTTGATGTTTACGACAGATGAGCTCGAAGCCGTGATGCTCGGCCTGCGCTGGGTGGCAAGGCGCGGTGATGCTGATTTGGCGCGGGCAGCACTTGATACAGTGGCCAAGATTGGCACCGTGCTGCCAGAAAAACTGAAGCCCTTTCTCTATGATGCCGCTCTTCTCGTGCCTCCGCGTTATGATCATGTGGCAGATAAAATTGACGTGGCACAGCTTCGCGCCGCTATCCGGGATAGCCGCAAGGTGGCCATCACCTATAAGGCGGAAGAGGGTGCTGAAACCAACCGCACGATCTGGCCCATCGCCGTGTCTTACTTCGATGCCCAGCGCATAATTATCGCGTGGTGCGAATTGCGCAAAGGCTTTCGCTCTTTCCGCACGGACCGCATGCACGCCATGGAGGTTTTGAAGGAAAAATATCCCGAGCGCCGCAAGGTGTTGCTTAAGCGTTGGCAGGAAGACATGCGCAGGGAATCCGGCCAGCCGCAACTTGATGTGTTCATGTGAACTAACCCTAGACAAGCCACAATATCCACCCTATGAACCGAAAATGATCTTGCTATTGGTGGGGTCATTCGCCTTCTTAAGGCGGGCGCATAGCTCAGTTGGTAGAGCAGCTGACTCTTAATCAGCGGGTCGTAGGTTCGAATCCTACTGCGCCCACCAAGGACATCAACCACTGAAGTAAAGGTCTGAAATACCAAAAACCATTGACCTGTGGTTATCACTTAACACCGCCTTCCGGGCGCAGACACAGTCAGTTACAAAACAACATCTGGCGGGTTTCGGTGCATTCGGGCAAATAGTCAGGCATGAATAACGCCAATCAGATATTGCTGGTGGAAGATGACAGGGCCATACGCGAGCTTGTTTCCAAATTTCTTGTGGCCAATGGCCTGAGGGTTACAGGTGTCTCAAACGGCCGCGACATGGACCGTGAGTTAAAGAGCCGTAATATTAATCTTGTGGTTCTCGACATGATGCTGCCGGGCGAAAGTGGTGAAAGTATCTGTAAGCGTTTAAGGCTGGACAGCAAGATTCCGATTGTCATGCTTACGGCACAGAGCGAGGAGATCGATAAGGTTCTGGGACTTGAGCTTGGAGCCGATGACTACATCACCAAGCCTTTCAGCCCCCGGGAATTGCTGGCCCGTATTCGTGCCGTGTTGCGGCGCTATGCGGTAGCGCCGGTGCAACCTTTGGCGCTGCGTGATGAAACGATCGTTTTTTCAAACTGGCGGCTGAGCACGGCACAGCGCCAATTGACAGATGCACAAGGGGTGCGTGTTGTTTTAACCAGTGCGGAGTTTGACCTGCTCCTGGTGCTTTGCGCGCATGCGGGACAGGTTCTGTCACGCGACAAGATTCTGGACTTGACTCATGGCCGTATCGCAGGCCCATTCGAACGCAGTGTGGATATTCTGGTCAGCCGTTTGCGGCAAAAACTGGAATCAGTTCCCGAAGATCCACAACTGATAAAAACCATTCGTGGAAACGGTTATGTGTTCACCGGCAAAATTGCTTAAATGCTGAAATACGTCAGTTGGATTGTTCCGCGCCGGATTTCAAGCCAGATCGCCGCCTTGATTGCGGGTAGCGTTTTTTTGCATTTAATCGTGCTGTCGTTCATCGCCACATTTTACATATCTACCGTTGAAGATAATCCCGTCATCCTCAAACAGCCCATGGTGGTTAGAGCCATGATGATTGTAAAAATGATCGTGAACACTCCTGATCCAACCAAAAGAGCGGAGTTATTCAATACCATTGTCAAGGTAGTGCCCAGTTTCCGGCTTGAAAACTATAAAAATTCGGTTGCGATGATCCCAAAAGGCCCCGGTGAGGTCAACGACAAGACGGGCTGGACAAATATTGAAGTTCCCAAAATGCAGGCCGAATTGGGAACTAAATTCTTGGTAGGTGCAAAGACCTATGATGATACCCAGGACATGATTACAGTGGCCTTTGAAGACGGGTTCGCGATGTCTTTTCTGCTTCCGACTGAAATTGAAAGTGACATTCCGGCAAGCCTCCAGATGATCGCGGTGCTTGGCTCATTCGCAATTGTTTTAATGGTTATTTCCATATGGGCCGCCAATCGGCTTGGGTCGCCATTGTCGAGGCTCGCTAATGCGGCAAGTAAATTCGATGCCGACCAGCCCTTCGCGGCGATACAGGAAACCGGTCCAACTGAAGTCGTCAAGGTTGCCCGGGCCTTCAACGAAATGGGCAAACGCACGAGCCAGCTGGTTGAGGACCGCACTTACATGATTGCGGCTGTCAGCCATGATTTGCGCACACCTATAACAAGGCTGCGGTTACGCACGGAATACGTGGAAAACAAGAAAACTAAAAAACAAATGCTGGGTGATCTAAATTCAATGAACCGCATGGTCCAATCGGCTCTCACATATGTGAAAACGACGAGACTTGAACCCGAACTTAAAACCGTCGATCTCTCCAGTCTCTTGCAGTCTTTATGCGACGACTATGCCGATCTCGATCAGCCGGTGACTTTTGAACCACATAAGCGTTTTCCAATTCACTGCGATGAAGACCAGATCAAGCGTGCCGTAACCAATCTCATTGAGAATGCATTGGGGTTCAATGCCAAGGTGCTTGTGCATCTTTCAGAAACTGTCGAAGGCATGATTGACATTTTGATAACTGACGATGGACCTGGGATCCGGGATGACAAAAAACAGTCGCTGCTGAAGCCATTTCAACGTGGCGATGATGCGCGCGGCTCGGGCAAAAATGAGGGCTTTGGGTTGGGCCTTTCAATATGTTCGGCCATTGTCGCAGCCCACAATGGCCGTATTACTTTGGAAGATGCAAAGCCGCATGGACTTGTCGTCAGAATACGATTGCCCTTGCATGAGTGAGATTTGGCAGCTTCCACGAAGCACCTTTTAGGAACCCACAATATTGCGGGCCAACTGCGCAACCGGTTGGACGATGGTATCGTCTGCATCAGCTTACAACGCACCGGGAACAATTGGCGGCATCACAGCTCTTGGGGAAGTGCAGGGCTTGCACTTTCGAGGTAACGCGTATGATGCCGCCTTTTACTCTCCCGGCGTTTTCTTGCGACAGCGTGCCGGGAGAGAACTTTGTAAATTTAATTGCAGCAGCTCAGTTCAGGGTTCCATACACCCGCCCGTCATTGGTCCTGCCCAGAACAAAGTCATAGGACCAGACATGGTTTGGGCGGCTCGGCCGGAGCCGGACACCGTCACGCCAAAACCAAACCCACTCGACGAGAGGTCCCACATACAATAGCTTCATGTCGCGACTGGTACATAATATCGAGCACGGCAACAAATTTGAGTTGGATGTAGGAACTACAGCATACATGCGTGCAACTGAAGAGCGGCAAAGTGGATGAAAAAGATCTTGAGACAACCAGACTACATTATCTTGGTACACGGTACGTTTGCACACAATGCCCCTTGGATCCACTCAGACTCTCCTCTGACCAAACTGCTAAAAGCTGAATATGCTTCGGTGCAAGTTATACCCTTCAACTGGACAGGAGCAAACTCACACGTTGCTAGGAAGACTGCGGGGAATGACCTTGCGGTAGAAATTGAGAAGCTTGCTACCACAAGACCGAGAGGAAAAATTGCCCTTATAGGTCATAGTCACGGCGGAAATGTCATACGGTACGCAATAAATGACCTTGGTAAAGTCGCAAGAAGACAGGTCAAAAACATCGTGTTTCTGGGAACACCCTTTATCGATATTCGTCGCCGAAGCTCACTTCAGTTTTCTGTTGAAACCGCAGCTGCAGTCATCACCGTTTTGTTGCACATTCAAGTGGCAGTATTTTTTGTTGTGTTTGGGCTGTCGAACAAATTTCACTCTGAGACTATTTCAACCATAACGCTAATTTATTGGGCATTTCTCTATTTCTTAACGCAACACCGTTACATAACCAACGAAAGTGGCAAAGAGGACACCAGAAAAATACGCGTCAAGATCAAAAATTATCTTCTTGTGCGGCTCAACGCAGCAAACTATGTTATTCAAAACAAAATAGGCTTTGCACCACTCACGGTTCCCTCGCTTGCTTGCAAGATAGCATTCGATGAGGCAGGCCTGTCCCTAAAATTTTTAGACTACTTTGCCTCCGTCTTTCTGGGAGTTCAAAGCCTCCCGCTCCTCATGCTATCTTGGTTTTGGCGTCTAATCGTGGTGAGTTGGATTATCGCTGAATTGAGCTTGTTAGTATTAGACTCCGAGCTCTTTGCTCATAATATTTTTTGGATAGCAACTTATGCTCCAAGGTTTTCAATTTTGGCAGCCCCCGCTACATTAGTACTTTGTATAATAACACAAGTGATTATTAAGGCACATAGATTTGGCTATGGTTGGGAAGGCTTATTTACATTCCTTCACACCAAAATTGATACAACTTTGCTCCCCATGACTACCGCAGATGCACCTGCAATGCGGTATGTGTTTACAGTCACAGGTAAATGGAATTTCAAAAATTTGCGCCACAGTTATTATTACGACGCGCTGGGGCAGTGGCCCCCTATTCTGAATTGGCTTCGTTCCTCGTCTGAGCATAAAGATACACTTAGTCTTCCCGAACCAACCACAATTCCGAGCCGTACACGCGTTGTCGCTCGCAACTGGATTATTCCGGCCATAACAGCTGGGGCATTGGCCGCTGCAATGAACTATATGAAATTTGATGCTGAAAAGTGGATGTCAGGTGACAGAATGTTGGAAGTTGAATTTGAAAACATCGCACAACGAACGGACACAGCAACAAAGGTTTTGTATGATGGTGAAATTGATGTTGCAAACGACGAGTACCAAGTTTTAGATTATATCTTGCCGATACTTTCGCATACAGAGTCAAACCCAACAGAAGTCTGTTATTTACTCGCCAACTACGAATCAAAATATGGACTACTGTTATTGATTACTAGGCTGTGTTGACAAAGTTCCTTATCCAAAGCCGCGCAGATGCGATGAGAACAAACCCGATGTAGCTGACTGCGGTTTTATCGTATCGGGTAGCGAGCCTGCGGTTTTGCTTCAGCTTTGAGAAGCAGCGCTCGATGA
>JANOVC010000012.1:0-3350 GCA_031417195.1 Rhodobiaceae bacterium
ACAAGGAAAACAACAAAGCGCGAATGGTCGCCGGCTATTGTTGGGACTGGGTGAGCAAGAGTGACCCAACCAAACTGGATGTGGTCATACCTGAATTCGGTTTTGGAATGCGATGGAACCTGACGGCTGATGGCAGCCTGTGGCTGATTGCCGAAAAATCCGTGAACGAGATCGGGTGCATTCACACCTGTCAGGGTTTGGAGGTCGACTACATTGGTGTGGTCGTGGGGCCGGACCTGATTGTAGAAAATGGGGTGTTGGTCACGCGTCCAAAGGCGCGCTCAAAAAACGACAGATCAATTCATGGATACCGAAAACTTCTCTCTTCAAATGCGGAATTAGCGACGCAAAAAGTCGACACCATTATTAGGAATACTTATCGCACCTTGATGACGCGGGGCATGAAGGGTTGCTATGTGTATTTCACCGACAAAGCCACAGCAGAGTATTTCAAAGACCGCCTCCTACATGCTGGTGCGCCTGAAGTTATGGCCAGCGACCGAAGTGATCCTCAATCGCCCAGTGCGGATACCATCGACAACACGGTTCTGCCATTCAGGCGGCTTCCAGCGAAAGAGGTAAAGCCCTATGTAAATTCAGTCCCGTTGTTTGACCTGAAGTTCGCGGCGGGTGGATTCAGTGATTTTCAGGCGACTGGCGAGGAAGAATGGGTTGAGCTGCCAGATGGAATGGCACCGGCACAGGGTTTATTTGTCGCGCAAGTGATCGGCGAATCAATGAATAAAAGGATTCCTAGTGGCTCTTGGTGCTTGTTTAGGGCTAACCCCGCCGGGACTAGACAAGGCAAGATCGTAGTGGCCCAACATCGAACGATTTGTGACGCGGAAAACGGTGCGTCCTATACGGTGAAGATGTACGGTAGTGAAAAGGTCACGAGTGCAGATGGAACCTGGCGGCACGTCAGGGTAACGCTGAGCCCTTCTTCAACTGATCCAAGTTTTCACGACATTGTCTTGCTTCAAGAGGATGCGGCCAATGTAAATGTCGTCGCTGAACTCCTGGCAGTGCTGCAGTGACGCGCAGTCTCCGAGGGGATATCCATGTCAAAATATTGCCTCGAGAAAAACGTGGCGACATTCGCCACAAATTAACAGGCAGACCATGCAATTCTATGTATCGCTGAAAGACCTTGAGGATATTGAAGGCCGTATTTTGACCGGGGGCAACGATGAGGAAATCATTCAACGCCTGCGACATGTCTACGAATTCCTGCCCGCCGAGACGAACATTTCCGTTGCGGATGGAATAGTAAGTATTGATATTCCAGAGCGCGTCATTTCAAACAAACTTGAAGCAATTCGACTTCACGAAAAGGCTTCTCAACGAGCCAAGGCCGGAGAGTACGTCAAGGCAATCAATATTTGGGAGCGCGTTTTAGAACTGGATCCAACGTATGTATTAGCGCGCCGCGATCTCGGAATGGCGTTGATGGAAGTGAACAAGATCGCGGAAGCGAAGGAGCACCTGATTGAGGCCGCGACGTTAGATCCAAAGGACAGTTGGTCATACGTGGTTCTCGGTAATATCCTGGCAAGGAATCAAGATGATTTTGAAGGCGCGATCCGTTTTTACAAAAAGGCGTTGGAAATAAATCCCAAGGATAGCTGGGCGATTAACTCGATGGGCGGCATTGCGCTCGAACAAGAGAAGTGGGACGAAGCGATTAATTTATTTGACCAATCCATTGCGATCAACCCAAAGTTCGCCAATCCCTACTTCGGGAAATCCCACGCATACGTAGGAAAGTCGGAGCCAGACAAAGCCCTGGCTTCAATCGAACAGTTGTTCAAAGACGCCGAGCTCCAGGATGCACGGTCGCAGCCAGTTTTCAGAGCCGCGCGCGACAACTACAAGAACACGCAACTGACTCTTGCGAAGATATCTCTCGGCAGTGCCAACGATGCACTTGCGGTCTACAAAGAGCATGTCGAGGATATTTCCAGCTTTCCGGTCAAGGAAGAGCGGAAGGCAATGGATGCACTACTCGCCGGTCAAACGCAGATGGCCTGGAAGAAGCAGCGCGATCATCATTTGGTGATCATTCGAAGCCAATACTCGGAAGAGCTGGTGCCGCATATACGTGCGCATGAATTCACCCACATCGCACTTGAAGCAGAAGCGCGGTCAAAGGGCCGCAACAAATGGTTTGGAACAACAGCCGTGACGCGAGAAACCGCGCTACGTGCTATGGCCGGCGATATTAAGAAAATGGAACGGGGGGGGGTAGCCAATACGCAGAACACTGCGGAGGTGATTGTTCAAATTCTGAATGGTGCATGCGGGTTTATCTTCAATGCACCATTGGACATGATTATCGAAGAACGCATTCGAGACGGATTGCCAGCCCTCAAGCACAGTCAGTATTGTTCATTGGTTCAGCTTGCTAGCGAAGCCGAATACATCACAACGCAGAAAACCGTACGCGAACTTACGCCGAAATTGATTCTTCGAGTAAACGATACGCTCAACACGGTTATGGCGTTATGGTTGCGTGACTTTACACATGGCATTGCCGATTTCACCCCAAGTTATCGAAAGCTCGAAAACTTTGCACTTGGCGGCAAGCTCTACAGCCATTTTCAATCACGAGCCAAAAAAGGCTTCCAACCAGGCGATGAATACGATCTAGTCGATGAATTTGCGGATCAACTGAAGATTCGGGATTGGTACCAATGGATTGTTGACCCGAGCGGGTTAGCTCACAAGCCGAAAACCAAACCCGATCCGAATGCCGAAAAGACACCCGTTGGCACGACAAATCCGGAACTGCTGAAGGCAATGGATATGGCGTCGACCATGTACATTGTTGCGGCCATGGAGCGGTTCGAAAAATTGCAAAAAAAGCAAGTGCAGCAAATCGCGTTTGAAATTGGCGTGCTAGGGATGAGTGGTCTTGACTACGCTTCTTCCGAAAAAAAGTACCAGCTCAACTCTTTGCCCGGTGAGAAATTTAGCGGGCTGGAATTGATGGCTTTGATGCATACGGGTTTTAAGCAGGTTGCGCCGGAACAGGATTCCGGAATGGGGTTGGACGATGCATTTGAAATGGCGCAGTCACTTTTCATCGCAAGGCAAAGAAAAAAATAGGCTGCCTTTGAAACCACAATGGCGGCACATTTAGTCAAGTCCGCGTGCGTATCCGCAGAGTCCAGTAGTGGCTTTTCGATTGCCATGAAGGTTAGAAACGCAAGCACTGGTGCGCCTCTCCCGCCATTTTCGGCCTGAAACCCTCACCAAATAGCCTACCCCGGACTTGATCCGGGGGCGATCTACATCTTCTTGTCGACCGCAAATACCGCCTCGGTCGGCACGAACGGCTCGACGTCCAC
>JANOVC010000013.1:0-59939 GCA_031417195.1 Rhodobiaceae bacterium
AATCCAGGTCCAATCTTCAAGACCCCCATCCGGCCCGGCCATCCCCCCGGATACCGACGCAGAAAGCGTCGCGAGGTCGACGACATCCTCATGGAATGCCACTACCTCGCCATCGATGGCCTCAAGGTCGATACCTCCTGAAAGCATCAAGGCGAAAGCGGAAGCACCGGCTTTACCGGAGGCGGACTCACGTCTGGCAATGCTCCCGCAACCGCTGCATGAACGTCTCGCATTTCTGCATTTCTGATATGGCGATAAACTCATCAGGCTTATGCGCCTGTTCTATGGAGCCGGGGCCGCAGATGATGGCAGGAATACCGATTTGCTGGAACAGTCCTGCTTCCGTGCAATAGGAGACCGCATGGGTGCCGTTGGCTTCGGCGAGATGCAGCGCCAGATATTCGGCGGGGGAATTTTCTTCCGGCGCCAGACCCGGCACGGCATTGGTCTGCGTGTTTTGAATGCCCGTATCATCCGCGATTTTTTTCATCGCAGGTTCAAGCGTCTTGGAAAATTTTTCAAAGCGTGTCGGCACTTCATCCGTATCAGCCGTTGGCAGCAGACGGGTTTCCCACTGGAACAAACACTTGCGCGGGATGATGTTCTTGGCCGTACCCCCTTCAATGACACCGACATGTATGGTTGAGTAAGCCGGATTGAATCGTCCCGTGGGATCGCCGCGTTCGATCAAGTCATGTTTGATGCGGTTGATCTCGCCCAGCAACTCACCCGCCACCATGATGGCATTGACGCCTTGGTCCGTAAGACTGGAGTGGGCTTCATGGCCTGTCACTTCCGTTGAAAATGTAATGGCCGCCTTGTGCGCGTTGACGACCTGCATGGAGGTGGGTTCACCCACGATCACCAGCTTAGGTTTTTTCATGTGGTCCCTGATATGCGCCACCAGCGGCCTGACACCCTTGCAGCCCACTTCTTCGTCACAGGACAAGGCGAGATGGATGGGGGTTTTCAAATTGGCTGATTTGAATTTCGGTACCATGGCGAGTGCGACAGCAATGAAGCCTTTCATGTCACAGGTGCCGCGGCCATAGAGCTTGGCATCGCGTTCATCCAGCATGAAGGGATTGCTCTGCCAGTTCTGGCCATCGACGGGTACCACATCCGTATGGCCCGACAGCACGATGCCGCCTGAAATGTCCGGGCCGATGGTTGCGAAGAGATTGGTTTTCTTGCCTGCTTCATAATCCACGCGGAAATGCGGAATGCCCCAGCCGTCCAGATAGCTTTCCACAAATGCGATGAGCGGAATGTTGCCATCGCGGCTTGTGGTGTCAAAACTCACCAGACGGGCCAGCATGGCTTGCGCCGTAAAGATTTCGCCAATCATGGTTTTAGTTCACGCTGTGGGTATCATAGGGACTGTCGAGCGAGAAGGCGGGCACATCCACATCGAAGGTTTCGCCATCCTGGTTCTGCATGATGTAGTGCCCCACCATGAAGCCATTGGCCGTTGAGAGCGGGCAGCCCGATGTATATTGGAAGTTCTCGCCGGGGCGCAGTGTTGGCTGTTCGCCCACCACGCCATCGCCGCGCACTTCCTGCACGCGGCCACGCGCATCGGTGATTTTCCAGTAACGCGATTTCAACGTCACCACCTCTTCGCCGCCATTCTCCACCGTGATGGTATAGGCCCACATGAATTTGGCGTCCTCGGGCTTGGACTGGCCTTCGAGGAATTGCGGTTGCACATTGATGCGGATATTTCGGGTGATGGCGTTGTACATGTGGGGCATTCTAGCGGGTTGTGCGGAGTTTTCCACTGTCTCCGTTACCCCCTTGCGAAAGCTGTGGAAAATCAGCCAATAAGAGCCATGACACAGGTCCCACAAGGAATTTTGCCCGCCCGCGTGATTGCAGACTATTGCGCGCGTGGCTTTATCGCGCCATCGCGCAAGCTGGATGATGACCAAATCCAACCCGCCAGCCTCGATCTCAGGCTGGGTGAATGGGCCTACCGGGTGCGGGCTTCGTTTTTGCCCGGTCCCAAATCCACTGTGGCAAAGCGGCTGGAAACACTGGTGCTGCACCGCGTGAATTTGACCGAAGGTGCGGTTCTGGAAACGGGCTGTGTTTATATCGTACCGTTGCTGGAAGCGTTGAAACTGCCGAAGGGCGTATCAGCTGCCGCGAACCCCAAAAGCTCCACCGGCCGTCTTGATATTTTCACCCGCGTGATTGCCGATTACGCGCAGGAATTTGACAAGGTGGGCGAGGCCTATGATGGTCCGCTCTATGCCGAAATCTCGCCGCGCACATTTTCCATTCTGGCGCGCACAGGATCACGGCTTTCACAAATTCGTTTTCGTGCCGGTGCTCCCATGGCATCGGACCAGATCATCCGCGACCTGCACGCCAGGGAAAGCCTCATCGCCGAAGGTGATGTCAATATCGACAATGGCCTGGCGCTGACCATTGATCTCTCGGGCACGGACAAGGACAACCCCGTAGGCTTTCGCGCCAAGCGGCATTCCGGACTTGTTGATGTGGATAAAAAAGCAGGGCTTGAGGCTTCGGATTTCTGGGAGCCCATCTGGCAGCGGGGGTCGCTCGTGCTCGATCCCGACCAGTTTTATATCCTGGCTTCAAAAGAAGCTGTGCGCGTGCCGCCGACCCATGCTGCCGAAATGGTGCCGTTCAATCCCTTGGTGGGTGAGTTCCGCGTGCATTATGCTGGTTTCTTCGATCCCGGTTTTGGCCATCAATCCGGCCATGGCGAGGGTGCACGTGCGGTTCTTGAAGTGCGCAGCCATGAGGTGCCGTTCATTCTGGAAGACGGTCAGATCATCGGGCGGCTGGTGTATGAACCCCTCACCGAGGTGCCGTCCCAGGTCTATGGCCAGGGCATTGGATCAAATTATCAGAAACAGGGCTTGAAACTCTCCAAGCATTTCCGACCCTATGATTTGAGCAAGCGTTAGGCCCGGCGGTTTTTGCGTGCCGCAGCTGCCAACCAACTTTCGAAAGTACCGATATCAAGCGGTCCTGCAACGTGGTCAAAGAGATCATTCATGTCTGATATTGAAATAGGCTTGCCAAAATGAAACCCTTGCACTTCTTCGCAGCCTGACGTCGCAGCAAACTTGAACTGATCGAGGCTTTCAACTCCTTCAACCAACACAGGCACACGCAATGCCAAACCCAGACCGATGACTGTATGGAAAATTGCGTCTGCCCGTACATTGCTGCCAGCAAGTTCAATGAATGACTTATCGATCTTGATGCGGTCAAACGGGAATGAATTGAGCAGTGAAAGTGAAGAGTAGCCGGTTCCGAAATCATCCATGGCAATCGAGATTCCCAAGGCCTTGAGTTGGCGCAGGTTATGAAGCGCGCGGTTGAGATCGTGGATCAGCGCCGTTTCGGTAACTTCGAGTTCGAGGCGCGACGGAGACAACCCGGTTTCCATGAGTATTGCCTGTACGGTTCCGATAATACCGGTTTGACAAATTGCCTTGGCTGAAATGTTGACTGCAATGCGCGGCACCAATGGCCAGCCCATCATGGCTTGACACGCCTTGCGAAGAACCCATTCATCGATCTCGTTTATCAATCCGGTTTCTTCGGCAATTGGAATGAAAACAGCTGGTGAAATTGTACCCCTATTGGGGCTGTTCCAGCGCAACAGAACCTCAAAGCCGGTCAATTGTCCGCTTTCTGTATTGAATTGCGGCTGGAAGTTGAGATTGAGTTCATTGTTTGGAATGGCGCTGCGCAGGTCATGTGCCATCTTCCTTTGCTCGCGGATAAAATGGTCCATGCTCGCGTCATAAACGCAAACCGGACGACCGACCTCGGCTTTGCCGCGGTACATGGCAAGATCCGCGTTGGCGAGAAGATCACGGCGATTGGCACCTTGCTCGGGAAACAGTGATACGCCAATGCTGACACTGGCTTCGATCATTTTGATTTCCCATTCCATCGGGACCGACAGGCTGGCCGCGACGCGCTGCGCCAAGTCTATCGCGCTATCCTGACTTGCGTGTTCTTGAACCAGGACAAACTCATCGCCGCCAAGCCGTGCCGCATATTCATGACTGGTCAGGATTTCACCAAGCCGAACTGCCGTGTTTTTCAGGAGCTGGTCGCCGGCTGCGTGGCCGAAGAAATCATTGACTTCCTTGAACCTGTTGAAATCAAAAATCAGTACGGCAACATTTGTCTTCAAAGCAGCCGCTTTTTCCAGACAGCCGTCCAGATAGTCATTGAATGCCATGCGGTTCGGCAGGCCTGTCAAAGCATCCTGCATTGCTACTTTGCGAATTTGCTGTTCAGCCATTTCGCGGTTTTTAAGGTCAGTCGCGCGTTGGGTCACGTCATGGAGGGCAAGCACACAACCACCATCCGGCAATCGTGTCGTATGCGCTTCAACAATGCGCTCACCAACCCATATGTCTTTTTCCTGCGAACGCAGCGTAAGCTCTATGGTTTTCTCAAACCGTTTGACGTCCTCACCAAAGGCTGCATGTGCAAATTCCAGGAACCTTGGGTTCCATAGGGAAATCTTGCCTTCGCTATCCAGCACGACAATCCCGGAACTGGTACTGCTCAGAACAGTTTGCAGCAACCGGTGCCGATCGGCATGGGCCAGCGCATAACGCACTGACCTGTCGAGCACGTCGGGATTAATGGAGGTTTTTGGCACAAAATCGGATGCACCGGCCTTGAGGGCCGCTTCATCAATGACCTGGTCGGCTATGCCTGTGAGCAAAATGATTGGAGTATCAATTCTTGCCGCCCGTACATGATTTATGAAATCAATGCCCGTTACAACACCCAAACGGTAGTCACTGAAAATAACGTCAAAAGCATTTTTGGAAAGCTCGCTCATTGCGGCAAGCGCCGATGAAGCTGTGGTCACACTGTAACGCGTGCCGTTCACTTCATTCAGTGCATCGGTGATGAGATAAAGATCGTCTTCATCATCATCTACAACCAACAGCTTGACTGACTTTTGCGAACTCATTTTTATTTTACGCCCCAGACTTAGATCATTTCAACTCGACAAAAGGCAACATCATGCCACCTTTTTTACAACTCCAACTTCATTGAGATGGACATTTTTCGTTTCGAGAAGTTTGCGAATATCGCCAAGCTTCCTGAGGCTTGCAATTTCCGGCATGGTGAAGCGGATGTGGAACGCATTTTCCATGGCGAACACCACTTCGATGTGACGCAGTGAATCCCACTTTGGGGTGTTCTGGGCATTCGATTCTTCGGTCAGACCTGCCGGGTCCACTCCCAAAACTTTTCCGATCAATTGATAAAGTTGCATTTTTTACTCCTGTTTACTGGCTGTGAGATGTGACTGATATTAAGAAAAAATCCTTTTGCGGACGGCTTCCGGCCAACGGCTTTCATCAAATCCATGCTGTGTGAAAGCCGCAAGAACCCAGCGTTCTATGCCAAGGCCAACACAGCCCGTTTGGGCTGGCTCGCCATTGGCACAGTTGAACTCAAAGCGCTTGCCGAAGAAATTTCCGTGCAGGTTGATTGAACCACAGGCAAGCATTTTTACACTGCCGTCGTTTCCAAGGGCCGGGATCTTGATTTCATTTTTTACTTCATGGGCGGCTTGCCAGAATTTTTTGGCCGCCGAAACAGTGGCAAAGAACGGGTCCGTTGCGGTTTGCACCTGACAATCAATATCCATGAAGTTTGCGAGTTCTTCAACGATTGGCAGAGCCTTGGCGCGGCAATCGCGGACATATTCCTCGGTGCCGACAAACACCAGTTCACGGACGTTGAATTCATAGAGCCGGTCCAGCCCATTGATGTTGCGTGACTCGTAGCGGAACACACGTCCAAGCCATGTATAGCATTCACCGGTTTCAAATTTCTTGCCCTTGAGGGTCGGGTAACACGGAAAGCAGGCTGCCGGATTGAGGCACATGCCATCAATGTGGATGTGGTCCTGGTGCGGCATGAGAGCACCTTCCGAGCATGAGTTTGCACGGCGGAACTCTTCAATGGCATCAAAGTCCTCAATGACGTTTCCGACAAAGGTCACGGCATTTGGGTGGGAATCGAAGTAACCGCATTTGTGCAGGGTGTCGGCATCGATCATGGCCGGGAAATGGCCATCCTTGGCACCATAGGTAGCAGCGTAAAGTTCGCCCGCCTTTTCATTGATCAACTGCGCAAGCTTGAGAACAGGACCGCTATAAGCGACTTGGCCCTTGCCGTAATCGTGCATCCAGCCACGTTCGACCAAACCATCATTGACGCCAATTTGATAAGGGCCAGTGTCCTTGCGCTTGGTATCAACAAATACCTTGATTTCAAAGCCACTCACCTGCCGCACCATCACTTCAAGGAAACGGTTTGCTTTGTCAGTGACTTCCACCAGATCAGCGCCCGCACGGGCCACGAGGCGGGCTGACTTGCCATCCTCACTGACAATGATGCGTTCTATCTGCGGGGACACAAAAACTGATTCCTTCTCAATATCACCCGCAACCTCCCGGTCCACTTCGCGTGGCAGGGCAAGAACTACCTCACTAAACCCTGTAAAATGCTGATTCATATCCGTCCCCTTTTGCTAAAATTTGTAATAAAGAAAATTGGATCCGGCACCGATTGAGGTCAGCGCTACGGTATAAATTGCTGCAGTGACAAATGCCGAACCAAAGGAAGGTCGCCAGGCAAGCAGGCCCGCATCAAGTGCCGTGGTATTTGGTTTCACGTCACTGGTTGGCCAGTCATGGTGCAGAATCTGCTGGGTGTTGGGCAAGAGCTGCGTAACCGCTCCCAGCAACACAATCATTGAACAGGCACGGGCCACATCAACACCAAGCAAAGATGCGGAGAAATCAAATGAACCCAGGCCCCACATGTTTGCCAGGAGGTTTCCTGCCGTCGAAACATCAACGGACCGGAACATCACAAGGCCACTGACAACGGTTGCCATGGTAAGCGCCCAGCCTACAACGGATGGAAGCTTAATTCCGGCGAATTCCCGCCAAGCCAGAAATGCTGCAATGGCAAAGCCATGCATCAGGCCATAGATGATGTAGGTCCAGCCTGAACCATGCCAAACACCGGCGACCATGAATGTGACAATCGATGGCATTGCCGCAACAAGGAAGAACCGGCCTGCCACACCCAAACGCCATTTTGCACTGTTGCGCATGCCGTTCATGGCAAGACCGGAATAAATGTAGTTGGTAAAAAACCGTGTCATCGTCATGTGCCAGCGACGCCAGAAATCTGAAATGTTTGTGGCCTTGAACGGCGAATCGAAGTTCAGCGGCAGCTTGATGCCAAATATAGTGCCAAGACCAACGGCCATGTCGGAATAGCCGGAGAAATCGAAGTAGAGCTGCAAGGCATAACAAAGCGCGCCTATCCACGAGGTTGCCGCGTCAATGTGGACGCCATGTGCGGCACCGTCAAAAACCTGGTTGGCAAATGGCGCAATGGAGTCTGCCAAAACCACTTTCTTGAACAAGCCCATACCGAACATGGTGAGCCCTACAATCAAGCGACGGAGATCAAAAGCCCGATGTTTGGGATTATCGAGCTGTTCCATCATTTCGCGCTGCAAAACCAGCGGTCCTGCGGTTACGCAGGGAAAGAATGCACTGAATAAAACATAGCGGCCAAAATCGTGGCGAATGAGCTGGCCGTTATAGGCATCAATCAAATACCCAATTTGTATGAAGGTGAAAAATGAGACGCCAATTGGCACAACCATATCGAGGTGCGCAAAGCCGGTACCTGCCATCTGGTTTGTGACGTCAATCAGGAAATTCGTGTATTTGAGATAGCCAAGCATCCCAAGATTTAACGCGATGCTCACAAAAAGGGCGTTGCGCGAAACAACCGGATTTTCCTTGAGACAGGAAATGACGCTGCCAATGGTGTAGTTGAACACAATGGAGCCGAGAAGGATAAGCAACAGTGGAATGCCGAACATTCCGTAAAATGCAAGTGATGCGGCGCCCAGAAAATTGATTGCCCAGTTCCAGCCGCCAATGCGGTGTGCCAGGACAAATCCCAAGAAGGTTACCGGCAGGAATCCCAGGATGAAGGGATAGGAGGTGAAAAACATTATTTCCCTCCCTGTGCGCGATCGAGAGCGCTGAATTGGTCAAAGATTTTTTTCAAGCATGTGGCGTTTGCATGTTCCGCATCAATATACATTGAGGCAACGCAGCCGACTTTATGCGGATTGTAACCACCAATGACCTGCAGTCCGTGTTTGGCAGCCAGGCCGTGAACCAAAGTATCGATCTTGACCAGTCCGTCAGCATAAGCACTTCCCTGTACGCGGTCATAGAAAATCGGGTTGAATGGTGTTTGCGCAAGATAGACGGTGACACCCTGTGACTTTAAATAGCTCAGCAGCTTGTCAATGGCTTCAAGGCCGCGGGCTTCAACCTTCGGCGGGTCATTGAGACGTTTTTCCGCAAAGGCCAGTGCTTCTTTCTTTGAGCGTTCCTGCGTGAACAATTTCATGTGCTTTTTCGACCAGACAATTGAACCGTCAGGCAACAAGGTGTCCAGTGTTTCAAATTGGCGCGCTGCGGATGCATGTGGCAGTTCATTCGCATTGTACCAACGGGTGACATTGTCAAACAGCATCGAGATTGAGAAAAGCTGCTTCACGCGCTGATAAGGCAGGGATGTCCAAGAGGTTTCCTTTTCGACGCCAATGCGGTCTGCCATATCCTGGTAGTAAGGAATTCCGGTTTCCCAGAGATAGTCAGTGCGGGCACTGATCGGTGTGAAAAGATTATCGCGAAGGCTTATGATCATCCGCTTGGGCAGTCTGTGGTTGCGAACCAGAATTTCGGAGACGCCAAGCATGTCCTGCCAATAGTCGCGATGGACATGCGAGTTGTAAAATTTCAAATCCTTGACGAGATCATGACCGGCCTCCTGCCATTGGCTGGCACCCAAAACGACAAGGTCAGGCGTCTTGGTCATGCGGGAAAAATGGATATCGCGCAGCCTGCGGATATTGAGGTTCAGGTCGAAAACCGCATAATTCTCACCTTGCTCGAAGGCACTGGCGGCAGGTGCCAACCCATTCTCTGCGTACATTTCAGGGCCAAAGACCTGGTTTCCGTTCCACACCAGCCCGAGACCTGAAAGTATCATAAGGGCACAGAAAAGCGTATAGACCAGCGGTGTGTTGGAAGAGCGCGAAACAGTCGCTTTGGATGCGTCGGGCTCGGCAGCGGTTTTCCACTTAAGTTTAGATGGCGCCGTAACAGCTAAATTTTTTGGAACCACTGTAGGTGTGCCGAGTATGCGGAGCGCTTCACGCGCCCGAACGAGAATATCATCCGTTTCCGTTAGGCCCTTGTCCAGCTGCACACTTACTTCACTCACTTCAACGCCCCTACCAAATTCGTTGTCCCGATTTAGTGGTCGACGAAATAAAAAAGGGTAAAATTCAGGCGCAACTATTGATTGAGGGTTCGTAAGTTTCCAATTATCACTAATGAAAGATTACAAAAAACAAGAAGATTCAGCGTTATTCAGCAGCAACTACAAGTTCGGAAGCCCGGTTTCCGCGCACAAGGAAACTCAAAACCAGCGGGGCCAGAAAAATGGGAATTTGGGAAATGCCGACATAGGCGGCCGTTTCTTTCGATGAAACGCCGGAGAGCAAAACAAAGCCCAAGCCGACGTTGCGGAAACCGCTCACAATACTGGCGGTCAACGCATCGTTCATGCCCTGTTTGAACATCACAATTGCCGTAAGGTAGGCCATGCCCGCTCCAAGGAATGTAACAATAACCAGATACAAGGCAAATTGGCTGAAGTTGCCCCACATCATGTCCCTTGCTGGTCCCAGAATGCCAAGTCCGAATATCATGAGTGCAAGGATGGTCAACCGGCGCGCGCCATGTTCAATCGCGAATGAAAGCCGGTCTGGCAAGCAGCGCGCATATCCCATGTAAACCAGAAACAAGCCAAGAGGGAATAGCAGGAATATGACACAGCGATTGCTAAAACTTGCAAGGTCAATATTCACTTGCGCGTGTAGAACCATTGTAAAAAACAGGAAATAAGACACTGGCATCAAAAATGTCGACAGGATCATGCACTGCAGTGCCTTTTGCTTGTTCACCTGCAAAAGCTCTGCAAAAGTTGGCGATGCGAAGAGGGATCCGGCAGATGCGGTTGTCACCATCAAGGCAGTTATTGAGCCATTGAGTTTTGCCAGAAGTGCGCCGCAAACAATGATGGCGGGGAGGACAATCAACTGCCAAAGAACAATTTGCCAAACCTTTGAATCCAAAGTGAAAATTTCGCTAAAATCCAACCGCCCCATGGGTACCAGCGAGAGAATGATCATGCACAGCAAGCTTGGATAGGCCACCGGCGAAAAAAACTCGGAAAGGCCGGGTATCGTAAAACCAGCAACAATTGTTGCAGTCAGCAACCAACACGCAACCAATCTTTCAGTGGATGTTAACATATTACTGACCTGTCGCCCCCGTACACCTTGCAGGACCGCCCATGTCCACTGCCCAGCGTGCATGGTTCCGATTCCCGCGAATTTGCTATTACTAAACAGAAATCGTTAAAAATAAAAAAACTACATTTCGCTTTTTTTGGGAAAACAGCTATTTTTCATGGTTCTTTTACAACTCTGTGGGAGAACGTAATCACATTGGGTGCGGGGAAAAATGTCAAATTCTGAAAGCAGCGTTACGTATTTTCATGGTTCCCAAGCCATGGAGCCCCGCATGAATCCCATGCCACAGGAAAGAACCGAGCTTGCTGACATATTCGCCGGAGCCGACGTTGGCTTGGCGCTGTTTGACTCTGAACTGCGCCTTCTGGCCTGCAATTCGCTTTACCGGTCTTTGTGTGGATATCTCGCGACAGAAGCCGCTACCGGTCAGCGCCTGGAAGACCTCATGCGTATCACCTTCCACAGGCTCAACGTGCCGGAAGCCGAGGTTAACGCGAAGATTGACCGGATTGTAAAAACACTTGATCCTGGAACCGCCTATACGTTCCGCTATTCTGCGCCAAGCGGAAGTGTTGTCGAAATTCGCAGGCGGCGCTTGCCAAATGGTACTGTTGTTGAAACGGCACGCCAAATCGATACGCCATCATCGGGAATTGATCTCAATACGCAATATGAAATGATTGCCGAGAAGTCACGTTCACGTCTCATGCACGCGCTTGACGTGATGGCGGACGGGTTCGCACTTTATGATGCATCGGACCACCTGGTTCTTTATAACAAGAAATACATTGATTACAGTCCCCTGGTTTCAGACATCATCATGCCAGGTGTGGCCAAGGAAGAAATCCTGCGGGAGTCGGTTCGACGTGGCGCCTTCAACCTGAATGGCAGGTCGCCAGAGGAGTACATTGCCTGGCGCATTGAACGGCACCGCAATCCTACGGAGCCTGTCGAGGTTCACTGCACCGATGGCCGGTGGATTCTGATCACGGAAAAACGCACCGATGATGGCGGCATTGTTGGTACAAGGTCAGACATCACGGAGCTCAAGCTGCGTGAAATCGAGATGCTTCGTATTTCGCAACAGCTTCACGCCAAGAACATCCATTTTGATACGGCCCTGAGCAACATGGTTCAGGGGCTTTGCATGTTTGACAAGGACCAGCGCCTGAATGTTGTGAACCGCCGTTACCTAGAAATATACGGCTTCTCGGCCGATGTGGTAAAACCCGGAATTACGATCCGCGAATTGATGGAATACAGCGCGAGCCTTGGAAACTATACCAAAGAAGAGGCGGAGCGCGCCATTGCCGAGCGCAACGATCCAGAACGCCTGAGCAAGCGCATGGTCATCAAGCAACGTCTGAAAGATGGCCGCGTCATTGCTGTCATGAACGAGCCCATGACTGATGGCGGAACCATTGCAACCTATCAGGACATTACGGAAACCGAACTGAACGCCACGACCATGCTCGAGTATACACAAAAACTCGAACGTTCGAACCGTGAGCTTATTGACTTTGCCTATGTTGCTTCCCACGATCTGCAGGAGCCATTGCGCAAGATTGAAGCCTTCGGTGACCGCCTGCTGAAAAAATATGCGTCCATTCTTCCTGATGACGGGAAAATGTTTGTGGACCGCATGCACAATGCGGCTGAACGGATGCGACGCCTGATCAATGACCTGTTGTCCTATTCACGTGTAACAACCAATGCCAAGCCGTTCCAGTGGATTTCGCTCAATGAACTGCTTTCAGACGTGCAATCGGACCTGCAAATACGCATTGAGGAAAACAGTGCCGTAATTGACGTAGGCAGCCTCCCTTCCATAGAGGGCGACCCAACGCAGATGCGGCAGCTTGTTCAAAATCTCATCAGCAATGCCCTCAAGTTCCGCAAGGCGGATGTTACGCCGATTGTGAAACTTTCCGCGCATATCGAGCATGTCCTTTCAGGCCCACATGCTGGCCCAACCATCATCATCACGGTTGCCGATAATGGAATTGGTTTTGACAACCAGTTCAAGGACCAGATCTTTACGATCTTCCAGCGCCTGCACAGCCGCAATGAATATGAAGGTACAGGCATCGGGCTTGCAACCTGCAGAAAGATCGTCGAACGCCATGGCGGTACCATCATTGCAGATGGAACGCCCGGCGAAGGGTCCAGATTCATCATCTCACTTCCACAGCATCAAGTTACCAAGGAGCAAGCAGCATGAGCCGCAGCAACCACCCAATCCGCATTGTCGTTGCCGATGACGATGCAGATGACCGGATGATGATCAAGGACGCTTTCGAAGAATCCAAGCTTGGAAATCCCATCGATTTTGTCGAGGACGGCATGCAGCTGATGGAATACCTGCGCCGTGAGGGTGAGTACAAACACCTCAGCAACCAGCCATATCCCGGTTTCATCCTGCTTGACCTCAACATGCCACGCAAGGATGGCCGCACAGCTTTGAAGGAAATCAAGGAGTCTGCCGAACTGCAACGTATACCAATCGTCATCCTGACGACTTCCAAAGCCGAAGAAGACATCATCAAGACTTATAATCTTGGCGTGAATTCCTTTATCTGCAAGCCCGTGTCTTTTGACAAGCTTGTCGATATTGTAAAAACTGTTGGACATTATTGGATAGAAATCGTGGCATTGCCACCTGAGTGCCAGCGCGCCGCCGCTTAAAATTATGTAACAATGATGTCCGGCTTAAACCGATTGTAGAAATACAATCGGTTTTTTAATTCAGTGAAATTGAGTTTCCACTCATTGGAAGCACGGGTATCATCTGCTTTGGCAACCAGGTCGCAAGTTCCGGAAATGCAATCATGACAAACACCATTGCCAGCATGATGAGGAACATCGGAAATGACCATGCCGCAATCTTGAAAATGTTATGGCCTGTCATTGATTGCAGCACGAAAAGGTTAAATCCGACAGGTGGTGTAATTTGTGCCATCTCAACGACAAGCACGATGAAGATGCCAAACCAAACCATGTCGATTCCAGCCTGCCGCACCATCGGTTCGATAATGCCAATCGTGAGTGCAACGCAGGATATGCCGTCAAGAAAACAGCCGAGCACCGTGTAAAGCACCAAGAGTGCCATCAACAATCCAAAAGCCGTGAGGTGCAATGTGCCAACCCAGGCAGCAAGCTGATGCGGCAAACCGGTAAATCCCATGGCAAGGGAGAGGCCAGCGGAAGCTGCCAGGATAAATGCAATCATTGCGGATGTGCGAGTGGCTCCCATCAGGCTTTCAATAAAATTTTCCCATGTCAATGTATCCTGCCACCATGCAAGGCCAAGTGCCCCGGCCACACCCATTGCCGCAGCCTCAGTGGCTGTTGCAATTCCGGCGAACATCGATCCGAGAACGATAATGAGCAAAATATGAACTGGAACCAGAAGCCAACAGGCACTCAATTTTTCACGCCACGTGGTTTTCTGCTCGGGATCGGGGTTGTAGTCTTTTGAGTATAGCGCCGTGATCGCAACAAAAGCCGTAAACAGTGCTGCAAGCACAAAACCCGGAACAATGCCGGCCAGGTTGATGGCTGCAATCGATTCATTTGTCATCACACCGTAGACGATCATGATGATCGAAGGTGGGATCATGAGACCGAGAGTGGCAGGGCCAGCCAATGTGCCAATGATGAGCTTTTCAGGATAATTGCGTTTCTTGAGTTCCGGAACTGTCATCTGTGCAACTGTTGTCAGCGTGGCTGCCGATGAACCCGAAACTGAACCAAATATCGTGCAGCCCATCACGTTGGTGTGAAGCAATCCGCCGGGTAACCTGCCCATGAGAGGTGCCAAGCCGCGAAACAAATCCTCTGAAAGACGGGTGCGAAAAAGAATGTCACCCATCCAGATAAACATGGGCAGGGATGATAAAATCCAAGAAGATGATGAAGACCATACAGTTGTGGCGATTGACGAGCCGGCAGGCCGCCCGGCAAAAACATCAATGGCGACAGCTGCGACGGCAAAAAGCGAAAATCCAATCCACACGCCTGATCCCAATAGTACGGCAAGCATTGCCAGCAGGATGACGACGAGTTCAAATTGTTCCATGACGTTCCAGTTGCCTATAAAGCTTCCGCTGCTGTTTCAATTCCGTGATCGCCAGTTATCACCAAACGCAGGCCATGATCGGCCACCGCGATTGCCAAAAGGCTGAGTCCAATCGCCATGCTTGATTGCGGAATCCAAAGCGGGGTGGCATCAAGTCCCTGGCTGATATCTCCAAGCACGTATGACCAATATACTTCCGCCCAACTATAATAGGCGAGCCAAAATGCAATCATCGTTGACAATAAAAAGGAAAATTTTTCAGCCCAGTGCCGATAACGGCCCAACATCGCAAGGAACAATTCAATCCGCACATGGACACCACGGTTGAGCGTATGGGCAAAAGACAGAAAGGCAGATGCCCCCATGAAATAGCCGACGTAATCTGTAAGCCCGCGCGGATTGAAGCCGACGTAGCGCCCGATAATCTGCAGCATCGTGACAGCAAATATCAGCACCATGAAAAATGCGGCGAGGTAGCCGCAGTACAAGTAAAGACGGTCCAGAAAATTCCATATCCTGCGAAGTGCGCCTGATACGGGAGCTGGCACACGGTTCAGGCTGGCCGACGTGATCGTCATGTTATTTTTTGAAATTGTCTATGATCGACTTGCCAATGTCCCCGGCCTTGGTCACCCATTCACCTGTCATGGTCTGGCCAATTTTCCCCATGTCGGCAGCAAGCTGGTCTGACGGCTGGATTACCCGCATGCCATTCTTGGCCAGCGTGGCAAGCGCCGCATCGTTTGCATTCTTTGATTTTAGCAATCCTGCCGCTTCGGCCTTGGTTGCGCAGTCTGTCATTGCTGATTTGTTCTTGTCGGACAACTTATCCCAGATGCCCTTGTTCACAATCACGGAATTTCGTGGCATCCACGCCTTCACTTCGTAGAAGTGGTCGAGCTGCTCCCAGACCTTGCTGTCCTGGCCGGTAACCGCAGATGTAATCAACGATCCGATAACGCCGGCAGAAAGTGCCTGGCTGATTTCAGCTGCTTCAATGGAAATTGGCACCATTCCAGTCAGCTCTGCCATGCGGGCCGTCGCCGTATTGTATGAACGTACTTTCACACCCGTCATATCGGCAATGCTGTTGACGTCTTTTTTGAAATACAAGCCTTGTGGTGGCCAAGGAACGGAATACATCAAAACCAGGCCTTGATCACCGAGAACTTTTTCCAGTTGGGGGCGTGCAGCCTTGAAAAGCTTGACCGAATCTTCGTAGGAGGTTGCGAGAAAAGGAATCGAGTCGGTTCCAAAAATCGGATTTTCATTTTCATGGGATGACAGCAATCGCTCACCAATTTGCGTCTGGCCGGTTTGTACCGCCCGCTTGATGTCGTTACCCTTGAACAGGGAACCATTGGGATGGGTGATGATCTCGATATCACCGGCTGTGCCCGTTGCAACACATTTGGCAAATTCACCCGCGTTGACCGATTGAAAATTCGTGGCCGGATAGGCCATGGGCATATCCCACTTTTCGCCAGCGAAAGCAGTTGACGCCAGCAAAGACAGAGCGAAAAATGAAGATAAGCCAATAATCCTAGAATTCGACATAATCAATTCCCAACGTCATCCCGTATCATCTTAACTGCAGTTAATGCCCTGAAAGACACGGCTATAACCAGCGCAATCCAAATTAGACTTCACCTAGAGCTTAGCTTTGAACTAAAGCCGTTAATAATAAGTTGGCTCTGGAGGAAAGTGGTTCGATAAAGTGGCAATTGATGCAATCAGAGTGGCAGAGGGTTTATGAAACGTTACTTATCCACCCAATCTTGCGCGGAATTTGCCGCATCAAAATTGGCAACTTCCGTGGTTTGGCTGGCTGGGCCAAAAATGCATTCCTCCATTGCCATGCTTGTCGATGACGGTTCGCTTACCGAAGACGAACTGCTGACTTGCATATCCGTGCACGAGAAAAATGTTGCACAGACACTGGGTGACCATACGGAAAAACGGCATTTCATGTTGCGGCGAGCTTTTCAGCGAAGTTTCATCGGTGTGGTGTCCGATTGGCAAGGTGCGATTTCGGAAATTTCCTTACAACATCAACGCGATACCCGGCCAACTTGCCTAGCAGTACCTGAATTGTGTCTGTCATTTTCATCAAGTGGTGTCATCGCCGTCGCTTGTGCAAGCAGGTCAGCACAACTTGGCATCGACATCGAGCGCCTGCGGACCGTTGGTGATCCGCTGGCGTTATCCACACGTTTTTTTGCTCCCCAAGAAACAGCCTACCTGGCGGCATTGCCAAAAGCGCATCAGGAAATTGAATTTCTCAGGTTTTGGACCATCAAGGAAGCATGCCTAAAGGCAATCGGAAAAGGTATTGTTTTTGGCTTGGACACATTTTCAATTGTTGTAAAAGATGGACATTATTCAGTTAATCCAGCTGCGGTGTTCGGTGGGATGAAAAACTGGACGATTGATTTTCTGGAGGTTCCAGAAGGATATATTGCTGCTTTGGCAAGCTTTACGCCGCCATCCAACTAACCATTTACCGGTCGTGCAAACCAGAGGGTTTTCCAAAGGCGCGGCGTTGACTCAAAATTAATACTTCATTAACTTAATTCAGGAGTATTCAAAATGGTCAGTAAGTTGCTTGGTGTTGGTTTGGTTGCAGTTGCGTTGTTGAGCGTGGCAGCAAAATCAGCTGATTTTGCCAGTCTTGAATGGGGTGAGTTCCGTCAAGATGCTGAAAGTGTCGTGAAACCAAAATCATTGTCTGTCGTGAACGGCCAAGAAGAATTGAGCTTCGCAATGGAGCTTGATAAGCTAGTCGCCAATGCGGACGGCGCAAAAACCGAGGCCTCCTCCAGCTTTTCAGGCGAATTTCTCATTCAACAGCCACATTATGTAATCCTGCCTGCCGTAGATATCGAGCTCAAGGGGCATATCATCAAAACGGCGGGATCAACAGCACGTCTCGACGTTACGATCGGGAATACAACACAGACGATTACCTGGACTGCGAGTGACGTTGTCGCCGCCGCCTTTACCAGGAACATTACCTCGCCCATCAAAGCTGGCCAGCTACCGGCACCTTTTCCGATCAACGCATCGGTTTTTGTGACTAAGGATGCGACTGGCGGCGCTGTTCTGGTTTCACTCGAATCAATAGATGTAAAGATTGGCCGCGTTCGCCTGGCAAGCAACGAACGCTAAAAAAATCAACCGGGACGTGATGCCCCGGCGGATTTGTCAAACTGTTACAGACCGGGTTTTAAACAACGATCGGCTTGTAGGCTTGGCGCACGAAAAGACGCCAACGGCCATCTTCCTTTTTCCATGTCTGAACGATATTGAGAATCAATTGCAGGTTCTTGCCCTGAAATACCAAATCAGCGTCAAACGTGTGGCGGGCAATGGCCAAGTCACCGGCAACATGCATGCTGTGGTCATAAAGCTTGATTGAGTTGAAGACTTCCGCCTTGTCCACCACGGTTTTCACGAATTCAACTTTTGTCTGAACAACACCATTGGCATGGCCGAACGACATATCATCAGATGACAGTTCGAGAAGCTTTGCACCATCCCCTGCCACCATGGATTTACGGTAGAGTTCAACGGCTGCCAGAAGCTCATCAGTTTCGCAGGCCCGCGCTGAATTGCTGGCTGCAACTCCGATAATTGCCGTTCCTAATGTCACTGCGCCTGCAATTGTAATGTCACGTCGATTCATTTTACTCACCATTTCCCACTCCTCGTCATGCCGATACATGTAGCGGCGTTTTCTTAAGACGAAGTAAATCGGGTATTTTTGATTCTCACGTAAAAACCCCATTTTACTAGGGTTTCTGAAGGTTTCCCTCAAATTTCAGAAATGGTTTTCGGGGAAAAATCATGACATGGTTTACAGGTCGTTTACGTTGGCGCAATAATTTTTCGCGTTTGGATAGCGGGAAAAGCTATTTTTGCTGAACGTCAATTTCAGAGCGCGCCCAACTCCTGCATCAGGCCGAGGGAGAACATCGTCAATGGGTTTACTTTTCCGAGGCGCTGCCGCACCTCATCGCAATCCTTGGTCATCTGGGCTTTCAATTCTTCAACTGAATGAAATCTTTTATCGGGCCGAATGAGGTCGATGAAATCGACCATCAGGGTTTTTCCGTAAAGATCACCGTCGAAATCCAAGAGGTGGACTTCGAGGAAGGTGCGCGGGGTATCGAAGGTCGGGCGGTCGCCAAAGTAGCCTGCCCCCATATGTTCATTACCATCCCAGCGCACGTGCACTGCATAAATTCCGCGGAAAGGTTCGACACCTCTTTCGAGGATGATGTTGGCGGTGGGAAAGCCGATGGTGCGTCCGCGTTGGTCACCGTGCACCACTTCGCCCATGGTACACCAATGGTAGCCGAGCTCTTTTGCGGCGGCATCCAGATGACCGCGACGAAGTGCTGACCTGATGGAGCTGGATGAGAACGGGGAGTGGCTGTCGCCTTCGTC
Source organism: Rhodobiaceae bacterium (assembly GCA_031417195.1). Lineage (GTDB taxonomy): Bacteria > Pseudomonadota > Alphaproteobacteria > Rhizobiales > Aestuariivirgaceae > Aestuariivirga. The sequence continues at coordinate 18,981 of JANOVC010000013.1, forward strand.
CGAAACCTGATCCACAATGGTGACGCCGAAGCCGAAGTCTTCGCCCATGGCTTTGAGATCTGTGGGGTTGCCTTTGCGGCCCTTGCCGAAATGGAAATCATAGCCCGTGACCACATGGGTAACAGCCATAAGGTGGGCCAGATATTTCTGTACAAAATCCCGCGGCTCAAGTTCTGACAACGCCCGGTCAAAAGTCAGGTTGAGCATGAAGGATGCGCCAAGGGCTGCCGCAAGGCGCGCCTTGAGTGCCAGCGGCGTCAGGCGAAACACGGGCTCATCGGGTTTGAAAAAACTGCGGGGGTGCGGTTCAAAGCTGATGATGCCGAAAGGTTTGCCATCTTTCAGGGCATGGGCCTTGGCGATGGCAAGAAGTTCCTGATGGCCACGGTGCAGCCCGTCAAAATTCCCGATGGCAACAATGGCATTGCAGAACTCAGCCGGAATAGGCTGGTCAGCCGAAAGTAAACGCATAAAAATTCCCGTTTAAGAGGTAACAATCAAACTGCCTGAGGCTTTAGCGCCCGCGTTCATCCCATGCAAGCTGGTGCAATGTCCTGATGATTTTTGCGGTCGGTACCTGGGCTTGAACGCGGGCTTGGGTTGCTTCCAGCCCGGCGGACGCATCGGTCACGCCATCGGCGATCAGCACGACATCAAAGCCATTGTCGGCGGCACCTTTGATATCGGTTTCAGGGCCGTCGCCAATGGCCAGGATTTCTGCATTTTGGATCGTACGGTCCGCAAGGTCTCCGGCTTTCTGTCTGGCCAATTCATAGATGGGGGCAAAGGGCTTACCAGCCATGAGGACATGGCCCCCCATTCCAGCGTATTTTTCGGCAATGGCGCCAGCACAGAATTGCAAGCGGTCGCCCTTGCGAACAATCTTGTCCGGATTGGCGCAAATCATCGGAAGCTTGAGGGATTTCATCTCGGCCAACAGCTCAACATAATCATCGGGAGATTCCACCGCGTCATCAACGAGTCCAACACACAAAACGGCGTGGGCTTCGGCAAGACCTACTTGCGCCACATCCAATCCTTCAAAAAGCGACGTATCGTGCGGCGGTCCGAGATAAAATGCCTTGCCCCTTGCTTGGCCGGTGAGGAGCGTCCGCGTGGCATCACCTGATGTTACGACATGATCGTAGCTGGTGCACGGGACGCCGAGATGGTCCAGATGCCTGACCACATCCTTCGACATGCGTGGCGCGTTGGTGACAAGAATGACAATACCGCTATTCTTGCGGTGTTCGGCAAGTGCATGACAGGCGTCCGGATAAGGTGTCACGCCATTGTGCACCACACCCCAAATATCGCAGAACCAGACCGGATAGGTGGTGGATAGTTCTTGCATCACATCAGGCAGCGGCGCTGAAGCCAGAACGGTTGGCCAAACCTGCGTTGAATTTTACCCGGCGAGGCGGTGCAAAATAGGGGCCGGTCACGAGGCGTGCAATTTGCGCCGCGGTTGCGGCCTGTGCCGCGTTGCCAATATCCGTGAGCATGATCTGGAATTGCAGGCCGCGGGCGACTTGCGCAAACTCGTGCCACGTGGAGGCAATGCCGTAGCCTGCATCAATGGAACTGGAATTGATGCCAATGAATTTGACACCGAGCTGACGCAGCGATGCCAGATCAAGACCGGCCACGGATGCATCCGACAAAGCCAGCGTGGCCCCCATACGCGCAATCGTCGCGAGCCCTGAAATACCTGTTTCGTTGAGCTTGCCCAAGGCGTCATGGGAGAGCTCAAACACAATTCCGTTGGCAACGTCGCTGGCATCCGCCAAGACCCTCGTTGCCATCGCCAGTGAAGACACGCTGGACAAAGTGCCTACTCCGATTGGAATGAACATTTTCAAGCCGGGATTCTTTGCCCGCAGGCGGCGCAGCAGGGGAATGGCCTGAGTGATGACATGCACGTCAAGGCTGGCGCGCAATCCACCACGATCCGCATTTGCAACCAGCTTCTCAAAATCAATTTCACTGCCATTGGCTGCCGACATATTGAAGCGGGCGCGGTAATGGGCCGTCTCATTGGTTGTGAGGTCAATGACCGGCTGCAAGAGGAAATTCAAATGCTCCTGCGGGGGTACCGCAGCGGGGAGAGCCGGCTCCAGGTGAAACGGAGTATTTGCAGAGACAGCTTCATAGCGCCCAGACAATTGATTGAAATGGTCGCGGGAAGCCAACTTCACATCCTGAACATCCTTTTCAGCGCGCGTGGCCCGACGCTTAAGGTCGGCAATTTCAGTTTCAAAGAGATCGGCTTGCACAAAGGTTTCCGTGTATTTTTTATCGGCGGCACGCTGCCCGTGGAAAAGCTCCTCTACCGCATCTTGCAGGGAGGACGTGTTCGCCCAGCCTGTAAGCGCCAAAAACAGTTGGCCGAGGGCCACACAAGACAGGGCAACAACAACTGCCAGCATCTGCTGGCTGGTCGAAAATATCACATAAATTCCACAGCCAATGGCAACACAGGACAAGACTGCCATGACGATAATGCTGGGCCAACCACGTGCATGCATCAATTGAAAACGAACCCTTCATCCCCCGCGAATCAATATGGCCAAAGACTAAACCAGTCTTTGGCCACAGGAAATGAGAGAATGTTGCGGAACTTGCGTCAGGCTACGGATTTAAGAACCTTCGGCATCTTGTCGCTGAAAATTTCGTCGATCTGATTTTCAGTGATCATCAGCGGCGGTGATAAGGCAATGGTGTCACCTGTGATACGGAGCAGGAAGCCCAGATCATGGAAAGCGTTTTCCATGGCCTTGTAGGCGCGAAGGCCGGGGGAACCCTCAATGGGCTTCATGTCCACGGCAGCGACCAAGCCAAGGGTTCTGATATCCTCCACCAATGGATTGTTGCGAAGTGTCATGGCCGCATCGGCCCAAACACCTTCAAGCTTGAGAGTGTTCTCAAACAGCTTTTCATCACGGTAGAGGTCCAGCGTAGCGACTGCGGCGGCGGCTGCCATGGGGTGGCCCGAATAGGTGTAGCCATGGAACAGCTCAATAGCGTGGTCTGGTCCATGCATGAAGGCGTCATAGATTTTCTGGCGTACCATGACACCGCCCATCGGCACGGTTCCGGATGTCACACCCTTCGCAAAGGTAATCATGTCTGGCACCACGCCGAAACGCTCGGCTGCAAAGGCATAGCCCAAACGGCCAAAGCCGGTGATCACTTCGTCAAATATCAACAGGATGCCATGTTTGTCGCAGAGCTCGCGCAGGCGCTGGAGATAGCCCTTTGGTGGTGGCAACACGCCAGTTGAGCCTGCCATGGGTTCCACAATCACGGCTGCGATGGTTGAGGCATCATGCAGGGCTACGAGGCGTTCGAGCTCGTCGGCGTAGTGCATGCCGTAGTCCGGCTCACCCTTGGTGAAGGCCTGTTCCTTGCGGTTATAGGTGTGGGGCAGATGGTCAATGCCGGACATAAGCGCACCGAACATCTTGCGGTTGCCCACCATGCCGCCCACGGAAATGCCACCGAAATTGACGCCATGATAGCCACGCTCGCGGCCGATGAGGCGCGTGCGGCTGGCTTGGCCAATGGTGCGCTGGTAGGCGATGGCAATTTTGAGCGCCGAGTCTGCCGCTTCCGAACCTGAGTTGCAGAAGAACGCATAGTTCAAATCGCCAGGTGCCATGGTGGAGAGGCGTGACGCAAGTTCAAACACCTTGGGGTGGCCATACTGGAAGGTTGGCGCAAAATCGAGTTCAGCGGCGGATTTCTGGATGGCCGCCACAATTGGATCGCGGCAATGGCCTGCATTGCTGCACCACAACCCGGCGCTGCCATCAAGAATGGGGCGGCCCGTCATGTCATAATAATGCATGTCCTTGGCGCGGGCAATCATGCGCGGGCGCTGCTTGAACGCGCGGTTGGGGGTGAACCCCATCCAGAACGGCTCAAGATTGTTGGGGGATGCTTCCCAGGATTTGGCGTCCGAATGGATGACAGGCTTGTTCATGTAGATGACTCCGGCTGATAGTGTATGACAGATAGCAGGTTTGGGGGTGTTGGGAAACATGCCAGACTTGGCAATTGCCCCCAGCCAGATTGGGACCAATCGCCGCTTGCAACGCCCGTCTGCTTGTGTGACGCTTGGACAAAACAGCAATAACCGTAAATTATGGGAGCCTCACCAATGTGCCATATGTTTGCAGGACAAAATCCAAACAATTACGCCTATGAAACAAGGTCTGTTCGCCTGATGGGCCATACGACGAGTGTGCGGCTTGAGGCCAAGTTCTGGGTGATTGTCCAGGACATTGCTGCAACCCAAGGCATGCCGCTTTCACGTTTTCTCACCAAACTTTATGAGGAAGCCCTGGAAATTCATGGCGAGGTGAGCAATTTCGCATCCCTGCTGCGCTGTTGCTGCCTCAACTATTTGGCGAGTGATTTCGATCACAAGCGCCTGCAAACCGAAGCCCAAGACGCAGCGTAGAGGCGCAGCGTAGTATTCCACTAATACCACCGTCACCTCACAATCACTTAGAATGATTTTAATGTGGTTATGAGGCTCTCATGAGATCGATTTTCATTGTTTCGTTTATGGTGTCGTCCGTTGCAGCAATCGCGCCAGCGGTGGCTGAAGATGATGCGGGAGCCAAGCTGTTCAAAAACCATTGCGGCGCGTGTCATGCGATTGACTCTGCTGCCCCTGCCCGCCAGGGACCAAACCTGCACGGCCTTTTGCAGCGCAAGGCTGGAGCACTCGAAGGATACAAATATTCGCCGGGCCTGAAAGCTGCGGCATGGCAATGGACGCCTGAGCAGCTCGATCTTTGGCTGACCGACCCCAAGGCTCTGGTGCCAGACACTTTGATGTCCGCTTACAAACAGAAGGATCCAGACAAGCGTAAGCTTGTCATCGATTACCTCACCGCGAACGCCAATAAATAAAGGAATAATCATGGCGAAAGCCATTCACACCATGATCCGCGTGATTGATGAAGCCAAGTCGGTGGACTTCTACAGCAAAGGTTTTCACCTGAAGGTGAAGGACCGTTATGACTTCGATGGGTTCACGCTTGTCTATCTCAAGAATGACGAAAATGATTTTGAAGTCGAGCTGACCATCAATCACGGTCGCACCGAAGCCTATACCCACGGCACTGGCTATGGCCATCTGGCTCTGACCGTCAGCGATATTGAATTTGAACATCGGCACTTTGAACACCTCGGTTTCAGTCCAAACCCGATCAAGGAATTTCACCGCGAAGGCGCATTGATGGCCAAGTTCTTTTTTGTGACGGATCCGGATGGATATAAAATTGAAGTCCTGCAACGGCACGGAAGATTTACATAACACCACAAAATAATGGGAGAAACACAATGAGACTGATTGATCGAACACCCAAACTGTCACGCCGAAATCTGCTTCGAACTGGGGGGCTTACGGCAGCGGCGGCAGTGGTTGCCCCCACTGCCGCCCTTACTGGCAAGGCATGGGCTGCAGCCCCGGTTGCAGTGTCAGCTGACAGCTTTGCAACCCTTGTGAAAATGGCACGCGATATCTATCCGCATGACAAGCTGGCCGATCAAATCTACGCCAAGGTCATTGAAGGGATTGACGCGGCGGCCAAAGATGATGCTGCCGCCAAGACCTTGCTTGAGGACGGTGTCGTGGCACTAAACAAGGCCGCGATGGGCATGAAATACACGGGTTACAATGACGTGCCGACAGAAGACGAGCGCGTTGCCATTCTTAAAAATATGGAAACGTCACCGTTCTTCCAGAAAATACGCGGAACCTTGGTCACTGGCATTTACAACAATCAGGAGATCTGGCCGACATTTGGCTATGAGGGCGAAAGTGCCTCTCAAGGTGGTTACATCAACCGTGGCTTCAATGACGTCAGCTGGCTTTAAGGAGGACGATGACAATGGCAAATTTTGAATTGAATGATGCAACTATTGTTGTGGTTGTAGGCTCTGGTGCCGGTGGCGGAACACTTGCAAATGAGTTGGCGCAAAAGGGCGTCAAGGTTGTCTGCCTTGAGGCAGGCGCACGCATTGAAATGGAAGACTTCCAAAACGACGAGTGGGGCAGCTTCAGCCAGATTTCCTGGCTCGACAAACGCACAACGTCTGGCAGCTGGCGGGTCGCCAAAGACTTTTCGGGCCTGCCTGCATGGATCGTAAAGGCCGTGGGCGGTTCAACTGTCCATTGGGCGGGCGCGTCCCTGCGCTTTCAGGAACATGAATGGAAAGCGGCAACCAACTATGGCGCTGTTGCAGGCGCCAATCTCCTGGATTGGCCTGTTGACCATGCTGAAATGGCACAATGGTACGACATGGCAGAAAAGAAAATGGGCACCACGGGCACCAACGACATTCCACGGCTTCCCGGCAACAACAATTACAAAGTGCTGGAGGCTGGTGCCAAAAAGCTTGGCTACAAGGAAGTGCACACTGGCAACATGTCAATCAATTCTCAGCCGCGTGACGGACGTGGTTCGTGCCAACAGATTGGCTTCTGCTTCCAAGGCTGCAAGTCGGGCGCGAAATGGTCCACGCTGATTGCGGAAATTCCAAAGGGAGAAGCCACGGGCAATCTTGAAGTGCGGCCCAACTCGCAGGTGCTCAAGATCGAGCATGACGATGCGGGCAAAGTGACCGGTGTTGTTTATGCCGACAAGGACGGCAAGCAACAATTGCAGAAAGCACGTGTTGTTTGCGTCGCTGGCAATACGATCGAAAGCCCCCGCTTGTTACTCAACTCGGCATCCGCAAAATATCCGGATGGTTTGGCAAATTCATCGGGCCAGGTTGGCAAGAACTATATGCGGCATATGACAGGCTCTGTTTATGCGGCTTTTGACAAGCCGGTTTACATGTATCGCGGCACGACCATGGCTGGCATCATTCGTGATGAGTCCCGTCACGATACATCGCGCGGCTTTGTGGCTGGCTATGAAATGGAAACCCTGTCACTGGGGCTTCCCTTCATGGCGGCGTTCCTTGATCCGGGTGGCTGGGGCCGCGGTTTCTCCGGCGCCATGGAGTCCTATGACCATATGGCAGGCATGTGGTTGGTGGGCGAAGACATGCCACAGGAGACCAACCGCGTGACGCTGCATGCTTCGGAGAAAGACCAATATGGCATGCCGGTTCCGAATGTTCATTTTGATGATCATGCCAATGACGTTGCCATGCGCGAACATGCGTTCAAGCAGGGCTCAGCCGTTTACGAGGCTGTTGGTGCAACAAAGGTCTATCGCACGCCTCCGTACCCATCAACCCATAACATGGGCACCAACCGGATGAGCGAGAAGGCAAAAGACGGTGTGGTCAACAAGTACGGCCAGACCCATGACATTGCCAATCTGTTTGTGTCAGACGGCAGCCAATTCACCACGGGCGCAGCAGAAAACCCAACGCTCACCATTGTTGCCTTGGCGTGCCGTCAAGCTGCGTTCATCGCCGATGAAATGGGCAAGAACAACATTTAACACCGCATCTCGGTGCGAAGGAACCGCCCCGGGTTATGCGGGGCGGTTTTTTGTTGACCGAGCCTCCGTCAAAATCCCACCACAATGCCCCCGCACACATTCTGCGGGAACATGCAAGGGACGGAATATGTCATCATTTTCGAATATCATTGCCGGAGGCTTGATTGGCCTCGGGGTTGCCAGCGGCGGCTTTCTTGCGGGCGAGTCACTGGTCAAAAGTCGGCTGGGTTTTCGCACAGTCACAGTGAAGGGTCTCGCAGAGCGTGAAGCAAAGGCCAATATCGGCTTCTGGCCCGTGCGCTTTGTGGCCACGGGTGCAACGCTTGAAGCGGCGCGCACCTTGCTTGAAACCTCGCAGACATCTGTCAAAACCTTCCTGATGTCACACGGCTTCACAGACAATGACATACAGGTTCAAAACATTCAGGTGGAAGACAAGCTGGCGGGCTATAACAGCCAAGGTGTGGCACCGGAATTCCGCTTTGTACTTACCGAAGACATTCTGGTGAAATCATCGGAGGTGGACAAACTGGCGGATGCCGCCCGCAATATCGGCGATTTGCTGAAGTCCGGCGTGGTATTTTCGTCGGACGCCTACAACGCCGGACCTTCCTACATCTTCACCAAGGTGAATGAGCTGAAGGGTGACATGCTCACCGAAGCCACCAAACGCGCGCGGGAAGCCGCAGATAAATTCGCAACGGAGTCCGGCGCAAAAGTGGGTGACATACAAGACGCCAACCAAGGCATCATCGAAATCAACCCCGCCGTTGAAATTCCAAATTCCCTGCCGGAGAAACAGATCAACAAAAAGGTTCGCGTTGTGACGACGATTACGTATTTCCTGTCGAATTGAGTTTTCCTGAGCGAAGTGACCGTTGGCTACCTGCGGGCAAACGCGATCTGATTAAATGGTTTATTTTACAAATTCACCGTTCAGCGCTTTGCCGATCAGCGCGCGGGTGTTGGCAACGCCGAACAGCGCGGCAAAAGAACCGAAGCGTGGGCCACGTTCTTCGCCCAGCAAGACCTGATACAGCATGTTGAACCATGTCTGCGCCACACCGACGGAGCCGTCTTTCTGCGTCGTGGTGTAGGGTTCGCGCCTGCCGATGTCATAGACTTTCTGCTGGATGGTTTCGGGTGTTGAGCCCTCCGGCAAAACTTCCAAAGCCTTAATCAAATCCTCAAGCGCCGTGCGTTCATTATCCGTGGGCAAACGATATATCTTGTTGGGCTTTATGAAATCCGTGAAATAGCGGATGGCAAAGCCCACCTGTGCATCAAGCCGCGGATTGGTTTCAGGTGAAACCTGGGTTGCGTAGCGCTTGATGAAAGCCCACAGCACGGATTTATCCTCCGTGTTGGCCACTGCCACCAGGTTCAACAGAAGTGCAAATGTGACACCGCCTGTTTCCGGAGCGGGCGGGTTTCCGGAATGGATATGCCACAACGGATTCATGAGACGGTCCTTCAATTCCTGCTTGCCATAGGCGTTCTGGAATTGGGTATATTCGTCCACCGCACGCGGGATCACGTCGAAGTAAAGCTTCTTGGCCTCGCGCGGGCGATTGTACATGTAAAGTGACAGTGATTCCGTATCCGCATAGGTGAGCCATTCATCAATCGTGAGGCCATTGCCCTTGGACTTGGAAATCTTCTGGCCCTTGTCATCCAGAAACAGCTCATAGACATAATGCTCAGGCGCTACTCCACCGAGGATTTCACAAATCCTGTCATAGACCACTGCATTGGTTTGATGGTCCTTGCCGAACATTTCAAAATCAACACCAAGAGCTGCCCAGCGCATGCCGAAATCCGGCTTCCATTGCAGCTTCACCTTGCCACCGAAGATGGAAAGTGTCGTCTCGCGGCCTTCGTCATCAAAGGTGACAGTGCCATTCTTAGCATCGACATGCTTCATCGGCACATAGAGAACCCGGCCCGATGTGGGTGAGATAGGGAGAAAGGGACTATAGGTTGCCTGCCGTTCCTCGCCAAGGGTTGGCAACATCACGCCCATGATGGCGTCATAACGTTCCGCCGCGCGCAGCAGCATGGCGTCAAACTTGCCTGCCTTGTAATAGTCGGTGGCGCTGGCAAACTCATAGTCAAAGCCGAAGGTATCCAAAAACCGTCGCAGCATGGTGTTGTTGTGGTGGCCAAAACTTTCATGGTCGCCGCCAAAGGGATTGGGCACAACGGTGAGCGGCTTGTGCAGATGCGGCTCCAGGAAACTGCGGTCGGGCACATTGTCGGGAATCTTGCGCATACCGTCCATGTCGTCGGAGAAGCACAACAATCGCGTTGGAATATCCGACATGGTTTGAAACGCATGGCGCACCATGGTGGTGCGTGCCACTTCGCCGAAGGTGCCGATATGCGGAAGTCCCGAGGGACCGTAACCTGTTTCGAACAGGATTTCAGTCTTTGGTGTTTTGCTCTTTTTCACCCGCGCCAAAAGTTTCCGCGCCTCTTCAAAGGGCCAAGCCCGGCTTTCAAGACCGGCAGCAGACAGAACGGGATCAATCATCATTTACACTCAAGACTCAAAGACAGCGCAATACCGCGCGAATTGCGCGTTGTTAGGCATGTCACAGCCCTTCGTCAATCGGCTGGCGTCAGGTCACATATTTTTTAAGAAAATCAACCGTCCGCTTCCATGCCAGATCTGCGGCCTTCTTGTTGTAACGCGCAGCATTGGTGTCATTGTTGAAGGCGTGGTTTACGCCCTCATACATGTGCAGCTCATAGGTTTTCTTGGCAGCTTTCAAGGCGGCTTCAAATGCGGGAATACCTGCGTTGATGCGCTCGTCGAAACTGGCGTAATGCAAAAGCAGTGGTGCCATGATCTTGGGCACATCAGCCGCCAGTGGCTGCATGCCGTAATAGGCAACGCCAGCACTTAAACTGGCATCGGCAACAGCCAACGCATTGACAGCACCACCGCCCCAGCAAAAGCCCATGGCCCCTGATTTGCCGTTGGTTCCACCATTTGATTTTACAGCCGCGAGGGCGGCCATTGACGTGGCGAGAATTGCGTCGGGTTTCAGGGTTCCAATCATGTCACGTGCCTTGTCGGCATCGTCTGGCGTGCCACCGAGCGCATTCAAATAATCGGGAGCAAGGGTGACAAAGCCTTCCAACGCCATGCGCCGTGTCACATCCTTGATATGCGGGTTGAGGCCACGGTTTTCATGGATCACCACCACGCCGGGGTATATGCCCGCGGCCTTGGGTTTTACAAGATAACCACTGCCGCCTTTGAACGGCAAGGTTTCGCTCGAAATCCTGCTATCGCCCTCAGCGACAACTTCTGCATAGGCGTAATTATTTTCGAGTACGGGCAAGAGCGCTGCCGCCGCCGCACTGCTGCCTGCGAGGGTCGTCAGTTTTTCCAAGAATGTCCGGCGGTTCATGCCGCCGTGGGTGAAACTGTCAAAAAGGTTGATGATTTTCTGGTCCATGACGCAGCTCCAATTCCCTGCTTAAAGGGATGTGATGATTGCTGATTCCAATTTTGATCGCCTTGATGTCACCAATGTGGCCGTTCTTGCAGGTGTGGAGCTTTTGTCGCAGGCAGGAAAAATTCCGGCTGCACAAGGCCTGGATGCGCTCGCCAAAGCGCCGTTTCTGATTTGCCACGCAAGTTTTCTGATTGATCGTTTGGCCTTCGCCGCCAGTGCGTCCAAAGCCGCCGCACGGACTGCGCGCGAACAAAAGCATTTGGACGTGGCTGAACTCTTCGCCTTCGTCTGCCCAGCCCGCATGGCAACGCCCACACCATCGGGCTTTGCGCGCTCCCTCGCCCTTGATCCCCTGGATGATGACATCGCCACCTTGCGCCTGGTGGCAAGTGAACTCTTGGCAAGGCTTGCCAACAAGCATTACCCCGCAACCCGTGAAGCCGCAGAGCTTGCAACCTATCTCGCCCGTACCAATTGGCCATGGGCAAAACCTGTCATGGCAGCCCTGCTCAAGGCCAATCCCAAACTTGATGTCGGCACCTTTGCAACAGGCCTTAACGTGTGGGACCGCATCGAGGATTGGGAAGATGATGGCCAGCGTCCACCAGGGCGGCACGAAGGGGTGACGCCGGAAGAGGCCACCCGCTTTCTGGATGAAACCTTGGGTTCATTGGCCGAGCGCAGGCCCCAGCAAAGAAACTATGCTGCCATGGCAACCTTCGCTTTCGAGCCACGCCAAAAAAAGGGCGAGAACAATATTCTTCTGGCGGAAGCCGGAACCGGCTTGGGAAAAACACTCGGTTATCTCGCAGCCTCCTATCTCTGGGCGCGCAAGAACAATGCGCCGGTGTGGATTTCAACCTACACCAAAAACCTGCAACGCCAGCTCGATCAGGAAACCACGCGCCTCGTGGGCGACCCGGAGGAACGCCGCACGCGCATTGTCATCCGCAAGGGCCGTGAGAACTATCTCTGCCTTCTCAATATGCAGGAAACCTTTGGCCGCCTCGGCAACGCCAATGCACGCAGTGCGCTGCTTGCTGCATTGATTGCGAGATGGGCAAGATTCACGCGGGATGGCGACATGGTGGGTGGTGATTTTCCGTCATGGCTGCTCTCGCTGTTTTCCGACGTGGCACTTGATTCCGAAACCCGTGGACTGTCACCCTCATCACTGGGACTGACCGACCGCCGCGGAGAATGCATCTATTCCGCCTGCTCGCATTTCAAAAAGTGTTTCTTGGAACGTAGCGCACGGGCCGCGCGCAAGGCCGACATCGTGATCGCCAACCACGCGTTGGTCATGAACCAGGCCGCAATTGACTATGCGCTGGGCGTTGCCAAAACCGATGAGGAAGAAGCAGCTCCCGGTGGCATCAGGCGCATCGTGTTCGATGAAGGCCATCATTTGTTCGATGCCGCAGATTCCGCGTTCTCCGGCCATCTCACGGCTCTCGAAACTTCGGAACTTCGCCGCTGGCTGCGCGGGCCGGAAACGGAGCGTCGCAGAGGTCGTGGCTTATTGGACCGCATCGGTGATCTCGTGTCGAACACAGACGAAGCCGAAACACTGGTACAAAAAGTTCTTCAGGCCGCCTATGCGCTGCCGGGCCCCGGTTGGACGCGGCGCGTGCAAGCCGGAACACCGGAAGGCGTTGCCGAACATTTCTTGGCTCTTGTGCGTCAGCAGGTTCTGGCCCGGGCTGACCAGAACGGCGGCAATGCCATGGAAACCGATTGCACACCGCTGATTGATGGGCTGGCCCAGTCAGCGGAAGATTTGGCAGGCGCGTTACATGATTTGCGTCGCCCGATGTCAAAACTTGCTGAAGCGCTCGCCAAGAAACTGGATGATGAGGCCGAAGAACTTTCCACCTACGACCGTGGCCGCATCGAAGCTGTGTCGCGCTCGTTGAAAAAACGCGGGGGACTCATGGTGGGTGCGTGGATCGACATGCTGCACCGGCTTTTGGAAATCAAAAACCCGCTGTTTGTGGAATGGTTCGCGGTGGAGCAGATCTTTGGCCGCGAGGCTGATGTTGGCCTGCACTCCCATTGGGTGGACCCTACGGAACCTCTTGCCTTGGCGGTATTGAAGAATGCCGACGGCATCATCATCACCTCGGCCACCCTGCGCGACCGTCCGCCGGATGTGCCCGATGACTGGACCAATGCTGAAATGCGCACCGGTGCCGTGCATCTGCCCTATCCCGTCAAGCGCGTGAACTACGACTCTCCCTTTAACTATGCCGCCAAGAGCCGCCTGATCGTGGTGAATGACGTGAACCGTGACGACATGGATCAGGTCGCTGCCGCCTACCGCGAATTGTTTTTTGCCAGTCACGGTGGCGCACTTGGATTGTTCACGGCGATTGCCAGACTGCGCGCAATACACAAGCGCATCGCCGTTGCCATGGCACAGAAGGGCCTGCCTCTCTACGCCCAGCATGTGGACCCCATGGATACGGGAACGCTCGTTGACATGTTCCGCGCCGAAAGGGACGCCTGCCTGTTGGGAACGGACGCCGTGCGCGATGGCGTTGATGTGCCGGGCGATTCACTCCGCCTCATCGTGCTCGACCGCGTGCCTTGGGGAACGCCAACAATTCTCGAGCGCGCGCGCAAGGAAACCTTCGGTGGCAATGCCTATACGGATATGGTGGTGCGGCTTCGTTTGCGCCAAGCTTTTGGCCGCCTGATCCGCAGTGAAAATGATCGCGGCTGTTTTGTCATCCTCGACTCCCGCCTCGCATCGCGCTTCTCGACAGCATTTCCGCCGGGTGTTGTGGTGGAAAGAACGGGGCTGGTGGAAGCACTTGAACGTGTCAAAGCCTTTACAACAGTTTCACTCGACAAAATACCATCCAGCCGCTAGCCATTCCACAAGGAATGGAGAAATGAATGCCCGGAACGATCAGCACGCAACAGGCCCTCATCTATGTTATGGTCACCATGTCCGGCGTGGAAGGCAGGATCAACTCAACCGAGCTTGCCGAGATCGGCCACGTTGTGAAAAGCCTGCCGATTTTCAAAAACTTTGATTCAGCACGGCTAACCACTGTGGCTCAGGAATGCGGTGAGATGTTGCAGGAACCCGAAGGCCTCACCACCGTTCTGGGGCTCGCACGCGACCAACTGTCGCCGAAACTCCGCGAGACAGCTTACGCGCTGGCCGTTGAAGTGGCTGCAGCCGATATGGCGGTTGGCAAAGAGGAATTGCGCTTTTTGGCCATCCTGCGCGACACGCTGGGGCTGGACAAACTTGTGACAGCCGCCCTCGAACGCTCCGTTATTGCCCGCTACCAGTCGATCTGACATGCGGACGTTCTATCCCGAGCTCCAGCCCCACAGTCGCGGGCGGTTGCGTGTTTCTGATATCCACGAAATTTATTATGAGGAATGTGGCAACCCCAGGGGAAAGCCCGTGGTCGTGTTGCATGGTGGGCCCGGAGGTGGCATTTCGCCTTTTCTGCGGCGCATGCACAACCCCGCGCAATACCGGATTATTCTTTTTGACCAGCGCGGCTGCGGCCAGTCCACGCCCCATGCGGAGCTGCGTGAAAATACCACGTGGGATCTGGTGGCTGATATGGAAGCCCTACGCCAGCATTTGAACATTGTGAAATGGCAGGTGCTTGGCGGATCATGGGGTTCGACCCTTGCCTTGGCCTATTCGCAGACCCACTGTGAACGCGTAGGCGAGCTTATTCTGCGAGGCATATTTACAGTACGTGAGCGCGAGATAAAATGGTTCTATCAGGAAGGTGCCAGCGCGCTGTTTCCCGATGTGTGGGAAACCTATGCGGCTCCCATTCCCGTTGAAGAGCGGCATGATTTCATAACCGCCTATTACAAGCGGCTGACCGGAAACGATTTGGCAGAACAAATGGCCTGCGCCAAGGCGTGGAGCAATTGGGAAGCCAACACCATCGCGCTGCGTCCAAATCCTGAAGTGATATCCAGTTTCGGCGGTGAGAGTTTCGCCTTGGCTTTCGCGCGTATTGAATGCCACTACTTCGTCAACAAGGGGTTTTTCATCCGTGACGACCAGCTGCTGGCTGATGCCCATAAATTGCGCAACATTCCCGCTGTGATTATCCAGGGCCGCTATGATGTTGTAACGCCCATGGAAACAGCATGGGCGCTGCACACGGCTTGGCCTGAGGCACAGTTCGAAATCATCGGTGATGCTGGCCATACGGCGACTGAACCTGGAATTACTGACGCATTGATTCGTGCCACTGACAGCTTCGTCATCTGACACCATCTGGTCCTGAAGAATATTTTTTTGTTTCTGTATTTTTTATCAGGACGAAACCTGTTGTCATAAATTTCCGTAACTCCCCATTCTCAAACGGTTTACAGATTCTTCGACCATATCTGTTAACCTTCTCTCACATTTTTGCCGTAATATTGCCAGCACATTGACAAGCTTAGCCCGTGTTGAGGCCATGATCTGGGGCGAACCTCTTTTTATTCCAGCGGGGAATGGCCAGCAGAAAAAGCTGGTTCTTGAGAGGGAAAATTTCGGGAACTACGTGCTACCCCTGTTTGTGAGCGAGTTGACCTGTGCGGCTCCTGTCGCCGTCCCGAGTTGTGCGGGTCAAGGGCCCGTCCATATTGAGTAGAATATGGACGGGCCCCGCTTCTTTCAGCCGAATCAGGCTACATTGATTTCCATGCAGCTCGACCAAACGATCATTCAAATTGGAAGTTATGTCTTTAGCCTTTTGCAGGTCTTGCTGGCGGGCGCTGGTCTGGCTTTGTTTCTCATTCTCTCAACACTTGTTGTAACATGGCGTACGTTGCGTTCGCGCCATGCGGAAACCGTGGAAACGATGCGCCGCGCCTCTGACCTGGAATTTCGTCTCGCCGAAATGGCGGGAACCCTGCGCAACTTTGCAGACCAGTCGCAAGGCGCACAGGCCCAGCTCACCCGCACGTTGGATGAGCGTTTGGACATGGTGGGACAGCGCGTGGGCGTCGGTCTTAACGACCAAGCCGAACGCACCACCCAATCCCTCACCCATCTCTATGAGCGGCTTGCAGTGATTGACGCGGCCCAGAAAAACCTCACCTCACTTTCCACCGAAATGATTTCACTGAAAGACATCCTGTCCAACAAGCAGGCCCGCGGTGCTTACGGGCAGGGCCGCATGGAAGCCATCATCAGGGATGGCCTACAGACAAAGGCCTACGCCTTTCAACCCACCCTCACCAATGGCATGCGGCCGGACTGCATCATCAATTTGCCGGACTCCGAACTGAAACTTGTGATCGACGCCAAGTTTCCGCTTGAAGCCTTTAATGCCTTACGCGAAGCAAAAGGGGAAGGCGAGACGCGCGCCGCTGAAGTTCGCTTGCGCAGCGACGTGTCAAAACATGTGAAAGACATTTCCGAGAAATATTTGATCATGGGCGAAACCCATGAAACGGCCATCATGTTCGTGCCATCAGAATCCATCTATGCCGACCTCCATGAAAAATTTGAAGACGTGATCCAGAAGGCGCACCGGTCCCGTGTGATCATTGCATCCCCCAATGTGTTGATGCTGCTCATCCAGACCATGCAGGCCATTTTCAAGGACAGTGCCATGCGCGAGCAGGCCCACGTCATCAAGATAGAAGTCACGCGCCTTCTGGAAGATGTGGGCCGCCTGAAAGAGCGCGTAGGTGATTTGCAAAAACATTTCGGCAATGCCAATGCGGATTTGGAAAAGCTCAGCCTTTCTGCAGAAAAAATCGTGAAGCGCGGACTGCGTATTGAAAGCCTCGACTTGGAAGAGCCGGTCGTCAGCCAGCCAAAACTGGTGAGCAGCAATTAGAAGCCCAAATGGTATGGGCGGAATGGAAATTTTCATCAGGCAATTGCGCCGCATTGACCCCCATCATCTGGACCCATAAGGGCTAGTACAAGGAGCATAACATGCAGGACCACGAACTTCGCCTCGCCTTGAATGACGAAATTCATGGACGACCCGGTCTTGCGGTGGTGGCCCCTGCCCGTATAACGCATTTAGCGTTCACGCTGGCGTCAGGCGATGGCGACCCGCTGGTGCAGGTGGCCAAGCTGTGCGACGCCTTCGGCGTAAAGCCACCTCTGGGTGGCGCCCAGCATCACGCTGCGGAATTTGCGTCAACCATGTTCAAATATGAGCGTCACGGTGAATTTTACCGCATCAGTGTGACGGCGCAAAATACCCGCAGCAAGAAGGAAGCGCTAGCCCTTCTGCCCTTGGGATGGATTGATGAACTTCCGGGTAAAAGGCTTGTGGCGATCCACACGGAAATCATGTCACGTGACATGAAAAAGCCAACCCCCCAATTCCTCAAGACATACTTTGGGCATGATGATCTTGCGGGCTCCCATGTCAGCCATAACCGCGCCAGCCTGTGGACTGATTTCAAGATTGGCAAAGAAGGCTACACGCGCATCCTCGTGCATGATCGTGGGTTGACACCCTTGTCACTCGGTCGCGCCACCCGCCGCATCCACGAAATTGAAACCTATCGCATGATGGCTCTTCTGACTTTTCCGGTGGCGCAAGGCCTGCAAAAGCGCCTCGGCCCCCTTGAGAAATCTCTGGCGCTAACCATTGAAGGCATGCTGTCCGCCCAGAGTGTTGAGGATGATGCGGCTCTGCTCAAGAGCTTGAGCACAACTGCGCGCGACGTTGAGGAAATGTCGAGCAACAGCAGCTTCCGCTTTGCCGCAGCACGCGCCTACACCGCACTTGTCACCAAACGCATTGCCGAACTTGGTGAAGAGCGTGTGCCCAATTGCCAGCGCATTGGCGTGTTTTTGGACCGCAGATTTAGCCCCGCCATGACCACCTGTCTGGCCGTGGCAGACCGCATCGCCGATCTCGCCAAACGCAGCGAACGCGCCAGCAACCTGTTGCGCACGCGGGTGGACATTGCCCTCGAAGGCCAGAACCAGCAACTCCTCCGGTCGATGGATGCCCGAGCCCGTCAACAGCTCATGCTGCAGGAAACGGTCGAAGGCATTTCAATTGTTGCCATAAGCTATTACCTCATTGGCATTGCGTCCAAGTTTGTGGAGAGTTTTGGGAAGCAGGTTTTGGGGCAGGAGTTCAAAGTCGTAGATTGGGTCCTTGTGCCTCTGGTTGTGCTGTTTGTCTGGTTGGGCATAAGACGCCTCAAGAACCGCATTAAGAAATCTCAGGTGTGACTTAAGTCAACCGCAGGCACCAACCAAACCCATTAATGCGATTTGGTATTTTGGTGGATAAAAGCTGCGATTGCAGAATTGAATTGTGCAGGTTGCTCCAGGTTGGGCAGGTGCGCGCATCCATCCATGATGAATGATTTGGCATGTGGTATTTTTTCTGCGATCCATTGAGATCGTAGTTGGATGTGTGGAAAGTCCAATGTTCCCCAAATAACAAGACTTGGTACGGTCAAGCCATGCACTCGATCCATTGCGGACTCACACGGTTGCTCGCGTGTGAAGGGAGTTTGTCTCAAGGCATGTCCATTCATATCGAGAAAGAGCTGCCGCACATCGCCGCCGATACGCTCATTTGCGCCCAAAGGCCCGTCCAGCCAGAGACGGGCTTCGATGGCATTTATGCGGTCATGGTCATGTTCGCTTTCAGCATCATCGAGATCAACCAACAGTTTCGCAATCTCGCGCGGGTATTCGTTTGGTGCTGCTGCAGCCGTGATGGCTGTAGCCACAAGGATGAGGGCTGCCACCTTGCCCGGATGTGCCAAAGCATAGTCGATGGCAATACGCCCACCTTGCGAACATCCAATCAGGGTTGCTTGCTTGCAGCCAAAATTGTCAATCACGCGGTCAAGATCTCCAATGTGACTGAAGGGCTCGTCGGGTGAGAGAGTTTCGCCAAACCCCCTCCTGTCATAGGCCACTGCGAGATTGCTCTCACCGAGATGCGCAAGCGTGTCGCGCCACATGCGGCGATCGGCAACGCCTGCATGCAGCATGATTAAACATGGACCCTCTCCACGATGTTCTCCGCGAAGAAAGGCCTTTCCACTTATGACAGAAAAATCACGTTTCATATTCATGTGTCCATTGCGAAAGGACCAATTTGGATACTGCTTTGAATTTTGCCGTGGTGCCAGAACTTTCGGTTGGTTCAAATCACTTGTATGACATCAGCAAAGACCGTTAGCGCTTCTATACCCTTTGGTGTCAAATCATATATTCCGCGATCAACTTTAAAAAACCAGCCATAGACATCGCTGCGTAAAATAGTACTCGCCCGTTCGACCTTGGCCTGTCCCGCAATATCGCACACCCGCGACGCACCCGAGCCCTTGAGGAATTTCACGCAGCGCAAGGCATCCTGCCGATAGGCGGTCACCACAGGGCGTTTGCTGCTGCCACCGGAATTGTGGTCGCCAACGCGGCGCTGGAATTCTTTCAGCAACACGGCCTTGCGGCGCGCCGATTTGCGTGGGACATAAGAAGCAGGGTCAAGATGGGCTTCAACCCAATTCTTGTGAACCGTGAGAAACCCAAGCCCCAGCCGCTTGCACAACCGCAGCACGTCCTTCTGCACTGACTGCTTGGGTTCTGGAATGGCGAGATACACGCTATCCGTCACCGCTTGGCGATCCACGCCCTGCAACAGAAGCTGCAGATTGAAACTGGTTTTCAGTTCAACAATAACAGGAGCTTCGTTGCCCCGCACTGCCATTACATCGCAAGCGCCGATCTCAGCCTTCACGTCATAGCCTTGCAATTCCAGAAAGCGTTTGACGGGGGTGTAAAGCTCGGTCTCAAGCAAGATGATGGATCCTTAATTATCAAAATTGAATTTAGCGTGATTCGGTTAAGGAAAAACCAGATCAGAAAGGTCGCCGTGAGCGCATTGCTGCCGTCAGTGTGCCCTCATCGAGGTAGTCCAGTTCGCCACCAACGGGAACGCCGTGGGCCAGACGCGAGATGCTGAGCTTGATGTCTTTAAGGCGTTCGGTGATGTAGTGGGCGGTGGTTTGCCCCTCGACAGTTGCATTGGTGGCGAGCACAATTTCCCGCATGCCGCTGGCCGCACTGCGTTCAACCAGTCGCCCAATACTCAAATCCTCTGGCCGAATGCCTTCCATGGCTGAAAGCGTTCCGCCCAGCACATGGTAAAGCCCTGTCCAGGCCCCGGCCCGTTCCAGCGCCCACACGTCTCCTACTTCTTCCACCACACAAATCGACGTACGGTCGCGTTTTGGGTCGCTGCAAATGGCGCAGGGGTCAATGGTGTCCACATTGCCGCAATCGCTGCACACTGTGACCTTGTCTTCGGCATCCGCCATGGCAACGGCCAGTGGCCCCAGAAGTTTTTCACGGTTCTTGATGAGATGCAGCGCTGCCCGCCTAGCAGACCGCGGCCCAAGCCCCGGCAACTTCGCCAAGAGCTGGATCAACCGCTCAATCTCGACCCCCGCCGTGCGCTTCATGTCAGAACGGCAACTTCATGCCCGGTGGCAGGGGCAATCCGCCTGTGACCGATTTCATTTCTTCCGCCATCACCGCCTCGCTCTTGGCCTTTGCATCGGCATGGGCGGCGACGATCAGGTCTTCGAGAATTTCCTTTTCATCTTCTTTGAGAAGCGACACATCCACATTCAGGCCCGCCATTGCGCCCTTGCCGGTCAGAGTTACTTTCACTAGCCCACCGCCTGATTGGCCGATGACGGTTGCCGCTTCGAGTTTTGCTTGCATGTCTGCCATTTTGGATTGCATGGCCTGCAGTTGATTCATCATGTCACCGAGATTCTTCATCATTCTCTTCCACTGGTTTCAGGGTTACGGGATCGCGCACGTCGATAATGCTGCTGCCGGGAAATTTTTTAAGGATGGCCTGGACCGTGGCATCTTCTCGGGCCTCGCGGAAGGCTGAATCCTTGGCGTCTTTTTTCTGCAGGGAAAGCGGCTTGTCGCCACCTTCTTTTGCGACAAGAACCATCCAGCGCCGTCCCGTCCAAGCCTCAAGCTTGCGCGAAATTTCGTTGTGCAAACCGGGAGGCGCACCCTGTTCCATGGCCAGCTCAATCTGCCCCAGAGCCACACGAATGGGGCGCACAAAACGCTCAAGGTCGCCCTTGAATTTCACATCACGCTTTTCAACGGCCAAGGCCACAATATCGGCAAAGCTGGAAAATGCCCGCGTTTCCGTGAGGGATTGCGGGGCGGAAATATCTGCCTTGATGGCAACAGACCCCACGGTTTCAAGCTGTGGCGCATCACGCTTCGAGGCTTGCGGCATCATGATCGGCGTTGATTTTTCAGACGCAGCCTGCTTGGCCAGTTTCAACAAATCTTCACCTTGCGGAAAATCTGCCGCATGAGCCAAACGGATAAGAACCATTTCAGCGGCAATCAACGGCTGGGCCGCAAAGCTCACCTCGGTGATGCCTTTGAGAAGCATTTGCCACGCACGGCTGAGATGCGCCATACCGAGGCGCGCCGCAAAATCTGCGCCCCTCGTTTTTTCAACTTCCGTGCGCGACGGATCGCTCATGGCAGAATCCTTCACCACCTTCAGCCGTGTGACCCAATGCACGAAATCAGCGAGATCATTCAGAATGGTTTCGGGATCGCCACCACCTTCATGCTGGGCTTCCACTTCATGAATGGCCCGCGCCGTATCACCGCTCATCACGGCATCAAACAAATCAATGATCCGCGACTTGTCGATCAATCCCATCATGCCAGCCACATCGACCGACTTTACATCGCCCTCACCATAGGCAATGGCTTGATCAAGCAATGACAATCCATCCCGCACAGAACCCTCGGAGGCGCGCGCAATCAGCCGCAGCGACTCCTCGTCAATGGTCACGTTCTCCAAACCAGCAATGCGGCCGTAGTGTTGCATCAAGAGGCTTGCATCGAGCCGTTTCAAATCGAAGCGTTGGCAGCGCGATAAAATGGTGACGGGAACCTTGCGGATTTCCGTTGTCGCAAAAATGAATTTCACATGGGGTGGTGGCTCTTCCAGCGTCTTGAGCAGCGCGTTGAAGGCGCTCTTGGACAGCATGTGCACTTCGTCGATGATGTAAATCTTGTAGCGCAGCGACACCGGTGCATAGCGCACGCTGTCAATGATCTCGCGCATGTTGTCCACGCCCGTATTGGAAGCGGCATCCATTTCGATGACATCCATATGCCGCGATTCCAGAATGGATTCGCACTGCGGCGTCATCTCAGGCATCTCGATGGAGGGGGCACCGGGATAGTTCAGCGCGCGGGCAATCAAGCGGGCCGTGGTGGTTTTGCCAATACCGCGAACCCCGGTCAGCATATAGGCCTGCGCAATCCGGTTGGTGGCAACGGCGTTGGTAAGCGTGCGCACCATGGCGTCCTGGCCGATCAGATCAGCAAAGGTCTTGGGCCGGTATTTGCGGGCGAGAACGCGGTAGGCGGGCGCGTTCATGGTTTCTGGTGCGTCAGTCATGATTGGCCCGCAAGCTTAAAGGTGGGAGGCTGGACGGGCAACCCGTTCCGATCTCGTTGGGGCTGCTTCCTTCCGGACCTGACCCGGTTGGCGAGCGGTACGTCCGCCGCCAACCTCCCGGTGGGTATATCGGAGCTTTGAGGGGAAAAGGCAAGGAAAAGCGAAACTTTACGTTTTTCTTTCATAACTTGAAATTTTGAAAGGAAAATGCTATATACAGCTCAATAATAAAGGAGAAAGCCCATGGCCAGTGCAGTTGCCGTCATGATTGATACCTTGCGCGAGCGTGGGGGCCTGAAGGGCATGGATGTGGCCAATATCGCATCCGTTTCGCCTGCCACGGTTTCGCGCTGGACGTCGGGCGGTGCCTTTCCACACCCCAAAACCCAATTGGTGATTTCAGACCTGCGCTATGTGGTGGACCTTTTGGCGGAACTTTACACCCCGCAGGAAACCCGGCTTTGGCTTTATGCCAAGCACCGGCTGTTGGGTGGCAAGCGGGCCATTGACCTGATCCACGATGGCAAAACCGACGAGGTATTGGCCGTTATCGAAAGTTTGAGTGAGAGCACATTCAGCTGATGGGTGCCCATGACGGGGACTTGCTTGACGCTCTTTCGGAATTTGAACCCGTCACGTTTGAAGGCGAGGTCTGGCGTGTCACACGAAAAGGCTTTGATCCCTTGCGGGGCTCCACCGCGCGGGGGCGTTGGAGTGCAGGGCCTGATATCGAGGTTGTCTATACAAGTCTTGAGCGCGATGGGGCTTTGGCCGAAATAGGATTTCGCCTGTCCCTCGAACCCGTTTGGCCCAGCCGCATGGAGCATGAAATTCATACCCTCGACGTTGCCACGGCGCGAACCCTGAAACTTTTGGACCCCGGCGCCTTGGAAAAACTTGGCGTAGAAACCGCCCGCTACCAAGGCTTTGACTATTCCCAAACCAATGCGGTTTCGGCAGCAGCACATTTTTTGGATTTTGATGGCCTGATGGTGCCAAGCGCGCGGTCAAGCTGCCAACACCTCGTCATCTTCAAAGACCGGACCAAGGACGTGAAGTTGATCGCATCTGCACCCGTTGACTGGACGCAATGGCGCAAGCAATTGACCTAAAGCTGCACCTCGCTTATTTGAGCAGCCATGAGCCTTCAAAATATTATTCTTTTGCCTGATCCCATGCTGCGCCAAACCTCCAAACCCGTATCGGGGGTGGATAGGACCGGCCGCAAGCTGTTCGATGACATGCTGGAAACCATGTATGACGCCCCCGGCATTGGCCTGGCCGCCATCCAGATCGGCGTGCCGCAGCGCATGGTGGTGATTGACCTCTCCAAGGAAGATGAGGAGCGCAAACCGCTGTTTATGGCCAATCCGGAAATCATTTCGTCCAGCGAGGCGGTAAGTGATTACGAGGAAGGTTGCCTGTCCATTCCTGAATTTTATGAAATGGTGACACGGCCATCGGAAATCAAAGTGCGCTATCTCGACCGACAGGGAGAGGGGCAGGAGCTTGTGGCAAGCGGCGTTCTTGCCACCTGCATTCAGCACGAAATCGACCACCTCAATGGTGTGTTGTTCATCGACTATATTTCAAAACTGAAGCGCGACCGCGTGATCAAGAAATTCGTGAAGGCGCAGAAGCTGGGAAAGCTGTGAGCCGATGAAGCTCGTGTTCATGGGCACACCGGATTTTGCGGTGGTCACGCTGAAAGCGCTGATTGCGGCAGGGCATGAGGTTGTGTGTGTCTATTCCCAGCTACCCCGGCCTGCAGGCCGCGGACAAAGTCTGCGTCCATCTCCCGTGGAAGCACATGCAGCCCAGCTTGGCATAGATGTTCGTCATCCCCTGTCATTGCGCAATGCCGATGAGCACACGTCATTTGCGGCATTGGGCGCAGATGCTGCCGTGGTTGTGGCCTATGGACTGATACTGCCGCGTGAAATTCTGGCTGCTCCCCGCTTGGGTTGCTTCAATGTGCATGCTTCCCTGTTGCCGCGCTGGCGCGGTGCGGCACCCATTCAACGCGCAATCATGGCAGGCGACACGGAGTCAGGTGTTTGCATCATGCAGATGGGTGAGGGGCTTGATACGGGTCCGGTATGCAACAGGGGACGTGTTGCCATTACTGCCCTGACAACTGCGGAAACACTGCATGATGAATTGGCCAAGCTCGGTGCAAACCTCATGGTCGATACTCTAACTTTAAATTCCAATCAGTGTGTGGAGCAAACTGCCGAAGGCACTACCTACGCCAGAAAAATTGAAAAAGCCGAAGCCCATATTGATTTTAGCAAACCTGCAACCGAAGTGCGCAATCATATCCATGGCCTCTCACCCTTTCCCGGTGCGTGGGCGATGATTGGCGATGCACGGATAAAAATACTGACCTGCGAAGTGGTGGAACAGTCCGGTGGAGCAGGAGTTGCCCTTGATGGCTCACTGACAATTGGTTGCGGTACATATGCCTTACGCCTTTTGAAACTACAGCGCGAAGGCAAGGGTATCATGGATGCAGACACCTTCCTGCGTGGATTTCCTGTTCCCCAAGGCGCACGGTTTACCTGATGGCCCGCTATAAAATGACCCTCGAATATGACGGCGCGCGGTTCAAGGGCTGGCAGATCCAGCTCACTGACAAAACCGTTCAGGGCGTCCTTGCCGATGCCATTGCCCGCATCAATGGTGAACCCGCCCTCGTGCAGGGCGCTGGCCGGACAGACTCAGGCGTGCATGCGCTTGGGCAAGTTGCCCATGTGGATTTGAAACGGGAGTGGGACCCCTTTGAAATCAGCAACGCCATCAACGCCTGCGTCCGGCCCCATAAGGTCTGTGTACTGAGTATTGAACTGGTGCCGGACAGTTTCAACGCGCGGTTTTCCGCCACCAAGCGGCACTATCTCTACCGCATTCTCAATCGCCGTGCACCGCCCACCCTTGATATGGGGCAGGTGTGGTTTGTGCCGGTGCAGCTTGATGCAGATGCCATGCATGCTGCGGCGCAACGCCTCTTGGGCCACCACGATTTTACAACATTTCGCGCCATGCAATGCCAAGCCAATTCCCCGATGCGCACCCTTGATCAACTTGATGTCGCGCGTTATGGCGAATTTATCGAGGTGCGTACCTCGTCGCGCTCATTCCTGCACAACCAGGTGCGCTCCATGGTGGGTTCACTCAAGTTTGTCGGCGAAGGCAAATGGACGGGCGGTGATTTGCGCGCCGCGCTGGACGCAAAAGACCGCACGGCGTGTGGCGCTGTCGCACCCGCTGAAGGTCTCTACCTCACACAGGTTGATTATTGAAGTAAGCGTCGATAATGCGACCATAGATCGCCTGGGTTGCCTGCAATTCCTCAATTGAAATCCGCTCATCCACTTGGTGGATTGTGGTGTTGGTTGGTCCGAACTCCAGAACCGGACAGTAGTTTTTGATGAAACGCGCATCGGAAGTACCACCCGATGTGGCGAGCTTCGGCACCAATCCGGTTTCCTGTTCCACGGCGTCCTGAACCAGTCCGACAAATGAACCGGGTTCGGTTATAAAGGCTTCCGCACCTTCAGA
The DNA here is from genome assembly GCA_031417195.1 of Rhodobiaceae bacterium. Classification (GTDB taxonomy): domain Bacteria; phylum Pseudomonadota; class Alphaproteobacteria; order Rhizobiales; family Aestuariivirgaceae; genus Aestuariivirga. The sequence continues at coordinate 44,925 of JANOVC010000013.1, forward strand.
CGAGCTTACCGTCCACCGGCCACCGATATCAGCCTTGACCGCAGCAATTTGGCTGTCCACCCAATCACGCAAAGACTGGTAGGTATGCTCTGTGCTGTAGCGGATGTTAAATTTGGCCGATGCGCGCGCAGGCACAACATTTCCAGCGATGTTGCCAACATCCATTGTCGTGACCGCAAGCGTTGACGGACCAAAATGCTCATTGCCGTCGTCAAGCCTGGCATTGGAAATCCAGTCAACAAAGCGCGCCAGTTTCGGAATGGGGTTATCGGTCTTGTTTGGATAGGCCACATGTCCTTGCGTGCCTTCAACCGTCACCTCAAAACTCAATGACCCCCGGCGGCCAATTTTCATGGTGTCGCCTAGTGCATCCACGCATGTTGGTTCCCCTACCAGGCAATGGCTTGGGATGTGGCCGTTGGCCTTCATCCATTCCAAAACCTTGACGGTGCCATTGATTGCCGGCCCTTCCTCGTCTCCGGTAATCAGAAACGAGATCGAGCCCGCTGGCTTGCCATTTTCCGTGATGTATTCAATGGCCGCAGCCGCAAACGCTGCAACCGATCCCTTCATGTCCGTAGCGCCGCGGCCAAACACAAACCCATCCGCGATCTCGGCAGCAAACGGAGAGTGGGTCCAGTCAGCTCCACGGCCAACGGGCACCACGTCCGTGTGTCCGGCAAAACACAGATGCGGTTCCGCTGTTCCGATTCGTGCGAAAAGGTTTTCGATATCGGGCGTATTTACATCCTTGAAAATCAACCTCTGACACACAAAACCGTGGGTGCTTAAAAGGTTTTCTAAAACCGTGAGTGCACCTGCTTCAAGAGGTGTCACCGAAGGGCAGCGAATGAGGTCTTGCAGAATGGCAACGGAATCAGTGGATGCATTTGTCATGGGCCGACTTTAGCGAAAAACAATCTCGTCGTCATCCCACTGCTAGGGCCGGTTAAAACTGAATTTTAATTAATCCCGCAGCAATTCGTTGATGCTGGTCTTGCTCCGGGTTTTTTCATCAACGCGTTTGACGATAACAGCACAATACAGCGACGGGCTGGGCGAGCCATCGGCATAGGACTTTTGCGGTAACGATCCAGACACCACAACGGAATAGGGCGGCACGCGCCCCATGAACACTTCGCCCGTGGTGCGGTCGATGATCTTGGTTGATTGGCCGATGAACACACCCATGGAAATCACCGAGCCTTCGCCAACGATAACACCTTCAACCACTTCCGAACGCGCACCGATGAAGCAATTATCTTCAATGATCGTAGGTCCAGCCTGCATGGGTTCAAGCACGCCACCAATGCCAACACCGCCGGAAAGATGCACATTCTTGCCAATCTGAGCGCAGGAACCAACAGTCACCCACGTGTCCACCATGGTGCCCTTGTCGACGTAGGCACCCAAATTCACAAACGACGGCATGAGGATGGCGCCCGGGGCAATGTAGGCCGAATGGCGCACAATGCAATTTGGCACCGCACGGAAACCGCCAGCCCTGAAATCCTTCGCGGTCCAACCCTCAAACTTGGAGGGCACCTTGTCCCACCACTTTGATTTGCCAGGGCCGCTGCCGATAAGCTCCATGTCATTCAAGCGGAATGACAGAAGAACAGCCTTCTTCAGCCACTGATTGGTCACCCACGTACCATCGACTTTTTCGGCCACGCGGAGCTGGCCTGCATCAAGCATCGCCAACGCATGCTCAACCGCTTTGCGCGTGGTACCCTTGGTCTTGAACGTAACCTTGTCACGGGCTTCCCACGCAGCTTCGATAACGGATTGCGCATTCTTCATAAGGCGTTGCTCCTTTCATTGATGGCGATGGATTTCAGAAATCCAGCGAGATGATTGGTGGTGTGGTGAACATAGCCTGGTTTGGTTGCACCATTCAGGGTATTGGCATCGTCATTGTCATCGGATGTGATCAGTACGGTGGTCATGCCCAAATCATGGGGCGCTTCAAGGTTGCGGGCTATGTCTTCAAACATGGCTGATGTGTTCGGCTTGATGTTGGTATCGCGCACAAACTTGTCATAGGGTTCGCGCTGCGGTTTTGGAATATACCCCGAATCCACGATGTCGAAAATATCCTTGAAATGGTGGGTTACGCCCAAGCGGTTCAAAACACTGCGGGCATGGGCAACGGTACCGTTGGTATATATCAACTTCCGCCCCGGCAACACGCTGAGGACTTCATCCAATGCCTCATCCCTCGGCACTGGCGCGTAATCAATGTTATGGGCGTGGTGCAGGAAATATTTGGGGTCAACTTCATGTTCCACCATGAGGCCGCGAAGCGTGGTTCCATATTTGTGAAACAGGCCCTTCTGAATGGCTTTGGCTTCTATCGGTGGCACACTGAGAATTTCGGAAACCAGTCCTGTCATTTTTTTGTCGATCTGGTCAAACAGGCGGCATGAGGCGGGATAGAGCGTGTTGTCCAGGTCAAACACCCACGTATCGATATGCGCAAACCCCCTCATACACCGGCCCTCGATACACGCGTTCCCACACCATCTGGGGTAAGCAATTCGAGCAGCACCGAATGCGGCACGCGGCCATCCAGAATGATCACACCCTCAACACCTGATTCAACCACGGATATTGCACTTTCAACTTTCGGAATCATGCCAGCGGTAATCGTGCCGTCGGCAATGAGGGCGGGGATATCGGCAATCCTCAATTCGCTGATGAGTTGCTTGTTCTTGTCGAGTACGCCGGACACATCGGTCAGCATCAACAGGCGTTTGGCCTGCGTGGCTGTTGCAATGGCACCAGCCGCCGTATCGGCGTTCACGTTGTAGGTATCGCCATTCCAGCCCACACCAACAGGTGCAATGACAGGTATTGCGTCACTGCGCATAATGGTTTGCAGGATTTCAATGTTGACGCGTGAGGGTTCGCCCACAAACCCGAAATCCAGCTTTTCCATCACGCCGGTTTCTGCATTGAGCTTCTCCTTGGTGTAGCGTTCGGCAATCATCAGGTTGCCGTCTTTGCCGGAAATGCCGACGGCGCGTCCGCCCGCCTGTTGAATAGAGGCAACAATTGATTTATTGATGGATCCCGCCAACACCATTTCAACCACGTCCATGGTTTCCTGGTCAGTCACCCGCAGGCCATCCCGAAACACTGCTTTTACAGCAAGCTTGTCCAGCATCTTGTTGATCTGTGGCCCGCCGCCGTGCACAACGATGGGGTTCAGCCCGCACACCTTGAGCATCACCATGTCACGGGCAAATTGCTGGGAAAGCTTGGGATCAATCATGGCGTGGCCGCCATACTTCACCACAATGATCTGGTCATCATAGCGCTGCAGAAATGGCAGGGCTTCCGAAAGGATTCGGGCGGTTTCAGGAATTGGAATGTCAGTCATGAAGCAAATTTCCCAACAATCATTTCGCTGGCCTTATAGGGTAATTGTCCGGCTTGCCAAGATTGAACTTAGAGCAGGCCTGCGATTTCTGCGCGGAGCTGGTCGAGGCCAGTAAACTTGTCACTCGATGTGGCATGAATCAGGGGATAGGCGGCAGCGCGCTTTTTGATCACAGCTTCGGTTTCCGTGAAGATTTTTTCTACTTCAGGCGTTTTCAGCTTGTCAATTTTGGTGAGCACCAGCTGATAGGTCACGGCGGATTCATCCAGCAGGTCAAACATTTCTTCATCGGCTGCCATGACGCCGTGACGGGAATCAATCAGCACAAAGGCGCGTGTCAAACCGGGTCGGCCACGAAGGTAGCCGCGCAGCATGGATTGCCACTTCTTGACTTCTTTTTTTGGTGCCTTTGCGTAGCCGTAGCCCGGCATGTCAATCAGCGTCAGACGGTCCGCGATGTTGAAAAAATTGAGCTCGCGCGTGCGGCCCGGGGTGTTGGAGGCGCGCGCCAGTTCCTTGACGCCCGTCAGTGCATTGATCAACGAAGACTTGCCCACGTTCGAGCGCCCTGCAAAAGCGATTTCAACACCATGGGAAGGCGGAAGTTGATGGAGTGCCGCAACCCCCATGACGAATGTCGAAGGAGCGGAAAACAGTCTCCGCCCCTCCAAAAATTGGCCGTCATTGAAACGGTCGGTCAAGGAGCCGCCGGTTTCTTTTTCAGGAACGGCAAGCTGTCTTTGATGTTGCCAAGGAGATCAAGATCAACCCCGTTGCGCTTCATGATGACTGACTGCTGAAGAATGGAAAGTGAGTTGCTCCAAGCCCAGTAAATCACGAGACCGACGGGGAAGCTGCCAAGCATGAACGTGAACATGACTGGCATCCAGTTGAACAGGCTGGCTTGTACTGGGTCTGGTGGGGCCGGATTGAGGCGCATCTGCACCCACATGGTAATGCCCATCAGAAGCGGCCAAATGCCGAGTGCCAGAAACGTTGGCGGCGACCATGGAATGAGTCCATACAGTGTGAAAAGATTGGTCGGGTCTGGCGCCGAAAGGTCATGCACCCAACCAAAAAACGGAGCGTGACGCAATTCAATGGAGGTAAGAATTACTTTGTAAAGCGAGAAGAACACGGGGATTTGCACGACAACCGGCAAGCAGCCCGAAATTGGCGACACCTTCTCGCGCTTGTAAAGCTCCATCATGCCTTGCTGCTGTTTGGTTTTGTCGTCGGGATAAAGCTCTTTCAGCTTCGCCATTTCCGGCTGGAGCTTCTTCATCTTGCTCATGGAGGCGAAAGACTTGCTCGCCAGCGGGAAAACCGCAAGCTTCACAAGAACCGTGGCCACCAGAATGGCGATACCAAAATTACCGACAATGCCCTTGATGAACTCCAACAGGAAAAACATAGGCTTGGTAATGAATTCAAACCAGCCCCAGTCAATCATCAAATCGAATTTCTTGATGTGATATTTATCACCAATCGCCTGAATGGTTTTAACCACCTTGGCACCGGCGAACAATTGGTCTTTGTAGATGGCGCTGGCGCCGGGCTGAACCACAAGTGGGTCGCGGGAGATATAATCCGTTTGATAGATATCGCGATTGTCCTGCAACCGGTGTTTGAAGCTGGTGGTAATGGCACTGGCCTGATTGGGGATCATGGCAGCTGCCCAATATTTGTCAGTAAAACCAATCCAGCCACCAACAGAATCAACCTGTGTTGGCTCCTTGGCGTCCTTTGCCCCGGCGTATTTCACCTCCTGCAGTTTGTCGTTGAGGTAACCCAACATGCCTTCGTAGAAGACCCAAAAACCTGCAATCACCGGCGTATCTTGCCGCTGGATGCGGGCATAGGGAATGAGCGATACGGCAGCCGGCGAAGTGTTCTGTACGGTTTGCGTGACGGAAAATAAATACTGGTCATCAATGGCAATTTGGCGGCTGAACAAAAGGCCTGCGCCATTGTCCCAGGTCAGCGTCACAGGCTTGCCCGAACCCAACACCGCTCCCGGCTCAGCCGTCCACACCGTCTTTGCGTCGGGAAGTTTTGCGGTGGTTTCTTTCGTGCCGATGAAACCCTGTTCGGCAAAAAACGCATTAGGCGAACCGGCAGGGGAAAGAAGAACAATCGTTGGGCTCTTGGGATCAATCGTTTCCTGATAATGCGTCAGGTGAAGATCATCGATTTGCGCGCCCGTGAGATTGATTGATCCCGTGACGTCTGGCGTTTCAATCTTCAGCCGCGGTGACGTGGTCAGGGCCTGTTCGCGGGTAATGGCGAGGGGCTGCTGCGCAGCGCCTGGAACTTGTGCCCCAGTCGTCGTGGTTGCTGTCGTTGTTGCGGTTTGGGCGATTTCAGCTTCCTTTTGCTTCTTCGCCACGGGTCCGGCATAAAAATATTGCCAACCGAAAATGATCGCCATCGAAAGCACGATGGCCAGAATGAAGTTCTTGTTGTTCAGGTCGTTCATGATTTACCCTTGTCAGCCACTTCATGTGGCGTGCGATGCAAGCGCTTCAAGGCGCTGCTGAAATCTTTTTGCAGGTCCGTAAAGCTGCGCTTTGCCGTGCCCACCCGTCCAATCAGTACATAATCGAAACCCGAAACAGTCTGTTCAGCAGCTTTCAGCCGGACAACTTCGCGAAGCCTGCGCTTGGCACGGTTACGTTCAACGGCATTTCCGATTTTCTTGCTGCACGTAAAACCTACGCGAGGATCTGCGGAATCAAGCCTGTTATGCGCCTGCACAACCATGCCCGGCGTTGCCTCTGACAAGGCCCGAGCGGCGGCAACGAAATCCTGCCGACGCCTGAGATGTTCCATGGTCGCGAAGGTTTAAGCCGAGAGCCGCTTGCGGCCCTTGGCACGGCGACGGGTAATCACGTTGCGGCCACCAACCGTTGCCATGCGGCTGCGAAAGCCGTGCCTGCGCTTGCGAACGATTTTGGATGGTTGGTAAGTGCGCTTCACAATAAGTCTCCGTAATCTCTTGGTCGGCCCTTAAACACCAGTATTTCCAAATACATAACCCGTTGTATCAAACAGCAGGAGGGGTGCCTGAAGGCAGCAATTTGTGTCTCTTCAATGAATTCTTGGGCGTTATAGAGGGAAAGTTGCGGAAAAGTCAACGATTAGACCCGTACTACCTACACGCAACCTGAATTGTTCTCACAAGCCGGTGACAGGGACTGTTCAGGTCCATCTTATTGCTGCAAGACTTTTCTATCGGATCGAATTGGAAAGTAACTTGGCAAATCCCGTCGGCGAATACGACCCTTCTTCAAGCGTAAAGCGCTGGCTTCCCCTAGCAGTCATCGTTTGCTTGATGATTCTGGTCTATGCAACCGGGCTGCACAAACAGCTGACCTTGCAAAACATTGCTGAAAACCGGGAAAATTTGCGAGATTACATCGAACATCACTGGCTGAAAGCCATTCTTTTATATACTGCTGTTTACACTCTCGCGGTTGCGGTTTCGCTTCCGGCAGCCAGTATTCTGACCGTCACTGGTGGCTTGCTGTTCGGCTGGATCGCAGGGGGCATTACAACAGTCTTTGCAGCTACACTTGGTGCCACAATTATTTTTCTGGCAGCCAAAACCTCACTTGAAAAAGTTTTAACACGAAAATCCGGGCCACTTCTCACCAAGATACGGAATGGTTTCGCCGAAAATGCGTTCAATTATCTGCTGTTTCTGCGCTTTGTTCCGCTGTTTCCGTTCTGGTTGGTCAACCTCGCATCGGCTCTTGCCCGCATTCCTTTAAAGACTTTTGTTTCAGCAACGTTTCTTGGCATCATTCCCATAACTTTTGTGATCAGTTTTTTGGGCTCCAGCCTCGACAGCGTCATTGAAGCCCATCGGGCAGCCTATCAAGCCTGCGTTGCGCAAGGTGGCATCAACTGCACATTTGATCTCGCCATATCGCATATTGTGACGCCGAGAATGCTGGTTGCCCTTGCATCACTTGGATTGGTGGCGCTCATTCCGGTAATTGTGAAAAAATTCAAGGGTACGCCGTGATTTATGATATCGCCGTGATCGGTGCGGGCTCCGGTGGACTATCTGTTGCTGCCGCCGCAGCGCAGTTTGGCCGAAAAGTTGTGCTGTTTGAAAAAGGTGAAATGGGTGGTGACTGTTTGAATTATGGCTGTGTGCCTTCAAAATCGTTAATCGCGGCTGCCAAACACGCCCATGACATGCGGTCGTCAGACAAGTATGGCATTGCCTCTGTTGAACCAAGGGTCAATTTCAAAAAGGTTCAGGCCTATGTGAAAAGTGTCATCGCAACAATTGAACCCATCGACTCCGTTGAGCGGTTTGAAAAGCTCGGCGTAAATGTTGTGCAGGCCGTTGCAAAATTTCGTGATGCCAAAACCCTGGAGGCCGATGGAAATATTTATGTCGCCAAGCGCGTTGTCATCGCCACGGGCTCTCGCGCCAGCGCACCGCCCATCCCTGGCCTCGCTGATGTAGCTTACCTCACCAACGAAACCATTTTTGAAAACACTATTTTACCGAAACATCTCATCATTATTGGTGGCGGTCCGATCGGCATGGAACTTGGGCAGGCCCATCGGCGTCTGGGCGCTGATGTCACAATCATCCAATCAAACACCGCCCTTTCCAAAGACGACCCTGAACTCACCGCGATTGTTATTGAAACGCTGCGCCGCGAAGGTGTGCAGATTCTTGAGCACACCGAAATCAGCAAGGTATCGAAATCAAAATCGGGCTTCTCACTTGATACGGTTGAACATGGCACCATAAAGGGAAGTCATCTCCTGGTGGCCGCTGGCCGCATGCCAAACATAGAAGGCTTAAATCTTGAAGCCGCAGGCATCGCCTATACGAAAAAGGGCGTCACAGTTGATGCAGGTCTCCGCACGACGCAAAAACACATCTACGCCATTGGCGATGTGGCAGGCGGACTGCAATTCACCCACGTTGCCGGCTATCAGGCAGGGCTTGTCATCCGCAATGCACTGTTTCGCTTGCCGATTAGAAATAGAACCGACATTATTCCTTGGGTTACATACACTTCGCCTGAACTCGCGCACATCGGCATGTCTGAAGCCACCGCGCGTAAAGAGTTTGGCGAGAACATAAAAACCATCCGCTGGCCGTTCCATGACAATGACCGTGCCCAAACGGAAGGCAGAACCGCAGGCCTTGTCAAAGCTGTCATAGGTAAACGCGGAAAAATCCTTGGCGTGAGCATTGTGGGTGAGGGTGCAGGCGAACTCATCCAAACCTGGGTGCTGGCTGTAAGCAATGGTCTCAAGATAAGCTCCTTGGCAAGCATGGTGGCCCCTTACCCCACGCGCGGCGAAGCCAACCGTCGTGTGGCGGTCAACTACTACGCAGGTCTTGCCACCAATTCCTATGTCAGAAAATTAGTTCAGTTGCTGGGATATTTCGGCTAAAACGGAAACCAAATGCAGGATACAAAGCCAAATATGCAATCAGGCGTGCTGCGCGGGCTCTCGGGCAAGGTGCTGCTGCTCACCATTGTGTTCGTCATGCTGGGCGAAGTGCTGATCTTCCTGCCATCAATTGCCAACTTCCGCATCCAGTGGCTCAAAGGCCGTGTGGCACAAGCCGAAATTGCCGCTCTCGCCGCTGAAGCAGCGCCTGACGCCATGCTCTCCAATGACCTTCGCAGCGATATCCTGAAAAGCGCTGGTGCCCTTGCCATCTCACTGCAAAGGGAAGGCAGTCGCAAACTGGTTCTGCGCAGCGATGGTGACTATATGATCGACGCCAGCTTCGATCTTCGCAACACCATGTGGTACGACGCCATCATGGATTCCTTCGGCACCATGATGGCCGGTAGCAACCGGACCATCAGTGTTATCGATAAGCCGCCAAACATATCGGGCGACAGCATTGAAATCGCACTGGCTGAAAACACGTTGCGCAGCGCCATGCTAAATTATGGCATCAATATTCTTTTGCTCTCTATTTTCCTGTCGCTGCTGGTCGCCAGCATGATTTTTGCGGCTTTGAATTGGGTGCTGGTAAAACCCATGCAGCGGCTCACGCGCAACATGTTATCCTTTGGCCATAATCCGGAAGATTTTTCGCGCATCATCTCGCCCACCAAACGCCGTGATGAAATTGGCACCGCCGAGCGCGAGCTGCACGACATGCAAACCGAACTTGCCTCCATGCTACAACAGAAAAACCATCTCGCCGCTTTGGGCCTTGCCGTCAGCAAGGTAAGCCACGACCTGCGCAATATGCTCACCTCAGCTCAACTCATTTCAGATCGTTTGGGCTCGGTAGAAGATCCCACAGTGAAGCGCTTTGCCCCAAAACTCATCAGTTCGCTAGACCGCGCCATCGAGTTTCTCAGCCAAACCCTCAAATTTGGTCGTGCCCAGGAGTTGCCGCCACGCCGCGAAAAACTTGGGCTGAAGGACATTGTGGATGAGGTTATAGAAACCGCCGTGGTGCAGGCCTCAAGCCGCATCATGCTGTTCAACAATGTAGCCTCCAGTGTTTCCATTGATGCAGACCGCGAACAGCTCATCCGCATTCTTACCAATCTTGCCCGCAACGCCATTCAGGCCCTTGAGGCGCTTCAGGCGGAAGACCCCGGCGAGATTGATGGAAAGATCACACTCAAGGCATCGCGCGAGGGCAGCGTCACCATCATCGAAGTGCGCGACAATGGCCCGGGCATTCCTAACCAGATCAGGGATACCCTGTTCCAGGCCTTCCAGAGTGCCGCAAGGCGCGGCGGCACAGGGCTTGGCCTCGCCATTGCCGCTGAACTGGTGAAAGCCCACGGCGGCGATCTGAGCTTGCAGGAATCCTCGGAAGAAGGTGCCTGCTTTGTGGTGAGCATTCCGGATCACGTTACCCAGCTTCGCACGCCGCGCAGCGGCGAGCGTCAGATTTCGTGACAAAATCGTAAGGCTTGCGTTGCCAGCCACGGCAGTTTAAGGGATTTCTTAATTGCGCGCCCTTAGCTCAGCTGGATAGAGCACCAGACTACGAATCTGGGGGTCAGGAGTTCGAATCTCTTAGGGCGCGCCATTTTTTACCCAATAAAAAATAAGGACAGTCTCGCAATTGAATGCTGCTGCCAGTTCTGGCATGGCAATTTCTTTTTATGGGTACTGGAGCCCAAAGACCTTTTCTGTTACGGCAATTGGTCAATAGGTCAATTTTAAGAGGAATAACCCTGATGCGTTCGGCACCTTCAGCGCTTTCACCTGTCTTGCAATTCCTCTCGTCCCGGGAACAAATAAAGAAGGGTATTGCACGTATTTTACGTGGCAAGAAAAAGAAGCCGCCAAAGATTGGTGACATGTCACACATCGCTTGGACACAGATTGACCAGAGTCTAGCCGATGTAGCATCACTCCTGCGCATGGATGGTTCAAAACTTGTGCTGATCAACGGCGATCAAGGTTTCTTTGAGGCGGCAAAGGTTGAATTGGCGGGAATGGACCTCACGTGGATATCCCTCATCGAAAAGGATTTGGCGGCTGGTGCCAAAGAAGCTGTAGCAGTTGACCCTGCGCATTTTGATGCTGTTGTTGTTGGTGGTTCGGATGTTGGCACACGTTACCGTTTTATGCTGCGCGAGGCACAGCGTCGCAAGAACACATTGGCCATCCATTGGGTCGCAGAAAAGTTCGTGTTTTGCCGTGGCGTGGTCTCGGCACCTTCCGAAGCTGATGATATGGAAGCGCTGGTGTTCAATCATTTTGAGCGTTATTTCGCCATAAAAGACCCGCTTATGTTCCGCATCGAAATTTGTCATGGACCGGAGCTAAAGCGTGTGTGGCGCATTTTGCGGCCCAATGAATCCACCGTCGTCAAGGTGAGTGACTACTTCCCCAACAGGAAATTTCCCACCGCCATTTCCACCATGGTAACCCATCCTTATCTTACCATGGGGCGCCACATCCGTTATCGCGTTTGTGCCGATGTGCATTGGAAGGGTTCCTTCACCACACTGCATAGTGCCCATGAGTTCCGCCGAAATCCAATGGACCTTGTTGAGACACGCGTGGCCCAGACACGGGTGCGCGGCGGATCTGCTGTTTTTACCCTGCCCAATTATGAACATAACGTGGCAGGTAGCGCCGTTGCTGGCGCATCAGATGGCGTGAAGTCAGTTGAACGCAAGCGTGATCCCACAATGATTGTGGATGAAATGCGGATGGATATTGCTGGCTCCGGCAATGGCAAACCTTTTGTGGATTGTTACTACAACGGTTACGGCGGCTCTTTCTGGTTTGCTGTGGAAGATGCAAAGGCCGGAAAAGGCGCCAACCGCCTGCCCTGCATTATGGGTAACCATCATGTGCAAAACCCGCGCCATGACATGTCCAATCCCGGCATGAGTAGTGAGGAGCACAAGCGCTTCCTTGAATTGCGCAGCAAGGGGTTTGTGGTGGAACCCCATCCACTTCCAGTCACCCATGGCAAAGGGCCGTTGCGCTGGGGTTTCGATTGTGACACGTCAAATCCGCCGTTCTGGAATTTCATGCTTTACTGGTTTGGGGAGAATGGCGAGTTCCTCGGTGAGATGGCTTACCACAAGAAAGACATGGGTACGGTGTTTGTCGATGACCTTGTCAAACAGTGGAAACACCCCAACGCGAAACAAGCAACACTTGTATGTTTTACACCTGACTGGACCAAAGACGATATCCGCCGCAAGGGTTTCAGGCTTCTTGCAGACCTCGTGGTTGAACATGTAGATACAGGTGATCGTGATGTGACCGAATTCCAGTCGGCATGGCGCAATCTTGGAACCATCATTCCGGACTTCCCCCATTGGCTCACCCCTGCCATGGGTGCCGTTGGCCGAACCAATCTTTTTGCACGTTGTCGATCGGACAAAAGTTATCGTTCAGCCATTCTGGCAATCAACGCCAGCGGACGGCTGGATTACAACACGCCCGCCAGTGCGGAAGTGGTGGTTTACAATCTGGCGGGCGAAGAATTGCGTGGAAAGTTGCAGATCAAGCCTTTTGGCTGGTCGCTGGAATGGTTGGATGAACTTATTCCCGGCGTGAACAAGCATCTTGGGCCCGGTGGCGTTGGCGCAATGATGCTGGTTTCACCCGATGCAGACCTTTGTGCCCAGGTTGTTTCCACCAATGCCAACAAGGCGGTGGCCCTTCAACATCTTTGGGGCTACTAAGCTCTTTACGACAGGGAACATCATGCAAATATTCCAGGATTTACTTGGCAGCAACCTGCTAAAATGCGTTGACGTGGGCGCGCGCGGCGGAATGCAAAAACATTGGCTCCCCTTCCTTGGGGCAATCTCAGTGGATGCAATCGAGCCGGATACGGTTGCCTGCAAGGCGCAGTCAGAGGCCAAGCGGCCCAACGAACACTGGTTTCCCATCGGCCTTGGCGGCAAGACCGGCACAACAACACTCTATCTTCTTTCCAAACCTTCCGGCTCTTCGATATTTCCGCCAAGCACCAAAAATATGATCGACTATAGCGGTGAAAGCTATGGCACGGTTGCGCGCGAAGTACCAATTGACCTCATGACATTTTCGGATTTCATCACCACTTACAAACGCCCCCTGCCCAATCTGGTGAAGCTTGATACGCAAGGCTCCGAGCTTGAAATCCTGAAATCACTGAACACGGAACACCACAGCGAATTGCTTGCCATTCAGACCGAAGTTGAAGTTGTTGAAATGTACAAGGGGCAACCCCTGTTTTTCGAGCTTGATGCCTTCATGAGGGGCCAAGGCTACATACTCTATGATTTTCTGCCGGTGTGCCAAAACCGCTACAAGAACGATCAGGAGTTTTTTTTCCTCAAGAAATACCTGGGACTCGCCAAAAACCGCAAGGACATGAGCTCGCGCCTCCTGGCAGGAGACGCATTTTACATCAAGTCGCCTGAAGAGGTTCTGCAAGCCGCAAACCGCGTGGAGTGCGCCAAGCTGCTCCTGATCCTCACCATCCACCGCTTTTACGACGAAGCCTTCTGGTTCATTGAAGAAGCAGAAGTACGCGGTATTTTCAAAAACGAAGAAATCATTCAACTCATCGCCGCAGTAAAAGCCCAGGCGCCAACGCCAGCCCTGCACCAGCGCACTGGCCTGTTGGGCAATTTTTTCCATCACTTCACCAAATTATCCCGCTTCGGTAAAACCCGCGTGTTCGACCATTGGCTGGTGCGGAAATGGGACTGGGAGTAAACTGCAAATCTTGGCGCCAGGAGCCCGAATCTCTTAGGGCGCGCCATTCTCTTTTTCAGGTTGCTGTTTGGCAATCACTTTTCCACGGATTTGTCCAACTTTGGTGTATAGGTTGGAGAGTTTCCAGGATTTGGGAAGGGGGAGAGATGAAAAACGTCATAACGTGTTCGTATTTAATGCACTGTCGCCGTAATTTTGGAATCGCGGTGGTGAGAGGGTGCATCGAGGTAAAGTCAAGCCTCTTGTGAAAACGGTAATGCCGTTTTCACATTGATGTTCAGTGAGAGAGCATCAGGAGGCGTCGGGCTTCATGGCTTCACAAGCGAGCAACTGTCACTCGGCGAGGACGTCATCGATTTCATGAATTTTCTTGGCACGATGACCCGGAGGTCGGCCTAGCCGCAGCGGTGACCTGAATTTCGGATTTGGCATGGCCTTGGGTTTCAGCCGTCAGCGGGCCAGACGTTTGGCCTGGCGTGGCAGATCGTCGAGTGCTGCCTTGAGGGCGTGAAGCCTGCGGGTGATGCGCGCGGGCATCAACAAGGCCATCGGACGGCGGAGCTGGAGCGGCCACGCGCCGACGTGCGGCCCATATGGCGGCCACCCGGGGATCATACCCTGGCATCAAGACACGGATGCGCGGGAGAACCCGCTTGGCCGTTAGATGGCGCAGCTCCGCGAATCTTTTGCGCGTATCAAACAGCTGAAACGAAGGGCGTGGGGTGGTTTCCTTGGCCTTGCGGATGATTGTCCCCGCAGGCATGGCCCGCGCAGGTACTGGCTTCACCACAAGGCCGCAAGCGGCAACGACGATCAGCCGCCGCACAGCAGATTCCGCTGGCCGCATCAGGTGGCGATAAACCGGACCCGGAAGCCGTGTCGCAAGACCCAGCATGGCAAACAGGACATCAACGATGCCTTTGAGGGCTGTGCTGTTGCGGTCGATGGCCAAGGCCCAGTCCAAGTCCAAGGTGTGTCCTTCTCCAACAAAAAGAACATAGCTAGAACAATAGGAATTCTCTGTCAAGGACTATTTTCATCAAACCCTCTCCATCACCGCCCCTGAGGCGGTGAACCAGTGTCTCAACGGGGCAAAGTCTAAAAAACAAAGGGAAGCGTCCCCTTTGATTCTTTGATTAACGGGGCAAGGCGTGAAAATAAGGGAAACGTCCCCTTTGATTTCAGCATGGCAAACAGGACATCAATGATGCCTTTGAGGGCTGTGCTGTTGCGGTCGATGGCCAGAGCCCAGTCCAAGGTGTGTCCTTCTCCAATAAAAAGAACATAACTAGGGAACCTCTGAACAATTCAAATTTTTGAGGGTAGCGACTTGTGGATTTGTTTTGGGTGATTTTTTGAGCTGTGAGCTTGAATGGTTAGGGGTCTGATTGAGACCAGGTTGCGACTGATGCGTCTTGGGATGTGGTTCA
>JANOVC010000014.1:0-6984 GCA_031417195.1 Rhodobiaceae bacterium
AGTGCAGCAGTTATTTGCCTACATCTATCATTTGTATCTTCAGGCAAACAATATAGCTCGACTGGCGAAACATAAATTCCCAGTTTTTCACGAGTGCCAATTAACTCTAAGCTGTACACAGTGCTCACTAGGGGGGATACAAACAAATTTCCAGCAACAGGCTCATCATCTTTCGAAGAGATGGCTTTGGTGTTTACTACTGAATTCTTGTCGATATGAAAGTCTTTCTTTTTCAAAAAATGTGAATTTAATGCAGACTTACCATAATCGCCAAGCCAAATCGAAATAGCGCAACCTTGTTTCTTGCATGTTTCAGAACTATCGTTTGACGTAATGTAGGCGGGAAACAAACTGTCGATCAAACCAAGTCTTACAATTGACTTAGCACGAGACTGGTGAACAACATAAAATACATCTTCTTCTAAGCGCAAACGCTTGTAACTATCAGTGCCTCCTAAATCGGAAACTGCTGAAGGGAAATCAATTTTTCCTGTGAAATTGGGGCTTACGCGTTGAAAAAATGATTTTGGAACGTCCACCATTAGATCTATAATTTTCCAGCAATCACTTAGTTTAACTTTATCTTCCTTAAAGTTATTGGTGAAATTGATATTTTTGGAGCTGACGATGTAAGGCCGATCAAACGCTCTATAAATTTCATTTGCAGCTGATTGTTGCGACGATACAGTGAGTAAGAGTGCGAAGAAAACTAAACCAGCGGAGATACATTTCAAGTATTTCAGTGTATGAGTATTTTGATTATGACAATCCAGTGAACGGGAATGGTCAGCGGCACGATTACGATGACGCTGCATAAAACTATCCCCATACACTTCAGGCACAGTGCCATCCGCCCGAATATTCAATCCACATATTTTTTCCATCCCGCCATCCCTTTCCTGCACGTCGCCGTGTCTTTATTCCTGCTTCAAATACAGCGCTCAACCCAAACACGAGTCAAGCGGCTGCCGTCATGTCCAGTCTGCCATTGTCGTTTGCCGCACGTGTCACCGTCTGTATCCGGTCATAGACGCCGTCGCCGGTGTCGTCATAGGAATTGGTCACGCTTGCGCCCGAACGCGAGGTGACGGACTTGATGGTATAAGCCAATGCGCCCTGTGCATCATAGCACTGGGACACCACCACCCGGTTGCCCGACCCGCCAGCCCCATCGGTTGTGACGGTTTGGGTCACCGCATGGCCCTGCGCGTCGGCGGCCAGCATCGTGTTGGCCACGGTTCCCGTCGGGCCGCCGTTGCTTCTGGTGAATGTGGTCTGCCCGGTAATCACACTGCCATCGGGCAGCTCAATGCGGGTGGCATCTGCCGTGAGGTTGATCGACGTGATGCCAGCATTGCGGCGAGGCATATCTGGCGCAGCGGATGAGCATTGGTCATGGTCGTATCGGTTTACGGTGCGATTTTGCTAAGGTTGGGGGTGATTTCCCCATTTCAGGGAATTGCATTCTGTGCAGCTTGATCAATCACATCCGCTACCGCTTTGGGCTGGGTCAGAAAAACGACATGGCTACCTTTGATGTCGGTCGTCTTGGCCCCGATCCGTGCTGCTGTACTGCGCAGCAAGGCGGGGTCGATGGACCCATCCTCGGTGGCCACGATAAACCAGCTGGGCTTTGTCTGCCAAGCCGCAACGGTAACCTTGGCATTAAGGGCGGCGATGGCGACCGGAACCTGCGAGTCACGCAGAAAAGCGGCGTCAGCGTCGTTCGTGTCGCCCGCAAAACCGGCCCGGAACTTATCGGCATTGAGATAGGCGAAACCGTCCGCCTGCACCTCAGGCACGAAATTCGGCGGCGGTGGCACTTCGGTGTATTGATCTTGGGTGGATTGGCCAATGTTTGGCGCAAAGGCGGCGACATACACCAGACCGGCCACATTCGACTCGACTCCGGTCTCGGTAATGACTGTGCCGCCATAGGAATGGCCGACAAGGATCACCGGTCCGTTCTGCCGGGCCAGCACGCGGCGGGTCGCAGCGACATCATCGGCAAAAGAGGTCAGCGGATTTTGCACGATGCTGACGGTATAGCCACGCGCGGTAAGTTCGTCATAAACGCCGCGCCAGCCCGATCCATCAGCAAAAGCGCCATGCACCAGCACAACGTTCTTGACGGGTTGCGCGTAGGCTATAGAAGACAGGCTGCTGGCCAGTACAGCCACCGCAGCAATGGGGCGAAGTTTCCGGGTCATGAAAATGGTCCTTTCTGTTGCGCCCATGTTCGGGCAAGATTTCGGGGTGTTCAGGCTACGTGGATCGCAGCCAAGACGACGCTTCATTCGCCAAGGTTGGCTGACCCAACGCCAGCCTTGTCCGCAGCCTTGCCCAATGTGCTGCAAAAGCCCACTGGTCGACTGTCTCTGCGATATATCGGGCGTGACGATCATTATGCTGCATCCTGCTATGATGTTCGAATTGGACCATCATGCATATCAACGCACCAACTCCAGGTCAGTTCCGAAGCTTTGTCCTATAAGCCTGCCGACGGCATCCATTACTCTTGGGCCGTTTGCGAGATGCGGGCATTGACCTTGATCTCGAAAACAAATCTCGACGGCCAAGTCACGCCAACCGCCGTCCGATTCGGGTAAGGTGGTTCCCCGATAATTCTCTCACGCACCGCCGTATTTCGTCGAAGGATAGGCGGTTTGAGGCATCGTCATTACGGACACTTAGCGTGCGGGTGCTGAATACGTGTTAAAGATCAGCAGGAAGGCGAGAATGGACGCACTGTCATTGTATTTTTCAAAGGAAGTGGACTGCACCCCTAGAGTGAGACACGTGGTAATTAGGGAACATGTCGGGCAAAGGAGTTTTCCATGTCCAACAAGTTGCCCTACAAATCATTTACGACAGCTTTCAAGGAAGCTGCGGTGTTGCGGATTTCGCGTGGTGACAAGGTGATGCCCTTGTCGCGTGAACTTGGTGTTCCGCGTAAGCTTTTGTACAATTGGTTCAATTCCTGGAAGCTGGATGGCGTTTCGGGTTTGAACCGCAAACGTGGCCGCAGCCTCGGCACGAAGGTCGTGCGGAAGGCGTTGCGCATGACGCCCGATACGCCTGTGCGGTCACAAGCGGCCCCGTCCGAACTGACGTCTGCCAGGGTCCGCATCGCGGACCTTGAGCGGCTGGTGGGCCGCCAGCAGGTTGATCTCGATTTTTTTCGCGAAGCCTTGCGCGCCTTGAGCGATCAGGACCCGCAAGGCAAAACCGCGTCCGCATCATCGCGGTCATCAAAACCATGAGTGCGACCAATCCTGAGGGAGCAGATGTGCAGAGGCTCTGCCATCTCGCCGGCATTGCGAGAGCCAGCTACTATCGTGGCCTTGAGGACCATGCACCGCGTGAGGCCGACACGGACCTTCTGGGGCAGATCCAGACGCTGTGCCTGCGCCACAGGTTTTATGGTTACCGGCGCATCACGGCCCAGCTCAGGCGGCAGGGCACAATCGTCAATGCCAAGCGTGTTCAACGGCTTATGCGCGAGGATAATCTCACCGTATTACGCCGAAAGCCGTTCATCCCGCCATCACCAGACAGCCGCCACAACGTTCTCATCGTGCCCAACCTGCTGCGGGGGCTTTTGCCATCGGCACCCGACCAGATATGGGTGGCCGACATCACCTATGTGCATTTGCGCGAGGCGTTCGCCTATCTTGTTGTTGTGCTTGATGCCTTCACGCGCAAGGTCATCGGCTGGGCCTTTGAAGACCACATCGATGCTGCACTCGCGGTTGCGGCCCTTGACCGGGCCATCACAGCGCGTTGTCCAATTCCCAACAGCCTCATCCATCATTCTGATCGCGGCGTGCAATATGCCAGTGCCGAATACCGCCAACGGCTTGATGCCCGGGCCATCGAGTCCAGCATGTCCAGGCCCGGCAACCCTTACGACAACGCCAAGGCCGAAAGCTTCATGAAGACCCTCAAAACCGAAGAGGTCAACGGCAAGGCCTTCAAAAATCTCGACCATGCAAGGCACGAGATCGGCCACTTCATCGACACCGTCTACAACACCGAGCGCCTCCACTCCGCACTCGGCTACCGTCCGCCGCTTGAATTCGAAACCAACTTCAAGCAAACCCTCAACCAGTAACCCCAAACGAAAGCCCGACATGTTCCCTAATTACCACGTGTCTCACTCTAGGGGTGCAGTCCAAAAGCGGTCCCCTTTTCTGGCCACGTTTTTCTGTCATGCTTTGATAAGCTTTTTTTCGAGTGGCCAGCGCGGGGTTTTGCTGATTGTCTGACCATAGCCAAGCCGCGCCAGCATCTGCACACATTGCCCCGGCTTTGCGCCGAGCATTTCATGAACCTTCTTGTATTCGGCCTTCATCTCGCGATATTCCTGCAAGGCTTGGCTGATCGGATGAAAACCGAGCCCTTGACGCGTGGCTTCGAGATTGAACCGCACCCACGCTGCACCAGCACGAAGCTGCTCGACGCGCGAATTGCCGTCGGTGATCACCCAACCATAGGCCATGCCGCTTGCCAATGTCGGCTGATAGCGTTCGATCACTGAGTTATGCGCGATCGAACCCGGCGTTGCCATGTTCTGGCGGGTCAATTGCCCGGTAAGAGCCATCGTGTCGAGGAAGGCTCCACCGATCGAGACGGCATCCGGATTGGCTTCAATCTCCGCCTTTCCTATCCGCATGAGATCGACTGTCTCCTGCCAAGTGTCACGGGTTTCAAATTCGATTAGCCAGGCATCCCAGCTCAAGGCTTGAAGCGACTTCACCAAAGCTTCATCAGCACTCGCGAGGGCCTGAAGCCCCGGCAATCCTGAACTGCTGGCTGCCAACGCTTCCAAGGTTTTCGCGCTCACCAGTTTTGTCATGTCATATGGTCGCTTGTTGGAGCGGCGCGTTGCGATAAATGCGAAGAGTGGATCTTTTGTAACTGAGGCGTCGCGCACGAAGCGCAAGGCCGCAATAGGCCTAGCGTCCAGTCGATCTCCGGGCAGGCCTTCCGGAAAAGCTTCGATATCCATCCTGACACCGCGCTCAGCGGCGGCCATGCGCGCGATTTCAAGGAAGCAGCCAAAGCCGATGAGAATTTGGCGATCGAAAGGATCAGTTTGCGGCAAGCGCTTTTCAAGATCGCAAGTGATCAGCGCTTGATCGGTTCCACCCAGCTTGATCTGCCAAGGCTGACGATTGTGCGGATTGGGCGCGAGGATCGCATGCCTGAAGGCATCGAGTCGGACATCTGCCGGCGAGGCTGTCTCGATCTCGGCCCATGGCTCGTAGGCTTTATGCGGTGTGCGAGTGCTGACGAATAATCCGCCAGAACCAACAAGTGCGATTGTAGCGCCGCCAACGGCATAGAGTGCCCTGCGTCTTGAGAAGTTCATGATTGTCTCCGTTCATCTGGTTCAGGATTGTCTGACCTCAAAATGCCGGATGAGCCGCTCGAAATAAATTGCGGAAAACTCTATACTTGCTATACATTTATTTATGACTGACTTGATGGACTGGACGCTAGTCCGCTCGTTCCTCGCCGTTATGCGCCATGGAAGCCTTTCGGCTGCTGCTCGAGCAACTGGCCTAACGCAACCCACAGTCGGACGGCACGTTGAGCTTTTCGAGCAGCAACTAGACGTTGCTTTGTTCACGCGCTCCAATACGGGCCTCATCGCGACAGAAGCTGCACATGTGCTCATGCCCCATGCCGAAGCCATGGAAATCGCCATGGCAGCATTGGTGCGCGCGGCGGAGGCAGGTGGAGACAGCCTCGCACCCGAAGGAACGGTGCGGATCACGACCAGCGAGATCATGGGTCTCAACGTCATCCCTCTGATCCTTGGCGAACTTCGAACCGCCTATCCGAAGATCATTTATGAGCTTGCCTTAAACAACAGGACCGACGATCTTCTACGGCGTGCGGCGGACATTGCGGTGCGTATGGGTCGCCCGAAGCAGGAAGGACTCGTAACCCGCAAGATCGGCGATCTCGTACTGCGCTTCTACGCGCATAAATCTTACGTCGAGCGCTTTGGCGCTCCGTCAAACCTGGTAGATCTCAGCAAGTTCCACTTGATCGGGTTTGATCAGGACAGTCATTCGGCGCGCTCGGTCGTTGCAGGCTCCTTCCCCGTATCGCGCGATCTTTTCTCTTTTCGCTGCGACAGCGATGGCGCGCAGCTTGCCGCTGTAAAGGCTGGTCTTGGCATTGGTCTGGTTCAATCGGCTATCGCGCGGCGCGATCCGGATCTTGTCGAAGTTCTATCAGACACGGTGGCACTCAAGCTTGAATGTTGGCTGGCCATGCACGAAGATCTGAAAGCCCAACCTGCAATCCGCGCCACTTTTGATGGTCTTGCTGAAGGGCTTTCCCGCTGGATTGCCAGTCAGAATTGATCGTAGCGATATCGGAGAAAGGGCCAACTCAGATCAAACAGAAGCGGCTGGGATCGAACGCAGATGAGATTGCCGCGTCAAGAAGGCGACAAATACGCAATGTCTGCTTACTTGGAGGCTCATAGCCCTCGCATTCAAACATGCAAATGTCCCCTCCCGGCCAAAATCGGAAACTGTATTTTCAAAGTTCTACAGGATTACGGTGACGCTGCATAAAAATATCTTCGCGCACTTCAGGCACAGTGCCACCCGCCCGAACATTCAATCCACAAAGTTTCCGCATCCCGCCACGCCTTTCCACACGTCGCCTTGTCTTTCTTCCTGCTTCAAATACAGCGCGCAACCCAAACACGTGTCAAGCCGCTGCATCAATGTCCAGCCCGCCATTGTCATTCGCCGCACGCTTCGCCGCATCATCCTTATCCAGCCAGCCGCTATGGTTGGTGTCAAACACGCTGCGAATGGCCTCAAGGTCACCCCTCGCCGTCGGGTCCCACTGCGTGAACACGAACTCGCGCTTGCTGCTGATGAGCCCGTCGCTATTGGCATCAAAGAACAACACCCCGCAGCCCGCCCCCGCCCAGGCCATCCGGTGCTGCAGGCC
>JANOVC010000015.1:0-61592 GCA_031417195.1 Rhodobiaceae bacterium
AATCTGGATCGCTGTCTCGGTCTATGTCCTCATCGCCATCGTCAGGAAACGCTTGCGCGTCAAGGCCAGTCTTTACACAATGCTACAGGTCCTCAGCCTCACACCGTTCGAAAAAATGCCCATGGATAAAGCCTTTTTCGACGATGACTGCAGCGAACAACAGCCATCAAAAGTCAACCAATTGAATTTGTTTAACTAACAACCGGACAGTAGTGGGACGCCTCCTGACGCCCATAACGTCGCCGTGGAATTCCTGCGGCTTTTAAAAGCAAGGGAATTGGACAAAGCCTATGAGCTCACAACAAAGGCGGGGCTTGTTGGTGCTGACGCGGCAGCCTTTCAAAAAAAAGTGGCAGGCGAATGCCTCGAGGGTCGGGGAGTATCCTACATGTTTCCACCGCAAACAAACGGCAACCGTTTACGCCGCTGGATTTACAGGCGGGATGTGGAAATGCCGGAGGTGGGTGTTGAGTTTGAAGACCCATTATGTCCGGTTCGGATGACGCTGCGCCGTGATCAAAACAAAAAATGGAAAGTGTATTTTTTGAAAGCCACGCACAGTAAAATCGTTTTTTGTCTTTATGTCCTACTTCACGACTTCGCCGGGATACACGCCCCAAAGCATGCTTTGTTCGACATAGCCGTCGTAGCCGCTGGCATTGATTTCGCACCAGTTGCCATCACAGCCTGAAACTTCGCTCATAGCACCTGACGAGAGGTTGGCAGCCACGGAGCTGGTTTTGTTGGCGGCGGAATGCAGCAGCGTCATTTGCTTGCCGCGCCAGGGGGCAACGACAGCGGTGCGTTTTCCGGCGAGCATGCTTTGCAGGATCCAGCCCTCTTCGCCGTCGCTGTCCCTGATGCGCCGCCAGTTCTCGAATTCGGCGACGATTTCAACGGGCAAGCCCTTGCGCTGGAACACCCAAGCGACGGGATGATCGCTGGAGGGGCCGCGGCGTACGTTCACCTTTTCGGCCTTGAGAGACACAAAACGCGGAATTGCGAGACCTGAGGGGCCGACACTTGTGGTCTTTCCGGAAATTGACGCCGTTGCCCCGGGATCAACTGCCATATTTGCCAGCGAATCTGGCCTATGCCCAAAAAGTGACCAGACAACGCCACCAGCCACAGCCAGACAGGCAATTGCAAGCAGAGCCGATCCAAAGCGGCGTTTTCCCGAACTGTTCTTCGCCATGATCCCCGGCGTTTCCTATTGTGGCGGCAGGCATGATGCGACTACATCATACATATGAAACTGCAACATTTGACCCATAACACGATTGGCATAGTCGGTTAATATTGTGTCAAGATTTGAGCATTGGAGCCGCGTTCCCATGAGTAAACACAAGCCCGTCGTTGTTGTGACTCGCAAACTGCCCGAAGTTGTTGAAACGCGGATGATGGAGCTTTTCCAGACCAAGCTGAATGCCGATGACCATGCGATGAGCAAGGCAGAATTGGTAGAGGCCGTGAAAAACGCTGACGTTCTGGTGCCGACGGTGACTGACCGCATCGATAAAGCCATTCTCATGCAGGCCGGTGACCAGCTTAAGCTGATTGCCAATTTCGGGACGGGTGTGGACAATATCGATGTGGAAACCGCCATCGCGCGCGGCATCACGGTTTCAAACACACCGGGAGTGCTGACTGAAGATACGGCTGACATGACCATGGCGCTGATCATGGCTGTATCGCGGCGCCTAATTGACGGCGCGCAGGTGATTGGCAGTGACAATACATGGCAGGGCTGGTCTCCCACCTGGATGTTGGGCAGCCGCATCTCGGGAAAGCGTATCGGCATTATTGGCATGGGGCGCATTGGCACGGCGCTGGCGCGGCGGGCACGCGCGTTTGGCATGCAGATCCACTATCACAACCGCAAGCCGGTAAATGCGAAGATTGAGGCTGAACTGGAAGCCACCTATTGGGAGAGCCTGGACCAGATGCTGGCACGGATGGACATCATCTCCATCAACTGCCCGCACACGCCAGCAACCTATCACCTGCTTTCGGCACGGCGGCTGAAGCTGATGAAAAAGGATGCCATTCTGGTGAACACGGCGCGTGGCGAAGTGATTGATGAAAATGCCCTTGCACGCATGCTGGAAGCGGGTGAACTGGGTGGGGCGGGGCTTGATGTGTTTGAGCATGAGCCTGCGGTGAACCCGCGGCTTTTAAAATCCAGGAAAGCGGTGCTTTTACCCCACATGGGGTCAGCTACGCTGGAAGGCCGCATTGATATGGGCGAAAAAGTCATTATCAATATCAAGACTTGGGTTGATGGACACACACCGCCAGACCGGGTCTTGCCATCAATGCTTTAGGGCGCTAATTAATTATCTATGTTGCAGTGCAGCATAAATCGAATCGTAATTTTTCTCACCGAGGGGGCGTGTCTTGCAAACCACCAAACAGGAAATTTCCATGGGGTCAGACGTGCCCTTGCCAAAGCTGCAAAAAGCAACTGCCGAAGAACTGGGAAATGAAATTGTCCAGAAGCTGGCTTTCTCCGTTGGCAAGGATCCCGCTTCGGCGCGCGGCCATGACTGGTTGAAGGCTTCCATCCTTGTGGTGCGTGACCGGGTGATTGAACGTTGGCTCTCATCGGTGCGTGAAACCTACAAAGCCAATGGCAAACGGGTTTACTATCTCTCCATGGAATTCCTGATCGGGCGGCTGCTGCGGGATGCGGCATCCAATCTCGGGATGTTTGAAGACCTTCAATTGGCATTGGAAAACCTCGGTGTCGAGGCGGATCTTGTTGAGGCGCTAGAACCCGATGCGGCCCTGGGCAATGGCGGTCTTGGCCGCTTGGCCGCTTGCTTCATGGAAAGCATGGCGAGCCTTGCCATACCGGCATTCGGTTATGGCATTCGCTATCGCCACGGGCTGTTCCGCCAGAAGATCATTGATGGCGTGCAAGTTGAACTGCCCGAGGACTGGCTCGTGCATGGCAATCCCTGGGAATTCGAGCGCCGCGAGCGGGAATATGAGATTGGTTTTGGTGGCCATGTGGAAGCCTCACCACCGGTGAAAGGTGTTGTGACCTATAGGTGGAAGCCATCAGAGAAAATTCTCGCTGTTGCCTATGACACGCCGATTTGCGGCTGGAAGGCCAAGCGCGTGAACACGCTGCGCCTGTGGGATGCGCGCGCCATGGAACCGATCAAGCTTGACCAGTTCAACCGCGGTGACCACATCGGCGCACAATCAGACAACACGGTAGCCGAGAGCATCACGCGTGTTCTCTATCCATCCGACTCGACGCCTGCCGGACAAGAGCTGCGATTGCGGCAGGAATATTTCTTTACCTCCGCTTCGTTGCAAGACCTCGTGCGCCGTCATGTCAATCAATTTGGCAATGTGCTGAACCTTGCTGAAAAAGCTGCCATCCACATGAATGACACGCACCCCTCAATCGCGGTGGCTGAACTCATGCGTATCCTTGTGGATGACCATCATGTGGCGTGGGAAACGGCTTGGGATATTACGCGGGCGACATGCGGCTATACCAACCACACACTGCTTCCCGAGGCGCTCGAGAGCTGGCCCGTGCACTTGATCGAGCGCCTGCTGCCGCGCCATATGCAGATTGTGTATGCCATCAATGTCGGCATCATCGCCGATGCACACAAGAAAGACCTGGTGGATTTTGATTTCCTTGGAAACATCTCGCTGATTGATGAAAACAACGGTCGCCGTCTGCGCATGGGGCAGCTTGCCTTTGTGGGATCGCACAGCATCAACGGTGTATCCGCGCTGCATTCCGGCCTAATGAAAGAAACCGTTTTCAAGGATTTAAACACGCTTTATCCCGGCCGCATCAACAACAAGACGAACGGCATTACGCCGCGCCGCTGGCTGCAGCAGATCAATCCCGGGCTTACCTCCCTCATTCGCGAATCCATCGGACCAAAGTTTCTCGACAATGCGGAGGAACTGAAGGCACTCGACAGGTTTGCCGACGATGCTGGCTTTCTGGAGAAATATGCGGCCATCAAGCGCACCAACAAGCAGAAACTCTCGCAGCTTGTCTTGCAGCGCACCGGCATCGCGACCGATCCTTCGGCCTTGTTTGACGTGCAGATCAAGCGCATCCATGAGTATAAACGGCAGTTGCTGGCCATTCTTGAAACAATTGCACTTTACAATTCCATCCGCGCGAATCCCGGCCGCATCACCGTTCCGCGCGTTAAGATTTTCGCGGGCAAGGCAGCGGCAAGCTATTGGGAAGCCAAAACGATCATTCGCCTGATCAACGATGTGGGAGCGGTGATCAATGCTGACCCATCCGTACGCGGACTGTTGAAAGTTGTTTTCATTCCAAATTATAATGTGACGCTGGCGGAAACCATCGTGCCTGCGGCAGATATTTCAGAACAGATTTCAACGGCAGGCATGGAAGCCTCCGGCACGGGCAACATGAAGCTTGCCCTCAATGGCGCATTGACCGTTGGTACGCTTGACGGGGCCAATGTCGAAATTCTGGAAAATGCCGGGGCCGACAATGTTTTCATTTTCGGGCTCACGGCGGCGCAGGTTGCCGAGCGACGGAAGGCTGGGCATGTGCCGCGTGACATTGTTGATCACTCACCACATTTGAAACAGGTGATTGAATCGGTACGGACAGGCGTGTTCTCCCCCTCCGAACCCAACCGCTACCATGACCTGATGGCCGGGCTTTTGGACCATGACTTCTTTTTAGTTACGGCCGACTTTGCTGCCTATTCCGATGCACTTGGCAAGGCAGATGCCGTCTGGCGCGATCCCAAGGGCGCATGGACGCGGAAGGCCGTACACAATACAGCCAGGCTTGGATGGTTCACGGCGGACCGCACGATCAAGGAATATGCAAAGGACATTTGGGGCGTTCCAACCGCGTAATTTTGTGATTGCTCCTTTTCAAACTCCAATCCATAGTAATTGAAAAAGTGGGAGTGCCACATGTCAACAGTCGGCCTAAATCGAGACGAAGTTGACGCCCTTGTTGCAGGTCAACACCATGATCCCTTCGCTGTGCTGGGGATGCACAAGGCGGGGAAAGTATGGATTGCGCGGGCATTTGTGCATGGCGCTGACAAGCTGATTGCGCATACGCTGGATGGCAAGGTGGTGGGTGACCTGAAGAGAACCCATGATGCCGGATTTTTTGAAGGCAGTGTAAAAGCCAAGGATAGCCAGCCATTACGATTTGAGGCTTCAAATGCAGGCGGCACCTGGCAGGTGACCGACCCCTATTCCTTTGGGCCCGTACTTGGACCGATGGATGATTACTATGTGGCGCAGGGAACGCATCTCAGGCTTTATGACAAGCTAGGTGCCCATGTCATTCACCACGAGGGTGTGACCGGTGTTCACTTCGCGGTTTGGGCACCGAATGCGCAGCGCGTTTCCGTAATCGGTGACTTCAATGACTGGGATGGTAGGCGTCATGTGATGCGCAAGCGCATGGGCATTGGCGTGTGGGAAATTTTCATGCCGAGCCTTGGCGAGGACGTGAAGTACAAGTTTGAAATCATCGGGGCCGATGGCAACCGCTTGCCACTCAAGGCCGACCCCTATGCCTTTGCGGCAGAGCTTCGGCCCAACACGGCTTCTATTGTTGCAACAATCAGTAATTTTGAATGGACCGATGCAGATTATATCGCAGCGCGCACCAAGCGTGATCCGCGCCGTTCACCGATGTCGATTTATGAAGTGCATCTGGGATCATGGAAGAAAAAAGACGGCTTTGGTTTTCTGAGTTATGATGAACTTGCGGTTGATCTCATTGGCTATGTGAAGGACTTGGGCTTCACGCATATTGAATTGCTGCCGGTTTCAGAACATCCCTATGATCCGTCATGGGGATACCAACCCACCGGACTGTTTGCACCGACCGCACGTTTTGGAGATCCCGAAGGCTTTGCCCGCTTTGTGGATGCAGCCCATGCGGCGGGCATTGGCATTATTCTTGACTGGGTGCCTGCGCATTTTCCAACGGATGCTTTTGGCCTGGCGCAGTTTGATGGCACCGCTCTCTATGAACACGCTGATCCGCGCAAAGGTTTTCATCCCGACTGGAACACGGCAATCTATAATTTCGGTCGCACGGAAGTGCAGAGCTTCCTCATCAACAATGCGCTGTTCTGGCTGGAGAAGTATCACATCGACGGCCTGCGTGTAGATGCTGTGGCGTCCATGCTGTATCTTGATTACTCCCGCAAGAGTGGTGAATGGATTCCAAATGAACACGGCGGCAACGAGAACATCGAGGCGATTGCGTTCCTGCGCCGCATGAATGAGGTGTGTTACGCGGCCCACCCAGGCATTATTACAATTGCGGAGGAATCCACGGCATTCCCCGGTGTATCCCAACCCTCCTACAATGGCGGCCTGGGCTTTGGCTTCAAGTGGAACATGGGGTTCATGCACGACACGCTGCAATATATGTCGCGCGATCCCGTGCACCGTGGACACCACCATAGTGACCTTACCTTTGGTTTGCTCTATGCCTTCTCCGAGAATTTCGTATTGCCGCTTTCACATGACGAAGTGGTGCATGGCAAGGGGTCGCTCTTGCGCAAGATGGGTGGCGACACATGGTCGAAGTTTGCCAGCCTGCGCGCTTACTACACCTTCATGTGGGCCTATCCCGGCAAGAAGCTGCTGTTCATGGGGCAGGAATTTGCACCGTGGGAGGAATGGGGTGAGGCCAAGAGTCTGGACTGGCATTTGCTGGATTACCCCTCGCACAAGGGCATGCAATCGCTGGTTCGCGAACTCAATGGCCTCTACAAAAACACTCCAGCGCTTTATGGCCGTGACTGTGAGGGAGAAGGTTTTCAATGGCTGATTGCCGATGACAGCGCCAACTCGGTTTTTGCCTGGGTGCGCTGGGCGGGTGATGCGCCGCCTGTTGTGGTGATTGCAAATCTGACACCGATTCCGCGCATTGACTACAGTGTGCCGATGCCTCGCGCCGGACGCTGGGTTGAAAAAGTGAATTCTGATGCACTGGCCTTCGATGGCACGGGCATGGGGAATGGTGGCAGTGTCACCGCAATTGCCAAGGAACATGCAGGACACCCTGCCCAGGCAATTCTGGTGTTGCCGCCCATGTCCACATTGATATTGGAATATTCGGCGACATAAAAAGACTGAAGCAAAAAACTGTTTCTGGGAGAGAATGATGGCAGAGAACCGCAGAACCGCACCACTGGCCCGTGATGCAATGGCTTATGTTTTGGCGGGTGGGCGCGGCAGCCGCCTCATGGAACTCACCGACCGGCGCGCCAAGCCTGCGGTGTTCTTCGGTGGCAAATCGCGGATTATTGATTTTGCCCTCTCAAATGCCCTGAACTCCGGCATTCGCCGCTTTGGTGTTGCGACCCAGTACAAGGCGCACAGTCTCATCCGCCATTTGCAGCGGGGCTGGAACTTCCTGCGGCCCGAGCGCAACGAGAGCTTTGATATTCTTCCCGCCAGCCAACGCGTGTCCGAAGACCAATGGTACAATGGCACGGCAGATGCGGTTCACCAGAACGCCGATATCATCGAGGGGTATGGCGTCAAATACATGGTGGTGCTTGCTGGCGACCACATTTACAAAATGGACTATGAGCAGATGCTGCAACAGCATGTTGAGCAGGGAGCAGACGTGACGGTTGGCTGCCTCGAAGTTCCGCGCATGGAAGCGACGGGCTTTGGCGTCATGCACGTTGACGAGAAAGACAAGATCATCGCGTTTGTGGAAAAACCGAAGGATCCTCCGGCCATTCCCGGCAATCCCGACCATGCACTGGCCTCCATGGGCATTTACGTGTTCAATACAAAGTTCCTGCTTGATCTCCTGCGTGAAGACGCGGCTGATCCAAACTCTGCCCATGATTTTGGCAAGGACATCATCCCGTACATCGTGAAACACGGAAAAGCCGTGGCACATCGCTTCACGCAATCCTGTGTGCGTTCCACCAAGGAAGCCTCAGCCTATTGGCGCGATGTGGGAACGGTGGATGCCTATTGGGAAGCCAATCTTGATCTCTGTGACACGCTGCCCGCTCTTGATCTCTATGACCACGAGTGGCCGATCTGGACCTACGGTGAGGTGACGCCACCTGCAAAATTTGTCCACGATGAAGATGGCAGGCGCGGCATGGCGGTGTCTTCGCTGGTGTCTGGCGGGTGTATTGTTTCAGGTGCAGCGCTCAGGCGTACCCTGCTGTTTACGGGGGTGCGCGTGAATTCTTTTTCACTTGTTGAGGAAGCCGTAGTGATGCCATATGTTGAAATTGGCAGAAATACCATTCTCAAGAAAGTCGTGATCGACCGTGGTGTGATCATTCCCGATGGTTTGGTTGTGGGCGAAGACCCGATTGCCGATGCAAAAAGATTCAGGCGCACTGAAAGTGGTGTTTGCCTTATCACCAAGCCAATGATTGCAAAACTAACCGCATGAAGGTTCTCAGCGTTGCATCAGAAGTGTTTCCCCTGGTGAAAACCGGCGGGTTGGCTGATGTGGCAGGTGCGTTGCCTGCTGCCTTGGCCAAGCTTGATGTGGATGTCATCACGTTAATGCCGGGTTATCCTGCTGTGATGGGGGCGCTGGAAAGTTATGAGGTTGCCCATACCGTAGATGTGCTTTTTGGCGGGCCTGCGCGGCTGCTGTGGGGCAAGGCCAAGGAGCTTGATCTTTTTGTGCTTGATGCACCCCATCTCTATAATCGCCCCGGCAATCCATATCTGGGACCGGATGGCAAGGACTGGCCAGACAATTCCAAACGCTATGCCGCGCTTTCGCTAATTGCTGCGGAAATTGGACGGGGCGTCGTTGCTGATTTTGTACCCAGCATTATCCATTGCCATGACTGGCAGTCTGGACTTGCTCCTGCGTATGTGCGCTATGGCGGCGGGCCCAAAACCGTCATGACGGTGCATAACCTTGCTTTTCAAGGGCATTACCCAGCATCCATCTTTGGAACGCTTGGGCTTCCTCCCACCGCGTTCGGTATTGATGGCGTGGAATATTTTGGTGGTGTTGGGTATCTTAAAGCAGGACTGCAATGTGCCGATGCGATTACGACTGTCAGTCCTACTTACGCCCGCGAAATTCTGACTGTTGAAGATGGCATGGGGCTGGACGGTTTGCTCCGTACACGCAGCAATGTTGTTCATGGCATTGTTAACGGCATAGACACTGACGTGTGGAATCCGGAAGCTGATGCCCATATTGCCCAGACCTACTCGCCCAAGACCTTGGCAAAACGCGCCACCAACAAGGCAGCAATTGAAAAACGGTTCAACCTGATACCAGGCGATGGATTGTTATATTGTATTGTCAGCCGCCTGACGCTGCAAAAGGGAATGGATCTTGTGGCTGCCGCCCTGCCGAAGCTTTTGGAGCTTGGTGGTCGGCTTGCCGTTCTGGGGTCCGGTGATATTGCGCTGGAGGCAACCCTCAAAGCAGCTGCCGTGAACTATCCCGGTCGCGTCGGCATGGCGACGACATATGACGAGCCCTTGTCACATCTCCTGCAGGCGGGGTCCGATGCCATTCTTGTTCCGTCGCGGTTTGAACCCTGCGGCCTCACACAACTCTATGGCTTACATTATGGATGCGTGCCTGTTGTCGCGCGAGTGGGCGGGCTTGCCGATACCATTGTGGATGCCAATGATGCAGCCCTTTCGGCAGGCGTTGCCTCCGGTATCCAGTTTGCGCCATTGACACAGGATGCGCTTGAGCATGCGCTGGAACGCGCCGCGACGCTCTATGATGACAGAGCTGTCTGGGCTTCGTTGCAACAGGCTGGCATGCGGGCCGATGTTTCATGGACGCGGAGTGCCGCGCGCTATGCCGATCTTTATCGCTCACTTTTGAAGGCGAATTGACATGATTAAAACCGTTCAGACCAAACCATTCGAAGGCCAGAAGCCTGGCACCTCAGGCCTTCGCAAAAAGGTGACGGTGTTTCAGCAACCGCATTATGCCGAGAATTTCATTCAATCGGTGTTTGACGGACTTGAGAGCTATCAAGGCAAGACCTTGGTGATTGGTGGCGATGGCCGCTTTCTCAACCGC
Organism: Rhodobiaceae bacterium; assembly: GCA_031417195.1. Taxonomy (GTDB): domain Bacteria; phylum Pseudomonadota; class Alphaproteobacteria; order Rhizobiales; family Aestuariivirgaceae; genus Aestuariivirga. The sequence continues at coordinate 10,058 of JANOVC010000015.1, forward strand.
GAGGTCATCCAATCCACCATTCGCATCGCAGCAGCCAATGGCTTTGGCCGCGTGTTGACGGCACGGGGTGGGTTGCTATCCACGCCCGCAGCGTCAAATATCATCCGCAAGTACAAAGCCTTTGGTGGATTGATTTTGTCGGCCAGCCACAATCCTGGCGGACCTGATGGCGACTTTGGCATCAAATACAATGCGGGCAATGGCGGCCCTGCCCCTGAAAAAATGACGGATGTTTTCTATGCCAATACGAAGAAGATCACGGCTTACAAAATTTCTGATTCAACGGATTGCGACTTGGACAAGCTGGGAACGTCCAAATTCGAGGGTATGACGGTTGAGGTCATTGACCCTGTAACCGACTATCAGGCGCTGATGGAAACGCTGTTTGATTTTAATGCCATTCGCGCGCTGTTAAAATCTGGCTTCCGCATTCAGTTTGACGCGATGAGTGCCATTACCGGACCTTATGCCCATGCCATTCTTGAAGGTGCCTTGGGTGCGCCAGAGGGATCTGTCATCAATGGCACGCCGCTACCTGATTTCGGTGGCCATCATCCCGATCCCAATCTTGTCCATGCCAAAGAGCTCTATGACGTGATGATGTCTGCAGATGGACCGGATTTTGGCGCGGCCTCTGACGGTGACGGCGATCGTAACCTGATCATCGGCAAGTACCAGTTTGTAACGCCTTCTGACTCATTGGCGCTTCTGGCTGCAAACGCACATCTGGCACCGGGCTATGCCAAGGGTTTGGCTGGTGTTGCGCGCTCCATGCCAACCAGTTGTGCCGTGGACAGGGTTGCGGCCAAGCTTGGCATCAAATGTTTTGAAACGCCCACGGGCTGGAAGTTTTTTGGCAACCTGCTGGATGCCGGCATGATCACACTGTGCGGCGAGGAAAGTGCCGGCACGGGTTCAAACCATGTGCGCGAGAAGGATGGGCTTTGGGCCGTTCTGCTGTGGCTCAATATACTAGCCGTGCGCCGCATGAGCGTGGTCGATATTGTGAAAGAACACTGGGCCACCTACGGCCGTAATTATTATTCGCGCCATGATTATGAGGAAGTTGATCTGGAGTCCGCCAATGCGATGATGGCGTTTCTCCGTGACAGCCTGCCAACACTCAAGGGCAAAAAAGCGGGTGCGCTTTGCGTGGCAACTGCCGATGATTTTGCCTATCATGACATTGTTGATGGGTCGAACTCGGCCAACCAGGGAATTCGCATTGTGTTTGATGATGGCTCGCGTGTTATCTACCGGCTTTCCGGCACGGGGACTACGGGGGCCACTTTGAGAGTCTATATCGAAAAATTCGAAGCGAAAAACCTTGGACTGGAAACACAGGCCGCCTTGTTGGACCTCATCCAGTTTGCAAACAACCTTGCAGGAATTCGCGAACGCACGGGGCGAAACGCCCCAACGGTTATCACCTAGGACAGCGTACTTATGACCTTAGCAACTCCAACGCCCCTTGGCGTGACACTCGTCAAGGGCGGTGTAAACGTCGCCGTATTTTCACGCCATGTCACGAAGATGTTTTTTTGCCTGTTCGAGGGCGATAAGGAAACGCGGTTTGTGCTGTCATCGCGCGAAGGTGATGTGCATTTTGGTTTTGTCAGCGGTGTAAAGGCGGGTGATGTTTATGGCCTGCGCGCCGAGGGGCCAAATGACGGCAAAGAACAGCTCTTTGATATTTCCAAGCTGTTGATCGATCCCTATGCGCCGCAGCTTGACCGGCATTTTGAATGGCACGCGGATTTTGGAACCCATGGCACCGAAACGTGCCATCTGGTGACGAAGTGCGTTGTTGCGGAGCCTGAACCTGTTGTTCCGCGCCTAGCCTATCAACAGCCAAAATTTATCTACGAGGTGCCCGTCAAGGCATTCAGCAAACGCAATCCCGATATTTCAGAGAAGCTGCGTGGCACTGTTGCGGCTCTGGCCCAACCCGCAAGCATCGCCCATTTCAAACGGCTTGGCATTGATACGATTGAACTCATGCCGCTGATGGCGTGGGCGGATGAGCGGCATCTGGTGAAGCTAGGACTTTCCAATGCCTGGGGCTACAACCCCATCAGCTTCTTCGCGCCCGATCCGCGACTGGCTCCGGGCGGGTTAAAAGAAATCCGCGATACAATCGCCGTTTTGCACAAGCAAGGTTTCCGCGTCATTCTTGATGTGGTTTACAATCACACGGGCGAAAGCGATCTCGATGGACCCAGCGTTTCCTTCAGCGGCTTGGACAATACCACCTATTACCGGCATGTGAATGGTGAACTCGTCAATGACACGGGCTGTGGCAATACGTTGGCGGCAAATAACCCTCCTGTTACGGAACTCATTCTCTCATCCATGAGCCACTGGGTAAATGCCACGGGAGTTGATGGCTTTCGCTATGACCTTGCAACCGTAATGGGGCGCGGACCTGATGGTTATTCATGCGATTCGCGTCTGCTGCGCGCCATTCAGGATGACCCACTACTGGGCTCACTCATTCATATCGCAGAGCCATGGGACGTTGGTCTTGGTGGCTATCAACTTGGTAATTTTCCAGCGTCGTGGGGTGAATGGAGCGACCGCTACCGGGACGATGTGCGGCATTTCTGGCGCGGTGACCAAGGCGCGTTGGGAAGTTTTGCCACGCGGCTTGCGGGCTCATCGGATATTTTTAGCGGCCGGAAACCATCTAACAGCATCAATTTTCTTGCAGCCCATGACGGCTTCACGCTGCATGATTTTGTGTCCCATGACCACAAAAACAACTTTGCCAATGGCGAGGGAAACCGAGATGGCAACTTCAATGAACCATGCTGGATTTCGGATGATCCCAAGCGCGATGCGCGAGCGTTGCTTGCCAGCCTGTTCATGTCGCGTGGCACCATCATGCTCACGGCGGGTGATGAATTTGGCCGCAGCCAGCGTGGCAACAACAATGCGTATGCGCAGGACAACGAAACGACGTGGCTGGATTGGGAAACGGCAGACCAAGACTTGATTGACGATGTTTCTGATCTTGCAAAATTTCGCCGCGACAACAGCGGGTATTTTGCGGATCAATTCCTGACGGGGAAAAATCCAGCGGGTTCAGAGTTTCCGGATATCCAATGGTTGGGAAATGATGGAAACCCTTTGAACTGGGAGAATACAACAGGGAACTGTTTTGCCATTGTCATCACAGCCCAGGGGCGGAGGGAGCGCCTTCTGGTGTGGTTCAATCGCAGCCACGGCGGCGTGGATGTGAAGGCACCCGCAGCACAGCCAGGTTTTGATTGGACTGATGACATCACGCGCTGTTCACCACGCTCAGTTAAGTCCGTCCAGGAAGTGACGCTCACCAAGCGTGGCACGTTGCAGCCCGATGACAAAACCATTCACACGCTTGCAGAGGCGGCTGGCATCCAACGTGAATGGTGGGAGGTCAACGGCACAGGGCACAGTGTAAGTGTTGAAACCAAACGGGCCTTGCTGAAAGCGATGGCGTTGCCAGTTGACACGCTGAATGACGCACGAAGCAGTTTGCAAAAACTGATGACCATTCCGCTGCTCCCCCGATTTATCGTTGCTGCTCAGGGTGAGGGAAAGACTGTTGTTGTGCAAACGTCAAAAAAGACCCGACGCTTTCTGATTCAGTCTGAGACTGGACAGTCACGCGAGGTGACAGGGGCTGCAGGTGGCACTGAGCTTGTTCTTCCGCCGCTGGCTACCGGTCATTACACATTGCGCGATGTCGATCAGCCCGACGATGTATGTGCGCTTGCCGTGAACAGCGGTCGTTGTTATGAGCCGAGTACTTTGGCAGACGGCAAGAGGGTCTATGGCCTCACCACGCATCTCTATGCACTGCGGCATTCCACTGATTATGGAATTGGTGATTTTGAAACCCTTGCACGGTTCTGTGAAGTGTCTGCCGAACTTGATGGAACGCTTGCAGGGATCAACCCACTCCACCACATGTTCACCGGTGACCGCAGCCGCGTGAGCCCTTACCAGCCATCTGATCGGCGGTTTCTTGATCCCATCTATATCGATGTCTCGGCTTTTTCCGATGGATTCGGTTCCGAAACATTGCGTGGCTTTAACCACGTGGATTACGAGAAAGTGTGGGCGGCGAAAGATAAAATATTGCGGGCGGCGTTTGCAAAATTCAAATCCACCAAGGCGTTTGATGATTTTGTTGCGACGGGTGGTCAGGCCTTGCAAGATCATGCCCGCTATGAATCTCGGGTAGATTCAACGAAATCAAAATATGTGATATGGTTGCAATGGATTGCGGACCAGCAATTGGCGGCAGCTGCCAAGCGAGGACAAGATGCAGGGTTGCCACTTGGCATCTACCGCGACCTGGCCTTGGGCTGCGCATATGAAGGCGGTGAGGTTTGGGCGCGCCCGGAGCTTTATTCCACATCCGTTTCGATTGGCGCACCTCCCGATCCATTTTCGCGGGAGGGGCAGGTGTGGAACCTGCCACCGTTTAATCCATTGGCACTTGAACGCGCGGGTTTTGCGCCGTTCATGGAAATCCTGCGCGCCAACATGCGCCATGCTGGCGTTCTGCGCATTGACCATGTGTTGGGATATGCGCGGCAGTTCTGGGTGCCGCGCGGGGCGAGTGGCGCAGACGGCGCTTATGTGACCATGCCGCAGTCAAAATTTTTGGCACTAACTGCACTTGAAAGCGAATTGGCCAGATGTGCCGTGATCGGAGAGGATTTGGGAACCGTGCCGGATGGCTTACGGGGCCGTTTGGCGGATGCGAAAATATTGTCTTACCGCGTGTTATGGTTCGAGCAGGACGAGACAAGATTCGCGCCACCGGAAAACTATCCCGTCCATGCAACAGCGTGTCTTTCATCGCATGATCTCATACCCTTCAAGGGCTGGCGCGAAGCGTCACATCCGGCAGACATTGCAAAACTTCAACGGGCCATCAAAGTGGCGGGGGTGGATACGGGCGATATGCTGTCAGACGCCCATGCCTATGTTGCTAAAACGCCCTGCTCCATCATGCTAGTACAGGCGGATGATCTTTCCGGTGAAACAGAGCCGCTCAATGTTCCGGGGACGGACAAGGAGCGACCGAACTGGCGGCGTCGGCTTTCTGTTGATGTTGAAGAACTTGCAGAGCTTGATACGTCAAAGGCGGTTGTTACGGCCATTCAAAAAACCGGGCGGAGCGCGTGATGACCAGGCAGTTCAAGGTTGACATTCTCAAGACGGAAGTCATCGCGAAATTCTGGTCAACACTCAACAAAATCACCTTGAATTACACGCGCAGGGACGGTCGCGCTGAAATTCTTTTGCGTGAGGTAAACGATCATGGCGCTGCAGCGGCGGTACTGGCCTATGATCCGAAGCGCAAGACTGTGCTGCTGGTCAAACAGATGCGCATTGCCGCTTATGTGGTGGGTTACACGGGTGACATGATCGAAGTGTGCGCTGGTTTGCTGGATGGTGAAGATGCTGAAACTTGCGCACGCCGCGAAGCGGAGGAAGAACTTGGTTTCCGGCTGCATGACCTTACCCGTGTGAGCGATACATTTGTGAGTCCCGGAGCGCTGACTGAACGTATCAGCTTGTTTGTCGGTCACTACACACCCGAAGACAGGATTGACAACGGCGGCGGTGTCTTGGACGAGGGTGAGGATATTGAAGTGATCGAGCTTCCTTTAGCCGAAGCCTATGGGATGATCGCTACTGGCGGCATCATCGATGCCAAAACAATCATCCTGTTACAGCACGCGATACTCACTTATGCCGCCTGATCACGCAACGCGCCTGGACCCGGAATTGCGCCTTTTGGACACTTGCCCGCGATGATCATGCCGAGAACCTCATCCTGTGTCACATCGCTGGTGCGGGCAGAGCCCACCACCTTGCCGTTTTTCATCACGGTCAGGCGGTCGGCCAGATCGAACACATCATGCAGGTCGTGACTGATGAGGAAAATGCCGATGCCATCAGCTTTCAGCTGCTTGATCAACTCGCCCACCTGTGCGGTTTCAGCCGGCCCCAAAGCGGCGGTAGGTTCATCCATGATCAGAATACGCGCATTGAAGTGAATGGCACGTGCAATGGCAACAGATTGCCGCTGGCCGCCGGAAAGCTTCATCACCGGCTCCTTGAAGCGACGGAAATTCGGATTGAGACGGTGCATGACCTGGCGGGTTTCCGATTCCATTGCCACATCATCAAGTGTTCCGAATGGCGTGCGGAGTTCGCGGCCAAGAAACAGGTTTGCGGCGGCATCGACATTGTCGGCCAACGCCAGTGTCTGATAGATGGTTTCAATGCCAAGCCCCTTGGCATCGCGCGGGTTGTTGATGGACACCTCCTGACCATTGAGATGAATACTGCCCGCGTCACGTTTATAGGCCCCCGAAAGAACCTTGATCAGTGTGGATTTGCCGGCACCATTGTGGCCCAATAGTCCAACCACTTCGCCGGGATAGAGATCGATACTGGCGTGATCAACGGCCTTGATGCCACCGAAAGCAATTGAGATTTCGCGCATTTCAATCAGTGGCGTACCGCGGTTTGCAGCATGGAATGGCTCAGGAACTGGCTGCACTTTCACTGGTTTCGATTTGACAACCCGGGACGGTGCAGCGCGTTTGGCGGCTTTCACAGGAAACTTGATTTTTGCTTTTGCCATTTTAATTTCCCCTTACTTCACACGCCGACGATAAACCTGGTCAATGAAAACTGCCACGACAAGAACTGTTCCAACGACGATATCCTTGTAGGCGGATTCAAAATTCAAGAGGGTCATGCCCGATTGCAGCGATTGCATGAGAAGAGCACCCAGCATTGCGCCGTAGATTGTTCCAATGCCTCCTGCTAGCGACGTGCCACCAATCACCGCGGCGGCGATTACATAGAGTTCACTCAGGGTACCGAGAGCCGTGGTGGCCGCGTCAAGGCGGGCCGATGCGATCACCGATGAAATACCCACCAAGGCCCCCATCAGGGTGAAAACCATCATGGTCAAACGCTTGGTGTTGATGCCTGCCAGCTCTGCGGCTTCAGGGTTGCCACCCGTGGCGAAGATATAACGGCCAAATCGTGTGCGCGTGGCAATGAATGTCATCACAAAGCCAACGGCCAAGGCAATCAAAACGGGAATTGGAAAGCCGGTCTGGTAAGAGAGACCGTCCACACAATGAACGATCTTATCGGCTGCCATACAAATCGCCGACCCATCCCTGTTTTCTATTCCAGCCGGAATGACAATATTATTTTCGAGGGCATACAGCTCTGCAACCTTGTGCGGCCAAGGATAAGCGTTCACTACAGCGGTCGCACCCAGCGCAGCAATGCTGCCCGTGATGCCAATGAAGACTTCTGCCCAGACGGGGCGGAGCGGAAACTTGAAGCGAATGCGCTGCCTGCGGCCATTCAAGATTGCCAATACAATACCAGCGCAAGCAGACAACCCCAAAAACCAGCTCCAGAATGGGCCGATGGAGGCCAACGGCCCGTTGCCACCGATGAGTTTGAAGGTCTTGTCCATCGGTGCAACGGTTACGCCTTTGGCAATCAGGAACGCAGTGCCACCATAGGCGATGAGGCCGCCGAGGGTTACGATAAAAGACGGTATCTTTGCATAAGCGATCAGGAAGCCATTGAAACATCCAACCGCCGCCCCAAGCAGGAGCGCGAAAACAACAGCTGTAATCCATATAGAGGGATGGCCCAACCCGAGCGCCGGTCCCAAATTATAAACCTGTAAAACACCTGTTGCGACGGCAACCATGCTGAGCATAGAGCCCACGGAAAGATCAATCTGGCGCATGACAATCACCAGCACCATGCCCGTGGTCATTACCGCAATTGTTGAGGTTTGCACCAGCAGGATCCAAAGGTTTCGCGGCATCAGGAACGAGCCGCCAAAAATTCCATTCCCCGGCCGCAACACACCGCTATAGATATCAAAGCCCACCCAAATGACCAGAAGTGCCGCGATCATACCCAGCATGCGGGTATCGATTTCAGTGGCACGCAAGAACCGCGCGATTGCGCTTTCCTGTGAAAGGGCCGGGCTCTGGCTGCTGGGTGTGTTAGACATGTTGCTCTCCGAAAAATCCGGCTTCTACTTAAACAAAAACCGCGCCATCCCGGAAGATGGCGCGGCTCATTGCATTAGTTATACAACGCTATTATTTGCAAGCGTCCACGCCATCCTTGACACCGGCGCAAGCTTCTTCTTTGCTGATCCAGCCGGCGCTGATCACATCGCCAAGGTTTGCCTTGGTGATTGGATTTGGAGCCAGAAGAATTGCGTTCACTTCAATTTTCTTGGCACCACCATTGAACTTTGAAGCGCCAGCCAGCGTTGTTGGGTCGGTACCGTTTGCGATGGCGACGGCTGCTTCAGCAGCAATCTTGCCAAGTGCGCGGGCATCTTTCCAAACCGAAACGGTCTGAGTGCCGAGGGCAACGCGGTTCAGAGCGGCCTTGTCGCCGTCCTGGCCCGATACTGGAACTGTACCAGCAAGGCCCTGTGCGTCGAGAGCAGCAACAACACCTGAAGCCATGCCGTCGTTTTCTGAAACGACAGCATCAACCTTGTTGCCGGTTGAGGTCAGGCATTGCTCCATGTTCTTCTGGGCGTTGTCTGGCTTCCAGCCATCGGTGAATGTTTCGCAAACATTCTTGATCTTGCCGCCATCCATGGCTTCCTTGAGCACTTCCATAATGCCTTCGAAAAGGAATGTTGCGTTTGGATCGCCCTTGTCGCCCTTGATGAAGGCATAATTGCCTTCTGGCTTGGCAGCGAGAATTTCCTTGGCCATCAAACGGCCAACGCCCACGTTGTCAAACGTCACATAGAGCGCGTTTGGATCTTCAACGAGCACGTCATAGGAGAGCATTTTCACGCCAGCATCGCTTGCGGCCTTGAAGGACGGGAGAATGGCATCGCTGTCGAACGCAACAACCATGATCACGTCAACCTTCTGTGAGATCAGGCCTTCAATATCGGCAGCCTGCTTCTGGGCAGAACCTTGGGCATCTGTCGAGATATACTTGTCACCAGCGGCTTCAACAACAGCCTTGATTGCAGCTTCGTCGGTCTTCCAACGCTCTTCCTGGAATGTCTTCCATGACACTGCGATTGTTTTGTCCTTGGCAACGGCTGCCATGGACGACACACCGAGCAACAGGGCACCGGTCATCAATGCTAAAATATTGCGCTTCATTCCTAAACTCCTCCTCATCGTTACACTTTTTGCGGGACGCTCCCTACTCCAGCTTACCCGGAACTCGCAACCAGTGTCGATGGACGTATTGATTTATTTCGGCGTCCAAAAAAATGTTGCAACAAGTTGTGGAACGAGTCAAGCTCAGAAAACAAGTATGACTATTCAAAACGGATTTGATGCTCAAAAAAGCCAATAGCGATCTGGTCAGGCGGCAGAATCGGGGACTCGTTCTCGAAACCTTGCGCCATCTTGGTCCTTTGGCAAGAATTACGCTGGGCCAGCGCACCGGGCTCTCGCCCGCTTCAATGACATCCATCAGCGGACAACTCATTGACGAGGGTTTGGTCCACACCATCGACGACATGGTGCAGGCTTTGCCCCAGACCAAGCGCGGTCGCCCGCAAACGAAGCTGGCACTGAATCCAACAGCCGCGAATGTTTTGGCCATCGCTATTTCCGTCGATGGTGTTGAGATGGTATTCGCGGATTTCAGTGGCGCGACCCATGAGCCCGTGAAACTGAGGTTGGATACCTACGCAATTTCCAAGGATGATTTTGGACCGCGCATTGCCCATGAAATCAGGGCGCATATCAAGAAAATTGGAATTCCCTTAAGTTCCATCAAGCGCATTGGTGTTGCCGTGCAAGGTGTTGCAGATTCAATCAAGGGCGAAATTTCATGGAGCCCCGCTTTTCGGGCCCGGGACATTCCTGTGGTTGAACCGCTCACACGGCTTCTCGATATCCCGTGCAGCATTGCCAACAATGCCAACATGATTGCCGAAGCCCTTGTCAGCATGGATCGAAAGAAGTACGGCGGCACAACGGCTGTTGTTTTCATGGGGCATGGCATTGGATTGGGATTGATCCTCGACGGCGTGGTTTACTCCGGCACAAATGGGCGTGCGGCAGAATTCGGCCATATGAACCATATTCCAGATGGCCCCCTGTGCCGTTGCGGACGGAACGGATGCATTGAGGCTTTCAGTGCGGACTACGGCATCATGCGCATGGCCAATGACCGGCGTGGAACCGAGTTTGATGTTCACGCCCCTGTCAAAGACACTGAGTTGCAGGAACTGGAGCAGGCCGCCGCCTCCGGAGACACAGTTGCCCTGAATGCTTTTGCCAGAGCGGGCGAGGCCCTCGGCTTTGGGATTGCGCGGCTGATCGCATTGATCAATCCACAGCACGTTGTGTTGGCAGGCCCCGGAACACGGGCGTACGGTCTGATGAAAGCCAGTGTTGGTGAGGCCTTGCGGCGCGGACTTGTTCATGACTTGCGAAAATATGTTGAATTTGAAGTGGTGCCCTACGGCAAAGACATGATCACGACGGGAATGCTTGTTGATACTTTACGACACTTGGACAGGGATGTCTTTGCGTCGGGGCAAAAGGGATCTGTGGTGGAATTTTCTGGAAGGAAAATAGCGTGAGAATTCGGCGATTGATTTTGACGGCCATGGTGGTTACGGCGGCGTGGTTTGGTACGCAAGTTTCAATAGCGGCACAGTCGAATGCGGTGCGTGCTGAAGAGGTTTTGAGCAGCTGGTACACGTTGGTCCTCGAATTGGTGCGACACACGCCAACCTACACGCCACCTGTTGCCAGCCGTTCACTGGCCTATCTTGGTGTGACCGCCTTTGAATCGGTTGCGTCAGGTTCGGCTGAACTTCAATCGCTTGCCGGACAGTTAAATGGATTGAAACCTGTGCCGCAACGCGAGGCTGGCAAGATTTATGATGAGGCAGTGGTGGTTCAAGCGGCAATGGCGTTTTCCGCCCGGAATTTTTTCGATAATACGGGGCCTACGGGCCACCATGCGATGGCCGCGCTTGAGGCCAAATTGCACGCAAGGGTTTTGGAAGGCGTTCTTGCCGACGTGGTGGCACGGAGTGAAGCCTATGGCAAAGCGGTGGCGGAGCATGTGCTTGCATGGTCAAAAGACGATGGTGGTGCCACCATCGAGAACATGGGCTTTCCCATGCAGTACGAACTCACCAAGGGGCCTGCCCATTGGGTGCCAACCAACTTGATTGCCCTGCAGCAAAAACCACTTCTGCCGAACTGGGGCAAGAACCGCACGTTCGCGATGCCCAGCACTGCCGCGTGCGCGTTGCCACCACCTGTGGACTATAGCGAAGACAAAACTTCTGAGTTTTACAAGCAGGCACTCGAGGTGGTTGAAACCAAGCAGAATCTCACCCCGGAACAGCGCGCAATCGCAAAGTTCTGGTCGGACGATGCCATGTTGACGCCGACACCGCCGGGACACTGGATTTCAATTGCCTTGCAGATTTTCCAGCGTGATACCGTCGGGTTGGACAAGAGCGTTGATGTGTTGGCGCGTCTCGGCGTAGTGCAGGCCGATGCCTTTATCGGCTGCTGGAACAGCAAGTTTCAATATGATCTCCTGCGCCCGATAACCTATATCCGTCGCACGATGGACCCCAAATGGGAGTCCCTGTTGAATACACCACCCTTTCCTGAATATCCAAGCGGCCACAGCACGCAATCGGGTGCTGCGGCTATGGTGATGACGCAGATGTTTGGCGAAAATTTCGCGTTTGAAGATGCCACGCGGAAATCCGATGGCGTCAAACCGCGCGCCTTCCCGAATTTCTGGGCCGCTGCGAATGAAGCGGGCATTTCAAGACTGTATGGCGGCATTCACTACCGCGCAGCAATTGAACGTGGCCTTGAGCAGGGCCGCTGCATCGGCGGCTTCACCAACGCCTTGCGCACAAGGAAATAAGACATGCGTTTTAAATCAATTGTAACCGCGTTAGCTGTGGTTGGCTTTACCCATTCCGTTGCGGCTGACACCGCGCTGAACATTCCAAGTTTCGCGGAAGAAACGATCAGTTCCGGCATCGACAGCATATATGCGGGCGAGTGGGAATATATGGTGGGCGGCGGTGTGGCCACGTTCGACTGCAATGCCGATGGCTTTGCCGACATGCTGTTGGCGGGCGGCGCGTTGAGAGCGAAATTTTATCGCAATTCCAGCAAACGCGGTGAGGCCCTGCATTTCGAAACGAATACCAGCGGGCTTGAGCTGGACAAGGTGACAGGCGCTTATCCATTGGATGTGGATAGCGACGGCAACACCGATATCGTGCTGCTCCGTGTCGGTGAAAATGTCGTGATGCGCGGACTCGGTGGTTGCAAGTTTGAACGCATCAATGAAGCCTGGGGTTTCGATGGTGGTGATGGCTGGTCAACGGCTTTTGCTGCCACATGGGAACGTGGATCCACGTGGCCCACGATGGCGGTTGGCAATTATATTGACCGGAATGAGGATACCTCCCCGTGGGGGTCCTGCACTGACAATTGGCTGCATCGCTCAGAGGGTCAAAAATTTACGGCACCACTCGCACTCAAGCCAAGCTTCTGCGCATTGTCGATGTTGTTCACTGATTGGAATAAATCCGGTACGCCAAGCCTTCGCATTTCCGATGACCGTGAATACTATGAAGGCGGCCAGGAGCAGCTCTGGCATGTTAATCCGGGCAAGGCTCCTGCCCTTTACACCGAAGCCGAGGGATGGAAACAGTTGCGCATCTGGGGCATGGGCATCGCCAGCTATGATCTCAACTTTGATGGCTATCCCGAATATTTCCTTACCAGCATGGCAGACAACAAACTCCAAACCGTTGCCACAGTTCCACCTGAAGGCGGGACAAAGCCTGATTTCAAGGATGTGGCCTTTGCCAAGGGCGTGACAGCACACCGGCCCTTTATGGGTACTGATTTGCGCCCCAGCACCGGATGGCATGCGCAGTTTGAAGATGTAAACAACGACGGTTTGGTGGATTTATTTATCGCCAAAGGCAACGTGGCCAAGATGCCGGACTTTGCGATGAAAGACCCCAACAACCTGCTTCTGCAAACCGGCGAGGGAAAATTTGTGGAGACAGCTGACAAGGCAGGCGTTGCCAGCGTGGCCACATCACGCGGTGCGGCCCTAGCTGATTTCAACATGGATGGTTTGCTTGATTTGGTTGTGGTCAACCGTTGGGAAAAAGCCCAGCTGTGGCGCAATATCACGGCCAGTGCAGGCCATTGGCTGGTAGTCAAACTGGAGCAGCCAGCACCAAACCGCGATGCGATCGGCGCGTGGCTCGAAGTGAAGCGTGGCGACAAGGTCATGCGCCGTGAAATCACGGTGGGAGGAGGCCATGCTAGCGGGCAGAATGGTTGGTGGCATTTTGGACTGGGTGATATGGCGCAGGTTGAGATTCGCGTCGTCTGGCCAGACGGCAGCAATGGCGAATGGCAGAAGGCGGACAGCAATAATTTTTATATTGTGGCGCGGGATGCGCCACCGAAACTGTGGCAGCCGAAGTAGCAATCACGATTAACTGATTGGATGACATCAAGTTTTTATTCAATTCCGCGTGAAATATCCTATGACTGCCCGCAACATAGGGAGTTTTCATGACTGTTTCACGCCGCCATTTTCTGACCGCCTCGCTTGCTGCCGGGCTTTTGCCTCTCTCGTCCAAATTCAGTTTTGCCGGTGATTGGGCAAGTCTTGCGGCAGAAGCAAAAGGCCAAACGGTTTTCTTCAACGCGTGGGCGGGTTCGGAAACCATCAACGCCTACATCGCCTGGGCAGGCGAGCAGGTGAAGGTGCGCTTTGGCATCACGGTGAACCATGTAAAAATTACAGACACTGCAGAAGTCGTGCGCCGCGTGCGCGATGAAGTGAAGACGGGTACGACCCAAGGCTCCGCTGATCTCGTGTGGATCAATGGCGAAAATTTCCGCGCCATGAAGACAGACAAATTGCTGTTTGGCCCCTTCGCCAGCAGCCTGCCGAATTTCAAATATGTTGACGTCGAAGGCAAGCCTACAACGCTGGTTGATTTTGCCGAACCGACGGACGGGCTGGAAAGCCCATGGGGCATGGCGCAGCTCACGTTCTTTGGCGATGGCGTGAAGATTTCCAAACCACCCCAGAGCATGTCAGAGCTGGTGGAATTTGCCAAAGCCAATCCCGGTCGCGTGAGCTATCCGGCACCACCTGACTTTCATGGCACCACGTTTGTGAAGCAGGCGCTACTTGAAACGATCCCTGATCGCAATGTGTTGGCACAGCCTGCAATAAAAGACTCGCTTGCAGCCATCAGCGCCCCGATGTTTGCGTTGCTCGATGCCTTGCGTCCGCATCTCTGGCGTGAAGGGAAACAATATCCCCAAAGTCAGGCGCAGTTGAAACAGATGCTGGCCGATGGTGAATTGGTTATGGCGCTGACCTTCAATCCCAATGACGCCGCCAATCTCATCGCAACAAAGGAACTGCCGGTTACAACCATTTCCTGGCAACACAGTGCAGGCACAATTGGCAACACACATTTTGTGGCAATCCCGGTAAATTCAAAATCAACAGCTGCCGCACAACTCGTGGCTGATTTCCTGATTTCACCAGAGGCGCAGGCGCGCAAAGCCGATCTCAAGACGTGGGGTGATCCCACTGTCCTGGCGATGGCCAAACTTTCAGCTGATGATGCAAAGCTGTTTGCCGGTGGCGATGTGCCGGGAAGCGTGAAAACTCCTGCACCTGCCATTCCCGAACCACACGGAAGCTGGGTTCCACTGATCGAGGCCGCATGGCTCGAACGCTACGGGGCTTGAGGCTCACCACAAGCGCGCTGGGCGGATCAATTCTGCTCTGCCTGTTGTGGGTTCTGCCATTATTTGCGGGGCTGTTGGCGATTGTCTTTTCAACTCATAATCCCGCGGCATGGCGGGCCTTATCTGCGCATCCGCAGCTGTGGTCGGCACTTGTTATTTCCCTTACCACGGGTACGGCAGGTTTGATTATCGCGGCAATGCTGGCATTCTGGATTGCGGCGGGGCTTTATGGTTCACCTGCATGGAAAAAGCTGCAAGGTCTCATGGGTGGCTTTTTATCGTTACCCCATTTGGCCTTTGCCGTTGGCTTTGGTTTTTTGATCATGCCAAGCGGCCTGCTGGCGCGTGGGGTTGGTATCATCTTTGGATGGACTTCGCCGCCGCCCTGGATCACCACGCAAGACCCAGCGGGGGTGTCACTCATTGCCGCGCTTGTGCTGAAAGAAATACCTTTCGTGCTGTGGTTGATCGTGAGCTTGCTTGCGCGAACTGATTTTGCGCAACAGCTCAATGGGCAGGCACGCGCTGCAACAGCTCTGGGCCACGGCCCTGTCTCGATTTGGCTCCGTGTTTTCATCCCGCAAATATTACCGCGTCTGGTGTGGCCGCTTCTCATTGTGTGGGTCTATGGGTGTTCGGTTGTTGACATGGCAATTGCAATCGGCCCTACGCAACCGCCGCCTCTCGCGGTCATTATTTGGGCTGATGTGAACAACGTTGATGTGGCCATCAATGCGCGTGGCACGGCAGGGGCCGTATTCCTCACACTTTTGCTGGCAGGCAGTGCTATTTTTGCCTGGGCGCTGTCCTATGCATTGAACCCGACGCTTCGGGAGTTCTATGTCGGCGGACCCAACACGCTCGGCGCGCCACGAACATCAGCAACCATGATTTTGACCACGATTGCCGCGCTCTATGCATTGGTTTTCGTCCTTTTGTTGGTGATGTCGGTCGGTTCCTACTGGCCCTTCCCCGTTCTCGTACCTACACAATTTCGCGCGGTTGCATGGTCGCAACTCATCACATCACCTGGACCACTTCTGAGCAGTCTTGCCCTTGCGTTGGCTTCCGTCACTGTTTCAATTGGGCTTGCGATTGCGTGGTTCGAAAGTTTTCTGGAACGCTTTGACGGTTATGTGTTGGGGTTAGCCGTTGCGGCCCTTGCCTTGCCCGCGCTGTTGATTGCCGAGGGACAATATCTTGCCTTCCTGCACCTTCGCTTGAACGGCACATGGTTTGGTGTTTTCCTCAGCCAGCTGACACCCGTGTTTGCCTATGTTTTTATCGTTCTCAAAGGGCCTTACCGTGCGTTTGACAGACGTTACCGGTCAATCTCCTATGGATTGAACACGTCAGGTATTGGCTTCTGGGCGCGTATCAAGATGCCCCTGCTGAAACCTGTTGTGGCATCGGCAACTGCCATCGGCATTGGCGTAAGCATTGCGCAATTCGTTCCCGTTCAGCTGATTGCCGCGGGGAGGATCTCCACGTTGACAACAGAGGCTGTGACACTTTCCGGCGGTGGCAGCAGGCAACTTCTTGCGGTGTTTTCGCTGGTGCTCATGGTCATTCCCCTGCTTGCCTTTGGAGTCGCGAGCTTGGTGCGAAAGCCAGTGACATGACGATGCAATTGAGAAATATTTGCATTGCACTCAACGGCAAATCATTGATTGCGCCATTTGACCTGACGGTTGCGGATGGTGAAATCGTGACGATCATGGGTCCAAGCGGCTGCGGAAAGTCGTCCCTGCTGGCGTTCATTGCAGGTGACTTGCAGTCTCCGCTTGAAGGGCAAGGTGAGATTAAACTCAACGACGTGGATTTGAGCACGATGCGGCCAGAGCTTCGAAAGGTGGGCAGACTATTTCAAGATGATTTGCTATTTCCGCACCTTACAGTGGGTGAAAACCTGATCTTTGGCATGCCGCGCAATTCTGAAACGAGCCGTACGGATATGGTGCGGATCGTATTGCAGCGCATTGAACTAAGCGGTTTTGAAAATCGCATGCCACACACTTTGTCTGGCGGAGAGCGGGCTCGGGTATCCCTGATGCGGACATTGGTTGCAAAGCCGAATTGCATGCTGCTGGATGAGCCATTCAACAAATTGGACCATGAGCTACGGGATTCCATGCGCACTTATGTGTTCAGCCATCTCTCGACACGCAACATTCCAAGCATTATCGTGTCTCACGACATTGAAGATGCGCCCGCTGGTGGCCGTATCTTTCGGATCGGCAAGAACCGGGAGCTAACAGGTGCTTGACCGTTACGCGTTGAAAATAACCAAGCCGTTTGTAGACCGGCTTGCACTTGAGATTCGCAACAAGGGTTACACCGCAGACCAGGTCACTCTGTCTGGATTTGCGCTCGGCTTGTTTTCAGCTCTATGCATCGCGTTCGGATTTTACGCGTTTGCCATTCTGCCCCTTCTCGCCAGCCGCATTGCTGACGGGTTGGACGGTGCTGTTGCACGGCATGGCAGGGTCACAGATCGTGGCGCCTTTCTTGATATCGGTTTGGATTTCGTTTTCTATGGCAGTATTCCGCTGGGCTTTGCGTTCGCCGACACCACCAGCAACGCGCTTGCAGCTGCAACGCTTCTTGCCGCATTCATCGGCACGGGTTCCAGTTTTTTGGCCTATGCAGCGATTGCTGAAAAGCGCGGCCTCAAGAGCACGGCTTACCCTTCCAAATCGTTTTACTATTTGGGCGGCCTCACGGAAGGCACGGAAACCATCGCCTGCTTCACAGCCATGTGCATCTGGCCGCAGCACTTTCCCGAGATTGCCTATTTTTATGCCACCCTCTGCGCTGTCACCACCGTCACGCGGCTGGTGGCGGGATGGCAGGCGTTTGGTGAGCCAAATCCTTAACGGAATTTAACGAAAAACTTTGCAGTTGCCCAAATTAATTCTTGATTGCGACACACGAATCCACCATATCAACGCTGCCCAGAGTCGCACGTGCCTTTAAGGTTATCCCCAAAGCAACGACGGTGAGGGCTTTTTGGTCTTGGCCTGCCCTCCAAAGGTAGGCGTTACTGAGAGGCTTCACTATCATTGCCAGCAGTGCGATTGGGAACTCCAATCAAACCAAGGCGAAAAGTCAGTTCGCGGTTTGTAAATTCCATGTCTCCATCGCATGGGTTTCCAGACAGCACTGTCATCTCTTCTGTTCTGTTTTTGGAGATTACGCACATGGCCGCTACTGCACGCATTCTTGACTTCCTCCGTGACCGACGACCAGAAGGCCCGTGCCTCGTCGTTGACCTTGAGGTCATTGCTGACAATTACCGGGCATTTACCCGCGCGATGCCAGACACGAAAATCTATTATGCCGTGAAAGCGAATCCTGCGCCTGAAGTTTTGAAACTTCTGGCTGATATGGGCTCGTGCTTTGACACAGCCGGGGTTGCCGAAATTGAAATGGCGTTGAACGCCGGTGCTTCCGCCGATCGTATTTCCTTTGGCAACACCATCAAGAAAGAGCGCGATATCGCCCGCGCCCATGCCTATGGCATTTCCATGTTTGCCGTGGACTGCGTTGAAGAAGTTGAAAAGGTGGCCCGTGCTGCGCCGGGAGCGCGCGTGTTCTGCCGCATCCTCACCGATGGTGCCGGTGCCGAATGGCCACTGTCGCGCAAATTTGGCTGTCATCCCGACATGGCAACAGATGTGTTGTTGTACGCCCATTCCCTTGGTTTGAAGGCCTATGGCATTTCTTTCCATGTCGGTTCCCAGCAAACGCGTCTCGGCGCGTGGGATACGGCGTTGGAGCAGTCCAAAGCGATTTTCGATTCACTGGCAGGACATGGCATTACACTGTCCATGGTGAATTTGGGCGGCGGCTTTCCAACCAAATATCTCAAAGCCGTTCCCGGCACTGCGAGCTATGCCAATGCGATTCACGAAGGCCTTGCCAAACATTTCGGCAATGCCATTCCAGAAACCATCATTGAGCCCGGTCGTGGCATGGTGGGCAATGCGGGTGTGATCAAATCGGAAGTCATCCTGATTTCCAAGAAGCATGCCAATGACAACCAGCGTTGGGTTTACCTGGACATTGGCAAGTTTGGCGGCCTCGCTGAAACCATGGACGAAGCCATACGCTACCCCATTACCACCTTGCGTGATGGGGATGCGAAGGCGCCTTGTGTGATTGCTGGCCCTACCTGTGACTCGGCGGACGTGCTTTACGAAAAGACGCCCTATGATTTGCCGGTAACCTTGCAGGTTGGTGATGACGTGTTGATTGAAGCCACGGGTGCCTACACGACAACCTACGCGTCGGTGGCGTTCAATGGCTTCACACCATTGCAGTCGTTCATCATTTAAACAACCCCGCATTTTCATTTTGGATTTTTGGAGGCTTTCCATGGTCACCATTCGTGCTGAAATTTTGTCTGATGTTGCACCTTGTGAGGCTTTGTTGGACCGCGCCTTTGGGCGTGGACGCAACCGCAAGACATCGCAACGCCTGCGTGACGGCCGTTTGCCAGCGGATGGTTTGGCGTTTACGGCCTTGGGCAAATCAGGTCGTGTGATTGGCACGCTCCGCATGTGGAATGTGATTGCAGGGTCTGCCGGACAATCTCTCCTGCTCGGACCGTTGGCCATTGATGCGCGTTACAAGGGCCGCGGCTTTGGCATAGCGATGATGAACCATGCGCTGAACATGGCCAAAGTGCTTGGCCATCACTGCGTGGTTCTGGTTGGTGACGAACCCTACTACAGCCGCTTTGGCTTCACCCGCAGTCTTGTGTCTGATTTGCATTTGCCCGGCCCCGTTGACCGCAACCGCTTTCTGGGATTGGAACTTGTGCCAAATACACTGGATGGCGCGGAGGGTTTGGTGATGGCCAGCGGCGATCTCGCGCCAACTGCCTTGGACGTGCGCGCTGCATAAAACAAAAAGGGCGACCCGAGGGCCGCCCTTTTCAGTTTTCTATCGACTAGAAATTAAGCTTCGCCGAATCTGGCCTCGCGCTTTGCGATTTCAGCTTGGCGACGTTTGATTTCATCGCCAATGGGCGGACCCTTGAAGCGCTTGTTTTCAACAGCAAACCACAACACTGCGGCAAGCACGAGGAAGCCAGCGACAATCCACAATACCTTGTCATTCGGCGGTTGAATGGCAATGTAGAAGATGATGGCCATGCCAATGATTGACAAAAAACTCACCAGCTTGAACAGGCCTGCACCCATGTCCCATGGACCGGCTTTCGGCCACTTCGCTGTACCGAATGCAAACATGCCCAGCGCGATGGGAATCACGAAGGACAGGAACAGGAACACCAACGTGGAGTTCACCACGATTGTGTAAATATTTGTGCCGCCAACCGAGATGAACTGTGCGAGGAACACGTAGATGATCGCCAGCACCGTTGATGTCCAAATGGCATTTACCGGAGTGCGCCATTTTGTCGAGACCGTTGACAGTGCATCTGACCCTACAGGCATGCCGCCGTCGCGTGAGAACGCAAACAACATTCGCGAAGCCGACGTAACAGTTGCCAGACCACACAGGAACTGCGTGATCAGGATACCGAGATAGACGAGTGTTTTAAGCCATGATGGCAGAACCGCATTCATCGTTTCAAAGAACACCGTCCAACCCTGCTTGGCACCCACTGCCATATCAGGAATGGCCAGCGTGATCGCGCAGAGCATGACCCAGCCGATCAATGACGACCAGATCACAGAAGACACGATACCCTTCGGAACGGAACGCGCGGCATCCACCGTTTCTTCCGATGTATGGGCGGATGCGTCGTAGCCAGTTATCGTATAAACTGGCAGCAACAGGCATAGCAGGAACAGGTATGTCATGTTGTTTGTCTGGGGGAACACGTTGCCTCCCGCTTCACCGGAATAGTTGGTGAACGTCCAGAGGCGAGAGATATCGATCGACTGTGCAAAAATCAAACAGCCCAGCACCAGCGCCACTGTGGTGGCAAGGATGATATAACCCGAAATATCCGTTAGTATTGTCGTCAGCTTGATGCCAAAATGGTTCAGCAATGCTTGCGCAATCGTGATGATGGCGACAAAACCCACAATCTGGCCAGGCGTTGATCCGTCGAAACCAAAGTTTGCCCCGAAGGTGCCTGCAAAATAAAATGCCGTACCTATGTTGATAGCGCCGAGAACTGTAATGAGGCCCAAGAAGTTGAGCCAAGCCGTGAGCCAGCCCCAACCACGGTTTCCGAGAATGGAGGCCCAGTGATAGAGGCCACCAGCTGTTGGATAGGCCGATGCAATTTGCGCCATGGCGAGAGCAAACATGCCGGACAACAAACAGCCCACCAGCCAGGCAATGCCAGCGCCTGCCCCGCCGATGGAAGATGTGGCTTGTGCGAATGAATTGATACCACCCGACAAGATGCAGATGATCGAGAATGAAATTGCGAAGTTCGAAAAACGGCTCATGCTGCGCGACAATTCCTGCGCGTAGCCCATGCCGTGGAGGATTTTTTTGTCCTCAGTTAGATTGCTGTTATCAGCCATTTGGCTATTCTCCCTCACCATCCGAGGGGACCCGGATGATTTTTTTAATTTATAAGTGAATGTAGTGTGCGCGTGCCCCCAGGCACCGAACCCCACGTCATATCTCCCCTAGACGCATTGTGGCGGGCGGCGGGGGCTGCGTCAACCCGCCCTGTGGCTGAGCGGTTGCGCTGCAAAAAAATTCAACCGCAGCGCATGTTGATTA
The DNA here is from genome assembly GCA_031417195.1 of Rhodobiaceae bacterium. GTDB lineage: Bacteria > Pseudomonadota > Alphaproteobacteria > Rhizobiales > Aestuariivirgaceae > Aestuariivirga. Next base: position 31,612 of record JANOVC010000015.1, read on the forward strand.
GTTTTCTGTTCTGGTGCTCAATAGTGTCATGATCAATACCATGGAGCTTTCAAAGCAAGTGACTGCCACCGGTAAACGCAGCGGTGGCCGTGAGGGACGCAGGGCTTTACGGGGTACGCCCATGGCATCCTTCCCCACCTTGGTGCGCAATATTCCCACCTATCAGATGGTGCCTGACGAGGCGGTGGAGCTGATCCACGATGAGTCCATGAAAATTCTTGAGGAGATTGGTTGCGAATTCCGCGACGATGAAGCGATTTCAATGTGGAAAGCGGCAGGCGCTGACGTGCAGGGAACGCGGGTGCGCATTGACCGTGCCCTGCTCATGGACCTCATTGCGAAGGTGCCGCCGGAGTTTACACTGAATGCGCGTAATCCGGATCGCACAGTTAGGGTTGGTGGCAAGAACACGGTGTTTGTGCCGATGTATGGCGCACCTTACGTGCGCGGATTGGATGGTGAGCGGCGCTATGGGTCTTTGACTGACCTCAATAATTTGCACAAGCTCGCCTACATGTCGCCCGCGCTACATTCGTCCAGCTCCATCATTTGCGAGCCGATGGAAGTGCCGGTCCCCAAGCGGCATCTCCACATCATCCACTCCGCCCTCAAATATTCAGACAAACCTTTCATGGGTATTGTCACGTCAAAAGAACGCGCTGAAGACGTGATGAAGATGGCAGGCATCGTGTTTGGCGAAGAATATGTGAAAGACAATACGGTTGTTGTCTCCATCACCAACTGCAATTCGCCGCTGGTGTGGGATGCCACCATGCTGGATGCCATGAAGGTTTATGCGCGGCATAATCAGCCGCTGATCCTCGCACCTTTTGCGCTGTGTGGCGCGTCAACATCAGCGTCTTCGATTGGCGCCGTGGCACAGGTGAATGCGGAAGCTTTGGCAGGCGTTGCCTTCACGCAGCTCATCCGTCCCGGCTCCCCTCAAATCTACGGCCAGTTCATGGTGACGGTGGATATGAAAACCGGCGCACCCATGGGCGGCACACCGGAAGCTGCACAGATGATGTTTGTGATGGGAGCTCTCGCCCGCAAATACAAACTGCCGTGGCGCACATCAGGTTTCCATGTGGGCTCCAAACTCAACGACGCGCAGGCGGGTTATGAATCCAATATGCTGATGCACGCTGCCATTCTGTCGGGTGCCAATTACATCTGGCATGTGGCGGGCTGGCTGGAAGCGGGCCTGTGCTGTGGCTATTCCAAATTTGTGACCGATGCCGAGCAGTTGCAGGGCTGGTATAAATACGCCCAAGGCCTGTCCTTTGATGATTTCAAGGAAGCCATGGCCGCGGTGCGTGAAGTGGGGCCAGCCGGCCATTTCCTGGGTACAAAACACACCCTCGAACATTTTGAAAATGCTTTCTTCATGCCCTCGATCATGGATTTCAACTCCTTCGAACAATGGTCAGCGGAGGGCGCGAAGGACCATGACGCACGGGGCCGTGACAAAGCTGCGGCAATGCTTGCTGCTTATGAGGAACCGGCCTTGGAGCAAGGGATTGCTGATGGTTTGAGGGATTTCATTGCGCGGCGCGAGACTGAATTGCCGAATAATGTGAGTTAAACTGTTCCCGTACAGGAGCAAGTATTATTTTTTAATGATGCATAAGAGTTTTGCTCCCTATCGGTATCAAAATTGATTGATTGTAATTCCTAATAGGGCTATGCTACCTTACGGGAGCAGGAAATGCCTACACAAGCCAGCCAGCCACCGCAGGGAAAGCTATTTGCCCTCGGAAGAAAAATTCTTGATCAAAACAATCGTGCGCAGTTCCGAATAGCCACGCCCTCCGATCTTGGCAAAATTATTTATGACGCCCGAAAGAAGCAGGGTTTCAATCAACAGCAATTTGCTGACCTCGCTGGGGTTGGCCGTCGGTTTCTCTCCGAACTGGAAAATGGAAAGCAGAGTCTGGAGTTTGGAAAGGTGTTGGCTGTTGCCGCCGCCGCAGGCATTGACCTTGTTGCCAGCAAAAGATGAACGAGATTGCCCTCGATGTCAGACTTGACGGTTTTGCTGAACCCATCGGCGAACTCTTTCGCAACCAAAATGGTGCACTGAATTTTCGATACAGAAACGCATATGCCAATCATGCCCATGCATTACCTCTTTCACTCTCCTTGCCACTTACCGATGAACCTTATGACGACATTTTAACACGCGCGTTTTTTGATAATCTTCTGCAGGAACGGGAAGGTCCGCTTCAGCGCGTCATGGCGCGAGAAGGAATTTCGCGGGATGATATTGCGGGTTTGCTTTTTTATATTGGCAAAGATTGCGCAGGTGCCATTTCTGTTCTGCCGCAAGGTGCCCCCGCTGTAAAAATTCCCGGCGACTACGACCAAGATTATGACGTTGTCACTGAGGACATCATTACAAGGATCATAAAAAATCTATCTGAAAAAAACACCTTCCCAATCGATACAGATGACCCATCGCCATTGGCAGGTGTTCAAAACAAGTTTGCCATGACGTTTCTGCCAAGCGGTCAATTTGCGTGGCCAAAGTCGGGGCTTGGCGCGCCAACAACCCATATCATCAAAGTTCCAAACAAAAACAACCCTCATGACGCGAAGCTTGAAACGACAACACTTAAACTTTCAAAATTGACCGGACAGGAAACTGTTGAGGCTGAAACGCGTGTTTTTGATGGAATTGAAGTCCTCATTGTCAAACGCTACGACCGTACTTTGAACGAGAACGGACAAGTTATAAGATTGCATCAAGAAGACTTCGCCCAAGCACTAGGCTTACCACGTGCATTGAAATACGAGCGTGACGGAAAAGTTGGTCGACGGTTTGATGTCCACACAATAAGAAAAATAATTGATCAAACAGCGACGACTATTACAGCTCGAATGGATTTTATTTATGCGATCATATTTGATTTGTTAATTGGCAACGTGGATGCCCATGCAAAGAACCATGCACTTCTCTATGAGGGCGGCGGACGACCAGTATTTGCTCCAAGATATGATTTGATTCCAACGCGCTTGGACTCCAGTTTAACCGACGAACTTTCTTACAAAATTGGCAATGCAAGTCGGATTGACGAAATAGGGGTCAATGATTTTGATGTGTTTCTAAAAAATATCGGCATTGCAACGCAACGTGCACGTGAGCGCATTGCCAGAGATGCGCTTCATCAAACTGCAAACATTCTTGCTGCTGAACTTGAAACCATTGCGGGAAATGGCATGAGGCTTTACGCTGACCTCATCGCATCCAACATGCGCCAGTTGTTACCCGAACTTGGCCTCCCCGTTCCAGAGGCTGCCCTAAACCGTGACGCATTTATCCAGCGCGGTGGCGGGTGGCTTTGGAGTTGAAAGAGCGCGTTATGCAGATCTATATCGATGCGGATGCCTGTCCCGTAAAAGATGAAGCCGCGAAAGTGGCCACGCGGCATAACCTCGTCATCCACTATGTTTCAAACTCCCATATGCGGCTGCCCCTTGGTGAGCATGTCAAGCGCGTGGTTGTGGCCGAGGGTGCCGATGCGGCGGATGACTGGATTGTGGAGCAGGTGGTTGCGGGTGACATTGTGATCACGGGTGATATTCCGCTGGCCTCGCGCGCCATCAAAAAAGGGGCGAAGGTTCTGGCGCATACGGGCAAGCCCTTTACCGAGGACGGCATCGGCATGGCGCTGGCGATGCGGGATTTGATGTCGCAATTGCGCGAGACGGGAAACATGCAGGTTAACAATCCGGTGTTCACGCCGCGCGACCGGTCGCAGTTTCTGCAGAGCCTGGAGAACGCCATTCAGCTTATCAAGCGGGCTGGCTCTTGAACGCTCTGCCGTGATAGCGTGTGTGCATGATTGATTATCTTACCTCGGCGCTTGCAACCCTTCTCGTGGTTGCCGATCCCATTTTTCTCAGCGCGCTATTTTTAGGGCTCACCAACAATCTTGCCGTGAAGGAACAGCGCGAGGTCGCGTTGCGCGGTTCAATCATTGCGCTGTGCATTCTGGTGGCAGCGGGGCTTGGCGGCGCGAAGCTGCTGCAGCTTCTGGGCATTTCACTTTCGGCGTTTCGCATCGCGGGCGGATTGCTTTTGTTGTCGGCGGCTGCCGAAATGGTGTTCGACCGCCGCAGCCAGCGCCTGCAGGCAACGGCTGATACCGCAATCACTGTGGACCATGTGAAAAACATTGCAGCCTTTCCCTTGGCCATTCCGCTCATGGCGGGGCCAGGTGCCATCACAGCGATGATCCTGCTTGCAGGTCGCGCCGACGGTCGCACAGAATATCTGATGGGGCTTTTTGGCGTCGCCGCATTGGTCATGCTCGCGTGCTATTTAAGCTTTCTTGCAGCAGAGCGGATTTCCAAGACCATGGGCATTACGGGCCGCGCAGTAATTACCAGGTTGCTGGGAATCATTCTGGCTGCCCTTGCCGTGCAGTTCATCATCGACGGCATCATTGTGCTGGTAAAATAAAAAGAGGGGTGAACGGCAGCAACCTTTCGCCGTCCACCCCTTAAAATGATGATCTCTCAAACCGGAGGGATTAAAAGACCACCATCTGACACGAGTACTCTGAAGTGAAAATGGGAGGATCCAAGACAGACGTGTGCATTGCAACTTACTTTGCAAGCGTCGGGCCAGTTTTTAACTGAGTCCGGTTTATCATTTAAATTGTTGATTATAAGTAATAATTATAAATTTATTTGTTCACGTAAAATCTAAGAGACATCACGTCAGCTGTAAGTATGTGCAGCGCAGCAATTAAAAAGGCAGCATTTAGTCCGGTTGGTAAATTTTTAGCCATTTGCCAAAACGCGCCATGGCTTCTTGCAGCTTGGTCTCGTCACGCAGGTAACACATGCGCAAATGACCTTCACCACCGGGTCCGAACGCGGCACCGGGTGCAAAGCCCACATTGGCTTCATCGATGATCCGGTGGCACGTCTTGGCGCTGTCCTTCATGCCATCAATGGAGAAGAACATGTAAAACGCGCCGTCCGGAATTTGAAACCGTACCTGCGGGAACTGCCGCAACGTGGCAACAACGAGATCGCGGTTGCGGCGCGCCTTGGCCACTTGTTCGGTCACGAAATCATCACCCATCTCAAGTGCTGCGGTGCAGCCCCTTTGCAGGAACACGGCGGTGCCGCTGCTGTTGTATTGAATGATGCGCTCAATCGCCGGACCGAGTTCGCGCGGTGCCTGTAGCCAGCCTACGCGCCATCCCGTCATCGCCCAATTCTTGGAGAAGGTGTTGGCCAACAACAAGCGCTCTTCAACATCGCAGATGTCGAGGAAGGAAGGTGCGCGGGTTTCGCCTTTTGCACCATAGTAGAAGCGCGAATAGACCTCGTCGCCCAAAATCCATACCCCGCGTTTGCGGCATTCGTCGCGGATGGCGATCAGGTCTTCGCGGGATGCGGTCCAACCCAAGGGGTTTGACGGAGAGTTCAGGCAAATGGCCTTGGTGCGTGGCGTAATCGAATCAAACAGGCGGTCAAAATCGAGGGACCATGTGCCGTTCTTGAAATCCATGGGAACTTCCACGGCGCGCGAGCCTTGAATGCGCAAAGGCCCCGCGTAGTTGGGCCATGCGGGCGTGGGTATAATCACTTCATCATCTTCGCCCGCAATCATCTGAATTGCGGTTTGAATGGCCTGCATGCCACCACCGGTGACGAAGAAGTTCTCCGCATCGAATCTACGGCCAAAATGACGTGTGTGATACTTAGCTAGCGCCTCGCGCAATTCCGGAATGCCACGCTGCCAGGTGTAGAAGGTTTCCCCCTTGGCCAAACTGTCTGCTGCCGCGCGCGAAAACGCTTCCGGTGTCGGCACATTGCCTTCGCCTGACCACAACGGAATGATGTTCGGCTTGCTGAAGCCATACATGGCGGCACGCACGATGCCGCTATCGGGTTCGCGGTTGGATTGCGGCGTGATAAAGGGAAGAAGCGATTCAGGTTTCATGGGCCTGTTTAGAGCAAGAAAAAGGCCCGAATGTCCAGCACCCGGGCCTCATATCACTTATGCAACAAGACTTACTTCTTGGACGCCGGAGCAGCGCGCAGTGAATCGCGGATTTCCTTGAGCAGAACTTCCGATGTTGAAGCGGCTGGTGGTGGTGCTGGTGGCTCAGACTTCTTCAAGCGGTTCGAGAACTTCACCAATTGGAGAAGAATGAACGCGAGAATCAGGAAGTTGATCAAAATGGTAACAAAGTTACCATAGGCGAATGTGGCACCGGCTTCCTTGGCTGCCGCAAGATTTGTCGCGCCGGCAGTACCAGCAAGCTGAAGAAACTTGTTGGAAAAGTCGATACCACCGGTGGCGAGGCCAATGATTGGCATAATCAAATCGCCAACCATCGAGTCAACGATCTTACCGAAAGCACCGCCCATGATCACGCCCACGGCGAGGTCGAATGCGTTGCCCTTGAACGCGAAATTCTTGAATTCATCAAACATGGAAAACCCCCATTTATGGTTAAATATTTGTAACCCTCACAAATACATGCGACGAAATAGCCCAGAATCAGTGCCATGGGAACAGTTTTTATGCGAAGGCCTTTTGGGCTAGTGACGGCATGCGGGATGCGAAAGTCAGGCCCTTGCGATGAAAAAAACGCAGAGGGAGGCCCACAGCCCGTAATTGCCGAAGCTGCGTTCAAGAAACCACCAACTCACGAGATAAACTGCAAGTGAAACAATCATCATGTTGCGCATATCGCGCGTGGCCATGGCGCCGGTGAAGATGCCGTCGAACTGAAAACAAATAGTGCCAAGAAATGGCGTGAAGCTTGCGAGCAACAAATAGTGCCGCGCCGTTTCGCGTACTGTGGCGTTCACCGTCATGAGGTCAATGAGCCATGGCCCTGCGAACCAGATGATGAGGCTGCACACCGCGCCCACAACAAGCGCCCAAATGGACGTCAGTCGAATGGCCTGTTTGAACCTTACCCTGTCACGTGCGCCCACAGCTTGGCCCACCAGCGCTTCGGACGCATAGGCAAAACCATCTATGAGATAAGCTGCCACTTCAAAGAAGTTCAGCAACACCGCATTGGCCGCAATGATCACATCGCCTGCCCGTGCGCCCCGTGCCGTGAACCATGCGAAGGCAAACACAAGGCACAGCGTGCGGATCATGATGTCGCCGTTGGCACCGAGTGTGCGTTTTATTTTTTCGGCATTCCAAATCTCACCCCATGTGGCACGCGCTTTCATTTTACGGAGCGATAAAGCCACCATGAGGCAGCCAAGGGATGCGCCGGTGATTTCGGCGATAAGTGCGGATAACCCCACACCATCCGCCTCCATGCCGAGTTGCAACACAAACACCGCGCCGAGAAACATATTGGTGAGATTGAGCGCCACCTGAATGAAGAAAGCAACCTTGGCGCGGCCCTGCCCGATGAACCAGCCCAGCGTACAGAAATTGATCAGTGCAAAGGGTGCCGACCAGATGCGGTAGTTGAAATAGATCTCGCCTTGCGTTCGCACCTCGGGTGAGCCGCCAATGAGATCAAAAGACACCTTCTTGATCAGCGGGCTTAGCGCCAGCATGATGAGACCCGCCACCACAGCGATGGCCAGCGCGCGCCAGATCACGGCGGTGAGCTCAACGCTATCGCCTGCCCCTACGGCCTGGGCGGACAGGCCACCCGTGGACAGCCGCAAGAAACCAAAACCCCAGAACAAAAATGAGAAGATCAGGGAGCCAATGGCAATCGCCCCGATGTAATAGGGATCCGGCAATTGTCCGATGACCGCTGTGTTGACCACGCCAATCAACGGCTCCGTCACATTGGAGAGCATGATCGGAATGGCAACGGTGAGAACTGACCGGTGGGTGATGGGCAGGGCTTGCATGGCTCCCGTGTTGCTTTACGCCTTGCGCCAAGTCAAGCTAAGGAGATGCCTGTGTTGCCCCCCAAATTTCAAAGCTGGTTTGCATCGCGCGGGTGGAGTCCCCGCGCCCATCAGCTTGCGGTTCTGGATCATGCCGCGCGCGGCGAGAGTGCATTGCTCATTTCGCCCACGGGTGGCGGCAAAACCTTAGCTGGCTTCTTGCCAAGTCTCATCGAGCTTTCTGAAGCCCACGATCGCAACGGCATCCACACACTCTATATTTCGCCATTGAAAGCGCTGGCTGTCGACATTGCGCGCAACCTTGAAGCACCGGTTGCGGAAATGAAGCTTCCCATCTCTATCGAAACCCGCACGGGTGACACGCCCCATTCAAAACGCAAGCGCCAGCGCGAAAATCCGCCCGATATTCTGATCACGACGCCGGAACAGATTTCACTGCTGATTGCCGATCCCGGTGCCGCCCATATGTTGCGCCATCTCAAAACCGTGATCCTCGATGAATTGCATTCACTGGTCACATCAAAACGCGGCGTGTTGCTGTCCCTTGCACTGTCAACGCTGCGCTCACACGCACCGACGGCCCGCATCATAGGGCTTTCCGCCACGGTGGCCGATCCCGATGCCTTGTGCAGTTGGCTTGCACCCTCGGGCACGCTTCCTGTGCCGCTGGTGCTGGGCATGCCGGGTGCGGCTCCCAATATTCATATCCTCAAATCGGAAGAGCGCGTGCCATGGTCAGGCCATTCCTCGCGCTATGCCATGGCCGATGTTTACAAGGCCATTGGGGCGGCCAAGATGACGCTCATCTTTGTGAACACACGCAGCCAAGCCGAGATGACATTTCAGGCCCTGTGGGAAGCCAATGAGGATCTGCTGCCGATAGCGCTGCATCATGGCTCTCTTGATGTGGGCCAGCGCCGCAAGGTTGAAGAGGCAATGGCTGCGGGCAAGCTGCGGGCTGTGGTGTGTACCTCAACCCTCGACCTCGGTATTGACTGGGGCGAGGTTGATCTGGTCATCCATCTCGGTGCGCCCAAGGGCTCCAGCCGGTTGCTGCAGCGCATTGGCCGTTCCAACCACCGGCTTGATGCGCCAAGCGAAGCGCTGCTGGTTCCCTCGAACCGCTTTGAGGTTCTGGAATGTGAGGCAGCCCTTGAGGCCGCCAAGGAAAATGCTCAGGACACGGAATATCCTGCCGTGCTCAAACTCGATGTGCTTGCCCAGCATATTCTGGGTCGCGCCTGTGCCGGACCCTTTGATGCCAACCAACTGTTTACCGAGGTGAGCAGTGCATGGACCTACCGCAATCTCACCCGCACGGATTTTGATCTCGTATTGGATTATGTGGCAACCGGTGGCTATGCGCTCAGGGCTTACGAAAAATATGCCAAGCTGAAGCAGCGGCCAGATGGGTTATGGCGTCTCACCCATCCCATGATCGCACAACAATACCGTTTGAACATCGGCACCATCGTGGAATCGGAGATGCTGAAAGTGCGTATCGCCAGCGTCAAGCGCCGCATGGGCAGGCGTGTGGTCACGGGTGGGCGCAGTCTGGGTGAGTTGGAAGAATATTTCCTCAGCCAGCTCGCCGTTGGTGACACGTTCCTGTTTGCCGGTGAGGTGCTGCGCTTTGAAGGGCTGGATGAATTTGGCGCACTTGCCACGCGGGCGCCGGGCCGTGAACCCATGATCCCCTCCTATCAAGGTGGCAAGTTTCCGCTGTCCACCTACCTGGCCACCCGTGTGCGTGAAATTCTCAGCGATCCAGAGCGGTGGAAGGTTCTGCCTGATCAGGTGCGCGATTGGCTTTCGGCCCAGCGCTGGAAATCCATTGTGCCGCAGGCCAACCAGATGCTGGTGGAAACATTCCCGCGCGCCGAGCGGCATTATCTTGTGTGCTACCCCTTCGAGGGCAGGCTCGCCCAACAAACCCTTGGCATGCTGCTCACCCGGCGGCTGGAGCGCTGGGGCGCACAGCCCATGGGCTTCTGCGCCTCGGAATATGCGCTCGTGGTTTGGACCGTGAAGGATGTTTCGCTGATGATCTCCTCAGGCAAGCTTTCGCTGGCCAAGCTTTTCGATGAGGACATGCTGGGTGATGATCTCGAAGCGTGGCTTGCCGAATCCAACTTGATGAAGCGCACCTTCCGCAATGCGGCGGTGATTGCAGGTCTTATCGAACGGCGCTGGCCCGGCAAGGAAAAAACCGGGCGGCAGGTCACCGTCAATTCCGACCTCATCTATGACGTGCTGCGCTCGCACCAACCCGATCACATTCTGCTGCGCGCCGCGTGGGATGATGCCGCCGATGGCTTGATTGACATTCACCGGTTGGGGGCCTTGCTCAAACGCATCAAGGGTGAAATCGTGCACCGCGCGCTTGAGGCCGTGTCGCCCATGGCGGTGCCTGTGTTGCTTGAGATCGGGCGCGAATCAATTTACGGCGAGGCCCATGATGCTCTTCTCGCCGAAGCCGCAGGCAGCCTTGTTGATGAGGCCATGCGGCTTGTCTAAGGATCACCGCATAACACTTGATGGCCTGGACATGATCCCCGATCTTTCCGGTGCGCTCTATGTGCCCGAACTCCAAACGCTTCTGGTAGCCGACCTGCATTTGGAAAAGGGGTCCAACATGGCGCGGCGCGGTGTGCATCTGCCGCCCTATGACACCCGAGCAAGCCTTGAACAACTTAACTTGGTTATTGCCAATACAGCCCCTGAAAAAATTATTTTTCTCGGTGACAGTTTCCACGATGATGATGCCCGCGCGCGCATCGCCGCTGCCGATCTTGATGCGTTGCGACAGATCACCGAACGCATCGACACCATCTGGATCACCGGCAACCACGATCCCCATCCGCCGCAGGATATTGGCGGCCGCATTGTGGATGAGGTGGTGCTGGGCTCAATCGCCTTGCGCCATGAGCCAAAAGCTCTGTGTACGGATGAAATGGAGATCGCAGGACACCTGCATCCCGGTGCTGTGGTCGTCCAGCGCAGCAGGCATATCCGCTGCAAATGCTTCATCGGCAGCAAGCAGCGTCTCGTGATGCCAGCCTTTGGCAGTTTCACGGGCGCTTTAAGCATTTCAGCGCCACCGTTCAAAAGCCTGTTTGCGTCAAAGGATTTTCACGTCTGGATGCTGGGTGACAAGGCGATCTACAAGTTCCCGGCGTCGCGCGTCAGCTGATCACCAATCGCACCAGAATGGCGGCAAGCGAGAGAACGGCCCCTACGGTCAACAACATCCGCAGCCTGCCAAACCATTGCGGCAGCCTGCCCCGCTCGACGCTCAATACGTCCCACAGGGATTGCAGCAGAAATCCGGCGATGAGCAATGCGAGCCCGAGAAGCGGCGACAACAGCAGGCTCACCCACCCCATGAGAGACGACACCACGCTAAAAGCAAATTCAAACTGCTGGCCGGATTCCTCCGGCGTGGACAACCCCGTGCCCCAGCGAATGCCGCCAAGAAAAGACAGGATAACCGCCCCATAAGCCATGCCAAACCGCAAACCATCGGCGGGCGGCAGAAGGGGAATGTCCGTCCACTGACTGAGCCCACAGGCCAGAAACGGAAGCAACCCCGCAAGCCCCAGAACAAGGGCGGAAGGTGGAATTTGGCTGGCAGGTTTCATGAGAATGAGGGTCGCTGATTGTTGGAGAAAAGACAAGAGAGGTTTGCGGCGTAGAATACCTTTTTATCGCAATGGATTATCGCTCACGCATAAAATGCAAATTGATCGAGTGTTAGCAGTGCTTGCAGTGCTCGCACTGACGTATAGTCTTCGGATTTTGCTCGCCCATGCCCAACAGCGTGCCGACTTGCACTCTGGTTGTCAGAATCAGCATATGTGTATTGCCTCAGATAGTCAGCAAACTCTGTTGGGAAAAATAATGTATCTTTTCCCCCTGCCATCTTAGCAGCGGTATCGACAGTAAAGTCTAATAGCTTCTTCATATTACGTGTCTTCTCCCCTGTTGCGGCGGAGTAGGCTTCGGCAATAATTCCCTCGATTTCGGTTAGCACAATTTTAAGACATATTACCCATTCACATTCCTTGTAAGCCTTTACTGCCGGGCGGAGGATTGCCTCTTTTTCCTTTAGTGGCGGCTTAGTCATCCATCGCTCAAACATTCGATCCAAACGTTCATGGGAGAACTTGCTTGTCAAATCAGCCTCTGCGGCAACTAGCGAAAATTGTGCCTCGCATGCATCGCTCAGTGTTTTGAATTCGGTGCCCAATATTTCAATGAAAGGAAACCAACCCGCAGTGACCAAACGTTTGAAAGTGGTCTCGTTTGCCAAAACTGAATAAAGATCAGCATACCGCAGCTGCCGAAACAACGCCCCCAAATCACGCTTGGCATTTACAATGTTCAAACAACCATTAGGGTTGAAGTCGAAAAACAGACCAAAACGAAATCCTTCCCGAAAGATAACAACGATCTGGTCTTCTACGGAGATTTCAGCCGATGGAAACCACATACCAGTAACATCGGCGATATCAGACTCCATGACCACCGATAACGCGGGCACGTTTCGTTTTACACGAGTTTCTCTTACAATTGCGGCCGTATCAATCCACAACTCGGCTAACTTGTTAGGCTTTATGACAAGGAGAATTGTCGCAGCTCGATCTAACGTTCGATGTATTCCTACCTGCTGAATGTGGTGCTTGAGTACTGACAACAGGTTTGGAGCCACGCGATGAAACACAGCTTGATCTGAGGACATAGACGTTCGCGTCCAAACTTTAACGGACGCTCCAGGTAGTGCGGCTTCCGCACTAACGCCAGAAAGCAAAACATCGTGCAGAATTATAGGTTTGCCCAAATTTCCGACTGTGATACCGGCCATTGGAGCTGTTGCATCGGTCTCTTTGGTGTTTGAACCATGGTTTTCAGGAACTGTCATATCTCCGTCTACACGGCTAAACTTAACTCCGAAAGGGCAGTTTGACATTGTAAGATGGAAAGTCTGCCTTGAGTCATCATCCGAAGTGGTGAGCGTTTCCTACAAGTTCGGCTTTCGGACCAAAAGCGGAAATTCAAACTGACCCACTACCCAGAGAAAACGGGGACGCTTCCCTTCAATTATAAACTTGTTCAATCAAGATATGAATCAGCCCTAAGACCTGCACGTTCATGGTGAATTGGCAACGTCCGGCCATAGAGCTGTCGCGTTCGCTCTGGTGTGCCGACCATGTTCGGTTCTCCGACATAAGAGAAGATCGCGACATAGCGTCGACGCGATCCACTTAACGGGGCCACCCGATGCAGCGAGTATCGCCCGCGAAAGATCTGAAGGTCGCCTGGCTCAAGGTTGAGCACCTTCACCTTGTTTGAAGTACCGTTCAGAACGCGAGAGACTTCAGCGAAATTCTCATCCCCCTCACGAATGTGGGGCGCGTATTCGAATGCGCCACCTTTTTCGGCATTCTGTATCGCAAGTGTCACGGTGAAGTTATTCGTATCGAAATGCCACGGAAAGCCGTTGCCTTCCTCGGCCATGTTGACGATGACGTCCGCCAGTGGATCGGCGTAGCGGTAGAATTCATTCTCCTCAAGGCAGTCTTGTATGAAGCGATCAAACCCTTGACTATCGTGAATTGTACGAAGTGGGCCGTCCTTGGGAAAATTGTCTGCAGGCACAAAAGAATTCGAGCGATCAAAGAACTGTCGACGTGGATCGTCAATCGGGAGACTTGGATCGTCCTTCGAGAAATAAACATTCGTGCGGTTGAAGCTGCGGTGGCCTTTGTCTGCAACTCGATCAGCTTCAGACGTGAGCGCCGCAATGCCCTCGGACGTCAGAAATTGTTTTATGACCGCGCAACCGTCACGTACCAAGTCAGCACGGATCCTATTCAACAAGGTATCTCGCGTTGCCCCCTCCTGGTCAATCGGGTAGCGCTTGTAGTCAACCAAATTTGAAGACGCTTGAGGCATGAACAGACTTCCAATCAGAATATCTCAAGGCAAATGCATCCCCCAATCCATTCAACCGACATGCGCCGGGTGACCCGCCTGTTGATTTCAAGTCTAGCGTAAATGGGCAACAGTTGAAAGGTCAGACATTAATTGCAAGAACTTGTCCGACCGGTCGTAGTCGCTCTTTGCCAAAGCCGTGACAACCGCTGTGGGACATCATGCGAAGTGGTGAGCGTTTCCTGCAAGTTCGGCTTTCGGACCAAAAGCGGAAATTCAAACTGACCCGCTACCGAAAATATCGCTTGAATATTTCCTATTATAGGACTACATACCGGATTGTCTGTTTTCCAGGGAGGGGACGATGTCGACAGCGTTCCGGTATCGGGAAACAGAGTGCAGCGCCTGCGGGTGGGATGGTTACGCAAACCTCGCCTCCGGGAGCCAAGGGCAAGACCCGTGGATACTACGATCCACGCGCCTTAAATGGCAAAGCAACTTTAGCGGAAAACACCAGACACCGTGCGATCTAAAGCTCTGTAAGCGCGAACCCCTGTCACAAATCGCTGCGTCTGAAACCTGTGGCTCTGCGCCATTTTTTCCAAAAAAGCTTTTCTACCGGCAAGGAGCCACGTTCGGGCATTCCCCTCCGTTTTTTCTCCCGCAACACAGGGCACCGCCCTGAACGTCATCTGAAAATGACAAGACCTGTTTTCTATCAAAGGCGGAGCTTTGCCCAATGCTCATTGATAATGAAAGATGTTTACCCGAGCTTGGCCTGCAGCTGGTTGATCAACTCAGTGGTTACCTCGCCGGTCACTTTCACGCCGGATTGCAACTGGAACAGCCGAATTGCATTGGTGGTGCGCGCACCCATTCTGCCATCGGGTTCACCCACATTGAAACCAAGCCGGGTGAGAAGTTGCTGGGTCTGGTTGACGGGATCGGTGGCGGCGGCCAAACTGTCCGGTGCCTGCAGGCTTTGAAGGTTTTGCGCCTGTGGGGGACTGGCCTGCTGCCAGGCCGCATCCTTGATGGTGACCACATTGGCGTTTGCCGGTGCCTGCAGCGGAAGCCATGCCAGCGCTTTCAGGTGAATGGAATCGACGGTTGCCGGTGCCAGACTCTTGGAGAGGACGACCACCCGTTTCTGCGCATCCATGTCGTTTTGCGACGCAGCAATTGTGTACCAGAACAGGGCTTCGCCTGAATTCTGCTTGGTTCCCAAACCGCGTTCATACAAAACCGCCAAATTGAACTGGCTGTCCTTCAAACCGTTCTGGCTGGCGGCCAGGAACCATTTGAATGCCACGTCATAGTTGGCAGCACCTGCCTCGGTGCCTGCGGCAATGACAGCGGCGTTGTGCATGGCTTTCACGTTGCCCTGCCCGGCGGCGCGCTGATACCAGACCAAGGCCGTGGATGGGTCCTTGGGAACGCCACGGCCACGCTCAAATAATGTTGCAAGGCGGTACTCCGCCGGGGCAAGGCCAGCCTGTGCCGCTTTTTGATACCAGTGGGCGGCGCGGGTCACATCCTGCGTGGTGCCTTCGCCATCGAGATAACGGGTTGCAATTATGAACTGGGCCTCCGCATCGCCACGCTCGGCGGCCTGGCGCAGGGCCTGTGTGCCAAGTTCCTCCGGCGGCATTTCAGGCTGGTTGGCACTGGTGCCGGGTTCGGCGACAATGGAGGTCAGCGACGCATCGGCTTTCTGGCCGGGAAGCGATCCGGTTAAAATTCCATCAACAGGTTCAATGCTGCTTTGGTTTTTGGACGGCGCAACAGCCGGTGTGGCGGCACTGCTTTGGGTGGGCTGCGCCGTAGGTGGAGCCGGCTTTTGCATGTAGGCGGGCACCATTATGCCACCCGACTTGCCCAACATGTTTGTTGTAAATGCTGCGACTGCCGCCAACAGAACAAAGCCCGAGATCAACAGTGTCAAACGTTTATTACTATTTTTAGTTGCGGCTGGCTTGATTTGCGGCGGCAATTTCGCGGCGGCTGCGACAACGGCCTCAACCTGTTTTTTGCCCTTCGTGAAAGGCAATTTGAAGCCCTTGCGGGCGGGTTTCGCAGCGGGCCCGGACCCTTGGGTTACGCCACCAAGCACGCCTTTTTGGGATGCCGCCTGGGCAGCGCGGCGTGCCAGAACGATGAAATCATCGACGGGCGGTTCGGCAGTGTCGGCATCCGTTGCCTCTGCTTGTGCGTCTGCGGTAATTTTTGATTTCGCCAACCAATCAGACAACGGATTTACGGCCAATGAAGGCTCGCTAAATTCGCCGGGTTGCGGGGCAGCCTCAAAGATACCAGACGATTGCTGGGATGCCACATATTCTGCTTCAGCCGGATTTGATACAGGCTCGGTATTCCAATTGTTGACAGGGGCGAAAGCCTGTGAATTTTGAACAGCTGCAGCCACCTGTTGGCCAACCGCCGAGGTTTCCAGCTCCGCAAGCTTCGTGACGATTTGCTCAAGCGTTTCATGCACCGCTTCGAGCGTTTCCTGGTTGCGCTTGTCAGCGCCCACGGCACTCTCGCGAACCGCCCGCAGGCCTTCTTCGAGGGCCAGCAATTCAGGCGACGAAGCTTGCGCATGAAGTGTGGCGGGTGGTGCGCTCATGAGGCGGTCGGCCATGCGGTTGGCCGCGTCTTCGGCCACGTCCTTTGACCATGTCCGGCTCTGTTCAATGCTTTCGAACAACTGGTTGATGGCACGCTCGATGGTTTCGAGGTGACCCAATTGGTGTTCGGTGCGGCCAACGCGGTCAGCCACTTCGGAAATTTTCTGCTCGAGTTGTGAGGTGTTATTGACAGCGCCACGCTGGCTGACCGCATCATTCAGGCGGTGGTCAAACTCCGCCATGCGGCGTTCGAGTTCACTGAGCTGGGGATTGTTACGGGCTGAAATCTGGCTTTGTTCAAGCCGCTTGGTAACGTCGGCCAGGCGCCTGTCGATATCAGCAATGGGCCGCATGTCAGGGCCTTGCGCGACGCGGGTTGATAGTTGTTCGAGGGCAACGCGCAACGCGTGCACATCCTGGCCGGACGCTGCTTCATTGCGTGTGCCATCAATGCGCTGGTTGAGCGCCATGATTTCGCCGCGCAGCTTCAGCATTTCGGCATTGCTGCCGCCACTTCCGGCAAACGTGTTCTGTGCTTCCTTGAGCAAGCTGAGAATGCGCTTTTCAATCTCACGCAATTCCTGCTGCGAGGTTTGAACGGCCGCGGTTTGGGCCTTGTTGGCCAGCAGCTCGGAGGATTCGCGAACGAACTCTATTCGTTCTGTGAGTTGGGAGAGTTCCTTGCGCAGAATGTCTGGCAGGCCTGCCTGGGGCTTTGCCTCGTTGCGCTCAACGCGCCCGGTAAGATCAGTCAAGCGTGATTCAAGATGGGTGAATGCGGGCAATGCCTGGTCGTTATGCGATGCGGCTTCACGCTGGGCCAACTCGGCCATGCGGTCCTGCATGGATTTCAGGTTGTCGCGTGTGCGCTTCTCGCTCACTTCTATATGTTCAACAATATTGCGGACAGCGGTTTCCAAAGACCTGAGGGCGGCTGGGTCTTCATGTTTGGTTATCGTCGTCGGTTTGGCCTGGACGATTTGACGGCCCATAATTGCCAAGCGTTCATTTACGGCTGAAAATGCCTCAACTGTCTGACGTTCGTTGCTTTCCACCCGGTTCAGTATCTTTGAAAGGGTTTCCGTATCCTCTGACCGGTTATCGCTCACATAGGATGTGCGGGCCGGGGACGTGTCCTGTTCACGGCGTGCAATACGCGACAGTTGCTCGGCTATATCTTCCAGGCGAATTGACGTCTCATCGCGCGCGATTGTTGGACGCTGATGGCGTGCCAGAGGCACTGATTCGGTCTCGGAACCGTCAGCAGAATCGAGAATCATCGAGTTTAACCATTCACCAAGGGTCATTCCGGACCGGCGGGCAGCGTCTTTTGCGGCCTCGCGGGTCTCTGGTTCGATACCCTTAACACTCCACGGAATTCCCGGTTTCATTGGCTTATCCACTTGTTGCGGTGCCTTGGTTCGCGCACAACAAAATGCGGGAATCGTAGGCAACAGAAATCTTGCTTTGCCTAGAAGTTAACGTTTTTGGTAAATAATCAGTTAAATATCTGATTTTTTCCTGTAATTATCGCCACCCGCTTGTCACAAACTGGATCATTCGTGCCCCAATCACCCCTGCTCGCCTTTGCCAATAATCCCCTCGACCGCTGCGCCAACCACCGTTCCGACACCGCCTGGATTGCGGCCATGTTTAAAAACCCGTCGTCCCGCCATATCCAGATGAATGGTGACAAGACTTCAATTACCAACGGTGACCTTCAGACTTTTGCACCTCCCACCGCAACGGAAAGCGTTTTTCTGGGTTTGGACACGCTGGGGGCTGGGTGGTTTGCCAGCCGAATTGAAACACTTGAAAACCTGACTGATTTACGCGGGCTGGCCATGGCCGGGACACTTCCAACCGATCAGCTCGGAATCCTGGCGCAGGCGCGGTCACTGCTGCATTGGCACGAACGCCACGGGTTTTGCGCAAACTGCGGCAGCAAGACAATACTCCGGGATGCGGGATATCGCCGGCATTGCGCTATTTGTGAAACCGATCATTTTCCGCGCACGGACCCTGTCATCATCATTGCCGTTTGTCATGGAAGCCGGGTTTTGCTGGGGAGACAGACATCGTGGCCTACTGGTATGTACTCGACACTTGCAGGATTCATGGAACCGGGAGAAACCATCGAGGACGCGGCCCGCCGTGAAATTTTCGAAGAGGCAGGCATTCGGGTGGGGGATATAAACTTCCACTCGAACCAGCCTTGGCCGTTTCCTTCGAGTTTGATGATTGGCCTTACCGGCGAGGCGCTGAATGATGATATTATAGTCGATACCAATGAGCTTGAGACGGCGCGATGGTTTGAAACTCGCGAAATTCAAACCATGCTGGATGGGTCACACCCCGATGGATTGACCGCGCCAATGCCGATTGCGATCGCCCATCACCTTATTCGCACTTGCATTCAATCCTGATGGTTGCCATTCATTTTGCGGGCAATTTCCGTACGGTAGGGACTCGCTTTATATGTACCCAGTACTCGGATGTAGGATGTAAAGAAGGCGAGCTCCTCAAGCGCCAAGCGCACATTGCGCTCGCTGGGATGACCGTCAATATCCGCATAAAACTGAGTGGCTGAAAACTGGCCTTCCAATTGATAGGACTCAAGTTTTGTCATGTTGACGCCGTTGGTGGCAAACCCGCCCATAGCTTTGTAGAGTGCGGCTGGCACATTGCGGACACGAAAAACAAAACTTGTGATGATATGCGCGTCACTCGCCGGTTTGGCGTCCATTTGGGTGGTTGACAGGATCACGAAACGGGTTGTGTTATGGGCCTCATCTTCCACGTTTTTACGCAAGATATTGAGTCCATAGACCTCTGCTGCAAGCGTGGACGCCAGAACGGCGCGGGTTTTGTCTCCCGCCTCCATGAGTTCACGTGCAGCACCTGCTGTATCCACCGCAACAACGGCTTTCAACTCAAGCTCACGGGTTATCTTGCGGCATTGCCCCAAGGCCTGAACGTGACTGTGAACTGATTGTAGTGTATCGATACCAACACCCGGCAATGCCATCAATTGGTGGTGAATGCGGAGGAAATGCTCACCAATGATATGAAGATTTGACTCTGGCAGAAGGTGATGGATGTCCGCGACGCGGCCCGCTACCGAGTTTTCAATCGGGATCATGGCGAGAGTGGCTTCACCGTCTTTCAACACCTGAAAGGCGTCTTCAAAGGTGCGGCAGGATACGGGCTCACAGTCAGGATAAACCTCCAAACAAGCAATATGGGAATTGGCGCCGGGTTCGCCCTGATAGGCGATTTTCAGTTTCATTTCTGTTTCCTTAGAATTGCCCGCGCCGCTTCCAAATCGGCGGGCGCATCGACGCCTAAAGGTACCGAATCTACCCGCACCACGGCAATGCGCATGTCATTATCAAGGGCGCGCATCTGCTCCAACTTGCGGCGCTCTTCGCGGGTGCTGATGGGCAGGTCTACAAAACGCTGCAGGGCGTGACGGCGGTAAGCGTAGACGCCGATATGGTGCCAAAAGGGAGCTTCATGTTCAGGGCCTATATCGCGCACGAAATCCCGCGCATAGGCCACTTCGCGGTCATCACTCAGTGGCGCTATCACTTTGACTATATTGGGGTTCTTGACATCCTCATCATCCGTTATGCGCGCAGCAATCGTGGCAATATCGACTGAGGCGTTGGTTAAACCCGCCAGGCAACGACGCACAGCGAGGGGATCAATGGTTGGCAAATCCCCTTGCAAATTGACAACATATTCGAATTTTTCATGGATATCGCGAAGTTTCAGGGCTTCAGCGATGCGGTCAGAGCCTGAAGGCAAGCCGGGATCGGTTGTAATGGCATCGCCGCCATGGCTTCGGATGACATCAGCGATCTTGTTTTCAGCGCAAGCCACCAGTACCTTTCCGATATTGGCTTCAACGGCGCGCTTCCAGACATGCACAATCATCGGCAAGCCACAGATATCTGCCATGGGCTTTCCGGGAAGCCGCACGGATGCCATGCGGGCGGGGATGACGACGATGGTATTTTCGTGTTCAATCATGAGTGTGATTCTGGGCGCGGCAAATTGTTCTGGCGCTCTTATACGTATTGCAGGAGAAGTGAGAAACAATTAGTTTCCGCCCGCAAATCAATTGACCCAAAAGGACCGGCCACCTCCCATGGATAGTTTTGAATTTAACAAGATCGCTGGTGCCGTGCTTGCAACGGCGCTCGTGGTTTTTGGCCTGAAAGAGCTTTCCGGAATTGTATATCATACAACAACACCGGAAAAGCCCGGCTTCATCATTGAAGTTGCAGAAGCCGCCCCCGCTGAGGGTGCGCCTGCAGCAGGCGGCCCCGCCGTTTCTGTTGGCGTTCTGCTTGCTTCGGCTGACGCAACCAAAGGTGCTGCAACGGCAAAAGCCTGCATGGCCTGCCATAACTTTGAAAAGGGTGGCGCCAACAAGACAGGCCCCAACCTGTGGGACGTTGTCGAACGCCCCATCGCCTCGCACGAAGGCTTTGCCTATTCTGAAGGCTTCAAGGGGCACTCGGCTGACAAGTGGACCTATGACAATCTGAACGCATTTATTCTTGGACCCAAGAATTATATCAAGGGCACCAAGATGGGTTACGCCGGTCTCAAGAAAGATGCGGACCGCGCCAACGTGATTGCCTATCTGGGAACACTCTCGGATGCACCCAAGCCATTTCCGGCCCCATAAAGGCTGCAATTGTTGCGAAAAATTAACACCGGCACGCCTTCGCCGGTGTTTTCTTTTGGGCGAAGTCGTGCGTATGTGTAGTGTCAAATTAATTTTGGAGCGCTCGCCCCATGCCGTTTACCCGTCGGTCCTTCATCACACTCGCAGGACTTTCACCGTTCGCCAGAGTTGCTTACGCACAAGCCAAGGAATTCAAGCACGCAAGCTCGCTGTTCGGACCAATTCGATATCCAGCTGGATTTAGCCATTTTGACTATGTCAACCCGAACGCATCCAAAGGCGGCATACTACGGCTTCCTAGCTATGGCTCATTTGACAGTTTCAATGCCTTCATCATCAAAGGCGAACCGGCTGCTGGCATCAGCCTGACATTTGAGACGCTGACAACCCAGAGCTCGGATGAAGTTGGTGTTGAATATGGGCTTCTCGCTGAAACCGTTTATCGCGCTGAAGATTATTCCGCAGCGGCTTTCAGGCTGCGACCTGAAGCAGTCTGGCAAGATGGTGTGCCAGTCACACCCGAAGACGTGATCTATGGTTTTGAATTTCTCAAGGCCAACAATCCGCGCTACCAATTCTACTACAAGAACGTGAGCCGCGTTGAAAAAACTGGTGAGAGAGAGGTTACATTCACCTTTGACTCAGCTGGCAACCGCGAATTGCCACAGATCATTGGCCAAGTCACACCCCTTCCCAAGCATTATTGGGAAGGCAAGGACGCGAGTGGGAAGACTCGCAATCCTGCAAACACGACATTGGAGCCGCCTCTTGGCAATGGTCCATACCGAGTCAAGAAATCCATCACCGGGCAGTTCGTGGCTTATGAACGTATCAAAGATCATTGGTCCGAGAATCTCGGCGTGCGCAAAGGACAAAACAATTTCGACGAGATCCATTATGTGTTTTTTCTGGACCGTTCAATTGCGTTTGAGGCTTTCAAAGGTGATCAGGTTGATGTCCGTCTCGGCGCAGGCAGTGTCGAATGGGTGACGCAATATGATATTCCCGCTGTCAAAAGTGGACGCATCGTCAAGGAGACATTTTACACCAAGGATGCACAACCGATGCAGGCCTTCGCATTTAACACGCGCCGTCCAAAATTTGCCGACGTGCGCGTGCGTCAAGCCTTTAATCTTGCCTATGATTTTGAAACCCAAATGAAGGTGCAGTCGCACGGCAATTTCAACAAGCGAACACAGAGCTTTTTTGCAAATTCCGAAATGGCGGCAACAGGTTTACCAGCAGCCAAAGAATTGGAAATACTGGAAAAATTTAGGGACAAGCTTCCCGCAGAACTGTTTACTCGGGAATACATCAATCCAGTTGGGGGATCACCGCAAAACATACGCAAGAACTTGCGGCAGGCATTCGACTTGCTCAATGCAGCGGGTTGGACCTTGCAGGGCCAGAAGCTTGTGAACGAAAAGACGGGCGAAGCGATGGCGGTTGAATTCCTGTTGAATGATCCAAATTTTGAAAGCGTTGCTCTCGCTTACAAGGCCAATCTCGAAAAACTTGGCATTGCCGTCACCATCCGCACAGTTGATTCAAGCCAATACCAGAACCGCGTGGTTGATTTTGAGTTTGATGTCATCACAGATGTTTGGGCGCAGAGCCAATCGCCTGGCAATGAGCAACGCGAATATTGGGGATCAACCGCCGCTGACAAGCGCGGCTCGCAAAACACGATCGGCATCAAAAATCCGGTTATCGACGACATCATTGAAATGATCATTTTTGCGAAAACACGCGAAGACCAGATTGCCGCGACCCGCGCACTTGATCGGGTGCTGCTGTGGAACTATTATGTCGTGTCGCAATTTTACCGCCCCGAAAAGTGGCTTCCCCATTGGGATCGCTTTGGACACCCTGAAAAGAATCCAGACTATGACATCGGCTTTCCAACGCTCTGGTGGTGGGATGCCGAAAAAGCTGCGAAGGTTGCCAAGGGATGAGGTCACGCTTTCTCGGCCTCACATTATTATGTGCCGCGCAGTTTCTTGCATCTTCCAGCCAGGCCGAGCCGCGGCATGGACTCTCGGTTTTTGGTGATCTCAAATATCCCGCCGGCTTCAGCCATTTCGACTATGTGAATGCCGATGCCCCCAAGGGTGGTCGCATGGCGTTGATCGGGCCGGTGCCCGGTGACACATTTGACAGTTTCAACGGCTTTATCCTCAAGGGCGATCCCGCCCAGGGAACGGCGCTCATGTTTGACACGCTCATGGACCGCGCCATGGACGAGCCGGATGCCGTTTATGGCCTGGTGGCCAAAACCGCTGATCTTGCGGGCGACCGCAAGAGCATTGTCTTTGCATTGCGGCCTGAAGCCAAATTTGCTGATGGCACGGCGCTCACGTCCGCGGATGTCTGTGACAGTTTCCGCCTGCTCTCAACACTTGGCCATGAGAACATCCGGCTGACCATAAAGGATGTCGAGGCTTGCGAAACGCCGGGTCCTTATACGGTGCATTACAAATTCAAGGGCGCTGGCACGCGCGGTTTGCCGCTGAATGTTGCAACATTGCCGATTTTCTCCAAGGCCTACTATGCAACGCATGATTTTGCCAAAAGCAGCCTTGACGAGCCCCTCGGCTCGGGGCCTTACAAGATCAAGAGTTACCGCACAGGTGAACATGTCACCTACGGGAGGCGCGCCGACTATTGGGCCAAGGACCTCCCCGTCAATCGCGGGCGCTATAATTTCGATGAATTGCGCTTTGATTATTTTCGTGAGCGCACGTCAGGACTTGAAGCGCTCAAATCCGGCGTCATCGATCTTCGCGAAGAATATACCTCGCGCGATTGGGCCACAGCCTATGATTTCCCGGCCCTGAAAGATGGCCGCGTCAAGAGAACCGTTCTGCCGGATGACACGCCCTCAGGCGCACAAGGCTATTTCTTCAATCTGCGACGGACAAAATTCCAGGATATCCGCGTGCGCCGCGCCTTCAATCTGGCATTTGATTTCGAGTGGACCAACAAGAACCTTTTCTATGGTTCCTACGAACGCACGGCGAGCTTCTTTGAATCCTCAGCCCTGAAAGCCGAGGGCCTGCCGCCAGCCGATGAACGCGCTATCCTTGAGCCGATGCGCAATACGCTGCGGCCGGAGGTTTTTTTAGCGCCTGAACTGCCTCCCGTCAGTGACGGCTCCGGCCAGGACCGGAAGCTCTTGCGCAAGGCATCTGAACTTCTTGATCAAGCGGGCTGGATCAGCAACAACGGCATTCGCAAAAATTCCAAGGGAGAGACCCTTTCTGCCGAATTCCTCATCGAGAGCCCCACGTATGAGCGCATTCTTGCGCCCTACATCAAAAACCTGAAGCTCCTCGGCGTTGATGCCAGCATCCGCATTATTGACGACGCGCAATACCAATCGCGGCGTGAGGCTTTTGACTATGACATTCTCTCTAGCCGCTTTTCCTCCGGGGCGACACCGGGCACCGATCTTCGCGTGTTTTTTGGAACGGCGTCCGCCAATGCGCCAGGGAGCTTCAATGTGTCCGGTGTGGCCAGCCCCGCCATTGACTCACTGATTGAGCAAGTGGTCTCCGCCGAAACCCGCAAGCAGCTTGATATCGCGGGACGCGCGCTTGACAGGGTTCTCCGTGCCGAAGATTTTTGGGTGCCGAACTGGCACAAGGGCAGCCATTGGATTGCCCATTGGAACCGTTTCGGTTGGCCCGCGATCAAGCCCAAGTATGACCGTGGCATTGTTGATACCTGGTGGTATGATTCCACAAAAGGAAACTGATTCACCATATGGGCGCCTATCTCCTTAAACGCATTCTGCTGATGATACCGACACTGCTTGGCATCATGCTGATGACGTTTGCCGTTATCCAGTTCGTGCCTGGCGGCCCCGTCGAACAGGTGATCGCCAAGATGCAAGGAACGGATACGGATTCCACCGCCCGCATCAGTGGCAATTCCGGCAATGAAGCGGGCGGCAACAATCAAGCCCAACCGGGCGACACTGGCGGCATCAAATACAAGGGGGCGCAGGGGCTTGATCCTGAGTTCATCAAGTCATTGGAAAAACAATTCGGCTTCGACAAGCCCGTACATGAACGATTTTTGTTGATGATCAAAAGCTATTTCACCTTTGATTTTGGCCGCAGTTATTTCAGGGACCGCGAAGTGGTGAGCCTGATCGTTGAAAAGATGCCTGTGTCAATATCATTGGGGTTATGGCTGACACTGATTACCTATCTCGTGTCCATTCCCCTCGGCATTCGCAAAGCAGTGAAGGACGGGTCGGGTTTCGATGTGTGGACATCCGCCGTCATCATCGTGGGCTATGCCATTCCAAGTTTCATTCTTGCCATTCTCCTCATCGTGTTGTTTGCAGGCGGCAGCTATTACAGCTGGTTTCCATTGCGTGGGCTCACGTCGGATAATTTCAGCGAGTTGAGCTGGCTCGGCAAGATTGGTGATTATGCCTGGCACATGGCACTCCCCCTTTTTGCCATGGGCATTGGCGGCTTTGCTACCATGACGCTGCTAACCAAGAATTCCTTTCTTGATGAAATCAAGAAACAATATGTGGTGACGGCGCGGGCCAAGGGACTCACCGAATCCCAGGTGCTTTATGGCCACGTGTTCCGCAACGCCATGCTGCTCGTCATCTCCGGGTTTCCCGGCGCGTTTCTCGGTGCGTTCTTTTCGGGCTCGCTGCTCATCGAAACCATCTTCTCGCTCGATGGCCTGGGTTATCTCACTTACAAAGCCGCCCTTGACCGCGATTATCCCATCGTGTTTGCCAACCTGTATATCTTCACGCTAGTGGGCCTCGTCGTGGCGCTGATCAGTGACCTCACCTATATGTGGATTGATCCGCGCATCGATTTTGAAGCGCGCGAGGTTTGAGCGGCATGGCGGTTTTTCAACTCAAGGGTCTCAACAAGCGGCGCTGGGAACTGTTCAAGGCCAACCGTCGTGGCTTGTGGTCCCTGTGGATTTTCGTCGTGCTGTTTTTGATCAGCGTGTTTGCACCATTCATTGCCAATGACCGTCCCGTGCTTGCATCCTATAAGGGTGAATTGCTGTATCCCACCTTCGTGGATTATCCCGAGTCCAAATTTGGTGGCTTTCTCGCGCGTACCGATTACCGCGATCCTGTCAACCAGGACGAAATCAACGCCAATGGCTGGATGATCTGGCCACTCATCCATTACTCCTACAACACCGTGAACAATGAATTGCCGCGACCAGCACCTTCGACGCCCGCGTCAAACCTCACCCGTGAAGAGGCCTGTGCCAAATATCCCGCAACAGTGACAGATGCCAATTGCATTATTGGCAACATGAACTGGTTGGGTACGGATGACCAAGGCCGCGATGTGGTGGCGCGGCTGATTTATGGCTTTCGCATTTCGGTGGCCTTTGGCCTTATCCTCACGTTCTTCTCTTCTATCATTGGCGTGGCGGCTGGTGCGGTTCAGGGTTATTTTGGCGGCTGGACGGATTTGCTGTTTCAACGCTTCATCGATATCTGGTCTTCGATGCCAACGCTTTATCTCCTAATCATTCTCGCCGCCTTCATCACGCCCACATTCTGGCTGCTGCTGTTCATTCTTGTGCTGTTTTCGTGGACAGGTCTTGTCGGTGTCGTGCGTGCCGAATTCCTGCGGGCGCGGAATTTTGAATATGTGCGCGCGGCCCGCGCACTTGGATTGAGCAATGGGAAAATCATGTTCAAGCACCTGCTGCCCAATGCGCTGGTATCAACGGTTACCTTCATGCCATTCATATTGTCGGGCTCGGTCACCACGCTTACGGCTCTGGATTTTCTCGGCTTTGGCCTGCCGCCAGGTTCACCATCCCTTGGCGAGCTTTTGGCGCAAGGCAAATCGAACCTGCAGGCACCCTGGCTCGGTTTCACCGGTTTCTTCGTCGTCTCCATCATGCTCACGCTGCTGGTGTTCATCGGTGAAGCCGTGCGTGACGCGCTTGATCCGCGGAAGACATTCGCATGAGTGATGATGTTCTGCTTGAGGTCAAGGATTTATCGGTTGCCTTCCGTCAGGGCGGCAAGGCCTCGCTTGCCGTCGATAAAATTTCCTTCAGTATAAAGAAGGGGGAAACACTCGCTCTCGTTGGCGAGTCCGGTTCTGGTAAATCCGTATCAGCTCTCTCCATCTTGAAGTTGCTGCCTTACCCCGCTGCGGAGCATCCCTCAGGCTCCATCAAGTTCAAGGGCAAGGAGTTGATGTCGGCCAACGAGCGCGAACTGCGCAAGGTGCGCGGCAATGACATTACGATGATTTTCCAGGAACCCATGACGTCGCTCAATCCGCTGCATAGCGTTGAGCGGCAGATTGGTGAAATATTGGAACTCCACCAGAATATGAAGGGTGCGGCGGCACGCGAACGGATCATCAGCCTACTGACGAAAGTCGGTATCCGCGATCCGGAAACACGGTTGCAGGATTATCCGCACCAGCTCTCGGGCGGGCAGCGCCAGCGCGTGATGATTGCCATGGCGCTTGCCAATAATCCTGACCTGCTGATTGCCGACGAACCGACAACGGCGCTCGACGTTACGGTGCAGGCGCAAATCCTCAAGTTGCTGAAGGAGCTGCAAGCCGAATTCGGCATGGCGCTTCTCCTCATCACCCATGATCTCGGCATCGTGCGCCGCATGGCGGACACCATCTGCGTCATGCAGAGGGGCCATGTGGTTGAAGCCGGCAATGCGAAGGATGTGTTTGCCAAGCCACAGCATGACTACACCAGAATGCTGCTGGCTGCGGAGCCCAAGGGCCTGCCGCCGAAAGCGGATGCAACGGCACCTGTCGTGTTGGAAACCAAGGATTTGAAGGTCTGGTTTCCCATCAAACGTGGCTTCTTCCGAAAAACCGTAGGTTACATCAAAGCAGTTGATGGGCTTGATACGATCGTGCGCGCGGGGCAAACGCTGGGCATTGTGGGTGAATCGGGGTCTGGAAAAACGACGCTTGGCCTTGCGGTCCTGAGGCTCATTTCCTCCAAGGGTGCAATCAGCTTCCAAGGCAACCGCATTGATGGCCTGAACTCAAAGCAAATGCGGTCGCTGCGGCGCGACATGCAAATCGTGTTTCAGGATCCCTTTGGTTCCCTTTCGCCACGGCTCTCCGTTCTGCAAATCATTGAAGAAGGATTGCTGGTTCAGGGATTGCTCAAAACGGCTGAGGCGCGCCGTGAACATGTGGCTGGTGCCCTCACCGAGGTGGGGCTGGACCCTTCCACCATGGACCGTTACCCCCATGAATTTTCCGGTGGCCAGCGCCAGCGCATTGCCATTGCGCGCGCACTTGCCTTGAACCCCAAGTTCATCATGCTGGATGAGCCGACCTCGGCGCTCGATATGTCGGTGCAGGCACAGATTGTGGACCTGTTGCGCAGCCTGCAAACCAAACACGGGCTCACCTATCTCTTCATCAGCCATGATTTGAAAGTTGTGCGGGCTCTTGCCAATGATGTGATCGTCATGCGCAATGGCGTGGCGGTAGAACGCGGAACCGCTGCCCAGATTTTCAATGATCCGCAGACGGATTATACCAAGGCCCTTCTGGCAGCGGCCCTCAATCTCAAAACCGCGCCGGAGAGTGTTGTGCGGCAATAATGGCTTTCCTGTTTGTCCTTCCCACATGGCCGGTTGATGTGTGGATGTCTGCCATGGCAGGTGTCGCGCCAAAGCTTGATATCCGAGCTTGGCCGGATGTAGGGCGTGTGGAGGATATTGAATACGCCGCCGCTTGGTTGCCACCTGCCCATGTTTTGCAGAGCCTGCCAAACCTCAAGGTCATATTTTCGCTGGGTGCAGGTGTTGATGCCATTCTGAAAGACTCGACGCTTCCCGACAACATTCCAATCGTTCGCGTCAATGATGATGACCTCACCAAGCGCATGACGAAATATATCGTGCTGCATGTCCTCATGCACCACCGCCAGCAGCGTCGCATTGATGCCAACCAGGCGAAGAGGATATGGGACAGTTTCCCAACCCATGCGGCATCTGACCTGTCGGTTGGCATCATGGGGCTTGGCGTGATGGGCACCGACTCGGCGCTCCGCTTACGTGATCTCGGGTTCCGCGTGGCGGGATGGAGCCGCAAGAAGAAAGACATTGAAGGCGTGGAAAGCTTTGCTGGGCCTGCCGCGTTCGATGCCTTCTTGGCACGCACCGATATTTTGATTTCGCTGCTGCCCGCCACTGTTGAAACCGATGGCATTATCAACCGCGCAACAATCAAGAAATTATCACGTCGCGGTCCGTTTGGCGCACCCATCATCATCAATGCAGGGCGTGGCCGCCAGCAGGTGGCAGGTGATATTCTGGCCTGTCTTGAAGCAGGTGAGCTTCATGCTGCAACGCTGGATGTCTTCGCCGTTGAGCCCCTGTCTCCAAGCGATCCTTTCTGGTCCCATCCGAAAGTAACCATCACGCCCCATTGCGCGGCAGATTCTGATCCCCGCGTCATCTGCGCCTATGTGCATGCGCAAATTGAGCGGCACAAAAAGGGATTGCCGCTGCTCAATCTTGTGGACCGCACACGCGGATATTGAAATGGCTCTCTTTTTCGTCATCCTCGCATTCATTGCAGGGATGACAAATAAGAGGTGGGTAGCGAAAATAGTCCTTTACAAGGAGTTAGGTATAGTCCTAGTGTGGATGTGTTCACTCCAGAAGGGGTCCAGGTCATGACGGTGGCTTTGATGGGGTGAATGTAGCGCCTGCGGGCCGGGGAGTAACGTACCCTTGGCTCCCGGGAACTTCAGCTAAGACCCGGGGGTACTACGGCCCTCGCGCTCACCAAGGCAAAGCAACCTCAGCGGGAAACATCAGACACCGTGCGATCTGGGGCAATGTA
>JANOVC010000016.1:0-5075 GCA_031417195.1 Rhodobiaceae bacterium
CCACATCCCAAGACGCATCAGTCGCAACCTGGTCTCAATCAGACCCCTAACCATTCAAGCTCACAGCTCAAAAAATCACCCAAAACAAATCCACAAGTCGCTACCCTCAAAAATTTGAATTGTTCAGAGGTTCCTTAGATATTGGAGTTTTGATGTCGTCATCGGGGAATTCATCGGCCACGAATGCAGAAACCCCTCCCAAGGATGGTGGCGGATTGGGCGGGGCTGCGCCCGGACCGTCGACAGCTAATCGTGTGACGGATATTGAATGGCTGCTGATGCCGCCGATCATGTTGAACCAGTTCCACATGTGGCAGGATCAGGGTCGCCCGCATGGCTTTGCCTCTTGGGCTTATTTTGGTGAAGAACAGGAAGAGCGCATCGCCACCAAAGGCATTCGCCGCCTGATGCCGACGGACTGGAAGACGGGCGAAGCCCTCTGGCTCATCGACTTCGTGGCCCCCTTTGGCGAGCAGGAAGCGATGGTCGAGGAACTGCGGCTGAAGATACTGCCGGGCAAGCGCATGAAGATGCTGCAGGCGAGGCCCGAGGGTGGGACGGGAGTGGTGGAGTGGTGACTATGGTTGTCCATATCTCTACAATTGCCCAATTGGAAGTAGTTGGGAAACTATGAAAGCCATTCTTCTATCCCGCGTGGCGATTGTTGTTGTATCGATTTTCCTCGCTCTAGTCTTACGACTTGGGCTTGAAGCTGCGCTATCAGATGGTCTTTTGCGAATTCTAATGTACGCCGTCTACTTGTCGATTCTTCCCATACTCATTTGGCTTATGATTTATGGTGGGCTGTTGGTTTTTCAACGAAGTCAGGCGTTTACAAGTATAGAGTTCGTAAGACATATTGTTGCCGACGCAATTTTTTCGTGTTGTTTTGTATTGATAGGATTTTACGCGATCTATTTTGGTCCAAAAAATTCTGGCGCGAATGTATCAATATACAGCGAGGGAACTGAAAAAATGATTGGCGGCCAGTTCACACTAGCAGGACTGGAAGATGCGGTTGAGTCATTGTTTGCAATGGTGATCGCAATTCAAATTATGAGCTCTCTGAGTTTAGCATGGTGTCTTTATTCGGCTAGGCAAAACAAAACACGCAGTAGTACACCAAAAGCCGATTAGCAGGTGGGAGACAGAGTTTATGGCGAACGATAGCTGGAGTCTTGTAGGGGATTTGGCTGTATTCAACACAGCTAAATGGGGTGATATAATCGTCACTAGGTCAACATACGATGATATGAGGCCAGATATTCAGAACATCAACAGAGGTGATGTTGGCCGATATCATGAGTACGGCCATTGGTTTAACACGGAAGTAAGAGCAACTGAACTGCCGCTGCAAGTCATGCAAACCCTGTAGAAAAGGGGACGCTTCCCTTTAAATGTTAACTATAGGGGGTAAAAAAGGGGACGCTTCCCTTTAAATGTTAACTATAGTGGTGCAACCCAGATATCTGCCACATGAAATGATTGAAAGAGAAATGGTGCCCGAGACCGGAATTGAACCAGTGAAACGCGGATTTTAAATCGGACCAGGAATGATTTCAGATTGTTGCGAATTGCTTCAAAATGTAACCCTACTGCATGAACTTGAATCCAAAATTCTGGTTTCGGCATGCTCAAAGCGTTTCACCTCGTTCCGCCCTGTTTCATCAAAGCAACCTTACCTCCGACACCCCGGCGACACCAAATTCAGCGAAGCTGATTTCTGTCATGCGTACTCGAAGGATCAACCTTGAACTCTTTGACGAGTGAGCGCGCGAGTTGCTTGCGTGATCCCAAAGAAGTTCGGCCAAGCGAACGGACAAAGGAACCTGCTTGCAGACGCATTCCCATGATTTTTCAAGATGATATCGTCTTTTGAAATCGGCCAAACTTGGTATTTCAGTATCAGGAAGATCGGCCATTTAATCGGCCAAATTTGACATTAATTTTATTTTTCCATATATTATTCAATAAATTAATTGAATCAGTGATCGGCCAAATAAATGCTGGAAATACCTCAACGTATAGAGCCTGCCCGACTTGAGGAAGTTCCTGAAGCCATTTCAGACCTCATTGCTGAACTCGCTACCGCTGCCACGAAGCTCGAAACAGCATTGAATCCCAAAACCGCAGCGAGTCTGGCCCACTTCGTTCGCATTATGAATTCGTATTACAGCAATCTGATTGAAGGCAACAATACCAGACCACGCGACATTGAGCGGGCGTTGGCAGGTCAGTTCGACAATGATGAGCGCCGCAATCTGCAAATCGAAGCCGCTGCCCATGTGCGCCTGCAAGCCGGGGTGGATCGGCTGTTTGCTACCGGCAATCTCCCCGAGCCAGCGTCGATGGAATTTGTCAGTTGGCTTCACAAAGAATTCTATCGGGACGCACCGCCAGATGCGCTTCTCGTAAAGGCCAACGGGCGCAGCATCACAATGGTACCCGGCCAAATGCGCTCTCAGCCAAACGAAGATGTTTTAGTTGGCAGGCATCAACCACCGTCAAGTGAACACGTTGCAGAATTCATGCGCTACTTTGCAAGTCGCTATCAATTTGAACGCTTAGGCAGAGCTGCTCGCATCCTTGCAATTCCCGTTGCACACCATCGTCTTAATTATATTCATCCCTTCGCTGACGGCAATGGACGCGTCAGCCGTCTCATGAGCCACGCCATGGCACAGATGGCAGGTATCGGTGCCCATGGCCTGTGGTCAGTCTCGCGTGGCCTCGCACGCGGCCTTGAAAGCCGCACCGACTACAAACGCATGATGGACCACGCCGACATG
Source organism: Rhodobiaceae bacterium (assembly GCA_031417195.1). GTDB lineage: Bacteria > Pseudomonadota > Alphaproteobacteria > Rhizobiales > Aestuariivirgaceae > Aestuariivirga. The sequence continues at coordinate 2,790 of JANOVC010000016.1, forward strand.
CCAAGGCAGGGCGACCTTGATGGCAGAGGTAACCTCTCCCAGCGCGCCTTGATTGAATTCATCACATGGTTTCTGAAAGTGTGCCTCGATCAGATTACCTTCATGTCAGGCTTGTTTGAAATCAGCACCCTGCAGCGCCGCATTAAAAGCTATGTCGAAAAGTCAGATATCCTGAAACGTGAAGCCACGCGTTTGCTGGAGGAAGCTCTCATCAGGGGTGAGTTTGAAAGAGGCGAAGCTTCCCGCATTACCGGCCTCCCTGAAAGAACGGCGCGACGTATCTTGAACGATACAATCGCCACAGGCTTACTCGCCTCCGATACACCGAAAGGACCAGTATCATTGCGCTTCACTGTCGAAGCACAAGATATTCTTTTCCCGAGGCTCTTCGCCGAGTCTTGACAAAGATCAATCAGATAAGAAAAGGGGACGCTTCCCTTTAACTGTTAACTAGAGCTGTGCGGCCCAGATATCTGCCACATGAAACGATTGAAAGTGAAATGGTGCCCGAGACCGGAATTGAACCAGTGACACGCGGATTTTCAATCCGCTGCTCTACCAACTGAGCTACTCGGGCACTTTGGTGGATTGGCTTATATGGGATTGAAATTGCGGTGGCAAGACAGAAAAAACCCGCCTGACATGGATTCCATCAGGCGGGTGCCGTGTTGTTATGGCAGTCCCGGGGATTACTTCGAGATATCCATGTCTTTGGTGTCTTTGAGGAACAAGAAGCCGATAACCGCGGTGATCAGCGCCACGACAATCGGATACCACAAGCCTGCATAGATATTGCCATAGGAGGCCACAATTGCCGTGGCCAGCAAAGGCAACATGCCGCCAAACCAGCCGTTGCCGATATGGTAGGGCAACGACATGGAGGTGTAGCGGATATTGGTTGGGAACAATTCCACGAGGAACGCGGCAATGGGTCCATAGACCATGGTGACATAAATCATCATGATGAACAGAACACCAATGGCCAACGGCCAGTTGATCTTGGCCTTGTCTGCATTGCCGGGAGCAATTTCCGTCACAGTGACCGTGGCTGAACCGTCAGCTGCTGCAACAACGCTGTCGACATTGGTAATGGCAGCCATTTTCTTGAGTTTCGGATCTGCCTTCATGCGCGTCTCACCGAGGAGCTTCATGATGTCAGCAGTTTTCTTCTCGGCTTGAAGTGCGGTAATCGTGTCAGCCCCCGTCTTGTCCACCGTGATCGTGGATGTGGCGGCTTTCAGAAGCGGATAGCCGGACGTGATAAGGGCCTGTGACCATGTGTAGGGACTAAAGCCTTCGATCACCTTTTTGTCCGCACCAATGGTTATGGTGGATACGGAACCCGCGGCTCCCGGAACCGTGGTGAATGACAGGCCTGATTTGGTCAGGAAGTCATTGGCCTTGTCACAGTCACCGAATTTTGACCACGGCCCAACAAAGATGTTGAAGTGGCAATTGGCGGGATCGCTTGCAACAGTGATCGGCGTGGTGGCTTGATAGGCTGCCAAATCCGGATTGACGGCCTTCGCCAGCATTCCAAACAGCGGGAAGTAAGTGAGCGCTGCAATCACGCAGCCCGCCAATATGATCTTCAAGCGCCCGATCCTGTCGGAAAGCGAGCCGAAGAAAACAAAGAACGGTGTACCGAGCAGGAGGGCAATGCCCACCAGCCAATAGGCCGTGAGGTAGTCCACTTTCTGCGTAATCGTGAGGAAGAACAGGGCGTAGAACTGCCCCGTGTACCAGACAACACCCTGTCCGGCGGTGGCGCCGAGGAGGGCAAGCAGAACCAGCTTGTTGTTGGGCGAACGCAGGAACGAATCCGTGAGCGGTGACTTTGAAGCCTTGCCCTCGGATTTCATCTTTTGGAAGACCGGCGATTCATTCAGCTTGAGGCGGATCCAGATTGAGAATCCCAAAAGGAAAGCGGAAATCAGGAACGGAATGCGCCAGCCCCATTCGGCGAAATCGGCAGCCGTCATGTTAGTACGGCTAAGGCCGATCACCAGAAGTGAGAGGAAGAAGCCGAGAGTTGCCGTGGTTTGAATCCAGCTCGTGGAATAACCGCGCCGGTTGCTCGGTGCATGCTCAGCCACATAAGTGGCAGCACCGCCATATTCACCGCCAAGCGCCAGGCCCTGCATCAGACGCAAGGACACGAGCAGGAACGGTGCGAGCCAGCCGATTGTCGCAAAAGTTGGCAAGAGTCCAACCGCAAATGTTGCGATGCCCATCACCATCATGGTGACAAGGAAAGTATATTTCCGGCCGATCATGTCGCCAAGG
>JANOVC010000017.1:0-57765 GCA_031417195.1 Rhodobiaceae bacterium
CTGAGCCGAAGATGCTCAGATAATAACTTGGATAGGGCGTTTGAAAAAATCGATTGCATGACGTGATTCCTTCCTTGCGAGGGGTGGAATCCCTTTTATGAATCGTTTCAGCGCCTTATCCAACTGCGTCGAGTACTATGAGAGCCCTTTGTGATGATTTTGCGCTTCGCTATCGACCGAGTGGTGACCTCAGCGCAAGGAGCGTATACCCATCAAATGCATACCATCCCGTAAGAATACTACTACGGAATTTGACAATACGTGCAAATCAAAGGGAAGCGTCCCCTTTGATTACGCAGCGCCGGAATGTGTGCAACGGCAAATGCCCCATCAATTGCGCGAAGACCAATTTGCCCGTGTACATGCTGTGACCTCCAAAACCCCAGGAGGCGGCATGTTGAACATCATTCAGCAGAAACAGCAGCTCAAGTCGGTGACACCTAAAAATTGATCTTTTGCACAATCATCACAGTGAGTTATGAAAGCCAAATCCTTCAGCAACCGGACAGTAGCGGAAGCCTCCTCTTTGTTTCAGTGTCCAATCTTTGACACTGAAACATAAAATGCGGGAGAAGGCTATTACTTCACAGGCTCCTTCGCGGGAATGACGGTGTGAGGGGTGTTGCACTCACCTTTTTACTTGCAAAGAATAGCTGATTTTGTCTGTTGAAAAATCTTTGGTTCTTCGACTGAAATAACATCAATGATGTGGTTCAGGCATTTTATGCCCCAATGCCTCATTGGGCCCAGAAAGTCTTCCCTTGCGAACGTGCTTTTATGAACAAAATCGAGAAAGTGGGATTTGGTGTAAATACAGAACAAGCGACCGTTCCATTTTTCTGTTTCGTCCATTGAGACATATGATTCATTTCGGACTGCGTATGCAATATATGTTGGCCAAACGATTTCAAAAGAGGCACAAACATAGGTAGTTTCAATTGCGCGGACCCCTTGGATTTTGTGATCTCCTCCAAAATCAAGCGTTGTAACTGGGCCGCTAGCACGTGCTTCCTCAATTACTACACGCAAACTATTTTCATTTGGCTCTGTGAGCAGATCGAGAAATATATATTCGCAAGTGTTTATTTGATCAAACATTGTCATGCAGTCCCGACGTTCATGTAGACAAAAAATTGAATGAAAGGGACACTTCCCTTTTCATACTCGCCTCTCACTTTGTCGCACTCTTCTTCGGGCGGCCCTGGGGTTTATAGTGCAAATCACGATTGGCCATCTTTTCGATCTTTCTGATAAACCGTTCCGAGCCGCAGGGAAGTCCCATCATGGCATTGCGGCGCAGGATGAGCAGGGCCTCGTCCGTGTCAGGCTCGGCCAACCAGCTTGACCAGTGGGCGACATCATCAAAGTCTTTGCGCCATGCCGGCTTGGGCTTCAGCAAGCTGTCTTTCACAAGCCCGCAATGGCTGCGTGCACTTGACCATTTGTAGGTTTCAGCTTTTTTGACCAACCAGGCACGCACCGGATTGCGTTCCACATAGTGCAACGCCACCCGGAAGTAATCGCCATCCAACACCGACGAAAAATACCGCCCCTGCCAGATGTGGCCCTGTTGCTGACGCGCCCGATTCAGCCGCTGCGCATAACGCATGTGCAGGGGTTTCAGCAGCCTCTGCAATCCATCTTCGGTCGAAGGGGTCAAGATCAGGTGAATATGATTGGTCATCATACAATAGGCCGCAACCTCCACGCCAAATTTGACAGCGTATTCGCCCAACCACTTGAGGTAAGTCTTGCGATCCTCGTCATCAAAAAACACATCCTCGCGGCGGTTTCCGCTCTGGGTGATGTGGTGGGGCATATGTGCGAAGACATTGCGGGCGGTGCGTGGCATGTGATTGAGATAGCATAAACATTAAAAACTGTAAAGGGTAGCGTCCCCTTTGTGGAACCATGACCATGGGCATGCATCACTAAGAACATATTGGATGATTGCCAGGGCATGCACCCACATTGACATTTGCGACTGTTGCAAAAGCGACAACTTCAGACGGTAACGGCAATATGATTTTATCCTGAAGTCTGGTTCGTTTATATTGGCTGAAATAGTCAAAATATCGCCCAAAGGACATTCCAAATGCACAAACGCTTATTGTTGAAACTCGCACTTGCTTCACTCATTCCGTTCGGATTGTCTGGTGCTGCAAATGCTCGAGGTGTGATCTCCGCCTATCGCAATCCTGGTTGTGGCTGCTGCGAGAAATGGGCGGAGATGCTGACAGCGGCAGGATTTGAGGTGAACATGCAGGATGATGCTGGCCTTGCTGCGCGTCGCGTCGCTGCGGGTGTGCCGGATAATTTGGCGGGATGCCATACCGCTTTTATGGGAGACTATGTGATTGAAGGCCATGTCCCGCTGGCTGAGATTGAAAAACTAATCACCGAGAAACCTGCAATCAGAGGGATTGCCGTATCCGGCATGCCCACGGGATCGCCCGGTATGGAAATGGAAGAAAGCCGTGATGCATATGATGTTGTTGCATTTGCAGCAGATGGCACCCAAAGCATTTTCGCCAAATATACAGCCAATCCATAAGCGCAATGTGATCGACTTTGTATCGACCTCGTCACGGTTCTCTGCAGCTTGGTTAAACGGGACGCTTCCCTCTGGCCTAAAGTTTAACGCCGCGCTCGGCGAGATAGGCCAAGAGCTCCCTCACCTTCTCGGGTGACACCTCTTCGAGTGCGCCCTGCTGTAATTTGTCGAGATGGAACGGGCCGTATTGCACGCGAATAAGCCTGTTCACCACGCAACCGAAATGCTCCATCAGCTTGCGGATTTCGCGGTTCTTGCCTTCGGTGAGCAACACGCGGTACCACGTATTGCTGCGCCCAGCAGTGTCGTACTCCTCAACAAATTCAGCACCGCGATAGTTCACACCATCCACCACAATACCGTCGGCAAGCGCTGCAATATCTTCAGGGCGCAACTGCCCCCGCACCCGCACACGGTACACCCGTGACATGGCTGTGTCCGGGCTCATAAGCGCTTGCGCCAACGGGCCATCGGAGGACAGCAGAATAAGCCCTTCGCTGTTCACATCCAGGCGACCCACATTCATCAGGCGTGGCAGGCCGGGTGTATTCATGGATGTGAGATCAAAAATCGTGCGACGGTTCTTGTGATCGCGGTGGGTGACGAGCACATCAATGGGCTTGTTGAGCACAAACAGGCGCGGCAAAGGCTTGGTTTCAGGAGCAACCGGCTTGCCATCAAGCGTAACAACATCGCCCTCTTCCGCTGGCGTAGTGGGCATTGCGACGGCACCGTTTACATGCACGCGCCCCTCCGCCACCATCCGCTCAGCCTCGCGCCTGCTGCCAATACCAGCCTTCTGCAGATAAACATTCAGGCGCATGTCAGCCGCCGGTCACGGGAGGAAAAAACGCAACCTCTGTTGCGCCTTCAAGAGATGCATCAAGCGACGCATGGCTTTGGTTGATCGCGACTTTCAACGTTCGCAAATCACCAAATGCGGCGGCAATGCCTTCATCCCTGCCTTTGAGATAATCAATCAGTGTACTGATAGTCTTGACATCGGCAGGCAAGTCGAGTTCATCGCTGCCGCGTCCGATCACCTGTCTGAACTTTGCGAAATACAGTATTTTCATTCTTCATCCACCACATGCCGGATGCCAGCGCGGAAATAATCATAGCCCGTATAAAGCGTGAGGGCAGCCGCAATCCACAAGCCCACAATGCCAATCTGTGTCACATAGGGGAAAACGGAATCTGCTGCAGGTCCGGCGATCAAAAATCCAATGGCGATAAGCTGCACTGTGGTTTTCCATTTCGCGACCTGTGTCACCGGCACAGACACCTGCAATTCGCCGAGATATTCACGAAGGCCAGACACCAAGACTTCACGCGACATGATGATAATCGCAGCCCAGATATGCCCGCCATTCAAGATGTTATCGGCAGACAGCACCAGCAAAACCACCGCCACCAGAACCTTGTCCGCAATGGGATCAAGCATTTTACCGAGTGATGATTGCTGCTGCCATTTGCGCGCGAGATAGCCATCAAAAAAATCCGTGATGGCAGCAACGACGTAAATCGCAAAGGCCAGCCAGCGCGCGGTATTGCCACCGTACATCATAAGTCCCGCGATCAGCGGCACGGCAACAATGCGGCCATAGGTAAGCAGGTTTGGCAGGTTCCAAACTTCAGAAAACCGCGTCTTGCGTGGCCGTGAGTCTGTCATGCTGTCACTCATCCCGCACCGTCATGAAAATGATCATAAATGGTTTGCGCCAAAGCGCTACTCACACCCTCAACTGCGGCCAAATCACTGACATTTGCCCGCGACACCGCTTTGGCCGATCCAAAGCTCTGGAGCAAGGCTTTCTTGCGCATGGGCCCGATGCCTTCAATCTCGTCCAACGGGCTAACCCCAATGGCCTTTTTGCGTCGCGCCCGGTGGCTGCCAATGGCCCAGCGATGTGCCTCGTCCCGGAGGCGCTGGATGTAGTACAGAACAGGATCACGCGCAGCCAGCATCATCGAAGGTTTGCCCGCCACAAAGAAATGCTCGCGTCCTGCGTCCCGGTCCGGCCCCTTGGCAACGCCCACCACGGGTACATCATTCACGCCAAGCTCCGCCAGCACACCCAGCACAGCACTCAACTGTCCTGCACCACCATCGATCAACAGCAAATCCGGCCAGGTATTTTCAACAGGTGCATCTTCGCGCACGCCCTCGTCCTTCAACAGCCGCGAAAACCGGCGTGTCAAAACTTCACGCATCATGCCAAAGTCGTCACCCGCCGAAATATCCTGCGACCGAATGTTGAATTTGCGGTATTGCGATTTCATCAAGCCGTCTGGCCCCGCCACAACCATGCCACCCACCGCATTGGTGCCGGAGATATGCGAGTTGTCATAGATTTCGATCCGTTTGGGGGCTTCCGCCAGCCCGAAGGCGTCCGCAACACCCGACAACAACTTCGCTTGGCTAGAGGATTCGGCCAGCTTTCGGCCTCCGGCTTCGCGCGCGTTGGTCACCGCATGATCCACCAACATGCGCTTTTCACCACGCTGCGGAACCGACACCTCAACCTTGTGCCCAGCATGAGAGGAAAGGGCTTCAGCCAACAGCTCGACATCGTCCAGCTCGTGGGACAGCAACACCAGTTTCGGAATGGGCTTGTCATCATAAAACTGTGCAATGAACGAGCCGAGGATTTCGGAAATTTCCATGGATTTGTCAGCCCGCGGAAAATACGCCCGCGTGCCCCAGTTCTGGCCATTGCGGAAAAAGAACACCTGAATGCAGGTCTGCCCACCTTCCTGCGCCAGACCAAACACATCTGCCTCATCAACGGTCTGCGGGTTGATGCCTTGCGTCTGGGTCACAAAGCTCATGGCCTGAATGCGGTCACGCAGCCGCGCTGCCAATTCAAAGTCCAAAGACTCCGATGCTGCTTCCATTGAGCTGGCCAATTCCTGCTTCACAACCTGGCTCTTGCCATCCAGAAAACTCTCCGCCTCCCGCACCAGTTCATTGTAGGCATCCATCTCGATGTAACCAACGCAAGGTGCCGAACAGCGCTTGATCTGATGCAGCAGGCAGGGCCGGGAACGATTGCTGTAAACACTGTCATTACAGGATCTTAAAAGAAAAGCCTTTTGTAGCGTGTTAAGTGAGGTATTCACCGCATTTGCCGATGCGAAGGGGCCATAATAGTTTCCTTTTCGCGTATGCGCGCCGCGATGCTTTGAGAGTTGTGCCACTTCATGGTCCTTGGCAATGAGGATGTAGGGAAACGACTTGTCATCGCGCAGCAACACATTGAAACGTGGCTTGAGTTTCTTGATGAGGTTGGCTTCCAGCAGCAGCGCTTCGGCTTCAGACGCGGTTGTCACAAACTCCATATTCGTGGTGAGCGAAATCATCAACGCAATGCGGTTGTTGTGGCCCTGCCCGCGCGCATAATTTGAAACCCGGTTCTTGAGGTTGCGCGCCTTGCCCACATAGATGGCATCACCCGCCGCATCGAACATGCGGTAAACACCAGGCTTTCCCGGAAGCCGCGTGACAAAGTCCCGGATGATCTCGGGTCCGGTCAGGTCATCAAGTGGGCTATCAGATTCGTCGTTCATCGCAATAATATAGAGCTAATGGCCGCGGTTTTTAACCCTCTCAATTTCGATACCAACGCTTTTGGCATTCGCAATGATGTCCGGCTTTTCAATGCGCACCCGTGCCGCCACTACGCGCTTGTCCTTCAAACAGGCCGCCGCAAACAGCTCCGCTAACGTTTCCACAAGGTTCACATGACCCTGCGCGATGATGGCCTCGATTTTTTTGACGACAATTTCATAGCTCACCACATTGCTGATATCATCAGCCACTGCACCCCGCCCCTCCAGCACCGACAAATCAATACTGACAATAATGCGCTGAGGTGCCAGTTTTTCAGTGTCATAAATGCCAAGCCGCGCCATCACCTCAAGGTCGCGCACGAACACGTGGCGAAGCCCCGCGGCGGCATTTGCAATGTTCTGGGCTGGGGTACTCATTCATTCACCTCGGTAATATCCGGCGTTTGCCACACCAGATGCTGGCCACCATCCAGCACAATCATTTGTCCTGTAAGCGCTGGTTGTGACAGTATGAACTTCACTGCCGCTGATATTTCCGCAGGCGACGTGCCGCGCCCCAGAAGCGTCAATCGGCTCTGCTTGGCAAAATCCTCATCATCCATGCGAATATTGGGAAGTGCTGGACCGGGGCCGATGGCGTTCACGCGAATGCGCGGTGCCAAGGCCTGCGCCAAGGTGCGGGTCACCGTCCAAAGTGCGGCTTTCGAGGCGGTATAGGAAAAGAACTTGGGGTTAAGCTTCCACACGCGCTGGTCGATGATATTGATGATATTGCCATAGGCGTGCGCGGGAAGCTGTTTGGCAAAGCTTTGGCTCAGCAACACGGGTGCACGCAAATTGGTATCTTGATGTTCCGCCCAACTTGCAGGTGTGATGGAACCCACTTCATCCGGCTCGAAAATGGATGCATTGTTGATCAGCGCGTTAAGCCCACCCAGTGCGAACGATGCTTCAGAAATGAGTCGCTCCGGCGTATCAACCAGTGCGAGATCACCTTTCACCACGACGGCGCGTTGCCCCATGTCACGAATGAGCTTGGCAACTTCCTCCGCCTCACGAACAGAATGATTGCAGTGAACGGCGACATCATAGCCGACACCTGCAAGATCAAGTGCCAACTGGCGGCCAATGCGCTTTGCCGCACCGGTGATGAGAACAGAACCGGCAGTCATTTCTTTTTCTTCGGCATGAGGATCACATAGTGCTTTCGCACCTTCTCGACGGTTTCCCATGTGCCTTTGAAGCCAGCTGGAATAATAAACCCGTCGCCCTTTTTGACCGTCCATTTCTTTCCGTCTTCATTGGTCAGAATGGCTTTGCCTTCAATGAAATGGCAAAACTCCCATTCCTCATAGGTGCATGATACCTTTCCCGGCGTGCACTCCCAAATCCCCGTGAACAAGCGCTCGTCTTCACCCACATCATGGTTCCATGTCTTGGTCTTGTAGTTGCCCTTGATCAGGTTTTTGGGATTGGGCAAGCCAAGCTCAACCTTCGGCGCATTTCGCCCCGTCGTTTTCATCACAATGATATCAGTCATTCAGGTCCCCCTCAGGCTTTCCAGTAAGTCTTGTTTCGTAGGCGTGAAATCAGATGCAATCCAGCGTTCTTCCAATTGTTTAAGGTCCATTCCCATCCCAGGCCCAGGCGCATGGCCAAGGTCAATGAGATCCCGCCCTGAGACCGGAAACACCGGCAAAGGCCAACGCTTGGGCAAGGAGAGCATGCGCTTCCATACGGGGTCACTCAAAGACGCACGCGACCTGGCCCAGGCCACCGATACACTATCGGCCCACGCCTGCGGCCCAAACGCGTACAGAATGCGTCGCTGTTCATTCTCGCGAAGCTTTGGCGATGGCGCTGGCATGTCCAGCAACGCGTTAATGCGCTTGGCGTTTCCGTTTGACAGTCTCCAATCCTCCCGCAATGCTGCTGGGGCTTTCGCCAACACAAAAGCACGAAGCAGAGGATCAGCAGGTAACCGCCCAATCGCGCGAAAATCATCCGTATGCGGAATGATATTTTTCAACACCCTGTTCACAGCCATCATCTTGAGAACAGGTGCTGCCTTTGGCCCCACCAGAAGCTTGAACATTTCCCCCGCAATGCGCTCGGCAGAAAGTGTGCGCAGGCCAGACCTATATTTGACGCAGGCCGCAAGGCCCGCCCTGTCGGCTTTCAAATCCGGATACACGGCCATGAAGCGAAAGTAACGCAGGATACGCAGATAATCTTCCTTGATGCGCCGCGAAGCCACCCCCACAAACATGATTCTGTTTCGCAGAATGTCATCATAACCATTTGTATAGTCAAAGATTTTTCCCGTGGCATCGCAATACAATGCGTTCATGGTGAAATCGCGGCGCAACGAATCCTGCATCCAGTCTTCGGTTATTGAAACCACCGCTCGCCTGCCATCGGTTGCAACATCGCGGCGCAAGGTTGTGACTTCAAAACTGCGGTGATCAATCACAACCGTCACCGTGCCGTGGTCAATTCCGGTGGGATAAACGCTGTGTCCTGCACCCAAAAATATCTCTGTCACCTTCTGCGGTGAAAGCGTGGTCGCGACATCAACATCACCAACCGGAATTCCCATGATGGCATTGCGCACGGCACCACCCGCCACCCGCGCTTCGCCACCCGATGCCGCAATGATCGCAAACACCCGCTGCAGGGCAGGCTCCTTCAGCCATTTCGCCGTAATGCGCTTCATGCGTAAAGCCTGTCATAGAGATTGCGGATCATGCCGGCCGTCGCCCCCCAGATATGGCGATCCTCGTAGGGCATGGCATAATAAAAGCGTTGCCTGCCCTGCCAGTCCAGCGATTGCGTTTCGTGGTTTTCCGGCGTCATCAAAAACCGCAACGGCACTTCGAACACGGCAGATACTTCGCTGGCCTGTTGCGCCACCACAAAGCCTGGCTGCACCAAGGCCACCACCGGAACCACATGATAGGATGTCACGGTCACATAGGTGTCCAGAAACCCGATGGGTTCCACAAAACTGCGGAAAAGTCCCGTTTCCTCCTCCGCCTCGCGCAAAGCAGCATCCACCGCGTTCTTATCACCCGCATCAATCCGCCCACCCGGAAAGGCAATCTGCCCGGCATGGGACGAAAGCTTGTCATGCCGCTGGGTCAACAGCAAAGTAGCCTCGCCGTCGCGCAACACGATGGGAACCAACACGGCAGCAGGTTTGGGCATAACGCCTGCCAGTATCATGGGCGCTGACGCATTCATGTCATCATCACCGCGCGAGGGCAAAACCGCCGCTTCATGCAACAGCCCGCGCAATGCACGTGCGCGAATATCCACCTCACTGAATTTCATCGGCACGCTGCATCGGAAAGAATACGCCGGACGACCATACGCCAAACCAGCCCTCATGAACCGCCCCAATGGCCACCAGATCATAAAACAGCGCCCGCGAGACCAGCGCCTCCAGCCTCGCCCGCATGAGAACATAAGGCTTCAAGCCATCGGTCCCCACTTCGGTTTCAAAGCGCAGAGGATGGTTCGAATCCACCACCACCTCGTCATCCACATTTGTTTCAAAGTGAATGATTTGATCGCGGCCCTTGCCCGCCACCTTCATCCGAATGGCGACAAACGGTGCATCGTCCACAATGATCCCGCATTTCTCAACCGGGGTGACGAGGTAATACTTCCCGTCCTCATCGCGCCTCAGAACTGAGGCAAACAGCGTGAACAGCGGCTTTCGACCAATCGGCGAATTCATGTAAAACCATGTGCCGTCTCGCGCAATCCGCATGTCAATATCGCCGCAAAACGGCGGATTCCACAGATGCACCGGGGGGTGGCCTTTCGCCCCACGGACCACCTCTTTTAACCCTTGCAATGGATTGCTTGCATCGCGCACTGTCGGCGTCATTATAACCGTGTCCAAATTCACCCGAGTCGTCTTTATTACGCCATTCTCCGAACCGAAGATGCTCTCAATCAACCAACTATAGTGGAACTCATGGCAAGCATCAAAGAAGCAAATAAGGAAATCCTGAACGAGCTGGAATCCACGGGTGTGCGCCTCGAAAAAGTGCGCAGTGAAATCGGAAAAGTGATTTTCGGCCAGCAGGAGGTTATCGAACTTGCCCTCACCGCAGTTCTGGCGGGCGGCCATGCGCTACTTGTGGGCGCTCCTGGCCTTGCAAAAACCAAACTCGCGATAACTTTGGGTCGCGTGCTCGGTCTTGATGAAAAGCGCGTGCAGTTCACGCCTGACCTCATGCCCGCTGATATCCTGGGGTCCGAGGTTCTTGATGAAACGGAAAAGGGCCGCCGCGAATTTCGCTTCGTTTCCGGCCCCGTGTTCTGCCAATTGATGATGGCCGATGAAATCAACCGCGCCAGCCCGCGCACCCAGTCCGCCCTGCTGCAAGCCATGCAGGAACACCACGTGACCGTTGCTGGCGTGCGCCATGATCTGCCACGGCCTTTCCATGTGCTGGCCACCCAAAACCCCATCGAGCAGGAAGGAACCTATCCCCTGCCCGAAGCACAGCTCGACCGCTTCCTGTTTGAAATTGATGTGCCTTATCCTTCCCTCGAAGCTGAGCGCCGGATGCTGTTTGCAACGACCGGCAGCGATGATGATATGGCAGCAAAAGTCTTGAGTGCAGCAGATGTGTTGAACGCCCAGCGCCTGACGCGTCTTATTCCGGTGAGCGAACAGGTCACCGATGCCATTCTCCGCGTCGTGCGTTCCGCCCGTCCTGGCGCTGATGCCAGCAAGGAGGTGAACAGCAGCGTTGCCTGGGGACCGTCGCCCCGTGCCAGTCAGGCCCTCATGCTCGGCATCCGCGCCCGTGCACTTTTGCAAGGTCGCCTCAGTCCTTCCATAGACGATGTCGCTGCCCTGCTTGCCCCCGTGTTCAAACACCGCATGGCGCTGAACTTCACAGCTCGTGCCGAAGGAGAAACTATCGAAGACGTCATCGCCCGGCAGCAAAACCTGTTGGCCTGATGGACGCTTCTTCCGCATTGCACCTCAACGAGCGCGCCGATGCCGCATCGCGCGCGTTGCCACCTCTTTTGGTGGAAGCCGAACGTATTGCGGCAACCGTCATCCAAGGCATCCATGGCCGCAAGCGTGCAGGCCCCGGCGAAAGTTTCTGGCAATACCGCCCCTATGGTTTCGGCGATTCAACATCACGCATCGATTGGCGAAAATCGGCCCGTTCGGCCCATGTCTATATCCGCGAAAATGAATGGGAAGCGGCCAACACCCTGTGGCTTTGGGCCAGCCCATCCAAATCCATGGATTTTAAATCACATTTATCAAACACTTCAAAACGCGATCGTGCCTATCTCGTGACACTTGCCCTCGCAACACTCGCCGTGCGCGCGCAGGAACGTGTGGGGTTGATCGGAAGCCCCCACCGTGTCGGACATACGCGGGGATCATTGGGACCAATGGCGAATTGGCTTTTGCAAAATGAGGGCGCTGCATTGCCCGCAGCCCACAGCATGAAAAAATTTTCCAGCGCGGTTGTGGTGAGTGATTTCTATGATGCGCCGGAAGATATCGCCGTCGCTGTGCGCGCCCTCGCCAGCAATGGCGTTTCAGGCCACGTCGTGCAGATCTGCGATCCCGCCGAAGAGGCCCTGCCCTATGCGGGTCGTGTTGAATTCAGGGATATGGATGGCCCACGCAAGTTCCTTGCGGGCAAGACGGAAAATCTGCGAGAGTCCTACGGTGAAAAATTCAAGGCCCAGCGTGAAGCAATTCGCGCCATCGCTAATGCGGTGCAATGGAGCTTCACCATGCACCACACGGATCAATCCCCGGCGGCCCTGCTCATGAAATTGCATGGCTTGATCGGCGGTGCCAAGGCCCGCGCCTTCAATTTCGGAACACCGGCATGACCGCGTTTCTGCAAGGCCTCACCTTCACAACGCCCGTGGCGCTGGCCGCACTTTTGTTGCTGCCACTCATCTGGTGGCTGCTGCGCTTCACACCGCCCAAGCCCCAAACCATAAAATTCCCGCCACTGCGGTTGTTGCTCGAGCTGGTCAACCGTCAGGAGCAACCGGACAAAACCCCGTGGTGGCTCATGCTCTTGCGTTTGGCCATTGCAGCACTTGTCATCCTTGGCGTTTCACACCCCTTCTTTGCCCCGGGTCAATCTATTGGCGCCAGCAACACACCACTGCTGCTCGTCGTTGATGATACATGGGCTGCAGCCAAGAACTGGAACGATCGCCGTGCCATGTTGACTGAAATTGTGGGCGCAGCACGCGAGACAGGCTCTCCGATAACGCTTGCAACAACGGCACCAACAGCACGACCCGCTGATCTCGTGGCCAGCAACGGTGATACCGCACTCAACCAGATCGCGGCCCTCGAACCCAAAGCTCTCTCACCGGATCGCGAGGGACTGCTGAAACAACTCAAAACGGTTTTCGCATCGGCATCGGCACTGCGTGTCATTTGGCTTACCGATGGCATGAACCAGACATCGTCAAAAACATTCGCAGATGGCCTTGTTACATTGGCAGGCGGCAAGGCCAGTGTTGAAGCACTGTTGCCAGATGCCACGAAACGACCTCTCGTCTTTGCAGCACCCACCACCGAAAACGGGCAGTTCAAAATAAATATCACCCGCACGGCAGGTGATGCGCGCGAAATTGCGGTGCGCGCCGTGGCAACCAATGGCCGAAGTCTTGCTGACGTGAAAGTGGCAGCAACAAAAAATACGGTAACCCTCGATCTGCCGCTTGAACTTCGCAATGAGGTACAACGCCTCGAAATCAGCGGTGAACGCAATGCAGCGGCCACTTATCTTTTGGACGACCGATGGCGGCGCAAAACCGTGGCATTGCAATCCGGCGGCTCCATCGAGGATGCCCAACCCCTGCTCTCGCCGCTCTATTATGTCTCGCGCGCCCTCGAACCCTACGCTGAGCTGAATGAGCCGGACACGGCAGCGAAGTTGAAGGAGCAATTGGACGCAGGCCTCTCCATGCTGATACTGGCTGACATCGGTGTGACCCCACCTGAAACATCAGAATCAATTGCCAAATGGTTGGCGAATGGTGGCGTGCTTCTGCGCTTTGCCGGTCCGCGTCTGGCATCAGCACAAGATAGCCTTGTGCCTGTCACATTGCGCGAAGGTGGCCGCGCCTTGGGCTCCGCTCTCAGTTGGGAAACACCGCAAAGTTTGCAAAGTTTTCCCGAAAAAAGTCCCTTCGCTGGATTGGCCATTGATGAAAACGTAAAAATTTCCCGTCAGGTTCTGGCCGAACCCGACAATGAATTGCCCGGAAAAGTCTGGGCCAGCCTCGCAGATGGAACACCACTGGTCACAGCCAAGCAGCAGGGTAAGGGACTCATCATCCTGTTCCATGTGACGGCGAACACCGATTGGTCAAGCCTGCCGCTGTCCGGTCTCTTCGTTCAGATGTTGCAACGGATCAGCGATCTCGCACCCGGTGCCGGTGCCGGTGCGGCGGCTTCTGTTACCATTGATACATCCGCCACCGCGTTCAATCCGCGCCTTGCCATTTCAGGTGTGGGTGAATTGATTGAGCCGCTTCCTGATTCAAAACCCATCGCCGCCCGCGACATGGAAAAGGCCGTGCCTACACCCGCCACACCCGCTGGCCTCTACAATCGCGGCAGCGCCGAACGCGCCATAAATCTTCTGCCAAATGCGGAGGCCATGACGGTGATTGGTGCTTTGCCCGCGAATGTCACAACGCGGTCCTATGCACCACAGCCGAGACAAGCCTTGGCACCTCTTCTGTTCACCACAGCCATTTTGCTGTTTCTGCTTGATACTTTGGCAGCACTGTTTCTTGGCGGCGGCTGGCACCGGTTGCGCGGGCTAGCGGCTGCACTTGTATTGTTCATGCCCCTGCCCGATGCGGCCTACGCCGATGACGCTTTTTCCATGAAGGCAGCCCAGCAAATGCGTCTGGCCTATGTCACCACAGGCAATGCCGCAGTGGACTCCACAACTGAACAAGGCATGAAGGGTTTGAGTCTGGTTCTCGCGGACCGCACATCGGTCAATCCCGCAGAGCCCTTGGCCATCAACATTGAAAGCGATGATATCGTTTTCTTCCCAATCATCTATTGGCCCGTGCTCGCCGATGCCAAAGCGCCTTCCCCCGCCGCAATCACCAAGATGGATGATTACATGAAGAACGGCGGCACCATCTTCTTTGATCTCCGCGATGACCAGAATGGTTTTGATGGCGAATCTGCATCAACCCTCGCGCTGCGTGGCATTCTGGAAAAGCTCGACATTCCGCCGCTCGAACCCGTGCCGGAAGTCCATGTGCTCACGCGTTCATTTTATTTACTGAAGGATTTTCCGGGTCGTTACAGCACGGGCCAGCTGTGGGTAGAGCGTGGTGACGCCTCCGCTGTCAACAACAGTGACGGTGTGAGCTCCATCATCATCGGCAGCAATGATTACGCCGCCGCTTGGGCGCTGGATGAAAATGGCAATCCACTCAACGCCGTCATCGGCAATACGGACCGCCAGCGCGAACTCGCCTTCCGCACCGGCATCAACATCGTGATGTATGCCCTTACCGGAAATTACAAAGCTGACCAGGTGCACGTGCCTGCCTTGCTGGAACGGTTGGGCCAGTAGCGATGAACTTCACAATCTCATTCGCTCCGCTCATTCCGTTTCTGTGGGTGATTGTTCTTGGCGTCATCGGATTGGTTTTCATCGCCCTATCCGCATGGGCGCGTGCCCGTGGTTGGTTGCTGCGCGCACTTAGCCTCGCTCTTCTCTTGGGGGCAATCGCCAATCCAACGCTTCGCCATGAAGAGCGTGAACCGCTGAAAGATATCGCAGTGGCCATCATTGACCACAGTAAAAGCCAGAATGCAGGCGAGCGACAGAAGCAAGCAGACGCCGCCGAAGCCGCGCTCAAATCAGCAGGTGCCAGTCTGGACAACACGGAATTGCGCTTTGTCACGGTAGAGTCCGATGTCAATGCAGAAGAAGAAGGAACCCAGCTTTTCTCCGCTCTGAACCGCGCACTCGCCGACATTCCACCAGACCGTTTTGCGGGCAGCATTCTGGTCACCGACGGACAGGTCCATGACATTCCCGCCGAAGTCACCAAAACCGGCATCAACGGCCCTGTTCAAACCCTGCTCACTGGCAGCAAGTCCGAGCGCGACCGCCGCGTGGTCATCGACCTAGCCCCGCGTTTTGGTATCGTCGGCAAACAGCAGACCGTTCGCTTTCATGTGGAAGATACGGGCGGCGATGGCAAACCCGTTGACGTCACAGTAAAACTCGGCACCAATCCGCTGGAAACCATAACGGTCACTCCGGGTGAAACCGTTGAAACACCCATCACACTTGACCATGGCGGGCAAAACGTCGTCCAAGTTCAAGCCCCCGCAATTCCAAACGAAATCTCGCTTGAAAACAACCGCGCCATCGCCGTTGTCGAAGGCATCCGTGACCGCCTGCGCGTCTTGCTGGTTTCAGGCGAGCCCCACCCCGGCGAACGTACCTGGCGCAATTTATTGAAGGCTGACTCCGCTGTTGATCTCGTGCATTTCACCATTCTGCGCCCGCCCGAAAAACAGGATGGCACCCCTATCAACGAACTCGCCCTCATCGCCTTTCCAACCCGCGAACTGTTTGTCGATAAACTTAAGGAATTCGATCTGGTCATTTTCGACCGCTACCACCGCGAAGCCATTCTGCCGATGGCCTATATTCAGCAGATCGTGGATTATGTGAACAATGGTGGCGCACTACTCGTGGCCTCAGGTCCGGAATTTGGCGAAGGCGATGGCCTCTTCAGCACGCCTATGGCGGATATTCTTACGGCCTCACCAACCGGTAATGTGCTCGACGGTGCCTTCCGTCCTCTCGTTACAAAATTCGGCCATAGGCATCCGGTCACAAGCGAGCTGAGCGGCGGCGAATCTGAAAAACCCACTTGGGGCAAATGGTTCCGCACCGTGGAAACAACAGCTCCCGAAACCGACACGCTCATGTCCGGCCTAGATGCAAAACCTCTGCTCGTTCTGTCACGTCATGGCGAAGGCCGCACGGCACAATTGCTGTCAGACCAAAGCTGGCTCTGGGCGCGCGGCTTTGATGGCGGTGGCCCGCAAACCGAACTGCTACGCCGCATGGCCCATTGGCTGATGAAAGAACCAGACCTTGAAGAGGAAGCTCTTGGTGGCAAACAAAGCGGCAGCGAACTCACCATCGAGCGCCGCACCATGGCAGACAATGCTGAACCTGTGACGGTCACCCTGCCCTCACAAAAAACATCAACCGTCACTCTCACTGAGAAATCACCCGGCCTCTGGCAAGGTAGGCTGAAGATCTCTGAAGCGGGAATGTATGGCCTGAGTGACAGCAAGCTGCAGGCGGTTGCAGCGGCCACCAATGCAGATGCCCTCGAAATGCGCGACATCGTCGCAACGCCCGCCAAGCTTGAGCCTATCGCGAAGGCCACGGGTGGTGGCGTTTCATGGCTGGAAGATGGCATGCCACGCCTCGTCAAAATTTCAGCAGGCCGCCAGATGGCCGGTGCCGGATGGCTCGGTCTCAAGGCCAACAACGCGTTCCGCGTCACAGCCGTGAGCGAGTATCCACTCTTTGCATCGCTCTTGGCACTGAGCGCGTTGCTATTGGCAACTTGCCTGATGTGGACGCGTGAGGGCCGTTGAGATTTCATGGTGGCGATGCGGGGGCAGAACCAGCCCATGCGCCTTCGCCAATCCGCCCTCGGCCAATTCAAGATAAAGAAACCGGTCTGGATTAACCGGCCCCGGCAACATCAAGTGGCCTGCTGGCAGTTTCCGAAATCCCACGCGCGCATAGTAAGGCTCATCTCCCACCAAAATAACCAGCCCGTGACCAGCAGCCTTGGCGCGCGCCAACCCGGCATTCATCAAGGTCAAACCATAACCCATATTCTGCCGCGCAGGGTTCACAACCAGCGGTCCCAAGAGCAACGCAGGCGCTCCCACCTTACCAATCATCAGTGGCCAGAAACTGATGGCACCTGCAATGCCAACGTGGTGATCACGCACCACGAGTGAAAGCCCAGCCGTTGCAACATTGCCTTCGCGCAAGCGGTAAGACGTCTTCATCCTGCGATCAATACCGAACGATCCGTCAAGCAGCGTTTCAATAGGGCCTAGGTCAGAGGGTTTGGTTTCTTCAACCAGAAATGCAGTGTCCATTGCGAGGAGTATTCCATGTCAGTAAAAATCAAAAAAGCGGAGGCGACCGAAAGCGTTTAGGCTCTGGCTCGTCGTCGCAGGGATATGATTACCAATGTGGTCATGGTTCGCAAATACAGCGCCAAAGAACTGCGGTCAAGGCCTTACCAGATGGGGGCTATATCGCGGTTCTCGAGAATTTCTGCCAGACGTCGTCGCGTTCCCCCTGTCGTGTCATATGGCAACTGGTTAACTGAGAAAAACTGCGCGTGGGAGATTTCAAGTGTTGGCATCCATGGGCTTTGACTAAACTTGCGAACCACCAATATGGCGATGTGATCCCCGGCAAAATTGGCATCATTCAGGCAAATACCTTTCAAAACAGGTTCTTCCCCGGCAATAATTCCAGACTCTTCCCGGATTTCACGTACTGCCGATTGAAAAATCGTCTCCCCCCGCTCCACCCCTCCACCCGGAAACAGCCAGCCCGGAGCATAGGTGTGCTTTACCAACAAAACCCGGTTATCGCTGTCCAAGATCAGCGTCCGCGTGCCAAGTGTAAGGCTGCGTGTCTGCCTGAAAAAGGGTTGCAATACGAATCGCGAGGCAGTTTTAAAAAGCATGTCTCTCATGGTGAACTTTACTTAAGGCCTCCCAACAAAAGTGCCAAGCTTGAGTTTGCAGGCCTAACCCTCTATTGCTCCGCACCATAACGACATGACGGATTTCCATAGTTAATGAAACAAATCATCAGCATTTTCTTCCGTGCCGAAGGTACCAAACCCTGGCTCGTGCTGTTCAGCCTTCTTCTCGCAAGTCTTTCGGAAGCGTTGGGCGTTGGTACTCTCTTGCCAGCGGCAAATGCGATACTCGGCGATGCTGCGATCACACCCAGCTCCACAAGCCAATTCATCTCAGGCGTTATTCAGTCCCTGGGAATTTCTCCAACCCTTGGAAACCTGTTGGTGCTGATTATTGCATTGCTCACTTTAAAGGCAATAATAGCTTTTGGAGCCCTGACCTATTCCGGAATTACCGGTGCGCGAGTTGCAATCAATCTCAGGCGCCGTTTGATAAAGGCAATCTTTGACGCGCGTTGGAGTTTCTACAGTGACCAAAGCAGCGGGCGATTTGCCAACGCAATCAGCAATGATGCCACCCGCTCCGGAGACGCCTATCAGTTTGCCGCCACTGTTGTGGCCGGCATCGTACAACTTTCAGCCTACGCCTTGATTGCGATTTACGTGGACTGGCGCATTGCCATTCTTGGCGTGATGGCAGGGGTGGTCATGGTTTATGCGATGAAAACCCTGATCCGCCTTTCCCATAGTGCAGGATACAAGCAGACGGACCGCGTCTCCAACCTGACAGTCAACATGACGGACATGCTGAACAACATCAAGGCGTTGAAGTCGATGGATCGTTATGGGGAAATGTTGCAAGGCCTGTCGGGCATTTTGAAACGCCTGAAGCGCAGCCTTATCGACATCCAGCTCTCCAAACAGGGCATGTCGCAAGGCAGCGATGCTTTGACGGCAATCATGACGGGTTTGGTAGCGTACATCGCCCATGCCTACTTCAAATCGACGCTGCCCGAATTGATCGTGATCGGCATTGTGTTTTTCCAGATCGTTACAAATCTGACCAAGCTGCAAAAACAGGTTCAGTCCGCAGCCGAGATCGAAGGGTCATATGTGCGTACCCAGGAACTTATCAAAACCGCAGAGGACCAGCGCGAAAGCCATTCCGGCAGGACTGCGCCAAACCTCGGCGCGGGCTGCAGGTTTATTGATGTCACGTTTGCGCATGCCAAAACACCTGTCATTTCAAACGCGACATTTGATATTCCGGCAAACAAGATTACAATACTTCAAGGCCCATCAGGATCAGGAAAAACCACGCTTATTGACCTTTTGATTGGTTTGAACACGGCCCAGCACGGCAAAATACTCATTGGCACAACGCCCATTGAAAAAATCGATATCAAAGCTTGGCGGCAAAGCCTTGGCTATGTACCGCAGGACCTCATGCTGTTTCACGACACAATCCGTGAAAATATCTGCCTCTCAAATCCGGACATCACGACGGATCAGGTAATGGCGGCACTTGAACAGGCTGGTGCAAAGGACTTTGTCGACAAGTTGCCGGAGGGTATTGAAACCAACGTCGGAGAAATGGGCGGCAGGCTTTCCGGTGGCCAGCGCCAGCGCATTGCCCTGGCCCGCGCGCTTGTGACAAATCCGAAAATCCTCATTCTTGATGAAGTGACCAGCGCGCTTGATCCGGAAACAGAAGCCGAAATCGTGAGCAACATTGCATCCCTTGGTGGCCGCTACACGATTGTGGCGATAACCCACAGGCCAGCATGGACAAAAATTGCAGACAGGCTCTATACCATTTCAAAGGGCCATGTTTCCGTGCCCAAACCCGCGACAAAATCCAAGAGTAAAAAGAGATGACGATCAGCGTCCGACCTGTTCTGACAAAGCCCGACAAGAAACAGTTTCTCGATGTTCCATTTTCGATTTACGGCAAGGGCTCAAATTGGGTTGCCCCACTCTACTTCGAACGCTTCGAGCACCTTGATCCCGGTAAGAACCCCTATTTCAAGCATGCGGAAGCCCAGCTGTTTCTGGCTGAGCTGGATGGCAAGGCTGTTGGCCGGATATCAGCACAGATTTGTCAACTGCATCTCGATCGTTACAAGGATTCCACGGGACAGTTCGGTTTTCTTGAGGCACCGGATGATCCCAAAACATTCGCAGCCCTGTTTGAGGTTGCACAGAACTGGCTGCGCTCACGCGGCATGAAACACATACGTGGCCCTTTCAGTTTTTCCATCAACGACGAAACGGGATTGCTGATCAAGGGGTTTGATACACCTCCCAGCATGATGATGGGTCATGCGCATCCCTATTATGCGGCGCGCATTGAAGAGGCCGGGTTCCGCAAGGCCAAAGATGCGATCGCCTATGATTTCAATACATCAAAACCCATGCAGCGTACGCTCACCTTGGCCTATGAAAGAGCCTTACGGTCAAAAGACATTTCCGTTCGCGCCCTCGACAAAAAGAATTTGGACCGCGACCTCGCCATTATGATGGATATCTTCAATGATGCGTGGTCCAACAATTGGGCTTTCATACCTTTCACCGCGGAAGAGGTGAAAGCCTTGGGTGTAACTTTTAAAATTCTGTTGAAGAATGAATATATCGCCATCGCCAGCTACAAGGGTGAGCCTGCCGCTTTTGTGGTGACCGTTCCAAACATCAACGAGTGGTTCGACGGCATGGGCGGCAAGCTGCTGCCATTCGGTTGGGCAAAGCTGGCCAAACATGTCATCACCGGAAAACCAAAAACAATCCGCATGCCGTTGATGGGCATACGAAAGCAGTTCCATGACTCGCTTCTGGGCTCTTCGCTTGCCCTCACAGTCATCGAAACCGTGCGCCGGTATCACACGTCGCGTGGCGTCACCAACGGTGAACTGTCCTGGATTCTTGAGGACAATCTGCCCATGCGCCACATCATCGAAACATTCGGCGCGGTTCCCTACAAGACCTACCGCATCTATGAAAAGGACCTGTAGTGGCGAAAGCCTATCACGCCATTATTCTTGCCGCCGGGCGCGGGCCTGATGATCCGATGGCAAGGGCTTATGGCGTAAGCCACAAATGTACACTGCCTGTGGCTGGCATTCCCATGTTGAAGCGTGTGGTGGATACCTTGCGTAAGTCTCCAAACATTTCCGCCATTTCCATTTCAATCGAAGATGCTGCGATTGTAAGAATGGTTGTCGGAGAAAACACGGATGGTCTTGCAATTGTCCGTTCGGAAAATTCGGCTCCTCTTTCTGCAATTGCAACAATTGGCAAAGACCCAACCTATCCCTTTCTGATCACAACCGCTGACCACGCGTTGCTGACCCCGGAGATGGTCGGATATTTTTGCGACCAAGCCAGTGCCAACGGAGCTGATTTTTCCGCAGGACTCGCAACGGCCGAAGTCATCCTTGCGGCTTACCCGCAATCCATCCGCACATTTTTCCAGCTCGGAAGAGACCGGGTTTCGGGATGCAACCTGTTTGCGGTTCAGAATGAAAAAGGCCTGCGGGTTCTGGAGCGTTGGCGCTATCTCGAAGCTGTTCGCAAAAAACCTTGGCGATTGATAGCTGCATTTGGTCCCATAGCACTCATGCGTTTTGTTTTGGGAACACTGTCACTTGAAACCGCATTCCAAACGATCTCAAAACGCCTCGGCATGCTGATCAAACCGGTTTTAATGCCTTTTGCCGAAGCGGCAATCGATGTGGACAAGCCAGCCGATTTGGAACTTGTTGAAAAAATCCTAAATAAAGGAAATTAGTCCTTGACACCGTACGGTCAATCGGCTATGTTCGGGTATACTCCGAAATTGAAACACCGCTCGTGAGCGCAATGCCTCTTGAAACGGAGGTATCGCTTAAATCCAATTGGCAAAGTCCATGGTACCCCACGAGTAAGTTTGGTTTAGGCCCAGCTTGCCACGAGCTGCCGCGCCTGCTGCAAGTCCACGGGGAAATCCACTTCGCACCATTTCAGTCCATCAATCGGGATCGTGCGGACCTCTATTTTTTTCGCAAGTGAACCTATGGCCGATGGGAACCATTGCTTGAGGGCTTGCGGATCACGCATGGCTTTTTCGAGCACATCCACGTAGGCGTCGCCGCCTGCCTGGCGGAACACATAGAAACCAATGGCTTCGGCATCAACCGTATCTACGGGCAAGGTCTTGCCAATCTCCGTCAAGCGGCCCTGGTCAAGGATAACCTTCATGTCATCGGAGTCATAGGCCTGCTTCAGGTTTATGGCGACGCTGAGAGGTGCTGATGGCGCTGCCAGCAGTTTCTTGACGAGGTCACTGCGAAACACGTTGTCGCCATTCACCTGTATGAAATCACCGGTCATAACGGAACGGGCCATCCAGCAACTCGCAAGATTGTCCGCAACCGCATAGAAAGGATTGAACACGATTTCGATTGATACGGCCAGGCGAGCCGCAATTTTTGCCAGCGCCTCTTCCATGCGCTGTGCGGCATAACCCACGATAACGGTAAAGTCCCTGATGCCACATTCAGCGAAGGCTTCAAGCTGCCGCTCAATCAAGGATTTACCACCAATGTCCAGGAGGGCCTTGGGAACTTCGGTGGTCAGGGGCAAAAGCCGCTTGCCCTGACCTGCTGCAAGAATAACAACATGCACGATGCTTGAATCCATATCCAACACAAGAGTAAGTACGGGTTGCTCATTCGCACCCGATTCACAATAAGTCAACGAAAGCCCGATTTGGCCATAACCCTCGCCCACCTGTCAGATATCCATCTCGGCCCGATGCAACACGGCGCAACACGGAAAAACTTTGCGTTGAAGCGTGTCTTGGGAAGGCTTTCGTGGAAGTTCAACCGCAGCAAGATCCACGACCCCGCAGTGGCCCAAGCCATTGTTGACGACATAAAATCGGCAAGCCCTGATCATGTGGCCCTGACCGGAGACCTCGTGAATGTGGCAGCCCTGTCTGAATTCGAGCGCGGGGCAAAATGGCTGCGCGAATTCGGGAACCCGGACTGGATTTCTTTTGTTCCCGGCAATCACGACGCATACGTGGCCGTGCGCTGGGAACATGGCATGAGCCGATTTGCACCCTATATGGACGGTGACATGACAATTGCGGCAACCGAAACCTCGGCCCATTTGGCCGCAGGCTTTCCCTATGTGCGGTTGCGCCGGAATTTGGCGCTCATCGGTTTGAGTTCCGCCCAGCCGCAGTCGCTTTTGAAAGCCGCAGGAACGGTTGGCAACAGGCAATTGCAGGCGCTCACCAAGCTGTTGCACAAACTGAAAGCCAAGGGCTATTACCGCGCTGTGATGATCCACCATCCGCCGTTGCCGGGTCTGGCCCCTGACCGCAAGGCACTTACCGATGCTGCCGCTTTGCTGGATGTGCTTTCGCAAGAAGGCGCAGAACTTGTCATACATGGCCACAACCACCGTGAAATGCGCAATGAAATTCAGGGGCCTTCCGAAAAAATTCCCGTGATTGGTGTTCCGTCGGCGTCCTCAAATGGACACCGTCACCATGAACCTGCTGCATGGAACCTCTACGAAATCAGCCGAAACCAGGGGAACTGGCAAACCCAGGTTTCAATCAGGGCATGGGATCCAAAATCCAGGTCAATTGTGTCAACACGACAATTCATCCTTCCTTCTTGAGCGCCCTTTGGGGTAAGTTGAACCCATGAATGCAACGCTGCAAAAGTTTGGCTATCCCGCCAGCCTGATCAAGGAGCACGACCATTGGTGTGTGCTTCTGCGTGGCCAACAGGTGACATTGGGAAGCCTTGTGCTCGCGGCAAAGTCAGATGTTACCGCCTTTTCCGATTTACCCCCCGCCGCTTTTACCGAGCTTGCAAATGTCATTACCGAAATCGAGCACAGCCTGCAGCGCTTCAACCCCTATGATAAAATCAACTATCTCATGTTGATGATGGTTGACCCCCATGTGCACATGCATGTGATCCCGCGTTATGGGACAGCCCAATTGTTTGATTCCATTGAATTTCCAGACCTGGGATGGCCCGGCCAACCCGATCTCAAATCCGCCCCAGTGTTGAATGACAAGGTCCGGAAAAACCTGTTATGGACCCTGCAATTGCGCCTGTCCGGAGAATCATGAACCTGTGCTGACGATTATCGATCGCTATGTGTTGCGGCAGGTTGCAAAACCTTTGGCAACGGCTCTGGCCATTGGCCTGTTGATGCTGCTGGCTGAACGCATGGTGCATCTGCTGGACACAACGCTTGGAAAAAAAGATTCATTTGGTGTTGTCTTCGAACTGCTGGCTTATCTGGTGCCGCATTATTTGGGTACCGCCATACCGGCAGCGCTTTTTCTGGGCCTCCTGTTTGGCTTCAGCAAGCTGTCAAAAGACAGTGAAATTGACGCCATAACGGCAACCGGAACGGGGTTGTCGCGGCTGACCCGCCCGGTGATTTTGCTTTCAATCGTGTTCGCCGCATTTTCATTCTTCATTGTAGGCTGGCTGCAACCCCAAACGCGTTATGCCTACCGGTCCGTATTGTTTAATGTCGGAAATGTTGAAGTGTTTTATCTGGCCCAGGAAGGTGTGTTTATGCAGGCAGGCTCACGTACCTTTATATTGGACAAGCTGAACCGTTCCAACAATACTTTCGACCACGTGTTTCTTTTTGATGACCGGAAGCTTGGTGGCCTTGAAACGCTCACGGCCTCATCAGGTGTGCTTGTTCCGGTTGCAGGCCAGCAACGCCCTGTCCTGAGGTTAGACAACGGCCACAGGTTGAAGCTGGACAGCTATCCCGATTTCGATGACAAAACCAAAATAACACAGGCAACAATTACAGAATTCTCGACGACAGATACACCGCTCGGAAATGTTTCTGACAAATTGTTCCGCCCGCGCGGCGATGATGAACGTGAGCTCACATTGCCGGAGCTTTATAGATTGCAGGATAATCCGCCACAAAACGCAACGTATAATTCGATGCGCGCCGAACTGAACCTGCGCATTGTCCACGTTCTCACCTTGTTGATGCTGCCGTTGCTTGCGGTGCCTTTTGCAATTGGCCGCCAGCGCAGCCAGCGTGGTTACCGCTTTGGCATAGCACTTGTTCTCGTGATCGCCTTTCATGAAATAATTGAACAAGGTGCCGTTGCAACAGAATCCAGCGGGCTTTCGCCATGGCTGACGATGTGGCTGCCGTTTCTTGCCATTACGCTTTTTGCCATGTGGCGTTACTACAGCGCTTGTTTCACGTTGAAGCCGGACAGCATCGGCAACATTATCGACAGTTTTGGATCCGCAATTGGTCAAATCTGGCAACCCCTGGCCAAGCGTCTGGGGATCGGGGCACAATCATGAAAATCATCGGCTGGATGCTCACCCGCATGATCCTCACACGGTTTTTCGGAATTCTGTTCGGCATTACGATCTTCGTGTTGACGCTTGAACTTGTGTCCTATTCGAAGGAAATCCTCGCCCTGGACAAGGGCAACACCGGCATCCTGCTGAAATACATTTTCATGCGTTCACCGGCAACGCTTGCAACTTTTCTGCCGATGAGCATGTTGCTGGCCATTCTCCTGTCCCTCGCTGAACTCAGCTACCGCAATGAAGTTTCCGCATTTTGGGCTGCCGGCGCTTCGCCAACACGATTGATTGTGATGCTTTTGCCGCTGGCATTTGTGACTGGCGGCCTGAACTTTCTTCTCAATGACAAGGCGATACCGGCGGCGGCTCCCCAACTCAAGCAATGGGGTGTGGCGGACTACGGGGAAAAGAAACTTAAAGTGGGTGAAAATGATCCGATATGGATGCGGTCTGGTCCAGACATTTTGCGCGCAGCCTCTTCCAATGCTGACTCCTCAGTTCTCGAAAATGTTATAATTTTCAGGCGTGATGCCAGTGGCATTTTGCAGGAGCAAATTGTGGCGAGGCGAGCGGTTCTTGAGGGAGACCGCTGGAACCTCAAGGGTGTCATTGTCTATTACCGCGAAAACCTTGCCCCGAACCGGCTGGACAACCTGGTTTATTCCGGTGCCATGAAACCCGCAGCCGCAGGAGCACGTTCCGGCGATCCAGAGGAAATGACGATAAGCGATCTCAGTTATTTCATTGAAAATTCCGGCTTCGGGATCCGGCCGGTCTGGGTTTACCAAACCTGGTGGCAAAGGCGCATAGCGCTGTTTTTTGCAACTCTCGTGATGATCACATTATGCGTACCCCTCGCCACACGCTTTCGCAGGGGGGGTGGCATTGGCATGATGTTTGGCGTTGGTGTGGGGCTGGGCTTCCTTTACTTCATGACAGATGGCATAGCGCTCACCATGGGCGAGCTTGGATTTGTAAAACCCTGGATGGCCGCCTGGCTGCCCGTCATGAGTTTCGGTGCATTGGCAACGGCGCTCGGCCTTCGCATGGAACGCGTCTAGAATGACAACAAAGCCCAAAACAAAAAAGAAAAAAACCGTTGCTGCGCCTGAACCCATTGTTGCGACTGGAATCATTGCTGCAGAAAAAAAAGTTCCCATCAGTTTTACACCCGTGCTGTGTATCGTTGGGGACGGTGAAGAGAAGCTTTGGTCACTTACCCTGCGCGAACGCCTGTTGAACCAGTTTGCCAAGGCCGGACTTTCAGCCCTTCTGGACGAAAGTGCTGCTGCAGGCCACCATGGCCCGGTGATCATGGTGCGGGCTGATGCCGTGATTGACCAACCGCTCATTCCCGTTCTGCTCAAGCGCCCCAATTTCCTGTTGTTGAGCGATGACGCCAAAAGCCCGATAGCAGCAAGCGTGCGCGGTGTTGATGTTGTAAAAACAGCGGCAATCCTGCGGGGAGAGCAGCCCGTGAACAGCGCCAATTTAATGGCACGCGCTCCTTCGCAACTCGACACGGATTTCTGGAAAGCCCTGCGCAAACGCGAAACGCCCTATGCGATGGCTGTTACACCTGAAACCAAAGCTGCCGTTGAGTGGCGCATGTTCATGGGAACATACAAGGGTGCGACTGACCTTGTGACAAAGCACCTGTGGCCTGTGCCTGCATTCCACGTCACGCGTTATCTTGCAGCGCGCGGGATCACGCCAAACATGGTCACTACCGTGGGTGCTGCCATGACTGTGCTTGCCTTCTGGTTTTTCCTGCAGGGGCAATTCATTCCCGGCCTCATTGCGGCCTGGGCAATGACGTTTCTGGATACCGTGGATGGCAAGCTTGCGCGAACGACGTTGACGTCCAGCAAGTGGGGCGACATTTTTGACCACGGCATTGACCTCGTCCATCCGCCGTTCTGGTACATCGCGTGGGCCTTTGGCCTCATTGCCACGGGAACGATCTGGAGCAACCAGCTTTTCTGGGGGGTGATCGTGGCCATTCTCGGAGGCTATGTCTTGCAGCGCCTCATCGAAGGCATTTCGATCAAATGGCTGGGACTTGAAATCCACATCTGGCGGCCCATCGACACCTTGTTCCGCCAGATCACGGCGCGCCGAAACCCCAACCTCATTTTGCTCACGGTCTTTACCGTGTTTGCAAAACCCGATGTGGGCCTGCTTGTTGTTGCAGTGTGGACCTTGGCTTGCCTGGTCTTGCACGCCATACAAATGCTGCAAGCCTTTGCCGCCAAGAAAAAATCCGGCCCCCTTGTTTCGTGGATGACCAAGCCGTGAAACGGGCAGGCCTGCTTGTCAATCCACGCTCAGGAAAATCCAGTGGCAAAGGCTTGCGCCTTGCCGAGATGTTGGGAAGCAAGCCAAATGTTTCAACACGCGTGCTGGAACACTTTGGACAATTGCCGGTTTTCCTCGATGAATTGGCCAAAGAGGGCGTAACCGATCTTTTCATCAGCTCCGGTGATGGCACCATTCAGGCCATTCAAACCGATCTGGCTGAGCGCAAGCCCTTCAATGCAATTCCGCGGTTGAGCCTTTTGCCCCATGGCACAACAAATATGACTGCAGCTGACTTGGGCTTTCGGCAGCGCAATTTAAGCGCACAGGCTGAATACATCAACACTCTGGAAGCATCACATTTACGCGAACGTCCAACCCTTCGTGTTGTAAATCCGCGCGACGGCAAGCCTCGACATGGCATGTTTCTGGGAACCGGTGCGGCATCCGAAGCGACACTTTTTTGTCAACGCGCCTTCAACGCCAGGGGTGTGAAAGGCAGTTGGGCGACATTTGCCACGCTTGCCAGTGCGGCAGGCCGCACCATGTTTACAAGAGCCGACCCGAATGATGAATTGCGGTTTGACCGGCCCTTCCCCATTCGCATTACAAGCGGCACCACAGAGTTTTGCTCCGGCACCCAGTTGATGATGTTTTCTTCAACGCTGGAAAAACTCATCCTTGGCACAAAACCTTTTTGGGGCGGCAAATCCGGCGCAATTCGCACCAGCGTTCTGCCCTATCCCGTGCCCAGCATTCCGCGCTGGCTGCTGCCTGTGATGTATGGCAGTGAAAACCGCAAAACCCCGCCGGGCGCCATGAGTTTTTCCAGTGAAAGTCTTGAGATCACCTGCCCGATCAGTTTTGTGATTGACGGCGAATTTTTTGATGGACCAGAGGGCGCTGCCCTCAGGCTGGAAACCGGACCCGTTTTCACCTATCTCTGTGGTTGATGGATGAGCTTGAAAAATTCTGCGGGAACTCGCTCGCACGCGAAGTGCCGGGTGAGCTCCGCATCATGGCTGAATACCTGTGTGAAAAGCACCCCGGGGCAACGGCGATTTTGGCCTATGGCTCCTGCATTCGTGGTGTGGCCGCTTCAGAAACATTGATGGATTTCTATGTACTCACAGAAAATCTGGATGGTGTGAGTTCAAACATGATCAGCCGAATCGGCTGCGCACTGGTTCCCCCAAATGTTTACTATGCTGAAACGGGAGGAAACCTCCGCGCCAAGTATGCCGTTCTGCCCCTTTCGCTTTTTGCAAAGTGGATGACACGCGAGACCAACAACCCCTATTTCTGGGCCCGCTTTTCACAGCCCTGTGCATTGGTTTATGCAAGGGATGACAAAGCGAGAGGCGAAGTCACCACCGCAATTTCAAATGCCCTGCGGACCAGCTTTGCCAACGCGCGGGCGTTAAGCCAAAGCCCGGATGCCATTGAGATTTGGACTGCTGGATTTGGCGCAACTTACGCAACCGAGTTCCGTTCCGAAAAAACCGGCCGCGCCGCAGAGATTGTTGCGGCTTATCCCGACTATTACCAGAGGGCAGCGGGGCTTCTGGACAATGAAAAACCCGTACACAGCAATCAGGCGCTGCGCCGCTTCACCGGCAAGCTCTGGTCAGCACTGCGTCTCATCAAGGCCGCCTTCACCTTTCAGGGCGGTGCCGATTACATCGTATGGAAAATCGAGCGTCATTCCGGCGAGAAAATCACGCTCACGGACTGGCAAAAACGCCATCCTGTTATCGCGGGCTTCATGCTCCTCGGCACACTCCTGCGCAGGGGTGCAGTACGTTAGGCTGCAGCCCTCTTGGCCACGACTTTGCCAAACAAGTCAATGATCCGGTCAATATCCTCGAACGTGTGGGCGGCGGAAACCGAACAGCGCAGCAGGCAAAGCTTGTTGGGTGTTCCGGGAGGCAGCGCAATGTTCACATATACGCCTGCTTCCAGCAGGGCATTCCACATGGCAATGGTGGAGACCTCGTCGACGCATTTTACCGCAATGACGGGGCTTACAACATCACATCCGATATTCAACCCAAGCATCCTGAATCCATTGAACAATCGCGCTGAGTTCGCACGCAGGCGGTCCCGCAGTTCAGGCTGGGCGGCAAGCTTTCGAACCGCTGCAAGCGACGTTGCAACCGATGCAGGCGATGCCGATGCGGTGAAAAGATAGGGTCGCATCGCATAGCGCAGGGTTTCAAACATGGGGTGGCTGCCAGCCCCGAAACCGCCAATGGCACCGACACTTTTGGAGAACGTGCCGACAACGAAATCAACTTCGTCTTCAAGCCCTGCCTCATCGGCAAGCCCACGCCCATGCGGACCAAGCACGCCAAAGGAATGGGCTTCATCGGCCAGCAACTGGAAACCGTGCTTCTTCTTCAGCGCGACAAAGTCAGCCAGCGGTGCGCGGTCACCCAGCATCGAATAGATGCCTTCGACAACAACCAGCCTGCCGCCCTCTTCACCCTCCGAACGCGCCATGCGCTTGTCGAGGTCCGCTGCATCATTGTGGCGGAAGCGTACAAGCTTGGCGCCTGACAGGGTACAGCCGTCGTAAATCGAAGAATGGGAATCCGCATCGAGGAAAATCGTATCCTTCGGACCGGCAAGACCCGACATCATGCCGAGGTTGGCCTGATAGCCGGTGGTGAAAACAATGCAATGCTTGCGGCCAAGAAATGTCGCCAGCTCCTGTTCAAGCTCTGTATGCAGACGATAATTTCCGTTGGCCACGCGTGAGCCCGTGGTGCCCGTGCCGAATTCCGCCATCGCATCCTGGCCTGCCTTGACACAATCCGCGTCCATGGTGATGCCCATGTAATTGTTGGTGCCAGCCAAAATGGTTTCGCGGCCGTTGATCATGGCGCGGGTTGGCGACATGATACGGTCGTTGGTCACACCCATGGCATTCACGCCCATCTGCATCATGCGGGCGAAACGGTCGGATATGCCTTTGTGCTTGTCGAGGAGGTCAATCATGGTGTCAGGCCTTGTTGGTGCGTTTTTCAACCACGGCGGCGAGCTCGCCAATGGTGCGGGTTTCGGAAACGACATTGAGCGGAATTTCAATGTCATAGTGGTCTTCGACTTCCATCACGAAATCCATCACCGCCATCGAGTCGATGTTGAGATCGGACGAAATATCCGTATCGGCAGCCAGCGTCTTGCCCGCCGTGTTGAACGGTGAAAGCAATTTGCAGATCTGGTCTATGGTTTCCTGTGAGACAGTCATTCAAATTCCTAGGTCGTCATCTTCGCGTTCATGCCGTGCGGCAGCCAGCCCTCGCGGCGGTACCACGCCACGGTTTCGGCAAAGCCTTGTGCAAATCCAGTTGGGTTTTTTAAAGGCCACCCCTGCCCCCGCGCCACCCAATCCGTGTGGTAAAGCTCATCGATCTTTTCACGCGATATCATCGAAGGCTTGCCCCGCAATTTCGAAATGATATCGGCAACACCGGCAACCGCTTGGGGAATGAACTTGGGCAGGAAGACAGTTCTCACACCCTTGTTTTCCAGAATTGCGGCAATGCCTGCAAGTTCTTTCCAGTCATGGCCGTTGCTGCTGCCGTCACTTAACTCAACAATGCCGGTTATCTTGCTGGATGCTGCTTCAACGATGGTGCGGGCCAGGTCCCTGACATGGATCAGCGAGAAGCGCGCATCGGCACGCCCCGGTATCAGCGCGATGGATTGCGTTAGCGCTTTCAACAATGGCAGCGTTGCCCTGTCGCCGGGACCGTACACGGCAGGGGGACGCAGGATTACATGTGACAGCCCGTCACTCAATACCGCCTCGCCTGCAAGCTTGCTGGCCCCATAGGCGGAAAGCTGCGGTTCGCGCGCACTCAGCGACGATACATGCACAAAGCGCTTCACGCCATTGCGGAGGGCCGCCTGCGCAAGCTCGCGCGTGCCCTGCTCGTTTGCTACAAAATAATCCGACCTCTTCACGGCACTGATCAAACCTGCGATGTGAATGACCACATCGACGCCATTGGCAAGTTGGTCAAGCGCCGCGGCAGTGTGCAAATCACCTTTCACAAGGCGCACATCATGCGGCAGGCAGGCCTTGCCGACATCACGGACAAGTGCCGTCACGTCATGCTTGCCGCCGAGCATTTCATTGACAACATTGCGGCCAACGAAACCCGTGGCTCCTGTGAGGGCGATTTTTAAAGGCATGATCGAAACAGCCGGGTTACTGGGCAGCAGCCAGAAATTCCACTGCGGGTTGGGTAATTTCAACCAGCTCACCCGACAGGAATTTCTGCTTCGCTCCGACGCGCGAAAGCTTGCCGGACGACGTGAAAGGCAGGCTCTTGGGCGGCACCAGAACGACGGCGCATTCAACCCCGGCACTGTGATGCACAACGGCTGACACTTCGCGGCGAAGCTTCTCAATGTCCGCAAACCCGATCACGCGGCATTGCACAAGCACCACCACATCGTCATCGCCGTCTTCACCTTCAACAGCAAAGGCTGCAACATCACCGGACTTGAGGGGTTCTACCTGTTCGGCAGCCCACTCAATATCCTGTGGCCAGATATTGCGGCCATTGTGCAAAATCAGATCCTTGGCACGGCCGGTGATGACAATTTCACCATCCAGCAGATAACCCATGTCACCCGTTGCCAGATAGCCATCGGCAGCAATGACAGCGTCAGTTGCCTCCACATCATGGTAGTAACCGGACATCAGGCTTGGCCCTTTGACAAAGATATGGCCAATCCTGCGTTCTGCAAGCAGATTGCCGTCATCGTCGCGGATGAGCATTTCATGGCCCGGCAAAGCCTTGCCACACGCCACAAAACTGCGCACCGAGTCCTTGGGCTGGTTGGCAGCGGCTGGAACCGCAAGACGGGAATTCTTGTAGGCAGCCTTGTCAATTGTATCAATGCGGATGGGTGTGTTCACATCGGCAAAGGAAACGGCAAGCGTTGATTCCGCCATGCCATAGCCGGGCATGAAAGCCTTCTGGTCAAAACCCGCAACCGACAGGGTATCACTGAAGCGCTTCAACACATCGGCGCGCACCATGTCGCCGCCAATGCCGGCAGCACGCCAGTTGCTGAGGTCAAGGGTTATGGCCTCGCCATTGATGCGCTTGGCAGCAAGCTCATAACCAAAGCTTGGCGAGGATGAAATCGTGGAGCGGTTTTCCGACATGAGCCGCAGCCACAAGGCAGGGCGACGCGCGAAGGACGGTGTTGAAATATAGTCGGCGCTGACCTGCCCCATCAGTGGCGAGAGGCAGAAACCAACAAGGCCCATGTCATGGTAAAGCGGCAACCACGAGAAGGCGCGGTCGTTCGGTGTGACCTGCAAACCATCGCGCAGCATGCCGACAGTATTGGCCATGATGGCGCGCTGGGTGATCAGGACACCCTTGGGCTCGGATGTTGAACCCGACGAATACTGGATATAGGCAACATCTTCAGGACCAAAAGCTTCAAGCCTTGCGATTGATTCCGGCAATGACTGAAGTTGCTCATGGGTCAAAACATTATCAACGCCGGCACCCGCCGCACCCGCCCGGATATGGCCCTCAAGGTCTGATGTCGTGATAACCGCACAGGCAGCTGCTGCGCGCAGCATACCGGACACACGCTCAATGTAGGCGTCTTTGCCACCAATATACATGGTGTAGGGCATGGGGCATGGAACGAGGCCAGCATATTGGCAGCCAAAAAATACTGCCATGAATTCCGGACCTGTTTCGGCAATCACCGCAACCCGGTCACCGCGCTTCAAACCAGCCGTCATCAATTTCCGCGCCGTAGCCAAAGCCTGCCTGCGCAATTCGGCAAAAGGCAACACGTGTTGCAAAACACCCTTGCCGGAATAAAAATTAAAACCAGTCAGACCGCGGGCAGCATAATCCAAACCTTCGGAGATTGTTGCAAAGCCACCGAGCTTTTGATCAAGATTGCGATTGGATCGCGGTGTGCGGTTCAAGCCTGTTACAGCTGCCTCAACATCTTGCTTTAGTGTCTGCACCGTCATTCATGGCCCTTTGGCGATTCCGCCTTGATCTGGGCTTTTGAGTATCAAGGGCGGGCCAATTGGTAAAATCAAAAGGTATTTCAATTTGTAACGATTGTACGAAGGTCTAAAACCTGAGCTTTCCCAATGAGATAGCGGCAACCAGAAGGCCCAGTAAACCCAGCAGGAATCCGCTTAGCCAGGCATAAATGACGGCCCCGGTGGAATAGCCGGCAGAACGCTGGGTGACAGCTGGTACAGAAGCTGACATCCGCTCGCGCGCAATCATCCGGTGCGCAAGATAGGCTTTGAGATAATTAACCATTTCTTCACGTTCCACCGACTCAAAAAGCACTTCACGGCCAGACTGGTTGTCTTGCACCAAACGGTATGTTCGGTAGTCGGGCTCCATCACAACTGAGGAGATGAGATCAAGCCACAGGCGTGGCGGTTCTCCGGGAACAAGCGCCAAGTCAAAAATCCTGGAGGCTTCGGGTGTCATTGCAATGAGCGGTGCCAGTTCGTCCTTCAAAACCTGCAGGCGCAGGGATTTGGAATCCCGGATGCCAAGCACAGCCTCAAAATGGGCAGCTTCCGCCAAACGAGCTTTGCGCAAAGCGCCGCTCAGATCGTCAAACTCCGCCACAAACATACTCCTTGCACCTACAAACTGTATCGAAACAAGACAGAACCTTAACGTTCTGACAAGTTATAATTCGTCGTGCAGAAATGGGGCCAGACGAAGGTCAGACGCCGCAGGAGGCAGGCAAGGCAGCGCTTCCAAACCAAAGCTCAAAGGTATTCGCCCGCGCCTTGGTGGAACTTCCCTCGGCGGCGGACAAATCTTTCAGGGCAACTGGCAACCCGACATCATTCAGTATCTTCACAAGATCAGCACCACGCGCAACGTCAGATGTACGAAAAACACGCATTTCGTGCGCGTCACCACTCCATGTGGCGCGCGCAAATCCGGGAACCACAATATTGGTGCGGTCTGTATCTTTCATTTTTGACATTAAAAGGGTTATGCAAGACCGTTGTTTGTCATTCATGGCGTGGACGAAAATACGGCTCGGCATGCGTTCCAACGCCAACCGAAAGGTTTCAGCGACTTTGGAATTTTCAGCCGATGCTTTGAGCAGTGCCTGCTCCATGAGCGGCAGCAGCTCCTTGTCTGCCGATGAATTTGCATAGGACAGCTGGGCCGCAACGAACTCAACCGGCACCTTGTCGTTTTTCAAAAGATACTCAAACATCGCCACACCATATTTGCGACGCTCGGGATTTTGATCGCTGACCAGATCGATCATGGTTTTAAGATCATTCAAATTCTGCTGCCAGCGCGTGTAATACAATCCTGTCCCGGCGACAGATACGGGGATCATCACCGTGGCAAGGAGTTGAACCAACATTTCACGAAATGGCCTTGCCGTGGTCGTCATGGAATTTCTCCGGTTTTTCGAGCAAATAAGCTATTTGCCGATTCGGGGGAATGGCCGCGCGATGAGACTGCCCAAATCCTCGTCATGTTTGCCTTCAACACCTACAGGCATTTCAATGCTCCGCACGGTTAGGCTCCGGCTCGTAAACACCCAATCCCAAAGCGAAAGAAACGTCGCATAATTGGAATCCGTGTCACGTCGCAAGGCATGGTGGTGCACCCAGTGAATGGCCGGGGTAACAATGATGAACGATAACCCGCGCTCAAACGACTTTGGCAGACGCACATTCGAATGGTGAAAAATTGACGCCATCGCGACGATCGTTTCAAACACGACAACACTGGAAAGTGGCATTGCCAAAACAACGATGACAGCTGCGCGCACCAGGCTTGAAAGCAACACTTCACCAAAATGAAACCGCAAGGCAGAACTCGCATCCAGCGTTTCATCAAGGTGGTGCACCTCATGGAAGCGCCACAGAAACGGCACCACATGGTTGGCGCGGTGCCACCAGTAAATCCAGATATCGAGAAGCAAAACATCAAGGACCAATCCAGGCCAGCCGTCCCACCACTCGGGGCGCCACCCATAGGCGTGCTGCGCAGCATAAATGGAAACCGGAATGACAATGAGCGGCGAAAGGACGATGTTAAAAGCAGCAAGTGAAAAGTTTTTCACAACCCGGCCATAACCCGTCGTTTTGGCAAACGGAAACAGCCGCCCCAACGCAAAAAACACGGCGACGAAACCAAATATGATTGCAGCCTTGACCATCAATCCTGTTCTACACCCGACTTGCCTTCCGGGGAAACGCTGCGATTCAGCACATGGGCCGTGACAGCTGGCATGAGCAGAACCATGCCAACATAGCGCGCCACCTGGTGCGCCGCCACATAGGCAGGATCAAGATGCAGCGCAAAGGCCATGATCGTCATGGCTTCTAGGCCGCCTGGCGCGAAGGCCAGCAGTGTGAGCGCCAACGGAAGACCCGCCACATAACTTGTGGCAACAGCGCCAATCACGGCAACCGCCATGGCAATGACAAAGCCCGCAAAACCATCGGCAATCGAAGTGCGCAGCTCGGTTAGGGATATGCCCTTGAAGCGCAGGCCAATCATGACCCCCAGAATGATGTTGGCGGGAATGAGGATTGAATTTGGCGCAGCCCCGTGAACCACCCCGGAAAGCCCCAACCCGGCGCTGACGATTGTTGGCCCGAGAATGAGACCGGCAGGGATTTTCAGCCAGTCAAGAAGAAGCCCGGCGGCGGCAGACGTGACAACCAGAACGCCAATTTCTGTCACACTGCCCATTTGCGCAGTGACGAGCCCGCTAACCTGTAATGGTGAAATGAATTTTATGATGGCTGGCAAGGCCGCAATCAAAAAGAACAGCCGCACACATTGCGCAATCGTTACCCGCCGCATGTCCGCACCCGATGATGTGGCAAGCAGGATCACCAGCGACAATGCACCGGGGAGGCTTGCAAACAGCGCCGTGGGCATATCCCACTTGCGAATGCGGTTGTAGTAAAGTGAGCACGCCCATACGATGATGCAAACCGTGACCGCCAAACACAAAATGCTCAATGGCCATTGCGCCGCCCTTGCAAGTGTGTCCGCATTCACCGAGGTACCGGTTTGCACACCGAGCAAAATAAATGCGAGCGTTCGCAATGCATCCGGCAAATCCAGTTTTTGACGGGCGTAAACTGCAAGGATCGTTGCCATCAAACTGCCCGCAAGCCACGGTGCCGGAACACCGATTGCAAAACACAAGGCACCACCAAAAGTGCCAAGTGCTACTGCGCGAATAACGCCTAACATACTTTATTTTTCTGATTCAAAATCAATGGCTTCAATCGTCATCTTCATGATTCAAGTGATGCTCTTCAGCAGCCTGTCCGGGTGGTATGGGCCTAACAACCGGTCACGCTGACCATCAAGCAATTCACATGCTGTGAAAAGGCCAACCGCTGGTGCCAGCGTAACACCGGAATGCATCACCGTAAGATAAAGCCCTTGCATGTTTCGAGGCCGGCCAATCACTGGAAATCCATCTGCAGGTGTTGGCCTGTAACCCAGGGTATGGAATTCCATTTCGAGTTTCTCAGAGCCCGCAACCATGTCTTGGACCTTGGCATAGAGCTCCGCAGCAGCTTCCCCAACATTATCAAGATCGACACTTCCTGAAAAATCCGACCCTGCAACAAGCCTGCCTTCACTCGTTTGCCGCACGTGCAGTTCTGGCGCCATCACCAGCCCCCGCAAAACTTCAGCGACCGGCTTTGAATGCACCAGCAATCCGGCCGGTGCCGTAAGAGCGACCGAAATTCCGATGCCATCAAGAAGCGGACCCGCCCCCGCACCTGCTGCAATCACAACCTCATCGGCATGCAACACACCATCATCAATGGCAACACCTGCAATGTGGCCATTCTTTTCGTGCAACCATTTCACCGGCGTGTCGCGCAGAACAGTTGCGCCCAAAGCTTCGGCAGCAGCAAGAAATGCAAGGGTCGTTGCGACCGGTTCAACCTTGCCTTCTTCGGCAACATGCAGTGCAAAGTCTGGTGGATGCTTAAGATTGGGTTCAATGCGCAAAGCCCCGGCGCGGTCTACCCGGCGAATGCCATAGCCCCAGCCGGAATGTTCAACGGCATAGGCCTCCAGTTTGTCAGGCGACAAGTCCCATAAAAGTCCACCGCACCAATCCACCGCAAGGCCCGGCACCTCCCGGTCCACACGCCGCCATTCCAGCATCGAACGCGCACGCAGGCGGAAGTAAGGTTCGGGATTGCCCCAACTCGCGTTGATCCAGGCCCACGAGTTTGGTGTGGCAATGCCACCGCCAGCGCCTAAATCGATGATGGTTACGTCAGCTCCAGCTTTTGCCAGGTGCCATGAAATTGATGCGCCAATAATTCCCACACCAATGACAATGACACGCTTCTGGCTCATGCAGCTTCCCGCCCGTTCATGCGCAGTGCCAGCGCCTGCGAGGATGTCCTGCCGGTTTTGATCAATACCTTGCGAATGACAGCGGCTTCACGCTCAATTTCAAGCTCGGGCATTGCTTCATAGCAGGGCACGACAACAACGGCATCCAACATGTCCTTGGCCAAAACAGGACCCAAGCTTTGCCGGTCCGAAGGGGCATCAACCGTTTGCGAACGCGGCAGCCCGCCAGCATCAAAGCCTTCCTCGCGCAAAGCCGTTATGAGATCTTCAGGCTTGTCCGTGACCACCGCAAACAACCAGTAGTCATGGTGTTTGGCACTTTGGCCGGGAAGCGTTGCAACATCATTCAGCAGCTTGGCAAGGTGCCTGCCCTTCTGCGTGCGGATGGCCAGATCCCCATCCGTCAATTGCCGCATGCGGCGGTTCATCATCCACAGCAATGATGCGGAGGGCTGGTAATGCAAACCACCTTTCTTCTTCAAGGGCGCCACATCACGCACCTTGTTTGAAAGTTCATCCTCGTAATCACGGCCACGCTTTTTGTAATAGCGGTAGACAAACCCCAACACGACCGAAGACGAAACAATCTTGATGCCCGCCGCAGAAACAATGCGCTTTAACTGTTTTTTTTCCGCCTGAATGGGATATTCCGACTCGAGCGCTTTCATGCGGGCCAACAGATCCGGTTTTTTGACAAGCAGCAGCGCGCCGCCAAGTGCCGTTGCCGTCTTGATAGGCCCGAATGAAAACATGACCACGTCGGCTTCGTTCGATCCTGGGTAGGAGCTGCCGTTGAAGGCCTGTGCGCAATCCTCAACGGCAACCATGCCATGTGCTTTGGCCACTTTGAAAATGCCGTCAAGCGCGCTGCGGGTTCCAAAAAGATGGGCTGAGATAAAAACTTTTGAACGTGGCGTAATGGCTTTTTCAAGCAGCGCTTGCGATGGCGCGAGCCCACCGAAATCAACATCGACAGGAACCGGCACGAGGCCGAGTTCAGTTACAATTTTCACCATGCCCTTGACATTGACGGCGGAAAAAAGCACTTCATCGCCCGGCGTCAAATCAAGCGATTTGAGCATGAGCTCAAATCCCGTCCTGACGGAAAATGCCGTCATCCAGCGGCCATCATCGGAAAAAAACCGTTCGGCTTTCTTGACCTGGGAATCCCGCTGCGGAGGAAACACGCCACGCAATGCGCCCATCAACAGATCATTCCAGCCAATTTTTAACTGTGTACGAACCCACATGTCATGTTTCCTTTGATTTGCCATGAGTTAGCCGCAAAATTTGGCTTTGACCAGCGTCTGTGGCATCGCAGCTGTTACGAAGTTGAGTTTGATTTTGGATGAGAGTAAACCGCAAACATGACTGATATGACAAACACCACACCTGAAACTCGGAAACAGCGTTTCAGAAAGTCACGCCGGAAGGCCGTGAAGAAATACGGGAAAATATTTTTCCGGCGTGTGGCGGATTTTCTTGGCAGCCAGTCACTTGTCGGTGACACGCCCGTGCTCGATTCCCGGCATTTCACATTCCTTGAGAGCTTCACGGACAATTGGGAAGCCATCCGTGGCGAGGTGAATGAAATACTGAAGCACCGTGAAGCGATTCCGGTATTCCAGGATGTTTCATCCGACCAGAAAAAAATTTCCATTGGCAGCAACTGGCGCACTTTCATCCTGTTTGGCTTTGGTGAAAAACTGGGTAAAAATTGCAGGCAGGCCCCTGTTACAACACGGCTGCTTGAGGCGGTTCCGGACCTGCAAACCGCATGGTTCTCTATTCTCGCACCCGGTTACCATATCCCCGCCCACAAGGGTGTAACCAAGGGCATACTGCGCGCCCACCTCGGCCTGATCATTCCAAAAAACGCGGAGAAATGCCGCCTGCGTGTCGGCGATACAATCAACGTCTGGCACCCAGGTGAAATATTCGTGTTCGATGACACCTATGAGCACGAGGTCTGGAATGACACGGCTGACGAGCGCGTCATTTTGCTTTTTGACTTCAACCGCCCCATGCGGTTCTGGGGTCGCGCACTCAACGCCACATTGGTGCGGTTGTTGAAGCTCACTGCCTATTACCAAGAGCCAAAGAAAAACATGGTGGCCTTCGAAGACCGTTTCGAGGCGGCCACACGGCGCGCCAACGAAAATCTCGAAAAGCTGTCCGACGCAGACTGAGATTATTTCGCGATCGCTTTCATGAGCGTTTTGTTCTGCCGCCTGATATGGCTGTGCAGGGCCTTGGTGGACATGTCACTTTTGATAAATCCGATAAACATCATGTTCATGTTGTTGAACAGCATTTCGCCAACACCGCGCGCGTCAACG
The DNA here is from genome assembly GCA_031417195.1 of Rhodobiaceae bacterium. Taxonomy (GTDB): domain Bacteria; phylum Pseudomonadota; class Alphaproteobacteria; order Rhizobiales; family Aestuariivirgaceae; genus Aestuariivirga. The sequence continues at coordinate 40,298 of JANOVC010000017.1, forward strand.
TCGGCGCGGGCAAGGCCAAGTGACTTGAGCTTTGCAACAAGGGCGCAGGTTTGATCGACCAGCGCTCGGTCAAGGGCCGAAAAGGTCTTTCCGAAAGGGCTGTCTGGCTGTTGGGTTGATGTGGCCATCGCATGCCGCCACATTTCCTTGTTCAGGTAAACCAGCGAATGCCCCACATAAATTGCCATCAACATGTCAACAGCCTTTTCGGCATTTTTATGGGGCTTTTCGATAATTGCCTGACCGGCAGCCAGAACCTCGTTCACTTCCATGGTGACGATGGCCACAAGAATATCACCCTTGTTGCGGTAATAATTATAGATCGTGCCGATGGAAACTTCGGCTTTGGCGGCAATTTCCTCAATGCGCGCGCCCTCATAGCCGACTTTGCGGAACAGGCCCGTTGCCGCTTCGACAATGCGCTGATTGCGGTCAACCCGGTGTTTGGCGCGTAACCCTGTCATGGTGGCAGATAAGGCCCAAAATTTGAATTGACTCAAGTTTAGAATTGGTTCATTTTTTTTGCAAGCAATGAAAAACAGGGAAGAAATAAAATGTTCACACGCTTCGTTACCGCATTAAAACGGCGGGCCGGCACTGCGGCACTCGCAGCCGTTGCCCTCGCAGGATTGGCAGCGCTTGCACCGGCAAATGCGGCAGACCTCAACGCCCTCATCTGGTGCGACCATGCCGATGCATCGCTGCTCAAGCCGTTTGAAGATGCCAATGGCATCAAGGTCAATATCAAGGAATTCGAGGGAACCGGCGCTGGCCTCGCCATTGTTGACCAGTCACAACCCGGCGATTGGGATGTGATGGTGATCGATTCAATCGATATTCCGCGCGGCGTTGACAAGGGGCTTTTCGAATCCCTGCCTGAAGACAAGCTCCCATTTGCCGACATGTTCCCCGAAGTGACAATGGATGGCTCCACCAAAATTGATGGCAAGCGCTACGGCATCACGGAAAAATTTGGCTACAATGCCGTGGGGTTCAACAGCAGCAAGGTTGACCCTGCCGACATGCAATCCCTGGCAGGCCTGCTTGATCCAAAATACAAGGGCCGCATTGCCATCTATGATTATTACCTTCCCATCATCGGCATGGCAGCCCTTGTCGTGGGCAAGAAAACCTCCGAATTGACCGAGGCAGACCTTCCGGCGATCAAGGACGTGTTGCTGAAGATGAAGGCCAACGCCAAGCTGGTTGGCGAAGTGACCGCCAGCCAAACCGCCCTTGCAACCGGTGAAGTTGACATCCTGATTGGTGGCGGTGAATGGGTAACGGCAGGGCTTGCCAAGGAAAACCCTGCGCTGGATTTCTCCATTCCCAAGGAAGGTGCCATTTTGTGGTCCCAGTCCCTTGCCATGTTCAAGGCGAGCAAGAACAAGGACATGGCGCTGAAGTTCATTCAATATGTCATGAGCCCGGAAGGCCAGGCGCATCTGGCAACGTCCGCCTGCTATTGGGGAATGCCTTCCAATAAAATGGCTGCCCTTGATGCGGGCCAGAAAAAACTGCTGCGGTTTGACGAGCAGACGGAGTTCTTGAAACGTTTCCAGCCCTACCCCGCACCAAATGCAGATCTTGACAAGAAGATGCAGGATATGTGGACCGAGATGTTGCAGGCAAAATAACAACAGCCGTGAAAAAAACGCCCCGTTCGTCCGAGCTCTTGCCATGGGCGCTGGTTACTCCGGCGCTCATGTGGACTCTGCTGTTCTTCGTTCTGCCGTTCCTCGGCATGGGGCTCATGAGCCTTACACAGCAAAGTGGCGGCGGATTAACTCTTTCCAACTACACCCAGTTTTTCACAAATCCCAGTTACTTCCAGGCAATGGTGAATTCCCTTGAGGTGACCGGAATTGTAACCGTCATTTCCGTTTTGCTGGCCTATCCATTTGCGTGGATACTGGCCGAGCGGGTTCCTGAAAAATGGCAGCGGCTTGCCCTGCTGCTGGCAGTGTTGCCGTTCTGGACATCCTATGTCGTGCGTTCCTACAGTTGGCTGCTTGTGCTAGCGCAAAAGGGCGTGATCAACTCAATTCTCACAGGCACTGGCCTGATCAACGAACCGCTGCAGTTAGCCAACACCAGAACAGCGACCGTCATCGGCTTTGTGCATTTCTTCGTCATGCTGCTGACACTCACGATCTTTGCCAACCTCAAACAGCTCAGCCCCAGTTACCGCAAGGCCGCCGCTGATCTCGGTGCAAACCCTTTCCAGGTTTTTCTGCATGTTGTTTTACCGCTTACAATACCGGGTGTCATGGTGGGTGCATTCCTCACCTTCGTGCTGGCCATTGGCGACTACATCACACCGCAAATTCTTGGTGGCAACAATGAAGTTCTCATGCCGCAACTCATCATGATGCAAATCGGCCGCCGGGGTGACTTCCCGCTCGCATCCGCCCTCGCGCTCGTTCTCATGGCGGTTGTGACCGTGGCTTACATCGCATGCGCACGCTGGCTGAAAATCGAGCGGACATAGAACCATGCGAAATGCCGTAAAATATTTCGCGACTGGCTATGCGGCGGCAATCTATCTTTTCATTTTCCTGCCGGTCATCGTTCTCATCATCTTCTCGCTGCAATCCACCAACTTTCCAATACCGCCCTTTACCGGCCCGTCACTCCGCTGGTACGGCGCGGTTTTAGGTGACGCCCGGCTCACATCGGCTTTTGCAAATTCGTTGCTCGTCGCAGGTATTTCGTCGCTGGTTTCAGTGGCACTTGGGTTCTTGTCGGCGTGGGGGTTCGCACGCTTTGCATTGCCAGGATCAGCTCTCATGCGCGGCCTCATCACGCTGCCGCTCACGGTGAGTTATCTCATCATCGGCATGGGGCTGCTGGTTGTTTTCAATACGGCCGGCATTCCAAAATCACTGGTCAGTGCGGGCATTGGCCATGTCGTCATCAACCTGCCTCTGTGCTTTGCAATCATTTACAGCCAGATGGGCGATCACCAAATCAACATCGAACGCGCCGCCCGCGACCTTGGCGCCAGGGAGTGGCAAGTGCTGTTCATGGTCAGCGTGCCGGTGATGTGGCCCGCAATTTTTGCCAGCCTGTTTTTGTCGATGACATTTTCATGGGATGAATTTGTCATCTCCTTCCTGCTCACCCGCTTTGACACGACGATGCCCGTTGAAATCTGGAACCTGTTGCGCTCCGGCCTCAACCCAAAAACCAACGCGGTAGGCTCACTTGTTTTTGGCATATCCGTTTTTCTCGCCATCATCTTTGAAATCATCCTGCTCCGCCGGAGACCCACGTGACCGCCAACCTCGCAGACATGAAGAATATATCCCACAGCTTCGGTCCCGTGGCCGTGCTGCAAAATGTTTCACTGGCCATAGCGCCGGGAAGTTACACGGTGCTGTTGGGGCCATCTGGTTCAGGAAAAACCACCCTGCTCTCAATCCTCGGCGGATTTATCATTCCCAGCGAAGGCAGTGTATTGATCAACGGGCAGGACTGCACCGACGTGCCACCTGCCAAACGCCCGACCACCACAGTGTTCCAGGACTACGCCCTGTTTCCCCACATGAGCATCGGCAAGAATGTGGGCTTTGGACTGCGCATGCGGGGCATGAACGCAAAAGACCGTGAACGACGTGCCGGTGACATTCTTGACCTTGTTGGCCTGGCTGATTCATTCCATAAAAAACCCCATCAACTCTCCGGTGGCCAACGCCAACGTGTGGCCCTAGCCCGCGCCCTTGTGGTGGAGCCTGCCGTATTGCTTCTCGATGAACCACTTGGCGCGCTTGACCTGAAACTCCGCCGCCAGATGCAGGATGAATTGAAAGCCATACAGCAGCGTGTCGGCACGGCATTCGTGCACGTGACCCACGATCAGGAAGAAGCCATGGCCCTGGCCGACCATTGCGTTGTGATGAACCAGGGCCGCATCGAAGACGAGGGAACACCCGAGCGGGTTTATGCAAAACCTGCCACCCGTTTCAGTGCCACATTCATGGGCGAAAGCACATTGATCCCCGCTGAGGTCGTAAAAGCCCGTGCCAAGGAAGTTTCCATAAAAACTGCTTTTGGCACTTTTCAACTTGCGGCCAAAGCCGAACCAAAATCACAGGTTACGCTTGCCGTGCGGCCAGAACATTTACGCCTCACCCGCGGCTCACGCACGGTTCCTTTCGGAAAAGCTCGCATTACCGCTGTGGTTTTCCAAGGCAGCTTCAAACGTGTATTGGCACAATCCATGGAAGCTTCGGGGCAAACATTCATCGCAAAAGTGCCAGCGGACATGAACGCCGCAATTGGCGATATCGTAACGCCTTGCTGCCACATCGACGACCTTGTGTTACTTTCAAGATGACGCCCCCGATTGATGCCCACAGCTGGTATGAAACAATTCGCATGGGTGACGGCGTAACCCTCATTCATGAACCATGGATAAAACCTTTCTACCGTTGCAACATGTGGCATGTGCGCGGACGTGACCGCGACCTGTTGTTTGACACGGGCCTCGGTCATTTCAGCCTGCGCGAACATGTGGAACTGGTAAGCGAGCGCACCCTCACATGTGTTGCAAGCCACACCCATTTTGATCACATCGGATGCCATCACGAATTTCCCGACCGCTGCGTGCATAGCGCGGAAGCGGAAATACTGGCAGAGCCGCGTGGAGACTGGACACTTGCTGCGCGTTACGCCACCGATGACATGTTTGACCGTTTGCCCAAGGGCTGGGATGCTACCAAATATCATATCAAACCTGCTCCCGCCCAATGCATCCTCGAAGAAGGCGACACCGTTGATCTCGGCAACCGCCATTTCGACGTTATCCACACGCCCGGCCACTCGCCCGGTGGCATCGGATTGTTCGAAAAGGCCACAGGAATTTTTCTCTCCGGTGATATCATCTACGATGGCCCCTTGATTGAGGACGCCTATCATTCAAATGTCGAAGATTATTTGGCAACCATGAACCGCCTGCGCGACCTCAATGTTTCCATAATCCACGGCGGCCATTTCCCCAGCTTCGGCCCAACCCGTTTTCGCCAATTGATTGATGACTATCTGGAGGGAAAGCGGATAGCGGGTTGCCACCTGAAAGCATAAATGATTTGATTTGGGGCAAGAGACTTTTAGCCGACAATCGTTGCCTCGGTCGCAGCGCGCAGTTCGGTTTCGTTCACACCCTCGGCGCATTCGACAATCTTTAAACCGCCTTTGACCACGTCAAGCACGCCAAGATTTGTTATGATGCGGTTGACGACGGTTTTGCCGGTGAGCGGAAGCGTGCATGATTTGAGCACTTTCGATTCACCTGCCTTGTTGGTATGATCCATCACAACCACGACGCGGCCAACACCGGCCACAAGGTCCATGGCACCGCCCATGCCCTTCACGAGCTTGCCGGGGATCATCCAATTGGCAAGGTCGCCGGTTTCCGAAACTTCCATCGCACCCAGAATGGCCATGTTGATTTTGCCGCCGCGGATCATGGCAAAGCTTTGCGATGAATCAAAGAAGGCGGTTTGCGGAAGCTCTGTCACGGTCTGCTTGCCGGCGTTGATGAGATCAGCGTCTTCTTCTCCCTCAAAAGGAAAAGGACCCATGCCAAGCATGCCATTTTCAGATTGCAGCGTGACTTCAACACCGTTTGGAATGTAATTGGCCACCAGCGTTGGAATGCCGATCCCCAGGTTGACGTACCAGCCATCCTGCAGTTCCAATGCTGCGCGTGCTGCCATTTGATTGCGGTCCCATGCCATGATCAAGCTGCCCTCTTGCGTGTGGTGCGTTGTTCAATCCGTTTTTCATGCGTGCCCTGAACCAGGCGGTGAACATAAATGCCCGGCGTATGGATGGTGTCAGGATCAAGCGAGCCGAGGGGGACGATCTCCTCCACCTCGGCCACACACACCTTGCCACAGGTGGCAGCAGGTGGATTGAAATTACGCGCTGTCTTGCGAAACACCAGATTGCCCGACGGATCGGCTTTCCATGCTTTTACGATCGAAAGATCGGCCACAAGGCCCCGTTCAAGGACGTAGGTTTGACCATTAAAGTCTTTATGCTCCTTGCCCTCGGCAATGACCGTGCCCACGCCCGTCTTGGTATAGAAACCCGGAATTCCCGCACCCCCAGCCCGCATGCGCTCAGCCAAAGTGCCTTGCGGGTTGAATTCGACTTCAAGCTCCTTGGCCAGAAACTGGCGCATAAACTCAGCATTCTCGCCCACGTATGATGATATCATCTTCTTCACCTGGCGGGTTTCAAGAAGCTTGCCCAGGCCAAAACCATCGACACCCGCATTGTTCGAGGCAATGGTAAGGTCTTTCGTCCCATGGTCTCGAATGGCATCAATCAAGAGTTCCGGTATGCCGCACAGTCCAAAGCCACCGGCAGCAATCAACATGCCATCAAACAGCAACCCATCAAGGGCAGCAGCGGCAGTGTCATAAATTTTCTTCATGAATACTCCTTCATCACTCAGCGTCGGCTCGCGATCCTATAAATCTTGCGTGCTTCGCGCCAAGTAACTAGATGCCTATCGTATTTTTGACAAAGATCAACTGTCAGCTAAAACCAGTAAAAAGCCTGAAAACAGTTTGGTGTCCACCCATAATCCAACCCAATTTGCGATTCACACATCGGGAAAACGGTGGTAGCGAGAGAGGGACTCGAACCCCCGACCCCAGGATTATGATTCCCGTGCTCTAACCAGCTGAGCTACCTCGCCAAAACCAAGACGGCTTATAGAAAGTAATGCTAGGAGAAGTCAAGCGGCGTGGTTGTCGTCCGAAGGATCAGGATCACCCTGAACGAACGTGCGGTAAATGGAGAGCCACGCGAAATAGACAGATGCTGCAACCCAAATCCACAGTTCAATCTTGTAAATAGCATCGGTCGGTCCTTTGTCCTTGCTGCTGATCACCAGGCTCAGAGTCATTGCAGCCCACAGGACCGTCATGGGAATGGTAATGCTGCGCCAATGTGTGACCCGCAAGGGATGCACGAATTTGATGGGAACAAAGGTCAAAATTGAAAGCGTGATGACTGTTATCAGATTAACCAGCCAGCCCGTATCGAGCACATAGAAATACAAAACCACGACATTCCACACGGCTGGGAAACCTACAAAATAATAGTCCTCGGATTTCATGCCAACATTGGCAAAGGTGTAACAGGACACAGCCATGATGGTGGCAGCACTGATAAGGCTCCATGTATCGGTATGGAATCCATACGGCACGGGAACCATGTTGAACCAGTAAACCATGAGGGCGGGTACGGCCACATAGGTAAAATAATCAATCACAAGGTCAAGTGACGCACCGTCAAAATTGGGAGTGTATTCGCGTACCCTGGCTTTGCGCGCCAGCGACCCGTCAACGCCGTCAACGAACAAGGCGACGCCCAGCCACATGAAGGCGGCAACAGCATCACCTTTCAACACAGCCACAAGCGCTAAGAATCCCGCCACGATGCCAAATGTTGTGAAGGCATGAACCGCCCAAGCCAGCCCCTTTTTCACTTCGAGATCTATATTTTGCTTGCTGTCCGGTTTTGGCATGAATGAACTATAGAGGCCATGAAACTTCAAGGCAAGGAAGCGAGGCAGATTTGATATAGCGCCAGACAAAGGCAGGCGGCATATTGCCAAGAGCCACAGCAACACGCTTTGCAGTCAATCCCGCCTTCGTCGCGGTGATTTTGGGCAAGGGCGACGCTTTTAGATAGCTGAACTGAACCGCAATGCCTCCAGGACCGAGGGCTTCAGCGATCGCAATTGTAATTTTTCCGCGCTGCTCTGGTTTCAGGCTACGCAGCGGAATACCCGAAACAATTCTGCGCACAGGGCCCTGCCCAAGCGACTGCAAAAGCTTTGGTAGCTCGCCGGCATCGCCTTCAACAATGCGAACCTTCGGAAATTCTTCGCGCAGGTATCTTGCAAAATCCCCATTGAATTCGATCAGGATAAGGTTTTCCGGCAACACCCCCCGCGCCAGAATCTCGCGCGTGAATACGCCGGTACCCGGTCCCAATTCAACCACCATATCACCTGGCTCAAGGCCTAGATTGGCAACCATGAGTTGGGCAAGTTTTTGACTGCTTGGCGTTATGGAGCCCGTGCCGAAGGGTTTGCGCAAATATTGCTTCAGGAAAAACAGCTTCGATTGTTTGGGGGCCTTCGTCAGAACCTTCGTCAAGCGCTCACCGCCTGCAGTTTGGCGGAAGCAATGAAGCCGCCGCCAAGCACACGCGCACCCGAACCCACACCATCATACAGCACGCACGCCTGCCCCGGAGAGACACCATACTCGCCCTCGGCAATCGTAACGATGCTGCCTTCAGACCCACGCCGAAGGGCCGCTTCAACAGGCGGACGCGTTGACCTGATTTTTGCATAAACCGGCTGGACCGAGTTACCCGCGATGGGGTGTCCCAACCAATTCAGGTTTGCAATACGAATATCATTCTGCTTGAGCGCCTCGCGCGGACCGACCACAACCTGCTTCTTGGCCGCATCCACTTTCACCACATAGAGCGGCTCTGCGTCGGAAATGCCAAGGCCACGCCGCTGCCCAATCGTATAATGCAAGATACCTTCATGGCGGCCAAGCACACGGCCATCCATGTGGAGAATGTCACCGGGCTCTGCAGCATCTGGACGCAACCGCAGGATGACATCGGCATATTTTCCATCCGGCACAAAACAAATATCCTGGCTGTCTGGCTTGTCCGCCACAATCAAGCCAAGCTCAGTCGCAATGCGACGGGTTTCAGCCTTGGGCAAGGCGCCTAGGGGAAAGCGCAGAAAATCAATCTGCTCCTGCGTGGTTGCAAACAGGAAATAGCTCTGGTCCCGCGCCATGTCGGCAGGCGTGAACAAATCGCGATGCAAAGTGCCATCACCCCGCGACCGGCTTTCAATATAGTGACCTGTGACCAATGCCGCAGCATCCAGATCCTTCGCGCGCTGCAACAGGTCAGCAAATTTAACGGTCTGGTTACACTTCACGCAAGGGATTGGTGTTTCACCCGCAAGATAGCCTGCCACAAAATCATTGATCACCGCTTCCTTGAAGCGGCTTTCGAAATCCAGGACATAATGCGGAATATCAAAGCCTGCCGCCACCCGCCGCGCGTCATGTATGTCCTGCCCTGCGCAGCACGCCCCTTTGCGCCGAATGGCCTCACCATGGTCATAAAGCTGAAGGGTAATACCAACCACATTATAGCCGGCAACTTTCAAAAGCGCTGCCACAACCGAAGAATCCACACCACCTGACATGGCAACCACAACCCGGTGATCTGCGGGGTTGCCGCCGAGGCCCATCGAGGCATGAACAGCATTGAGAGTTGATTGGTCGAGTTTCATGGACACTAAATGGGCCTGATCACCGTAAAACGCAATCACTGGGTCGAAACTGTCCTGAATTGAGGCAAATTCCCGCCAGAATTTGTAAATTGTTCATAAGGATTTAGCTCATTATTAAGCCACCTGAGCCTAGGTTAGGGAACTAATGTGTACCTGCGTTTTAGGTTTGTGAGTTTGAGTATGAACGGTCAGTTGCGTCCACGCGTTAACTACGTCATCGGTCCCGATGGTAGTCCTTTAACAATTACCGATTTGCCGCCGCCGGGTGCGCATCGGTGGGTCATTCGCCGTAAGGCAGAGGTGGTAGCAGCAGTTCGCGGTGGTCTATTGAGTCTGGAAGAAGCCTGTGAGCGTTATGTCCTCACAGTCGAGGAATATCTGGGCTGGCAAAGGTCGATTGACCGCCATGGATTGGCTGGCCTTCGGACCACCAAAATTCAGAAATACCGCCAATAAGAATTTGTGTGTTGTGTAAGTGCGTAACGGGCTGGAGACGAAAGTTTCCGGCCTTTTTTCTTTTCCGTGTGACTTGTAATTTTCACCCCCTTTTTATTTTTGGCACGAATGACCATTATGCATTCATGAAAGTTCTCGTACTCTCCGCCCATCCCAAAGTGTCAGAATCGGTTACCCAGATGAAAATGCTGTCACGCATTCAAAATCTTGATGGCGTAACCATTCACGAGCTTTATGGCGCCTATCTCTGCGGCATGGGCTGGCTTAAACTTTCTGCGCTTTTTGTTGGCCGCCGCATTTCAAACAATGACTTAAGCCAACGCGCAGAGGATTATCGCGAGTTTGTCCTGGGTCTGCATGAGGGTAAAGTAGATTCGATGAAACATCTGGCTAAAAGCTATAGATTTCCCATCAATTTCAAGACAAGGAAAGTATAACAAGTGGACCTGTCAGAGTTTCTCGTCGGCGCATTTGTCTACCTTGCTGCAGCAGTCATGGCAGCCCCGATTGCCGCACGGTTGGGGTTGGGTTCCGTATTGGGATATCTCGCGGCCGGCGTGTTAATCGGCCCCACCGTTATGGGCCTTGTCGGCAGTGAAGGCCAAGATGTTATGCATTTTGCCGAGTTCGGTGTGATCGTTATGTTGTTCCTGGTGGGTCTTGAGTTACAACCCTCTAAACTTTGGTCACTGCGAAAGCCAATTTTGGGGCTTGGCGGTTTGCAAGTTGTGGCAACGTCGGCAGCCATTGCGATTGCAGCGTATTTTCTTGGGTTCGACTGGAAGGCAGCCGTTGCCAGCGGTCTCATACTTGCCATGTCCTCAACAGCGATCGTCATTCAAAGCCTGAATGAGCGGGGGCAATTGAAGACCTCGTCGGGGCAGTCGTCGTTCTCGGTTCTGCTGTTTCAGGATATTTCCGTCATCCCCATGCTGGCCCTGTTGCCGCTGCTTGCTGTTCGTCAGCCCGCAGATCATAGTTCTAGCATCATCGCCAACTTGCCCGCGTGGTTACAAACCTTGAGCGTACTTGCAGCAGTGGCTGCCATTGTTCTTGCTGGCCGCTATCTCATGCGTCCCCTTTTCCGTTTCGTGGCTCAGTCCGGAATACGCGAAATTTTCGTGGCATTCGCGCTGCTCATTGTAGTCGGCATTACATTGCTGATGCAGTTGGTAGGACTGTCGGCTGCGCTGGGCACATTTCTGGCAGGCGTGGTTCTGGCAGAAAGTGAATATCGCCATGAACTTGAAATGGATCTTGATCCGTTCAAAGGCCTGCTGCTCGCCGTGTTTTTCATGGCTGTCGGTGCCGGAATTGATTTCAAGTTGCTGTGGGCCAATCCCGTTCAGATTCTGGGATTGATCATCGGCTTTATCATTTTGAAGCTGGTTGTGCTCTATATAATAGCGCGCATCTTCCGCATGAAAAATGCCGATAGCGCCAACTTCGCGTTTTCACTGGCACAGGGCGGTGAATTTGCCTTTGTCCTGGTTTCATTCTGCTTGGGTCTTGGCCTTATTTTGGCAGATCAGGCCGCGCTGCTTGTTGCAATTGTAGCCGTCTCGATGGCTGTGGCCCCACTTCTCATGATTGCCAACGAAAAACTTATTCAGCCGCTGTATCTCAAGGGCACCACCGAGCGGGAGGCAGATATCATTGACCACAATGCCAAAGTCATTATCGCAGGCCATGGCCGCTTCGGCATGACAGTGGGGCGCATCCTTCAGGCAAAAAATTACAAGTCTGTGGTTCTTGACCACGACGCAGAGCAAATTGACGTCTTGCGGAAATTTGGTTTCAAGGTTTTTTACGGTGACGCATCACGCACGGACTTGCTCGAAGCAGCAGGTGCGAACCATGCCGAAATTTTAGTAGTTGCCATCGATGACCGCGAAAAAATATCAGAAATCGTCACGACAGCCAAAAAGCATTTTCCAAACCTGAAAATTTTTGCGCGGGCATTCGACCGGGTTCATGCATATGAACTCATCAACGCCGGTGTCACGCAGGTTTTCCGCGAGGTCTTCGCGTCCTCGGTCGATATGGGTGAGCGGGTATTGATCGCCCTGGGGCAGGATGCGGCTGAGGCCTGCCGCGCGGCAAAAACCTTCAAGGATTTTGATGAAAAAATTCTCCACGAAACGGCCCGCCATACCGATGACATGGATACGCTTGTGGACATCGCCCGCAAGAGTCGGGCAGAACTTTCTCGCGTCCTGGCGAGTGACCGCGGGCAAGTGTGATTTTGCCCGGATCACTCAAAAAGCTATGGCTTGGCCAATTACCGTTGCGGGAGGCATTTTGGCGCTATCTCATCACGTATGATATTATCCTGAATATTATGGCAACCGCTGCATCCCTTTCAGTCGTGCTTGCCAAGGGACCAATTGCACTGGCCGTATTTATACATCTGCTGCCTGCCCCCTACTCGCTCTTCGCGGCAACAGGCACATGGCGTAGTGCCGACCGTCACACCGAAAACCCTTCGCTTGCAGGCATGGTGAAAGCCGCTGTCATTATCTGGGTTATCCTGTTGCTGCTTTTATAGATCGCTTGCCGCTCCGCCAGCCCTGCGATAAACATTGGCAATGTCACAGTCACTTCATGAAATCAAAATTGATCCACGCAATACAGATGTCCTCGTCTCCATCAATGGAACCTTGTTCCCCCGCGAAAAAGCAATGGTTTCCGTGTTCGATTCCGGTTTCATCCTGGGAGACGGCGTGTGGGAGGGCCTGCGCCTCGTCAATGGCGGCGTGCCATTCCTGTACGCCCACATCGAACGGCTGTATGAGGGAGCAAAAGCAATTTTCATGGATGTTGGCATCCCGCCCGAAGAAGTGGTCACACGCCTCTTTGCCTGCATCGATGCCAACAATATGCATGATGGCGTACATGTTCGCCTGATGGTCACGCGCGGCGTAAAGGCAACACCCTACCAGGATCCGCGCGTGACGGTTTCACCGGCAACCATCGTGATCATTCCTGAATACAAAACGCCAAGCCCCGGCAAGTTTGAGAAAGGCATGTCGTTGCACACCGTCAATGTGCGGCGCGGTGCACCCGATGTGCAGGACCAGAAGCTGAACTCCCATTCCAAACTGAATTGCATAACCGCCTGCGTGCAGGCCATGAATGCAGGAGCCGATGAAGCCTTGATGCTTGATCCCCATGGCTTTGTGGCGACGTGCAACTCAACCCATTTCTTCATCGTGCGGCGCGGTGAGGTTTGGACCTCAAGCGGCCAATATTGCATACCCGGCATTACACGCGGCAACATGATCCGGCTCTGTAAAGACAATGGTATTCCGGTTTTCGAAAAACAGTTTTCGCTTTACGATGTCTATGGTGCCGATGAGGCTTTCGTCACCGGAACCTTTGCCGGCCTCATCCCTGTCCGGGTGATTGACGCAAGGCCCGTGCGACACCCCATGTCAACGGATGAATGGAGCGGCGCAGGCCCCGTCTCGCAAAAACTTTCAAAACTCTACAAGCAGCTTTGCGTTCGCGAAGCGACGAGGTCACTGTCTTGACCACGATTACCATGTGGTCCGGCCCCCGCAACATTTCCACGGCGATGATGTATTCCTTTGGCAACAGGGCTGATTGTGTGGCGTGGGACGAGCCGTTTTATGCGTTCTCCCTCGTCAACCATGGCAACGACCATCCGATGCGCAATGAAATCATTTCGGCCAATGAAAGCAGCTGGGACAGGCTCGTTGATAAATGTGTTAGCGCCGCCGCAAAGCCTGTCTTCTATCAGAAGCACATGACCCATCACATGTTGCCCGGTTTTGACCGGGCCTGGATTCACAAGGTGAGCAACGCATTTCTTATCCGCGCGCCTGAACGCGTCCTCGCGAGCTATGTCAAAAAATGGTCCGACGTATCCCTGCGCGATATCGGTTTTGCCGAGCAGGCGGAAATATTTGATGCGGTGGCGCAAAAGTCTGGCGCTGCACCCGCCGTGGTTGATGCCGAGGATATTTTGAAAAACCCCGAAGGGGTTCTCACTGCGTTGTGCGCAGCGCTGGGCATTCCCTTTGATCGCGCAATGCTGCAATGGCCAAGGGGACCCAAAACATTCGACGGTGTCTGGGCACCCCATTGGTATAACGCGGTATGGGAATCAACCGGCTTTGCAGCGCAACCTGAAAAGACGGTTGCGCTTCCGGCAGCGATGGAAAAAATTGCAGACGAAGCCCGGGCGTATTACCTGAAGCTGCGAAAATATCGTATTGAAGGCTGACACAAATTCCCCCCATCACCGGATGAAAGCGGCAATGAAGGGCTGTTGGTATCAATGTGCGTGGGCTGTCTGGACAGGCGCCGGGGTGGCTGGTGAAACACCGCTTTCCTTTTCCATGAGCATCTCGACCTTTCGCAGGCCCGCCTCTTCTTCAGCGAGCTGGAGCATCACGGATTCTTTCTGGTCGCGAAGGTCGCCAATGGATTTCAAAAGATTGTCGCGGCGGCCACGCGTGGCTTTGGCAGCCATCGAATAATTGACATTCGCAGGATCAGTCACATTGTTGCGGCTTTCCTCGAAGCGCACATGGGCGTCAAGCTCATCATATTTCTTCATGAGGTCCTGGATCATGCCATCAATGTCAGAGGCCTGGCGGCGGCGCTCCTCGGTGCGGAAGCGGTGCAGCCGGAGCAGGGTTTCACGTGAACGCATGGAATTCCTCACAAACTCAAAAAACAGACGAGGGCATTGACTCTGCCCCTATTCACGATTCGCCGAATCAACTAACCAATGGATTCGAGCGTTTCGAAACTTCATTATGAAGAGGTAAGCTTAAGGCTGGGTAAACTACTGCTACATGCAATTAATTCGAATTGGCGCACAGTCAATTGGGCGCAAAAGGCTACATCTAGTATGTTTTTTGAAAATAACACCAAATCTTGTGGTTAATAAGTTAAAGTTTAAGGCATCAAGATTAGGTTTTGTTAACCTTTCTAAGCTTATCTTAAGATTCAGAGTTAACGGTTAGTTGCGCGTCACATTTTGTTGCTTGCAGGCAGCGCAACACGAAAGGCTCCGCACAGGGGCAGGGATTGAAGGGAATTCGACATGAGAGTGTTACTGATCGAGGACGATACCGCAACAGCCCAGAGCATAGAGCTGATGCTGAAGTCCGAAGGCTTCAATGTTTATACCACCGATCTCGGTGAAGAAGGCGTGGACCTCGGCAAGCTTTATGACTACGACATCATCCTTCTCGACCTCAATCTGCCCGATATGTCCGGCTACGAAGTTCTCAAATCCCTGCGTGTGTCCAAGGTTGGAACGCCAATCCTCATCCTCTCCGGTCTTGCCGGCATTGAAGACAAGGTAAAGGGTCTGGGCTTCGGTGCTGATGACTACATGACAAAACCCTTCCACAAGGACGAGCTCGTCGCCCGCATTCATGCCGTGGTGCGCCGTTCCAAGGGCCATGCCCAATCCGTCATTCTCACCGGAGAATTACTGGTGAACCTCGATACCAAGACAGTCGAAGTCGGCGGCCAGCGCGTGCACCTCACGGGCAAGGAATACCAGATGCTCGAGCTTCTCAGCCTGCGCAAGGGTACCACGCTTACCAAGGAAATGTTCCTCAACCATCTCTATGGCGGCATGGACGAACCGGAACTCAAGATCATCGACGTGTTCATCTGCAAGCTGCGCAAGAAACTGGCAACGGCAGCAGAAGGCAAGAACTTCATCGAAACCGTCTGGGGCCGTGGCTACGTGCTGCGCGAAGGCGCTCCCCCCATGGGTGGCCAGGAAGACTACCGCGAAATCGCCTGATAGAATTGCAGGACGTGAAAAAGCCCGGTCTCTTCATGGAGCCGGGCTTTTTTGTTTAAGGAAAATGGAAAATGACCAAGGCGCAAAATAATCAATCGCAGCATCACCGTATTCCAATGAACTTCACACTCTTAGTAATCGTTTGCAGGACAATGATTTCATCCAAGCCGGTGCAGACAACGACAATACAGATACCCGCATGAACCGAATATTATCTTTGATACTGATTTTCATGTCGGCAATGGGGCTCACGGGATGCTGGGGCGGGAACAGTTGGCACCAGAAACTGACGGTGACGGTGGCGACACCGCAAGGTGATGTGAGCGGCTCTGCGGTGACGGCTGTTTCGCTTCAGTTTCCGGGCGATACCATTCTGGCACCCGGCGCGGCCTATCAGGGTGGTTACAGTGGAGAAGCTGTTGCAGTTGAAGTGGCACCGGGAAAATACCTGTTTGCCCTGTTGGATGAACGGTTGACGACCTTGGCGATCAAGGTCTTTGTCAGCGCCAAAGCCGCGGCCAGCCCGCTGAAGCAGGATGCCAAAGCGGTTGAGGCAGTGCGCGAAAGACGGGAGCTGCCGCCAGCTGATTATCCACTGCTGGTGACATTTACCGACATCAGCGATCCAAAGTCCGTCAAGCAAGTGAAGCCCGGAATGCTCGCTGACATATTTGGTGTGGGGCATTCGCTCAAGTCCATCACACTGGAAATTACAGATGAGGCGAAGACGAAGGGACAAGCGACAAGAATTCTTCCTTGGCTAAACGATGAAGCAAGCATCGGGTTGTTCTGGAAATCACTGCTTGCAAGCGGATTTCAGCCGAACGGATCTACAGAAGTTAAGCGCTTATTTGTTGGAGATTGAATGATGCCTATGACAACTGAACTCTACATGGCACTGCTTTCGATGGACTCATACAATCGTGGCTACGGCCAACGGTTGGATGTAGTGGCAGCGGGAGCATCGAACACACAAATTGGCAACGCAACAATTGGAACAGATGCACTTCCATCTGGGGCAATTTCCGCCGGTTTTTTCGCGCAATCCTATACCCTTAACGGCCAGAAGATCATCTCCTATCGCGGCACAGACCAGGTTATCACACCACCGTGGAGCGACAGTCCGGGCTCTGACCTATGGAATGGCTATGGCACGGCCTTTGGCCTGCCATTCAACGATCAGGCGCGAATGGCTGCCGATTTTTTTCAGACAGTGACAGGCACCCAAACAACCGATCCATCGACTGGAAATGCCATTTTGACCGGACACTCGCTTGGCGGAGGCCTTGCAGGGTTCATCGGCTCGATCTACCGTCAGCATAAAAATAGGGGACGCTTCCCTTTGTTTTTTGACTTTGCCCCGTCACAGCTACTGGCTCATCGGCTCAGGGCAGTGATGGAGAGAGCTGGAGACATGATTTTAGTCCTTGACAGAGGGTTCTTGTTGCTCTAACTGTTCTTGTTATGTTCACTGCTACACTTGAGAAATGCTGGTCCTGGGAAGGTGTCATCGAGCGTAACACCATATTGCTCAAAGCCATCATCGAGTCCCTCCTTGCCATGCTGGGAGGTGCCACACGGCTCAGGCCGGGTGTGTACCGCCGCGTGCTGCACAGCTTGCGGCCCACGGAATCCGCGGTGCGGCGCTTGATTGTCATTGCAGCCCGGGGTGTTGTGGTAAAGCCAATGGCGCCTCGGCCAAAGCCTGCAGCTCCCATTACCGGGCGCGGCAAGAGGTTTGGTCTTTCCTTCCCGCTGTTTGATACCCGCAAGAGCTTTCCCGAGCTGCGCCAGAAAAGGGTCAAGCGGGTCACGCCACGCTTTTACCTCGTTGGCTCCGATCCCGCGGTGGCCGCCATCTGG
>JANOVC010000018.1:0-19022 GCA_031417195.1 Rhodobiaceae bacterium
GCGCCTGCGGGCCGGGGAGTAACGTACCCTTGGCTCCCGGGAACTTCAGCTAAGACCCGGGGGTACTACGGCCCTCGCGCTCACCAAGGCAAAGCAACCTCAGCGGGAAACATCAGACACCGTGCGATCTGGGGCAATGTAAGAGCGAAGCTGGAGTAAAAATCGCTGCAAAAGCGTGGGTGCATCTTGCGCCAAACCGCCGGACCACACGACCGGCATACCTGCGAAAGATTGCATCCACGCATCCCTTCGCCATCCGAAAACGCAAAGAACCGTTTTCACAAGAGGCAGAGCCGTGTCGTAACGCTCATTGATAGTTGAATCCAAATACAAAATCGTCTATTCCCATGTAAATTACCAAGAGTTGCCGCTTTAGCTCAGTTGGTAGAGCACCGCATTCGTAATGCGGGGGTCAGGTGTTCGAGTCACCTAAGCGGCACCACCCAAGTTATGTACCGCTCGCGTGTAGTACGGTGAGATATTCACGATAGCCAAAAACGCGACCACGACGCTTGCCCGTAACCTCTTCGACAATTCCGAGTTTGAGCAACTGTTCAAGTGCCCCATTTACCGTAGGCATTGTCAAGCCAGTTGATGAAACCATTTTGGCGGCGGTTGCGAAGGGGCTGGTTTTCAGGGCTTCATAGACTTGAAGCGTGGAACTTGTGCGTTCGCCAGCATTGGCTATTCGCTCGCGGTCTTTTGCAAAAAGCGATGCAATCTTCGTAGCGGAGTCGAAGGCTTCGTTGGCGGTTTCCGTGACACCCGTGAGGAAGAATTCAAGCCATGCTTCCCATGCGCCGCGCTCGCGCACCTCCTGAAGAAGGCGGTAGTAGTCTGCACGATGGCTCTTGAAATAAAGACTGAGGTAAAGCAACGGCTCATGCATGACACCGTTGGCAAACAGAAAAATCGTGATCAGCAAGCGGCCAAGACGGCCATTTCCATCGAGGAATGGATGGATGGACTCGAATTGAACGTGAAGCAGGCCAGCTTTGATCAGCGGAGGGATTTCGGGTGTTTCGGAGTGAATGAACTTCTCAAACTGGTCAAGAGTTTGCATCAACAGATGTGGCGGCGGTGGCACATAGACAGCATTGCCGGGACGCGTGCCACCTATCCAGTTTTGCGTGGTGCGGAATTCGCCCGGAGCCATGCCTGCACCCCTGCTGCTATCTAGCAGCATGGCATGCATTTCCCTGATCAAGCGCAATGAAAGAGGCAACGTCTTCATGCGCTCCAGACCATGCATCATGGCGTTCACATAGTTGGAGACTTCCCTGATGTCGTCGATTGGAGCACCCGCTCCCGCATCGGACTCAAAGCGAAGCAGGTCATTCAGCGTCGATTGCGTGCCTTCGATCTGCGAAGAAAGAACCGCCTCTTTGCGGACATACATGTAGAGGAATAATTCTTTGTTCGGCAGCAGCAAGGAAACACTGTCTAACCTGCCCAAAGCCCTGTCTGCGGCGCTGAGCCGTTCCAACATTCCCGTCAGCAGTATCGGTGGGTTAGGCGGCAGCGGTGTCGGAACGTAGGCACGAACTTTCTCACCGGCGACAGCAGTTTCGTGGAATGTCCCTAGCCTGCCCTTCATAGCGAACCCCGAAATTAAGCACTGCTTAAATAGCGTACTCTACTAATAAAGAAAATAGACAAATTCTTTATTTACATAGCTATTTTCATACCTAAACAAGACAATTTGACGGCTAAAAATTTCTAACCCATTGTTGATAAACGTCAATTCCAATTTTCACCTATTAAATTCACCGAAAACCAATTTAATAGGCGATTAGTAGGCAACAGGATGAAATCATTTGAACATCAATGAATACAAATGAGCAAGCCAAGTCGTTGAATTCAGTACGCAATAAACGCAATTGACATTCAATGAACCAAGATGAATATTCCTATAAAGCTAATTCGTAGTGCGGGGGTCAGGTGTTCGAGTCACCTAAGCGGCACCAGTTCCCCAACATTCGCCGACGTCTATATAACCACCGAAAAATCGCAGTTCAAAATCGATGCAAGCGTTTTAACCGGTCCTACCCACAAGTCATGAAATAGGACACCGCAAGGTCATTCATATTTGCAAGTAAAAAAAGTCAAGCCGATTCAAATTTGGCTCAATATTTTTCACTTATTACACTTGCCTGACCAGAGGATTCGTGTTCCACATTGTATGCGGCAGCAGATTTATACTTCAGTCAACGCAATACCCACAAACAGGAGTATTCCCATGAAGATCGATGCCTTTAACATCCGTCCTGAATCATTCAAAACTTCGTTAGCAGCTTTGGCCTGTTGCGCCTGTACAGCGTTTGCGGGCCTTTCGACGGCTCAAGCAGAAGTGAAGGTTACAGGGCCGAGTCCTTTTGCCAACTGCACGGCGGACAATGTTTCCGGTCAGGCGGGTACGAACTATCCAAATGCAGAAGTTGAACCATGGCTTGCTGCGAATCCGCGTCGGCCACGGCAGTTATTGGCGGGCTGGCAGCAGGATCGCTGGTCAAATGGTGGCTCTCGAGGACTTGTATCCGCCTATTCCCGCGACGGCGGGTTCAACTGGACAACAACAGTTCCGCAAGGCATCACCAAGTGCACGAAGGGTCCCTATGATCGCGCAAGCGACCCGTGGGTTACGATTTCACCAGACGGTACCTCCTATTTCATGTCGCTGGGTTTCATGAATGATGAGACCTGCCCCGACGGCAGCGTCATCAGCGGTGACAATTCAATGATTGTAAATCGCTCGACCGACGGTGGCCGTACGTGGGGCGCTCCCATCGCGCTCGATCTTGACACGGATGGACAAAAATTCAACGACAAGAATGCAATGACGGCTGACCCGCGCAACAGTCACTTTGTCTATTCGTCATGGGACAAGCTGATTGATTTCACTGTACCATCTGAATGCACTCCCATCGTATCTGCGAAAAGCACCGCCGCAAGTGAATCATCTGGCGAAGAATTCAATTTACACGGTGTTGATAAAGCAAGGGAACGTCTGCGTTTGAAGCGCGAAAAATCCAAGTCCAAAGCCGCGGCTCCGGCACCTGTGGAAGCGTCATATACCGGCCCCACGTATTTCGTTCGCACAACAAATAGCGGGAAAAGCTGGGAGCCAGAGAAGCTGATATTTGATCCAGGTCCCGATGCGCAAACCATCAACAACCTTATTGAAGTCTTGCCGAATGGAACATTGATCAATTTTTTCACGCATATTCTGGCAGACGGCAGCGTTGAGCTGGGGTTTGTCAAATCCACCGACAAGGGTGCCACTTTTGGCCCGATGGTCAAGGCGTTTGACTTGATTGTAACGGCCAACGGCACGGTTACACCCGACGCCGAGGAGCCGGTACGTGATGCCAATATTCTTTTTGATACGGCTGTCGATCCGGAGAACGGCAACATCTATGTCGTGTGGCAGGATGGTCGTAGTGGTAATATTGACCGTGTTGCGTATTCGATGTCGCGTAATGCTGGCCGGAGCTGGTCATCACCGCTGTTCATCAACGCCACTCCACCCAACGCGAACCTGAAGCGTGAGCAAGCGTTCGTTCCCTCAGTTGAGGTTGGTGACGATCATCGTATTGTCGTCACCTATTACGATTTCCGTTTCGATACCAGTGATGGCAAGGAAAGAACGGATTACTGGTCGATCACCTGCAATCCGGAAAGAAGCTACAATTGCGGCGCCAAGTCGGGTTGGGGCAAGGAGCGCCGTTTGACATCCGGTTCTTTCGACATGCTGGATGCGCCCGTTGCCCGCGGCCATTTCCTTGGCGATTACCAGGGGCTTGTAAGAGCGGGTGATAGGGTTATTTCCCTCTTCGGCAAAGCAGTCGCAAACGATGAGAATGACATGTTCTCGACGCGAGCGCGCTGACCGCCTAACATGGTTGTGTGATTGATCGCACAACCAACAACGAACAGGTAGACCAGCACAGGCATCAACGTGGCTTTGTGCTGGTTGCCGTCATATGGCTCGCCGGGTTGATAGCGGCAATTACCACGGGTTTTGTCGTAAAAGTGCGAGTGGATGCGCTGACAGCTTCAAATATCGTGCGCAATACCCAAGCCGAATTGATCGCAGATGGCATGGCGCGCCTTGCGGCATGGCGATTGGCAACCGTGGCACAGCCAACAAACACTACGCAAACTGTTTGCATGTGGCGCAAAGGCCTAACGGTTGATGTCCGCGTCCAGGATCATGCGGGCCTTGCCGACATAAACATATTGCCACCAGAATTTTTCGCGGAATTGTTGCGCGGTCTTGGTGCCGATGACCGCAAGGCAAAAGAAATTTCCGAAGCAATATTGGATTTTCGCGATGGCGACAATGTGGCCCAATCAGGCGGTATCGAACCCAAAACCTATCCCGAACGCAACTTTGGGCCAAAGAATGCCCCCTATGAAGCAATAGAGGAACTCGACCAGTTGCCGGGCATGGACGAAAACCTGTACCGCTCGGTCTTGCCACTCGTGACAGTAAACTCCTCCCAGCCTGGCATCGATCCCGCGTCTGCTCCTCTCGCTTTGCGAAAAGCCTTCAACCAGTCTGCATCTGGGGCGTTTACGGGCAGTCTCGCCAATTTTGTGGGCGCAAGCCAGGGCCGTACATTCGGACTTGATGTCAGGGTCACCGCCGACAACGGTGCGCGATATCGCAGGCTGGCAACAGCCATAATTCTGCGGCAGCCTGAACGTCCTTTTGCTTTTCTGACATGGCAGCGGGGCGGCGAATGGATGGAAGATAAAACGACCGCTCTTACAGCAACATCCTGCTTCAATTGAAGATACGCTGGATTTCACTCCCGGGCGTTGCTTCTTTTCTGCGCACACGCGGCGCCTGAATACTGAGCTCGCTGCGGAACTCCTTGGTAATACGACGGGCTTCATCCATATCGCGAATAACCCTTGGTCGGATGAAAATGATGAGTTCCGTGCGGGACACATTGCTGGTTTTCTGGCGGAAAGCGGCGCCAATAATCGGCACATCCCCCAACACTGGCACCTTGGATTTACCCTCGGTTTCTCTCTCTTGAATGAGTCCGCCTAAAGCCAAAGCCTCGCCATCGGTCACAACAACAGACGTCTTGATCTTTCGTTGCTGAATTGTTGGGGAATCGATACCGGATGTGCTGGTCTTCACAACACTGCTCACTTCTTGTTCTATATCCAGAATCACCCTTCCACTATCATTGACCCGCGGTGTGACGGATAGGATTACACCTGTGTCTTTCAACTGCACGCTGTTGACGATTGGCGCATCTGTCGTTGTTACTCCACGCGCTGTTTGCGTGACGATGGGTACCTGATCACCGACCTGTAGGGTCGCGGTCTTGTTGTCGAGAACAACGAGTGATGGCGAAGACAGCACGCGAACATTGGTAACACTTGACAGTGCGTTGAGCGTGAAAGAAATGTCATTTGCCTTCAGGAAATACGAAAACCCGGGAAACGACGAAGCAACTGCCCCGCTTGCAATATCAGAGAACGTTCCATTATTGCTGTCTTCGCCAAACAACCACCGCACACCAAATTTCAATTCATCATCAAGACTGACTTCGGCGATCACCGCCTCCAAAAGAACTTGATTGGGCTGGGAGTCAACTTCCTGCAACACCGCCAAAATCCGCTCGTAGTCATTTGTGGTAGCAAAGACAAGGATCGAG
This sequence comes from Rhodobiaceae bacterium, assembly GCA_031417195.1. GTDB lineage: Bacteria > Pseudomonadota > Alphaproteobacteria > Rhizobiales > Aestuariivirgaceae > Aestuariivirga. The sequence goes on from JANOVC010000018.1 coordinate 5,679, forward strand.
TTGTTCGCGTCATCTGCAACAACACGAACACCGGCAGCAGTGATGACCTTATCACCGCCGTCTGCTGCAGCAACGGTCTGCTCGGCATCGGAGCCTAATCCCGTGGATGGTGTTTCCGGGCCTGTGGTTGGTTCTCCGTTCTGGGAAACAAGGGTTTCAGCCGGCAGTTTGGGGGCAACTTCGCCACTTCCTATTGAAGCCGTCTGGTTGCCACTTCCAGTGCGCAGCACAGACTGCAAAACCTTTGCCAGTTCAGCCGCCGTCCGGTTTTGAACCTTGTAGACATGCAGGCTTTCTTCGTTGGAATCGGCCAGCACATCCAGCTTTCGGATCCAGTTGGTGGCCTCCTTCAAGTATTTCGCCCGTGAAGAAATGACGAGAACAGACTTCAACCGCTTGTTCGGCACAAAGCGTAAAATGTCGCGTAACGGCCCTTTCTTGGTATCGTAGATCTGCTCCAGGTCACTCACAATGGCCGATGGCTGCGACGAACGCACAGGTATTAGGGCAAAGCTCATGCCTTTCATCCAGTCCACGTCAAACACGGAAATTGTCTCGCGAATGGCAGCGACCTCACTGGATGTTCCGACAAGAATGATGGCATTGCGTCGCGCATCTGTTTTGACAATCATGCCGACAGGCACCAGTGGTTCAACCACCTGACGAATTTCGTCCGCCGATACGTATTTGAGCGTGATGATCTGTGGCCGTTGGCCAGGCCCATCCCCAGCGTTCGATGCCTGTTCGAGCGGAACAATTGCACGCGCTGCGTCCGCCAACGGAACGATGCGGTAGCTACGCCCATCTCCGGTAATCGCAGCACCGGAATCCCGCAACACACCTTCAAACATGCGGAGCAATTCGTTGCCGCTGATCGGTTGACTGGTCTGTATCGTCACCGTTCCCTGCACACGGCTATCAATGCTGTAGTTCAGCTCAAGAACATCACCAAGAACGGATTTCGCCGCCGCCGCAATTGATGCATCAACTAGGTTAAGCCGTACGTCCCGGGCATCGTCGCCGCCATCGGCAATCATTTGCGGACGAGGTGCGCCGGTCAGTGTGTCGTTGCCATATTTTGTGAAGCCCGCATTGCCTCCTGCGTCAGGTTCTGACTTAGCATTCGCCAGAAAATTGCTTAATCGCTGTTGCTTCGTTCCTGCGGCTTGCTTGCGATCAAGCTTGTTGTCGAGCAGCAATGAATCATCTAGGCCACTCGCGCAAGCCACAAGGGCAATGCCGAGAACCACCAAAATAATGCACTTTATCAGAACTTGCAGACGCAACTGATGTACCCACACGCATGCCAAAATAGATGGGACTGAACCTAGTTAGGTGGGGGGGCAGTTCCCAGCGGCAATTGCGAGTTGTCCACATATTGTTGGATGGTTCTGGATTGCCCATTTGCAATCAACTCAACGCTGTTTGCGTTGATTTTGCCGATCTTCCAACCCATGACGCTATCAGTATTGGAATACCATTTTCCATCAGCATTTTCTGGTGTAACAATCAGGGCTGCTGTGCGGGAATCCGACAGCAAAATTCCTTTGAGCTGGAAGAGTGAGGAGTCTGTCAGTGTTTGTGGTGGTGCCTGCACAACAACTTGCTCAGGTTGAACCTGCTGAGTGCTGACCACGGGGGCAACAAAGGGACGGCGTGTTGGCGAAAAAACGGGACGCGAAAAAGTGTCTTCCTTGTTGTGGAGAGGGCCCGCCGGATCGTCGAGCACTACATTTTCCGAAAGTTCAGGTTGCCAGCGTGCAACGGGCCGGGCTATCGCACTCGGCAGTGGATTTTTCCAAAACCAGTAGACACCCGCCAGCGAGATGAGGATTCCCACCAGCATGAGCAACGACAGACTTCGAAACACATAGCTTCTCATGGTTGCTTGGTTCCATCAGCGATGCGGGGCATTACACCCCACACGTCCATACCAACAAACATGGACGGTTCAACGGGCTGCTGCTGTGCGCTATCGACAAAGCCCGACCGCATTTGGACGTTGTCGATAAAGAGCCATGGTTTTGACTGTTCAATCTGTTGCAGCACATCATAAATGCCTGCTGCAGGTCCGGACATTTCAAGGCGAATACCAAGTTTGGAAAACGGGTTATCAGTGGAATCATCCTTGAGCTCACTCGCCTGAACAATCTCAACGCCGCGTTGGACTGCAAATTCGCGCAGCCTCGACTGCAGGTTGGCTGTAAGAATGGCCGGTGTACCACTTCCCAAATAGGCATCGGCCGCGAATTGGTCGCGGCTCCCCAGCGGATACTGCGCAATGTCAAATGCTGCCACGCTGCGCAAGCGGTCAAAGCGTTCGCTTGATGTGGCCCATTCCTCTTCGCGGGACGTGATGTCTGACCAGAAATAAAACCCGCCGAACACCAGCGGTGCCACCAGTGCCAGCAGGATTGCAAATCCAAAGAGCTTGCCGAGTATTCTCATTTGTCAGCACCACCCGCGTCAAAAGCGATGGAGAAATGCACTTTCGCATCATTTGGATTCTTGAAGAGCGGTGAAGTGAACTGCACATTGAGGAACAGGTCTGAAGCTTCAAGAATACCAATAAGCCTTTCGGCGTCATCGGCCGCACCATCTATTTGCACCTTGCCGTTTGCAATCGAAAGAGTCTGCAGCCACGCCCCATCAGGAACGACGCGCGAAAGCTCTTCCCATATGGCGATCGTGCTGTTTGAATTTTTACGCAGGCTAAGCAACGCTTGGGCCTGCACATTTGAGGCATTGGTGACATCAATTTTCTGTCGAACGTCTTTCGCCTTGCCTTGAAAATCCTCAATTCTAGCGTCCACGTCTTGCCGTGCCGTTTCAATCCGGCTTATTGCAGTGCCAGCGAGTGCTACCGCAGAAATGGCAAAGGCCGCACAGGTTGCCATGGTAATCCGCGCCCATCGCCACTCGCGGTCTGCTCCAAATGTGTGGCCGCATTGATCCAGAAGGCTTGGCCAGGCTGCAGCTTCGGACGACCGTATGGCAATGCCAACAATCTGGCCGGATATCGTTTGAAGCTGGGTCTTGATGGCTTGAATAGCGGTTTTCTTGATAACGGCATGTCCGATGTCAACAGGCGTAGACGTAGGTTTTGAGAGAGCTGCCCAAAGGTTAAACACATCAGCTTTTTTGAACGGCGTCATCTGCTCAATATCAAGGTCAACAATGGTGCTTGCCTTGTGCAGGATCTTTAAGGGCAGTTTGAGTGATCGCGTGAAGCAGGCTTGCTCGGAAAAGGTTAAGATCAAGCGTTCGTTCCGTTTGAGAACCGAAAGCAGATCAGCCACATCGGACACTTCGGCAATCTTGTTGTCTGCGCGCAACGGCACATTCAGCGACTGTTTTCGATAGAGTGCGGCAGACTCCGCGCCTAGAACCAGTTCAGTCGTCGTCTTGCGGTTGACCACAATCCGCGCGTCCTGCTTGGGAAAAAGCTGGCCAAGCTGTTCGCCACACCAGCGCCAGATGGGGTTATCGTGGAAAAAATGACTCATGCGTGACAGTTTAGCGATTTCAGGCTATTTTGAAACTGCCGATTTCAAGTCATGGTGAGCTGTCAAAGCCAGAAAGAAGATGAGGCTGAAAATGTCAAAAAGTCAGTCACTTGAAAATCCTGTGATCAACACCACTGTCGCAAATCTTGCGCAGGGTCTGCAGGGAACGGAGTTGCAATTCCTCGATTTTCTCGAGTTTACGGGGCAACTCGATGCTGTGTCCTGCAAGCGGGCGCGGTCAACGTTCCAATCCTCGTCTCAAAATCTGTCCACCGTCCTGCTCGAATTGGGATTGATCCCCGATCAAAAACTTGCCGACCTGCAGGCGCAGTTTCTGGGGCTTGACCGCATTCAGTCATCTGATTTGCCCACTGAGCCCATTACAGAGTTGATCCTGCCACCGGACTATCAACGCAGTTCCAGTTTCATGATTGTGGACGTCAACGACACGACGGTCACCGTGGCCACAGCCCAACCCTTTCAAACGGATTCTATCCGCGCATTGGGTTACTTCCTCGACAAGCGGCTTGTAATGAAGGTTATAGATCTCAGCAGTCTCAGTGGCCATCTGGCGCGGCTCGCTGCTACTGAAAATTTCGCAACCGTTGGAGAATTGCAATCATCTGGTGTCGCTCAGGAAGACGATATCGAGCGTTTGCGTGATGTGGCGCGCGATGCACCGACAATCAAGCTGCTGAACCGCCTTATCGCGTCTGCAGTTGCAAAGAACGCATCCGACATTCATATCGAACCGGCTGAAGACCTTGTGCGGGTAAGGTTCAGGATTGATGGCGCCTTGCAGCTAGCCGAACACCTGCCGAAGGAAACCCAAGCAGGCCTCACATCGCGGGTCAAGATTCTCGCGCGGCTGAACATAGCCGAGCAGAGATTACCCCAGGACGGTCGCATCCGCATTCCCATCCGTGGCCGCGATGTCGACCTCCGCGTGTCAACCACGCCGGTACTGTTCGGCGAAAGCATTGCCATGCGCATCCTCGATCGACAGGAAGTGCCACTTGATTTCGCGGCACTCGGTTTTTCAAAACAAGATGCGGACTGGATCAGCCGCATGATTTCCCAGCCCAACGGCATCATTCTGGTCACAGGACCCACAGGCAGCGGCAAAACCACCACACTGTATGCTGCCCTTAGCAGCCTCAACACACCAACATCAAAGCTGTTTTCCGTCGAAGACCCGGTGGAATTCCATCTCAATGGCATTAATCAAATTCAGGTGAAGCCCCAGATCGGACTGGATTTTGCAGCCGTCCTGCGGTCCGTATTGCGTCAGGATCCGGATATTGTCATGGTTGGTGAGATGCGCGATCTTGAAACGGCACGCATTGCCGTACAGGCCTCACTCACGGGGCATCTGGTTTTATCCACTCTTCACACAAACTCCGCCGCTGCTTCCATCACACGACTGCTCGACATGGGCGTGGAAGATTATTTGCTGGCATCGTGTCTGCGTGGCGTCATCGCCCAGCGGCTAGTCCGCAAATTATGTACCGATTGCCGTCAAAAACAAAAACCGTCACTTGAAGTGGCTGCCATTTTCAAGTTGTCGGCAGCGACGACAATCTATGAGGCCAAGGGCTGTAGCAAATGCAGTGGTACAGGTTATCGCGGCCGCACCGTCGTTTATGAGTTGCTCAATGTAGGCCCTGATGTGAGGCATTTGCTATCACAGCACGCCAGTGAGTCTCAGCTTGAGGGCAGCGCCAAAAAGGCGGGAATGACCACGATGTTTGACAATGCCCGCAGCAAGATCATGGACGGCGAGACGTCAGTCGATGAAGTCATGCGCATCATTGCGGGGTCCTTTGGCTGATGCAGGTCAATTACCGGGCATATGATGCAAACGGACAAACAACGTCGGGAGTCATCACGGCGCAAAGCGAAGGTGAAGCGCTTGGCAAGCTTCGCAGCCAAGGTCTTTTTCCATACGAAGCATCCAGTGTCCCCTTTGGCAACAAGACTGCGGGTTGGTTGCAGATGGAAATTGGCCGCTCAAAGCCGTCGCTGGCTGAACGTGCGGCCTTTGCCCGAATGCTAGCCGCTTTGTTGCGCGCCGGCATTCCACTCGATAAGGCTCTGCATCTGATCGCATCCGACAATCCGCGCGGCCGCATCCCGAAACTCGCCCACATGGCAGCTGAAAAAATCTCCGGCGGCAGTTCTTTTTCCCAGACACTGAATGACACCAGCACCGGATTTGCAGCTGACGAGATTGGCTTGATCAGATCGGGTGAGCAAACCGGAACGCTGGTGACGGTGTTGGCTGAGTTATCCAATCTTCTCGAGCGCAGGCTTGAACTGCGCGGTCGCCTCGGTTCAGCCGCTGTCTATCCCGCCGTGTTGCTGGTGATGGCGCTTGCATCCCTCGTGGTGATTGCGACCGTGCTCATTCCCAGCATCACACCGCTGTTTGAGCAGTCAGGCAAGGATTTGCCCATCATCATTTCGGTGATGCTCTCGATCCAGCACGCATTTTCAACTTATGGCTGGATCATTCTTGCTGGTGCCGCGCTGGCATCAACGCTGATTTTTGCCCTGCTACGCCGCCCGGAAGTTTATGGGAAACTTCAAAGTCTCTGGTATCTGTGGTCCATACCCCGCGACATTGAAGCTGCCCGCATTTGTCGCACGCTGGGAACGCTGCTGCGCAATGGTGTGCAGTTGCAGAATGCGATCAGTGTCACATCCGGTGTCGCAAAAAACCTGAAGACGCAAGCGCAGCTGGCGCAGACTGTGGAAAAGGTAACAGCCGGCTCGAAGCTTTCAGTCGCAATCAAGGACGTCGCGGTGCTGGACCCGTCTGCGCTTCAGATGATCGGCATCGGCGAGGAAACCAACCGCTTGGACTCAATCCTCCTTCATCTCGCCGAGTCCCGCGAAGCTGACACAAGCCGCCGTATTGAACGCCTCATGACGCTGCTGACACCCGTGATGACTGTGTTGCTTGGCATGTTGATCGGTGGCCTCATCATGAGCGTCATGCGCGCCATTTTGAGTGTCAACGAGTTGACACTGCAATGACAAAAAACGATGGCTTCACCCTTGCGGAAATGCTGGTTGTCATTGCAATCATGGCGCTGATGGCCGTGGTCGCCATGCCCATGGTGCAAAATCGCGCACGGGGTGATGCCATCGCTGTCGCTGCACAAACACTTTTAACTGGTTTGCGCGAGGCTAGACTGGCCGCAATCGGCGCCAATCAGGAATCCAGGCTTGAAATTGATGTGACCCGAAGGACACTTGCAGTGAACGGCAAGGTTTCGCGCGAGATCCTGCCTGAAGCGGCAAAAATCGAAGTCACCTCGGCGCGTGAAAAAGTGAACTCCGGCATGGCTGTATTCCGCTTTTCGCCCAATGGTGCCTCATCCGGTGGCGAAATTCGTTTGACGGACAGCACCGGGCGAAATGTCGTTATCCATGTGAGTTGGCTCACTGGCATGATCACATCATTGCAGGGCGCCGCCAAGTGACGGGGCAATCAAATTCCATGTCAGGCTTCACGCTCGTTGAGGTTCTGGTGTCTTTCGCCATACTGTCGATGACCATCATCGTGGGATTTCAGATTTTTGGCGAAGGCTTGTCGCGCGTCTCACGGGTCGAGAAAGCGCTGGATGAAACAGCCGCAGCAAAACAGCTTTTGTCGGTGCCACTGACAGAAGGTGGCCCCTCCGCGTTTTCCAAGGGAGCCGTAATACAGCAACCCATTGCGGAAGTGATGCCCGACTGGACATCGGCGCGTCCCATCCTGCTGCGCGTTCCTTCACGTGGCCAAGGCAATGAACAAGGCGATGAATTGGAAACCATTGTCATCGAAGGGCTGGAGCAATGACACGCCCCGACGAAACGGAAGGTCATGGTCAGAGCGGATTTACTCTGGCGGAAATGCTTGTTGCCTTGGCGCTGCTGGGGTTGATGTCGGCCTTTGCCTTGACCTCGCTGAACACCTTGGGCGAGGTGAAGCGCGTGGAGGCGCGCATTGATGGTCGCAGTGATGTCGAAGCTGTGCAGCGCCATCTGCAGCAGGCCATCGCCGATACGCGCGTGGTTTTTGACAATGATGATCAGGCCCAGCAAAAGATAAGCTTTTCCGGCATGCCTGTGTCTCTCAAAATCATAACCGTGCTGGATGACCGGTTCGAGCGTGGCGGACTTTACCGGCTGGATTACAGTTTTGCGGCGTCTGAACTCAAGCTCGATTACGCGCTGTACCGGCCATTGAAAAGCGCTCAGGCAAGCAAAACGGAAATCCTTCTTCAGAACGTGGCGTCCCTGTCTTTCCGGTATTTCGGTCCTGCGGAGAATGGCGGCGTTTCGCAATGGCAAAAGAGCTGGTCGACTGCGGATCAACTGCCTTTGGCAATTGAAGTCACGGTCGGATTTCCGCCCGGCGACACGCGCAAGTGGCCGCCGCTGGTGATCCCGCTGGCAAGCAGTTCGTGAGAGCCCTCACCAACTCACAAGATCCCTGTCCTCGCCGTCACCCCCTTCTTTTCCATCGCGGCCCAGTGACACGATGTCATAAGTCCCATGCGCGCCCGGAAAGACATAGGCGAATGGCTTGCCCCAGGGGTCAACGAGTCCCTGCTTCTTCTTGAGGTAAGGTCCCTTCCAACCCGCAACACCGGCAGGTGCTGTAACAAGATCTGCAAGGCCCGATTCAGCGGAAGGATAACGGCCATTGTCGAGATAGTAGAGCTCAACCGCGCTTTCGATGTTCTTGAGCTGGGCATTTGCAGTGCTCGACCGCGCATCGCTCAGATAACGGATGACTTGCGGTGCAACGAGGGCTGCCAGCAAGGCAATGATCCCGAGAACAACCAGAAGCTCCAGCAGCGTAAAGCCCGCTTGCCCGTCATGATGCTTGTCTGTTTTTCGGGTCATCATCGCATCTCACATCAGGTTGTTTGATTTGGCAACCCACGTTGCCAGCGTGCCGAGCGCCAGATGGGGGCCAAAGGCTAGCCGCGTCTTGTGATTGATGTTACCAAAAACAAGGCTGACAGCAAGCGCGAAGACCAGACCGGAGATTGCCGCAAACAATGTGAGCCATGGCAAGCCCGTAGCACCTACCCAAACGCCGGACGCTGCAAAGAATTTCACATCGCCCAGTCCCAGGCCTTCGACGTGGCGCAAGCGTTTATAAACAAACCGCACAGCCAGAAAAACAAGCGCAGCCAAAACAAAGCCGAGCGAGGCGTCAATGACGGGAGGTTGACCGGTGACCCACATGGAAACGCAACCGCCCACAAACAACGCAGCATTCAATTTGTCGGGAATGATATGATAACGAAAATCAATCCAGGCAATCGGCACGAGAATGGCAATCAACAAAAGTCCGAATGCCAGATTAAAAGGTGCCATCCTGTGCGATCACCTACTCGATGATGATGCCGTCGGTTTGGCAGAGGTCGGTATCGGGTCGGTTGACGGTTTTTCCGGATGCAGAGGTGAATGTGAGGGTGAAGACGCAAGTGCCGTCTGGCGCGGTGATGGTGGCTTGGCCGGTTGCGCCGTTGGCAATGGGGCCGGTGAGGATGTTTTGCGCCGGGGCGCTGGCCGCGTCTCTGGGGGTTGCGGAAAGCTGGGTGATGCTTTCGCCGGAGCGGTTGGTGAACTTGATGGCAAGGCTTGCAGCCATTGCGGGCAACACGGCGGCGATCAGCGCGGCAACAACAAGACGGGATTTCAGCATGGCGGTGCTCCTTGGTGAATCCCACACTAACGTGTCGTGGCCTCCGGATGCAACTCCCTGTGGATAAGTCCCGCAATCATCGCGTGTGAGGCTTGTGGGCGGGGTTGTTTCCGGTGCAGGTTTTAAGCCTCTAATTTCGGCACAGGAGATTTGAATGATCCGGCTACTCACCGTGTTTCTTCTCAGTCTGATGGCGGTTGGCGCTGCGGCCCAGGAAGTGGGGCTGCCACCCCCCGGTGCCAAGGGTCCCCAGGTTCCGGTCACGGCGTGGAACGGCAGCTACCGGCAGGCGATCCCGATTGAGGTTCCGGCGTTTCGCGGGCTCGAGCCGAAGCTGTCCCTGTCCTATGATTCCGCCCGCGGCGTCAGGAACATTCCCAGCGCCGGCGGCCTGCTCGGCATTGGCTGGTCCATTGACGGCCTGTCGGTGATCGAGCGGGTGTCGGGAAGCCCTGCCCATGCGCCGGGTGTGGACAAGGCGTCCGGCGGGCGCGGTGTTCCGGCCTATGGCGCGGCGGGCTTTCCCGTCGATAGCTACAGCCTTGACGGCGACGAGCTTGTGGCCTGCGCCGAGGTGCAGAACCCGGCCTCAACGCCCTCCTGTGCCGTGCCAACCGCCTCCGGCCAGAGCGCCTATGCGCCACGCATTGAAAGCTACCAGCGCATCCGCCAGGACGCGGGCGCCAACACCTGGGAGGTGACCGGCGGCGATGGCACCAGATATCTCTACACCTCGCTGGAGGGCGGCACCTCCGCCACCACCTTCCGCTGGCACCTCGCAAGTGTCACCGACCGGCGCGGCAACCATGTGGACTACGGCTGGTCCTGCAGCGCCACCTTCGAATGCACCATTGGCACCATCGCCGAAAAGAATACTGGAACCGCAACAGCCGTGGCCAACCAAAGCCCGGTACAGCGGATTTACCAGGCCGCCCTCAACCGCGCGCCCGATGCGCCAGGCCTCACCTTGCATACCACCTCCCTGGCCAATGGAACCCCGCTTGCCACGATTGCTGCCAGTTTCCTGAACTCGCCGGAGTTCATCGCCAAATACGGTACCCTGACCAATGAACAGTTTGTCACCCTGCTGTATGCCAATGCCCTCAACCGCGCGCCTGATCCAGCAGGCCTCAGCAATTGGCTTGGTAACCTGAACAGCGGAACCTCCCGTGCTACCGTTCTTCTTGGCATATCGGAGTCGCCCGAATCCATCGCCCGCTTCAGCTATGACGCAACAGCCGTGGCGCAGGTGCGGTTTTACACAGCCCAGCGGCCAGACCCGATCAGCTATGCCACGGGCCGGGACATCCGCGCCATCACCCGGCGGATTACGGCAATCGAAGTCAAGAGCGGCGGCAGCCTGCTGCGGGCCTACAGGCTCACCTATGAGACCAGCGCATCCACCGGCCTCTCGCGCCTCACGCAGGTGCAGCAGTTCGGAAAAGACGCAACCGTAACCCCCGATGGCACCATCACCGGTGGAACAAGCCTGCCGCCCTATGTCATGACCTACGCAAACATGTCAGGGCCAAATGGCGCGCCGAGTTTTGGGTCAGTAGCATGGAATCTTATGGGGCCACGCTTCGAGAACAATATGCTTGTGGCCGGCGGGGATTTTAATGGAGATGGTTTACAGCCAGATTATTACGAACCTCCGAATAATCGCATATCTGGTCATGCAGTAAATAATCCGACCTATAATTGTTTCAGCGGTGTTATTTTCTCAACGGGGTTATCCAATCCATCTGATACGCCCTTTGCGTGTTCGAATTCAGGCACAACTCATACTGCAGAGTACGAGCGCATGAGGCGTGATGTCCGGCCGGCATCTGCTGATTACGACGGCAATGGAACAGATGATGCAGTCGATGTTTACCTTCCTGCTTCATGCTTTTCGAGCAGGGACGGCAATTACAGCTGCAATTATGCTCCTGCAGTATTATCGTTTTGGCGTTGGAATGGTTCTAGCTTTGAACAATTCATGTCCGTACAAGGACCCACGAACACCGGACGGAATTTTGACGGTGGCGTTACCCTGGTCGCTGACGTGACGGGTGATGGTCTTGCAGATATTCTCACGCGCAATGGACATGTGTGGGTAAAATCAGGGGCAACCATGGTCATGCAGACATGGGCCACTCCCGGGTTTCCTCAAAGCCGCGTTATTGACTACAACTACCGCGTTGACCAAGGCGATTTCAACGGTGACGGCAAAGCCGACCTGCTGGAACATTGGTTTGCCAATGGCAACTGGAATGGCATTGTTCATCTTTCGACAGGCACAAATTTCGTGGCCCAACCTGTCCAAACTGTCGCTTGGCCCCAAAATTTTGATACGTCTGGGTGGCTTATTGCAGATGCCAACGGCGACGGAATGACGGATGTTGTTGTCGTAAAGAATGTTGATTCAAGCGCCTATGAAACAAGAAGAATGCTATCCAATGGGAAATCCTTTGACTTGACGGGATTGTCTGCAACCCCCGTTAACCTTGCAGGCTTTACAGGCGCTACCAGTGCTGGTTTTTATGGTAGAATTATTCCGCCTGTTGGGGCTTTCGGCAATGGAACTCCGGCTGGCTACTTACCCCCAATTGTAACAGCTGCAAATTTTGATGGTGACGGTCAAGTTGATTTGATGTTGTACGATGGTGGAAAATACCAAGCCATTCGAAATGCAACGCAAGCACCAAAGGCTGGGTCTGTCGTTGCGACAATTTTTAATTACAGCACAGCTTCAGGACAGTACTTCCAGCAGCTCACTGATTTTACGGGCGATGGATTGGCCGATGTGTATGAAACGACACAATATCCCGGTAACGGCGTTGTCCGTGTCAACACAGGCCCCGTCCCCGACCTCCTTCTATCCATCACGCAGCCCTTGGGCGGGAAAGAAAGCGTCACGTACAAGTCTTCTGCGGGAACGCCTGCCACCAGGATTCCGTTCACCATGCAGCTGGTCAAATCGATCACCACAGACGACGGCCGCGGGCTTGTGGCGACGACGGATTTTGACTATGCGGGCGGCGCGTGGAACAATGTGGAGCGGCAGTTCATGGGCTTTCGCAGCGTGACGGCCACCCTTCCCGCCAATGCGAACGAGACGGCGCGGCCCCAGGTGGTGTCAACCTACCAGCAGTCGGTGGCTTGTCTGGGCCGGGTGTCGCTGGTCGAGCGCCGGGACGGGGCGGGAGCCGTGCTGCAGCAGGAGCTGAGCGGCTTTACAACGGACACGGAACTGCCGCTGGTGTGTGTGAACTCGTCGCGCGAGGCGAGGCTTTATAATGGCGCGGCGTACAAGTCGTCGCTGCAGAGTTTCAGCTACGACCTCTATGGCAATGTGACGACGGTGACGGATTTCGGCGAGACCGCCAACACGGGTGACGAGAAAACCACGTGGTTTGGCTTTTATCCCAACACGGCGGATTATCTTGTGTCGTGCCGGGCCCACGAGGCAACCTACGCCGGCTCGTCCACCACCACCTTGCTGGCCTATGGCTATACGGTGTTTGACGGGACTACGGCGGTGACAATACCCCCCAGCCGCTGCGAGGTAACCGAGCGCAGCAACTGGATATCGGGTACGACCTACGCCGCCACCACCGCCACCTACAACGGCTTTGGCAATATGGTGTCCCAGACCGATCCCATGGGCAATGTAACCACGACGCTTTATGATGCCACCAGCAATCTCTACCCCATCGAAACCCGCCTGCCCAGATACGCCATTGACCCGCTGTTCAAGACGACGGCGACCTGGGATGCGGTGTGCGCTGCACCACTCACACAAACTGACCTCAACGGCCAGGTCACTACCAACACCTATGACGCGCTGTGCCGCCAGAGCCGGCAGGACCGGCCGGGGGGTGACTACACCGTCACCTATTACGTCAACCTCGGCCAGCCCATAGGCCCGCAATATATCGCCACCTACCGTCCGCCCGCAGGCGGACAGGCCACCAACCAGTTCCACCTTGACTATGTGGATGGCTTTGGCCGGGTGTATCAAACCGCCGCGAGTGGCAAGTCGGCGGCGTTCAATGTCAACACGATCAGCACCTACACCCCTCGGGGAAGTGTCGCCTCGGCCAGCGCACCGTTCTACAACACCGAAGCGCAGCTCTATACCAC
>JANOVC010000019.1:0-29875 GCA_031417195.1 Rhodobiaceae bacterium
CCATCTCAGAAAAATGAAAGCCCGCACAATCGACGACCTGTGGAAAGCCATCGGCGACATATGCAAACTTTTTACGCCCGAAGAATGCTCAAACTACTTCAAGCCGCAGGATATGGATTCAAATGATCACCCGATGCTCTAAGCGCCGAAAACCTCTTCCGGCGCCAGCGTTTCAATCCGCCCAAAACCTGCAACGCCATGCACGCTTGACGGTGTCATCAGCCAGAATGAAAAATCACCGAAATCGGCATAAAGCTGCGCATACGGATGATATGCGAGATAGCAAGCGCGCAAACCGGCGTCGTCATTGCGCGCAAACCGCCCTAGTACGGTCACGCGCGGACCTGTAAGGGCATCACCCTTGTCCAGCACCTCGGCCACCATGACACTGGCGCGTGCATCTGCGATGAGGTTCTGCGTGTGCCATGCAAGAGTTGACATCAGCAAGACGGGTCGCCCCGATACATCGGTTGCAATATTGGCAAGCGCGCCAAATGGTGCGCCATCCTTGTGGCTGATTGTCGACAACGTGCAGGTTTTGGCAGCCATCAGGATTTTTCGCATGTCAGCGCCGGGAAAACTGTTTTTAACCATATGAGCCTACCCCCTAGCCTAGTTGCCACAATTTGTTCTAGTTTCATCCTTAGACGCGATAACAGGAATAACACGGGATGAACAAGAAAATGGCAACCATTGCACTCGTTGACGATGACCGCAACATTCTGACCTCCGTCGGCATGGCACTCGAAGCGGAGGGGTATTCCGTGCAGAAATACAATGACGGTGCTGCCGCTTTGCAGGGCCTGCAGGACACACCGCCTGACATGGCGATCTTCGACATCAAGATGCCCCGCATGGACGGCATGGAGCTGCTGCGCCGCATCCGCCAGAAAACCGATCTTCCGGTGATCTTCCTGACATCGAAAGATGACGAGATCGACGAGTTGTTCGGCCTCAAGATGGGTGCCGATGATTTTATCAAGAAGCCGTTTTCCCAACGCCTGTTGGTGGAGCGCGTCAAGGCGGTTCTGCGCCGCGCCAGTGCAAGGGATGGAACCTCACCGCCCACAGATGCCGCAAAAGTCATTGAACGTGGCAAACTCGCCATGGATCCTGACCGTCACTCCTGCACATGGGACGCAAAGCCCGTCACTCTCACTGTCACTGAATTCCTCATCCTGCAGTCACTTGCCCAGCGCCCAGGCATTGTCAAAAGCCGCGATGCGCTCATGGACGCAGCCTATGACGACCAGGTCTATGTGGATGACCGCACCATTGACAGCCACATCAAGCGCCTGCGCAAGAAATTCAACCAGGTTGATGAGGCCTTCGACGGCATTGAAACACTCTATGGCGTTGGTTACCGCTTCAAAGAACAATAAGATTTTCAAAAAGCACGCCCCTGTGGAAGGCTGCTAGATGCTAGACAAAACAACGGCTGCGGATGCGGCTGACCGCAACGAAAGCGACGATGCGTCCGACATCGATGCCTTTGCACCGCCGGTTTCAGGGCGGCGCGGACTGTTGCACAATCTCGCCCCCCAGCGCCTCACCAGCCGGATTGTGCTTCTCAATCTTTTGGGCCTTGTCATTTTGGTGACTGGCATCCTTTATTTCAACCAATTTCGCCAAGGGCTGATAGACGCGCGCGTGCAAAGCCTTACCACACAGGCACAAATCATAGCTGCTGCGATTGCAGGCTCGGCCACAGCCGATACCGGAAACATTGTCATCAATCCAGATTCACTGAACGACAATACAGATTCAGCCACGCCGGATGCCGACCAGCTGGGTGGCCTGGATTTTCCAATCAATCCGGAAACAACCGGTCCGGTCCTTCGACGGCTGCTTGCCAATTCAACCATCCGTGGACGGATTATCGACCCCGATGGCAACCTTGTGATCGACAGCCGCTTTCTCTATGGCGGCAGTGACATCGTGCAATCAGACCTGCCATCGTCAAATGCAAACAGGCATAACATGGTGGTTACATGGCTGCTCAAACCCTTTGACTGGTTCTTTGCGTATAACTATCCGCTGCAGAAGGAATACAGCCTCGACAATGGCAAGGAGTTTCCGGAAGTGGCGGCCGCACTCAATGGTGCGGCAGTCAGTGTCGTGCGGCTGGATGAAAAACAGGAAATCATTGTTCTTGTATCGGTGCCCGTGCAGCGCTTCCGCGCGGTGCTTGGGGCACTGGTCCTCTCCACGTCGGGCGGTGAAATCGACAATGTGTTGCGGGCCGAACGCCGCGTGGTTTTGCTCACCTTCGGTTTTGTGGCGCTGGTTACGATTTTGCTTTCGGTTCTGCTTGCCGGTACAATTGCCGAGCCGATACGCCGCCTATCGGCTGCCGCCGAACGTGTGCGACGTGGCATCAACAAGCGTGTTGAAATCCCTGACTTTACATCCCGCCGCGATGAGATTGGCCATCTCTCGGGCGCGCTGCGCGACATGACCAGCGCGATGTACAACCGCATCGACGCCATCGAAGCCTTCGCTGCCGATGTCAGCCATGAGCTTAAAAATCCGCTGACATCGCTGCGCAGTGCCGTTGAAACCCTGGCGATTGTAAAAACCGATGAACAGCGCGCCCGACTTGTTGAAATCGTCAAGCATGATGTGCGCCGGCTCGACCGTCTCATTACGGATATTTCGGATTCGTCGCGCCTTGATGCGGAGCTTGCCCGCACGGATACGCACCCTGTTGATGTGGCAAAGCTTCTGGGTGCCATCACGTCGCTTGCCAATGAAACCCGCAAGGAAAACCAGGCCGAAATCGAGCTTCATGTCTTGCCTGTTCCAAAGGATGTGGAGGCTGATGATGCATACCGCGTGTTGGGTCACGACTCACGCCTGAGCCAGGTATTCCGCAACCTCACGGACAACGCACGTTCCTTTACCGCTGAAAACACCAAGATCATGATGCGTGTGCGCCGCTTTGGCAGTGAGGTGGACGTGCGCGTGGAAGACAGTGGCCCCGGCATCAGGCCCGACAATCTTGAACGGGTGTTCGAACGCTTCTACACGGACCGGCCAGAAGGTTCGTTTGGCAAAAATTCCGGATTGGGCTTGTCCATTTCCAAGCAGATCATCGATGCCCACAAGGGCCGCATCTGGGCAGAAAACCGCTTGGGCCGTGCGGTTCCGGGTGGCGAAAGGCCAATATTGGGCGCAAGATTCGTGGTGCGCCTGCCAACGATCCCCGATGACTGGATGCCACCCGAGGCTACCTGATGGACATTACCTTACATGGAACCTGTGTCAGCGTTGGTGGGCTAGGTGTGCTGATCATCGGCCCTCCCGCTTCGGGAAAATCGAGCCTCGCCCTGCGGCTTATGGATGAACCGGGTTATGGTATTGCAACGGGGCTCATGCGCGGTGAACTGGTTTCCGATGACCAGGTTGTGGTCAGGCAGAATGGAAATGGCCTTATCGCCTCGGCACCTCCCAACCTTGCCGGAAAACTTGAAATCCGTGGGCTTGGCATTGTCGCAGTGGCCGCGTTGCCAGACGTATCGCTTGCCCTTGTCGTTGCCTTGAAGCCCCACGCAGAGATCGAGCGAATGCCCCGCCCCCAAAGCCAAGCGATTCTGGGAGTATTGCTGCCATTGGTGGAAATTGACGGTCGTTCGCCTTCCGCACCGGCTCGGCTGAGAGCTGCCATAAACGCATTCAATATGCCGAAAGGCATGGCGTGAAACAGTTGCAAGCCTGCCCGGATAAGGGCATTGTGCGGCGGTTTATAAGATGGGCGAGGCTGAACTTAACGATGCGCGGAACGATTGATTTCCCATGATTGGTTTGGTTTTGGTGACCCACGGCAGGCTTGCCGAAGAATTCGTCCACGCATTGGAACATGTGGTTGGCCGCCAGGAAAAACTGGCATCCGTTTCCATTGGTCCGGATGACAAGATGGAAATCCGCCGTGCTGATATTGCAGCGGCTGTCGAATCCGTTGATTCCGGTGAAGGCGTTATCATTTTGACCGACATGTTCGGTGGCACACCATCCAATCTTGCGATCTCGCTTCTTGAAGAGGGCCGGGTGGAAGTGGTGGCAGGCTTGAATTTGCCCATGTTGGTAAAGCTGGTGCGGGTACGCAAGGACTCGAACCTGCACAAGGCCGCCGCCGCCGCCCAGGATGCAGGCCGCAAATACATCAACATCGCCAGCCAAATCCTGGGTGATTGATGGCGGCACTTGTCAGGGAACTGGATATTGTCAACCAGCGTGGCTTGCATGCGCGGGCCTCAGCCAAATTCGTGAAATGTGCCGAAGGCTTTGATGCCAACATCCAGGTCAGCCGTGATGGGCAGACCGTTCCCGCCACGTCCATCATGGGCCTCATGATGCTTGCAGCCGCCATGGGCACCAGCATCACGGTTGAAGCGTCAGGCCCCGAATCCGAAAGGGCGATGGAAGCACTTTCTGCCCTTGTTGCTTCCAAGTTCGACGAGGATTAGGACACGGTCGTATCAAGGTGTGGCGGTAATGTTGATTTATAAAATTTCTATTCATCTATTCGCAATCCACAAACCGGCGCGTTGACGCATCGGTCTGACGGCTCAGTATTTCGATATCGCTTCGCGCAATGCCAATATCCTTGAGCATGTGATCATCCAATGCGGACAGGGTTAAGCGGATTTTTCGTCTTGTGGCCAATGTGGCCAAAACTCTCCAAGGTTGACATGCCCTGAAAATAAATCTTTCACGCAGCGTGTGTATTTTATCGGTCGTTGAGTGCTCGTAAATCACGGCGTGTTCCTTGGGGTTCAGCGGTTATAAAATAGCGACCGGGGACGGGGGGCGTTTACCCGGTCGCTGTCTCAGATCAACGTTGGGCTTAGTGACGGCCGTGTTCGTTTTCTTCCGAGAGCTGCATCATGCGCTCGTAGGCAGTGAGAGGCGCACTGTCGTCAACTGCCTTGAAAGCTTTGGTTGCGGAATTGCCGTAGGGCAGCTGATTGCCTGCGCGCTGTTCCGAAAATCTGCCGAAATAGGTGTCCGACTCGCGCAATTCATAGTTGCGGTCCGAAGCCATTGCCGCAGAGCAGAGGGCTGCAACGGCTGCGAGGGGCAAAAGTAGTTTCTTCATTCTAATGTTCTCCTTGAGTTCAAAATTAGTGTTTCAATCGAACCGTGCTGCCAGCGACCTACGGGGTTTTTGTGGGCAGACTGGCCCGGTTCATGGTGCGAGGTGTAATCCCTGTTTCGTATCAAGACTTTGAGGAGAACTTGATTTTATCTTGAGAAGTTCTTGATTAACGCGCTAGAAGACCGCTCCGGGCGGCGAAGGAGATGCAATTTGCGTTACGACTTCGATGGTTTCATGCTGGACACAGCGCGCGTTGAGTTGCGGCGCGGGACGGAGCTTGTTGAGGTTGAGCCGCAGGTGTTCGACCTGTTGGTGTATTTCATCCAGAACCAGGACAAGGTGATCAGCAGCGACGAAATTTTCAATGCGGTTTGGCATGGGCGCATCGTTTCACTGTCAACGCTCACCAGCCGCATCAATGCTGCTCGCAAAGCCATTGGTGACAGTGGAGCGGCACAGAAACTCATCAAGACCATTCCCCGCAAGGGTTACCGCTTTACGGGTCAAGCCGTTTCATCGCACGATGCCGTTTCTGCATTGCCGGTGGAGGCACCGCATCTCCGGCAGGAAATACAGTTCTGCATGTCCGGCAATGGCGTTCGGATTGCCTATGCCAAAGTGGGCAAGGGATCACCGCTCGTAAAGGCTGGCAACTGGCTGAACCATCTCGAATATGACTGGGAAAGTCCGGTATGGAGCCACATGCTGAAATGGATGGCCAGCGAGCACCAGCTCATTCGTTATGATGCCCGTGGCAACGGCCTCTCCGACTGGGATGTGCAGGATATATCCTTCGATGCTTTCGTGCGTGATCTCGAAGCCGTGGTGGACGCGGCAGGGCTCAAACGCTTTGCCTTGTTTGGGGCGTCGCAGGGCTGCGCGGTGAGCATTGCCTATGCCGCAAAATATCCGGAGCGGGTGAGCAAGCTCGTTCTCTACGGCGGCTTTGCCCGCGGGCGAAGGCTGCGCGGTGACCCGGTGGATGTTGAGCAGGCCGATGCCATGATCACTCTCATGCGCACCGGCTGGGGCCAGGAAAATCCTGCCTTCCGCCAGGTCTTTACCTCGCTTTTCATGCCCGGTGGCACGCCGGAACAGGCGCGCTGGTTCAACGACCTGCAGCGCAACACGACCTCGCCTGAAAACGCAGTGCGCATCAGGCTTGTGTCTGACTACATGGACGTTACCAAGCTTCTGCCGCAGATTACGGTGCCAACGCTTGTTCTCCATTGCCATGACGATGTTGTGCAGCCGTTTGAAGAGGGAAGGATTCTCGCCGCCGGCATTCCGGGTGCACGGTTTGTTGGGCTTGAGGGACAAAACCATCTGATCCTCGATACGGACCCAGGTTGGGGCAGGTTTCAAGAAGAGATCACAGCTTTTTTGGCAGAGTGACCCAAGAGTATTACAGGCTGCGCACGTAAGCATGCAAAACCCTAAATTATCTTCCTGTAGGCCGGCAACGTCAAAAATGGCTCAAAGTTTTTCGACGTGGACATGGCCTTGAAAATCGCAACCGCATCCTTGAAGCGGCCCTGCGCATATGCGGCAACGCCCACCTCTTCGCGCACCTGTTTCATTTCCTCGGCCAGACATATCACAAAGAATTTTTGCGTGACTTTTGCGCCTGTATCCAACACCGCACCAAACTTGATCCATTGCCAGATCTGCGAGCGCGAAATTTCTGCGGTGGCTGCATCTTCCATCAGGTTGTAAATCGGCACAGCCCCGCGGCCGCGCAGCCAAGCTTCGAGATATTGCACGCCCACGCGAATGTTCTCGCGAAAGCCCGTTTCCGTCTTGGTGCCTTTGTGAATTTCCAGAAGCTCTTGCTGGCCAACGTTGACATCATCGCGTTTCACGTAGAGCTGGTTCGGCGTGGGCATCAACGCGTTGAACACATCCATGGCGAGAGGAACGAGATCGGGATGCGCAACCCATGTGCCGTCATGGCCATTGCGGGCCTCGCGTTCCTTGTCCGCCGTCACCTTGTCAAAGGCAATCTGGTTGGCTTCCGGGTCCTTGCGGTTTGGAATCTGTGCCGCCATGCCGCCCATGGCAAAAGCACCGCGCTTGTGACAGGTCTTGATCAGCAATGCAGAATAGGCCGCAAGGAACGCCTTCGACATCACCACCTGCGAGCGGTCCGGCAGCACATATTTCTTGTTCGATGAAAATGTCTTGATGAACGAGAAAATGTAGTCCCAGCGACCGCAATTCAACCCCGCCATATGCTCGCGGAGTTCATAGATGATCTCATCCATTTCAAAAGCGGCAGGCAGGGTTTCAATCAGCACAGTGGCCTTGATTGTCCCAAGCGGCAGGCCAACATGGCTCTGCGCGAAGGTGAACACGCTGTTCCACAGCCGCGCCTCCGCATGGCTTTCCATCTTTGGGAGATAAAAATAGGGGCCGGAGCCTTGGGCAATGGCCGCTTTTGCATTGTGGAAAAAATACATGCCGAAATCAAACAGGGCGCCGGAAACAATCTGCCCGTCCACCTTCATGTGGTTTTCCGGCAAGTGCCAGCCGCGGGGACGAACCATCAGAACCGCAAGCGTTTTGGAGAGAGCATATTTCTTGCCGCTGACGGGATCACGGAAATCCATGCTGCCGGTCCAGCGGTCCTTCAAATTGATCTGCCCGCGGATCATATTGTCCCATGTCGGCGAATTGGAATCTTCAAAATCTGTCATGAAGACTTTGGCACCGCAGTTCAGCGCATTGATTACCATCTTGCGGTCGGTGGGGCCGGTGATCTCAACACGCCTGTCCTGCAGGTCAGCTGGAATGGTGGCGATTTGCCACGTGCCTTCGCGGATGGACTTGGTGTGGGGCAGGAAATCCGGCAGCTCGCCCTTGGCAAAGCGTTTTACACGCGCATCCCGTAATCCCAACAGTCGCTTGCGTTCACCATCAAAATTACGGTGCAGGGCAGCCACAAAGGCAAGGGCATCGAGTGTCAGAATGCCCGCGTAATCCGGCACAATCTTTTTGGCCAACACAACACCCGCAGGCAATTTTGCCATCGTCAATTCTCCCCAGAAAGCAGTTTTAATTTTAAAGGTTTGGGCCCGCCATAGGCCCAGTCCAAAAGTTCAATGCTGTGAACAATAGGGATTTTGGTTCCCGTTGCAATCTGTGTGATGCAGCCAATGTTTCCGGTGGCAATCAGGTCAGGTGCTGTGGACAGAATATTGGCCACCTTGCGGTCACGGAGCTTCTCGGCGATCTCCGGCTGCATGATATTGTAGGTGCCGGCAGATCCGCAGCAGAGGTGGCCTTCCGGCACATCAACCACATCAAAGCCTGCCCGCCGCAACAGGTCTTGCGCCTTGCTGCCCATCTTCTGGCCATGTTGCATGGAACAAGCCGAATGATAGGCTACACGCAATTTGCGGGGCTCGGCCACAGGCATCTTGCCCGCCAGAAATTCAACGATATCGCACGCTTTCGTGCTGATGGCGGCGGCGGGAGCGGCATAGGCGGGATCAAGCCGCAGCATGAAGCCATAATCCTTGATCGTGGTGCCGCAGCCGGACGCGGTGACAATCACGGCATCCACATTGGCCTTGATCCATTGGTCAACCGACCGCTTGGCCCGCGCCAAAGCATCGGTTTCTTTCCCCATATGGTGGGTAAGCGAGCCGCAGCAAGCTTCATCGCCGGACACCACCACTTCATAACCCAGTCGCGTCAGCAGCCGGATGGTTGCGGCATTTATTGAAGGTTCAACCACGCTCTGAACGCAACCCATGAGCAATGCCACGCGGCCCAGCTTTTTGCCCTCAGCGCGGTAGACGGCTGGTGCCCCCAAATCTTCGCGCGTTGCTGGCCGCTCAGGCACAAGGGCTGCAAGAGCCGTCAACTGTTTCACACCCAGCAGGGGGAACAAGGGTTTCGCAATCCTGGCGCCCATAAGAGCGAGGGAAAACAGCTTTGGCCGTGGCATTGTGTAGGCCAGGACATTGCGCAGCAGGCGTTCAAACACGGGTCGCTTGTAAGTCTCCTCCACATGCACCCGCGCCTGATCAATGAGGTGCATGTAGTTCACACCCGACGGACAGGTGGTCATGCAGGCCAAACACGATAGGCAACGGTCAATGTGTTTCACGGTTTCTACCGTTGCGGGCTCGTTTTTCTCCAGCATGTTTTTAATGAGATAAATTCGTCCGCGCGGACTGTCGAGTTCATCGCCCAGCAAAACGTAGGTGGGACAGGTAGCGGTGCAGAACCCGCAATGCACGCAATTGCGCAAAATACCGTTGGCCTCCGCGATATGGGGATCCTTGAGTTGTTCTGTTGTGAAATTGGTTTGCATGGGTCAGATGTCTTTATACATACGGGCCGGATTAAACACAGCATTGGGATCAAACGATGTTTTCACCCGCGCGCTCAGCGCCCGCAAGGCTGCGGCCTGCGGTTGAAACACATCTATCTTCGACCGCACCTCTTCGCTGGCCCGGATGAGGGTCGCATGACCCGCATCGAAACTGCCGCGAATGATGGAAGCCGAAGCATCGGACGTGGGAGGAACCGAAAGCCAGATCAGCCCACCTGCCCAATCAAAGAAATGTTTTGCGTCCAATTGTCTGGCAATTTTTGCAACGACCTCCGCACCCTCGGACGGCGCAACAGATAATCTCCAGATCACGAGATCCCTAGTGTCGGCAAGGGGATGAACATCACGAATACCTACCCATACGTCACGCGATTCATTTTCCGCCATCACATCGACACGGCCAAAATCTTTCAGCAAGCTATTAAGCTTCTCACGCCGATAAGTGATCGAGGGGCGAACGCCTTCCAATCGCAAAAGTGTTTTATCATTCGGCAGGTGTGCTGCACCTGACACCTCGCAGGATGATTGCATCGCAAGGCTCATGGCCTGAATAGCGCGCGCGTCAGTCAATCCGGCAAGAACAACCGTCTCCTCAGTTTCGGCAGCGGGCAGGACTTTCATGGTGATGCTGGTGAGCGCTACCAGCGTGCCATACGCCCCAACCATGAGCTTCGCAATATCAAAGCCGGTTACGTTCTTCACAACGCGTCCACCTGCCTTGAAAACCTCGCCGCGCCCCGAAACACCGGAAAAGCCAAGGATATGGTCGCGTGCCGCACCCGCCTTGAGGCGGCGCGGACCAGATAGTCCGCAGGACATGAGCCCCCCCAAGGTACCACTGCTTTTGCCACCCAACAGTTTTGAATAATTCGGCGGCTCGAAGGCGAGCTGCTGGTGATGTTTGGCAAGGGTTTTTTCAATCACCGCAAGCGGCGTCGCAGCGCCCGCTTCGAGAACCAGCTCATCCGGCTCGTAGAGCGTGATGCCGGTAAAACCCGACATATCCAAAACACTGTTGGTTTGCGAGTGACGACCCAGTCCACGCTTTGTGCCGCTGCCCCTGATTTCAAATGGTCCGCCTCCAGCAATGCGTTCTGCAAGCTCTGCCTGCCGGATTGCCATCAAAATCTCGGAATGTCCGCAAACGGCAATTGGCCTGCCTTCACATGCATGCGGCCCATCTCGGCGCAGCGGTGCAGATTGGGGAACACCTTGCCGGGATTGAGCAGTCCCTCATCATCAAACGCACATTTCAGGTTCTGCTGTTGCTTGAGATCAATGGCAGAAAACATTTCCGGCATGAGGTCACGCTTTTCAATGCCGACACCATGTTCGCCCGTGAGCACACCACCCACCTTTACACACAGTCTTAAAATATCAGCACCAAAAGCTTCGGCGCGCTCCAACTCATCTCCCACATTGGCATCATACAGGATAAGCGGATGCAAATTGCCGTCGCCCGCATGGAACACATTAGCGATGCGCAGATCATATTTCTTGGAAAGTGCGGCCATTCCTGTAAGAACTTCCGAAAGCCGCTTGCGTGGTATCGTGCCATCCATGCAGAGATAGTCGGGCGAGATGCGACCCACAGCCGGAAATGCTGCCTTGCGACCCGCCCAGAACAACAGACGCTCGGCTTCCGAATTTGAAATGCGCAGTGTCGAGGACTTGTTCTTTTTCGCAATGGCAGACACCTGCTCAATCAAATGATCGACCTCAACGGCGGGACCATCCAGCTCTACAATCAGTAGGGCCTCTACATCCAATGGATAATCCGCATGGACGAATTCTTCCACGGCGTGGATGGCGGGCCTGTCCATCATTTCCATGCCGCCTGGAATAATGCCCACCGAAATGATATCCGCCACACATTGTCCGGCATCTTCGCTTGTGGGAAAACCGATGAGCACGGCGCGCGCTGTTTCTGGCTTCTGCAGAATGCGCACCGTGACCTCTGTGACCACACCGAGCAAGCCTTCGGAGCCCGTGACCACACCCAGCAGATCCAGCCCGTCACTATCGAGATGCTTGCCACCTAAACGGATGATCTCACCCGTGATCAACACCATTTCAACACCCAGCACATTGTTGGTGGTAAGGCCATATTTCAGGCAATGCACACCGCCGGAATTTTCAGCCACATTGCCGCCAATGGTGCAGGCGATCTGCGATGAGGGGTCCGGCGCGTAGTAGAAGCCCTTGTGCTGCACGGCTTGGGTGATGGCCATATTGGTAACCCCCGGCTGCACCACGGCACAGCGGTTTTCATAATCAATATCCAAAACCCGGTTAAACTTGGAAAGTCCAAGAACAATGCCGTCTTCCAGCGGCAGCGCCCCGCCCGAAAGGGACGTGCCAGCACCACGCGGCACAACCCTGATCTTGTTTTCATGGGCATAGCGCAGCACGGCAGAGACCTGCTCCACCGTGGACGGCAGCACCACAACCAGCGGCATCTGGCGGTACGCCGTGAACCCATCGGACTCGTAAACGCTCATTTCATTGCGCGTATCGATGACACCTTCACCCGGCACAATGCGTTTGAGGGCCGCGACAATATCAGGGCGGTTCTCTATGGTGGACGCATCGGGGGCAGGCATTTTTAGCATGGTGCAAAGCTACAGCGTTTTTGATAGGTTTAACAAGAGAACTCAACAGAGATAAATAATGATCACTTCCGCGACGGCCCCAAGCATTGAAGACCTGCGACACATCTACCAGCGCCGCGTGCCACGCATGTTCTATGACTACTGCGACACGGGCTCCTACACCACGGGAACCTACGTCGATAACACCAAGGCCTTTGAGAAATACAAGCTACGCCAGCGTGTGGCCCGCAATATTGACAACCGCTCGGTAAGAACCACCATGATCGGGCAGGAGGTGTCCATGCCCGTGGCGCTTGCGCCCGTGGGCCTCACCGGCATGCAACATGCAAATGGTGAAATCCTCGCCTGTCGGGCCGCGCAAAAATTCGGTGTGCCCTATACCCTCACAACGATGAGCATCTGCTCCATAGAAGAGGTGGCCAAGCACAATGAAAAGCCCTTCTGGTTCCAGCTCTATGTGATGCGCGACCGTGGCTTTTCGTCCGATCTTGTAGCCCGCGCCAAGGCAGCGAAGTGTTCGGCATTGGTGCTCACCCTTGATTTGCAGCTCTTGGGCCAGCGCCACAAGGACATAAAGAATGGTCTTTCCGCGCCACCAAAACTAACCGTTGCCAATATCCTGAACATGATGACCAAGCCCGCCTGGTGCATGGAAATGCTGGGTACGAAGAACCGGGAATTCGGGAATATTGTGGGTCACGTCAAAGGTGTGAAGGATATGGGAACGCTGTCGGAATGGACCCACAGCCAGTTTGACCCCACGCTGGATTGGACATCGGTGGATTTCATCCGCAAGCAATGGGACGGCAAGCTCATTCTCAAGGGCATCAATGATGTGGATGATGCACTGATTGCGGCACAACTGGGGGCAGATGCCATTATCGTGTCCAACCACGGTGGCCGCCAGCTCGATGGCGCACCCGCAACCATCGACATGTTGGGGCCAATTGTGGATGCAGTGGGCGACAAGATTGAAGTGTGGTTTGACAGCGGCATCCGAACCGGCATCGATATCATGAAAGCCATGGCCATGGGCGCCAAGGGAACTATGATCGGCAGGGCATATGTCTATGGCCTAGGGGCCGCAGGTGAAGCCGGTGTTACCCGTGCGCTGGAGATCCTGAAAAGCGAGCTTGATGTCACCATGGGCCTTTGCGGCGAACGCGACATCAGGGAAGTGGGTCGCCACAACCTCATGCTGCCAACGCCTTCCTTCACAATTCCGGCTGCCACCCGTGCCCCTGCAAAACCGCGTTCAGCCAAACGGTGATATTGTTGCCGTGAGCGATCACGGCGCAATGTTGGGAAATCGCGGTGGCAAGTTCCACCATGATGACAAGACACTGGGAAAGCGCCGCTGGGCCAGCACCCACTGGATTTGCTGCGAGCTGCATTACAAGGACATGCACCATGAACCCATGGGGCGGGGCTACACATCACTCTTCTTTCTTGATGAGGTGACAGCGCTGGCAGCGGGCCACAGGCCCTGCTTCTTCTGTCGCCGCGCCGAGGCCAAAGCTTTCATCGGTGGCCGCAAAGTTCCCGAATTTGATGCGGAACTTCATGCCCAACGCCTTGCCCGCCACGAAGCACGTATCGCTAATCTGCCGGATGGCGCGATAATTGAGCATGACGGCCACTTCTACGCCGTCAAAGGCCAGCACCTCCTGCAATGGTCGCATTCCAAATATCTTCTGGCAATTCCCAAGGACTCACTTAACACAGCAAGACAATTGACACCGCCGCTGATCGTTGCGATTTTGGGCAAGGGCTATCAACCACGCTGGCATCCGTCAGCCACAACAGGGGACTGGGCATGAAACTTCTTCGTTACGGCGCCATTGGAAAAGAAAAACCGGGCATTATCGACAAAAAAGGCAATCTCCGGTCGCTGGTGGACGTTGTGCCTGATATTGGCGGTGAAACCCTTTCGCCCCGCATGTTGTCGCGGCTGCGCAAAGTGGATACCGATGATTTGCCGCTGGTGCGCGGCATGCCCCGCATCGGCCCCTGCGTGGCCAATCCGCAAAAATTCATCGCCATCGGCCTGAACTATTCGGACCATGCCGCTGAATCCGGTTTGCAGGTGCCGCCGGAACCCGTGGTGTTCACCAAGCAGGTAAGCTGCCTCTCCGGCCCTAATGATGACGTGACGCTGCCACCGAAGTCGAAGAAGTCCGATTGGGAAGTGGAGCTTGGCGTTGTCATTGGCCTGAAGGCCAAAAACATCACCAAGCAGGATGCGCTCTATCATGTAGCGGGCTATTGCACGGTCAATGATCTCAGCGAGCGCGAATTCCAAATCGAGCGCTCCGGCCAATGGACCAAGGGCAAATCCTATGACACATTTGGCCCCATAGGCCCGTGGCTGGTTACCACCGATGAAATCAAGAATCCGCAAAAGCTCGATCTCTGGCTGGAGTTGAACGGCAAGCGCGTGCAGGAGGGCAACACCTCCACCATGGTTTACAGCGTGGCCCATATCGTGGCCTATCTCTCGCAATTCTTTACGCTGATGCCCGGTGACATCATCACCACGGGAACGCCGCCCGGCGTCGGCATGGGCATGAAGCCGCCGCAATATCTCAAGCCCGGCGATAAAATGCGCATTTGCGTGGAGGGTCTGGGCGAGCAGAACCAGAAGGTTGTGCGCGATAAATAAGGGCGCTAGAAGCCACTTCAAACAGATGGATTGATGATGGCTTCGAACGACAAGACCAACCGCCCGAAGGCCCGCGTGGCCAAGGGTTTCCGCGATGTGGACGCGCAGGAAATCCGTGGCGTTCGCGAAATGCTGGCGACAATTCAGAAGGTCTATGAACTCTATGGCTTCGAGCCCTTGGAGCAACCCTTAATTGAGTACACCGATGCACTTGGAAAATTCCTGCCAGACCTCGACCGACCCAACGAAGGCGTATTCTCGTTTCAGGACGACGACGATCAATGGCTGAGTCTGCGCTATGATCTCACCGCACCGCTTGCAAGATACGTGGCCGAAAACCAGCAGTTCCTGCCAACGCCATTTCGCAGCTACAGGCAGGGCTGGGTGTTTCGGAATGAGAAACCGGGTCCGGGTCGCTATCGCCAGTTCATGCAGTTCGATGCCGATACCGTCGGCAGCGCATCCCCCGCCGCCGACGCCGAAGTGTGCATGATGGCGGCGGATACGATGGAAGCGCTGGGGCTTCCGCGCCAATCTTATGTGATAAATGTTAACAGCAGAAAAGTACTCGACAATGCAATGGATTCTGCTGGGATTGGGCTCGATAAGAGACTCAATGCTCTGCGTTCTTTGGATAAGTTTGATCGTCTTGGAGAAGCGGGTGTAATAGGGTTGCTTGGACCCCATGGACGAGTTGACGAAAGTGGCGACAGAACGCCCGGCGTTGGGCTGGAGCAAAGTCAAATAGATTTTTTGATGCGAATGTTTTTTGCGACAAGTGGTCGTATCGTTCCTGCGGTGCCAAAGAAAGAACTCACGACCACAGAATTGTCTGACCAGCCTTCCGGCGTCGAAAGCTCAGACTACGGATTTTCAAATATACAAACTTGTATTCAGATGTTGGAGTTTGCTGAAGAACAAGGGATGGCAACTGGTGGAATAGAAGAATTGCTCCATATTTCGCGATTTCTCGATAGTGCCGGTTATGGTCCAGGTCGTGTGCGAATTTCCCCAAGTGTAATTAGAGGCCTCGAATACTACACTGGTCCCGTCTTCGAATGCGAACTGCTCATGGACGCTAGGGATGAAAAGGGCAACCTCGTGAGTTTTGGTTCCGTGGGAGGTGGTGGGCGTTATGATGGACTTGTGTCACGCTTTATCAGTCAGCCGGTTCCGGCTACGGGTTTTTCCATCGGTGTCTCGCGTCTCTATTCCGCGCTGAAACTTTTAGGCCAAACGCAGAAGTCGGAGACGCTGGCACCTGTTGTGGTGCTTGTGATGGATAAGGACCGTCAAGGCGATTATCAGAAAATGGTTCAGCGGCTTCGCACAGAAGGCATCCGTGCGGAAATGTATGTGGGCACGGGTAAAATACCGGCGCAAATGAAATATGCGGATAAGCGCGGCAGCCCAATCGTGGTCATTCAAGGCGGTGATGAGAAAGCCAAGGGCGACGTCACGTTGAAGGATTTACGCCTGGGTGCGGAGCTCGCGCGCGGCATTGAAACCCGTGAGGAATACGCAAGCCAGCGCTTGGCGCAGGTGTCCGTGCCGGAAGCTGATCTTGTTGCCGAAGTTAGAAAAATGTTGGGCCGGGAATGACGGGCGTTCGGGGTGATTTGTAGAGATGCCCGGTAAATCCAAAGCCGAACGCGAGGCGCTGGAAAAGCAGAATGCGGCCATCATGGCAGTGTTTGAGCGTGCGGGGTTTGACTATATCGCACCCGACATCATCCAGCCTGCCGATATATTCCTTGAACGCTCCGGTGAAGATATCCGTGCACGGACCTTTGTGTTCACCGATCCCTCCGGTGCTGAGATGTGCCTGCGCCCCGATCTCACGGTGCCTACCTGCCGTTATCATTTGAGCCACGTGGAAAAACAGGACGCGGAGGCGAAATACTGCTACCTCGGCCAAGCCTTCCGTTTTCCCAACGAACGCCTCAGCCCGCAGGAATTTTCGCAAGCCGGTCTCGAATGGTTTGCAGCACCCAATGCTGCGGCTGCCGAAGCCCGCATTCTCAAACTGACGATTGGCGCGTTGGAAGCAGCGGGGCTCACCAAATACCGCGTCACGCTGGGTGACCTCGGTCTGTTTGGCGCCTTGTTGGACGACACCCCCATGCCGCCCCGCTGGCGCAAACGTTTGAAGCACCACTTCTGGCGCCCCACTGCGTTTCGCGAGATGCTGGACAGCTTTACAGGTGACCGCGAAACAAAACGCACCAGCATTTCAGATCTGATTGACCGGTTGGGCGCAACACCAGCACTTGAAGCCGTTCTCCAGGAATTGGACACGCGGAACCTGCCCCTCGTGGGTGGCCGCGAGCCCGCGGAAATCGCCGTACGCCTTGCTGAAAAACTGGCGGACCGTTCGGAGACGTCGCTTGCGATGGCCAAGGCCGACGCCATCAATGCCTATCTCAACATCGTAGACCGGGCCGATAATGTGGAGGGTCATCTCAATCGCCTGCCGTCAGCCCAGCACCTCAATGCCGCGCGCAGTGTGTTCCAGAAGCGCCTCGATGAAATGGAAGAACTCGGCCTCAACCCCAAGCGCTTCGAATTCAAGGCTACATTCGGTCGCGAACTTGAATATTATACGGGTTTCGTGTTCCAGATCGACGTTGAAACCGAAGATGGCCTTTTGACCGTGGCAGGCGGTGGGCGCTACGATAACTTGCTCTCCGATATGGGCTCGCCCGTGCCTGTCTCCGCCGTGGGTTGCGCCATCTACACCGAGCGCCTGAAAGCGGTGCTGCCATGAAAGTCCTCACTTTTGGCGTCCCTTCAAAAGGTCGCCTCATGGAACAGGCCGCCGAAACCCTGTTTGCCGCCGGCTTTGAAATCGAACGCAACGGAACGGATCGCGGCTATCGCGGGAGGTTGAAAGGCATTGAAGGCGTTGACGTTGCTTTCCTGTCCGCTGGTGAAATCGCCCAAAACCTGCGCGACGGCAAAATTGAATTTGGCATCACGGGCGAAGACCTGTTGCGGGAAAGATCCAACCCAGACGATGGCCACGTGAACATTCTCGCTACCCTTGATTTCGGCTTCGCAAATGTTGTTGTCGCCGTTCCCGAATGCTGGCTTGATGTCGCCTCCATCGCCGACCTCGATGAGGTTTCCGAGAGCTTTTATTCCACCCACGGACGAAGGCTCAGGGTCGCTACGAAGTACCTTAACCTTACCCGCCGCTTCTTTGCAGAAAAGGGCGTCACGGGTTACCGGATTGTGGAAAGTCTCGGTGCCACCGAAGGCGCACCCGCCGCCGGAACCGCCGAAATCATTGTTGATATCACAACGACGGGTTCAACGCTTGCTGCCAACAATCTCAAAATACTCGACGACGGCATCATCTTGAAGTCCCGTGCTGTCGTTGCCGTTTCTCAAAGCGCTTTGACCGACGCGCGGGCAACCGTGCTTCAAGACTGCTTTAAAAAGCAGCAGGCGCGCTAACTATTCATCATTATAAATTAAGAATTCAGTCGCCCGCACATGGCCGATCATAAAATATATTCGCTTCGAGCAATGTATTTCATTTTGAAATGTAGTATAACAGTTCCAATCATGGCTAAGGCGGGGGCTATTAACCTGAGATATGCGCTCGCGAGGGTCTGGTATCGCCCCCGGTTCAGATTGTCGACTTGAGTGCGGATTTAGGTAAGTATGCAACAGCCTGAGCGAAGGGCCGCACGCAAGTGTGGCCCTTCGTGATTCCGGGCTAGGATATATGCCTTGACTCTTTGTGAGTGGGAGATGCCGCAAATGCCGCCGGTTGAAAAAATCATCAATGAAGAATTTACGCCAAAGCTCGTAAGCGCATTGCGTGAAGGATATAGTTTCCCTGCCCTTCGAAAAGACACCATTGCAGGCCTCACCGTGGCCATCGTTGCGCTTCCCTTGTCAATGGCAATTGCAATTGCATCACATGCCAGTCCCGAAAAAGGTCTGTACACGGCCATTGTTGGTGGCTTCATCATTTCCGCTTTTGGAGGTAGCCGCTTTCAGGTTGGCGGACCTGCGGGCGCTTTCATTGTTTTGCTGGCGTCGATCATTGATCGCTTTGGCTATGATGGTTTATTGCTCGTCACGTTGATGGCAGGAATAATTCTTCTTGGCATTGGCCTGCTCAGGCTTGGCACTTACATAAAATATGTTCCACACCCCGTCACCATCGGTTTCACTGCAGGGATAGCGGTCATTATCTTTGTCAACCAGATCAAAGAGTTGTTGGGTCTCACCTTACCCGGTGCCGAACCCGCAGCCCTGATTCCAAAATTGCACTCACTCTGGATGTCCCTGCCCGGCTTGAACAGCAGTGCTGCAATCCTTGCGGGCTTGTCCATTGGCATCATTCTTGTTCTCAGGAAATACCGTCCGCATTGGCCAGGATTCCTGATTGCAGTTGTCACCACCAGTGTTTTGGCTTTCGTTCTGAAACTTGATGTTGAAACGATTTTAACGCGCTTTGGCGGAATTCCACGCAGTTTGCCAATCCCAAGCTTGCCATCGGTATCCTATGAAAAAATCATCGTGCTTCTTCCGTCTGCCTTGGCGGTCGCACTTCTCGGTGGAATTGAATCGCTTCTCTCGGCAGTGGTTGCAGATTCCATGTCGGGCCGCAGACACCGCCCCAACATGGAGTTGGTGGCGCAAGGTCTCGCCAACATTGCATCAAGTGTCTTTGGTGGCATTCCAGCAACCGGAACAATTGCACGCACAGCAACCAATGTGCGCGCGGGTGCACACGGCCCTGTCGCCGGAATACTGCACGCAGCCTTCATTCTGCTGTTTATGCTCGTGGCCGCTCCCCTCGCGGGTTACATTCCCCTGAGCGCGTTGGCCGCAATTCTGGTGATAGTTGCCTGGAATATGGCCGAAAAAGCCGAGTTCAAATTGCTGCTGCTGAACTCAAAAGCAGATGCCGCCGTTCTGCTCGCCACATTTCTGCTGGTGGTATTTGTTGATCTGCCGACCGGAATTGTTGTGGGGGTTGTTCTGGGGTGCCTGTTGTTCATGCACCGCATGGCAGAGGCCATTGTAGTTGAAACACAGCACCATCAGGGTCAACCAACAGATGTTGAATACAAAATCGAACCCGGCATTATCATTCACCGCATTTCTGGCGCGTTCTTTTTTGGTGCTGCAAGCATCGTGTCGGCAGCCCTTGAACGCATCAATGAAGCTCCCAAAGCATTCATTCTGGATTTTGCACAGGTTCCCTTCGTGGACTCCTCAGCCGCACATTCCTTGCAAGGGTTTCTCAAGAAAGCGGCAAAGCAGGGGACACCTGTTTATCTGACAGGTGCATCGCTTCATGTTCGCCGTGAATTGATTGCGAGTGGCATCAAAAAACCAGACGTGTTCTATAGGCAAAGCATTGAAAGCTGCATTGCAGCCATCAAACAAGGCCTTGAAATTGACCAAGAGCCAGAATAACCAGAGCCTCGAATCAAGGAGACACAAAAAATGTTGAAGTCAAGAATGTTAACCCATGTGTTGTGTGCGAGCCTGTCCCTGATGCTGGCATCTGGCATGGCGCATGCTGCATCCTGTGGCAACAACGCACAGGGTTTTGATGGCTTCATCAAATCATTCCGCAAGCAGGCCGCAAGCCAGGGGGTTGGCAGTGAGGCGCTCGCTGCCCTTGATGGGATAAGCTACGACGCAGGTGTCATCAAAAAAGACCGTGCACAGAATGTTTTCTCGCAAAGCTTCCTGCAGTTCCAGGGGCGCATGGTGACGGACTACCGCATCAAACATGGCGCTGAACTTATCCAGAAAAGCAAATCCACCTTTGCGGCTGTTGAAAAGCAGTTCGGCGTTCCGGCTGCCGTGATCGTTGCCTTTTGGGCGTTGGAAACGGATTTTGGTGCCAACATCGGCGACCTGCCAACAGTGCAATCTCTCGCCACCCTTTCTTGGGATTGCAGGCGGCCCGAAAAATTCCGCCCACAATTGTTCGCGGCCCTTGAGCTCATCCAGCGTGGTGACTTGCGTCTCGATGAAATGCGCGGTGCTTGGGCCGGTGAAATTGGCCAAACCCAGTTCCTGCCCTATGACTACAATGAGAGTGCTGTCGATTTCGATGGTGATGGCAAGCGCGACCTGCGCAATTCTGTGCCGGATGTTCTGGCCTCATCGGCAAATCTTTTGCGCAAGCACGGCTGGCAGCCCGGTCAACCGTGGATGCAGGAAGTGCGTGTGCCCGATGACATGCCGTGGGCTGAAGCCGATATCGCCATTCAGCACCCCCGCGCCCAGTGGGCAAAGTGGGGCGTGAAATCAGCATCAGGCAAGCCCATGAAGGCCGATAATTTTCCCGCATCCCTGTTGCTGCCCATGGGCAAGGATGGCCCGGCATTTCTCGTCTATGAAAACTTTACCAAGGCCTATCTGAAATGGAATGAATCGCTGGTATACTCCACAACGGCCGCCTATCTTGCCACACGTATTGCCGGTGCCGGAAAAGTGGGCCAAGGCAATGCGCAGGTCACACCGCTCACGTACAATCAGGTGGCAAGCCTGCAGAAGATTCTTGCGGGTAAAGGTTATGACGTTGGCAAGATTGACGGTAAAATCGGTGCAGGCACCCGTGCAGCCGTCAAAGACATGCAAGTGAAACTGGGGCTTCCTGCCGATAGCTACCCAACCAACGAACTCCTGCAAAAGCTTGGTGGCTGATCACTCGTGCCGCAGCGCCTCAATGGGATCGAGGCGAGCGGCGCGGCGTGCCGGAAAATAGCCAAACACCACGCCGATGAGTGCCGAAAAGACAAAGGCCAAGGCGACAACGCCTGGATTTATGATGAAGGGTATGCCCATGCCGTAGGAGGCAAGCGCGGCAAGGCCCAACCCGAGGACAATTCCGATCACACCACCGAAAGCCGCTAGCACAACGGCCTCGACCAAAAATTGAGTAAGCACCTGTTTTTCAAGCGCACCAATGGCAAGGCGAATGCCGATCTCGCGCGTACGTTCTGTTACTGACACCAGCATGATGTTCATGATTCCAATACCGCCTACCAGCAGGCTCACTGCCGCCACTGCGCTTAACAGCCCCGTCATCAAAGTGGTGGTAGATGTCAGTGTACTGACGATTTGTGTCATGTCGCGGATGGAGAAATCATTTTCATCTCCCGGTGCAACGCGGCGCTGTTCCCGCAGGATGTCTTCAGCGGCAGCCTGAACTACGCTGATGGCATCTGCACTGGCAACTGAAATATAAACCGTCGCAATGCGCTGGTTGCCGGCAATGCGGCGCTGGAATGTACGGAGCGGCATGAACACGATATTGTCCTGGTCCGTGCCAAAAGCAGATTGCCCTTTGCTGGCCACAAGGCCGATCACCTCACAGGACAGGCTGCCCAGCCGGATGCGCTTTCCAAGGGCATCCGCCTGCCCAAACAAAACGGTTTTAACCGTCTGGCCAATGACACAAACCGCACTGGCTGAACGGATGTCGCCATTGGTAAATGGCCTGCCCTCCGCAAAAGTCCATTCCTGCACAGTGAAATATTCGGAATCGGTACCAGTCACCACGGCATCTGTATTTTCAGAACCATAAACAAGTTTCACTGATTTGTTGGATGCGGGGGCCAAGGCCCGCACTCCTGCCAGGTTATCGCGTAAAGCGGCAACATCGCGCTCGGTAAAACTCCGCACATCACCGCCATTGCCGCCGGGACCAAAAGTTTCCTTGCCGGGCCGCGCCACCAGCATGTTGCTGCCCAGCTTGGAAAGGTCAGCCGTCACTTTCTGCGTGGTACCATTGCCAATGGTCACCAGCGCAATCACGGCACCCACCCCAATCACAATGCCCAACAACGTGAGAACGGAGCGCAGCGCATTGCGCCGTACGGACTGGTTGGCAAGTTTGATGGCTTCCCACAGCATCAGGCGGCGACCTTTACAAGGTCGGACTCAATAACACCATCCACAAACCTTATGGTGCGATTGGCGAACATGGCCATGTCGGGCTCGTGCGTCACCATGATCACGGTAAGCCCCCGCGTTTGATTGAGGCCCGAGAGCAATTCCATGATTTCATGGCTGCGCGCGGTATCCAGGTTTCCCGTGGGTTCGTCGGCAAGCAGCACCAGCGGATCGGTCACAATTGCCCGCGCAATGGCCACACGCTGTTGCTGGCCACCAGAAAGTTCTGATGGTGTGTGGTGTTCACGGCCCTTCAGCCCCACGAGATGAAGTGCCGCAACCGCCCGCTCGCGCCGTTCGCGTTTTGGGGTGCCGCGATAGATTAGGGGCAGCTCCACATTTTCGATCGCCGTCGTACGGCTCAAAAGATTGTAACCCTGAAATACAAAGCCCAGAAAATTTCGCCGCAGCAAGGCGCGGCCATCGCGCGGCAGTTTGGTCACGTCGACATTGTTGAATAAAAACCGGCCCTGTGTTGGTGAATCCAGACATCCCAGAATATTCATGGCGGTGGATTTGCCAGATCCCGAAGGTCCCATGATGGCCACGAACTCACTGCGGTCAATGCCCAGGTCCACGGCATTGAGTGCGCGCACCATGCCGCCGCCTTCACCATAGGTTTTGCTGACGCGATTAAAAGCCAGAAGCTGTGGCATTATTTGCCGCCTGTTTTGGAGGCGGTAATCAAGGCCGTTTCAGCCGCCAGCTCACCTTTGACAACTTCCGTCATCTTGCCATCGCTTGCCCCGGTCGTAACTGACACTGATTGTGGCACGTCATTTTTCAACGCCCAGACCTGACGTTCGCCATTCGCTACCGGTTTCTTGTCTGAACCCCCACCGCGTGGCATGCGCGGCATGAACATGCGGGTTATGCTGAAGCTCTCCTGTTTGGACGCAACAGGTGGTGCATAACGCAGCGCCGCATTGGGAACCAATAACGCAGCCCTGATTTCTTTCACTGTAATCTGCGAGGTTGCCGTCATGCCGGGACGCAGGGCAAAGTCAAAGTTATCAACACTCAAAATGGCTTTGTAAGTTACGACGCCATCAGTTGTTTTCGGTGAAAATTCGATGGTTTCAATGCGTGCGGGAAATGTGCGACCCGTAAAAGCATCAACAGTGAACGTTGCGGTTTGTCCCACCTTCACCGCGCCAATATCGGCCTCATCAATATTGGCTTCAAGCTGCATACGTTTCAAATCTTCGGCAAGCGTGAAAAGAACCGGTGCCTGCAGAGAAGAGGCAACAGTCTGCCCCGGTTCAATGGCACGTTTCAAAACAATGCCATTCACTGGCGAAAGGATCCGTGATTTATCGATGTCGAGCTGCTTGAGTTCAAGATTGGCTTTGGCAATCAGGATATCTGCCTCTGCCCCGGAAATGGCTGCCTCGCCACGGGCCTTGGAAGCGCGGGCTGCTTCCAGATCCTGCGTAACCCCCAAGCCCTTTTTTTGCAGGGCCTGCTGGCGGGCAAGGCTTAGATTGCTGGCCTGCAATGTGGCCTGTGCATCAACCAGCTTGGCGCGCGCACCCTCAACGCTGGCCTGCAAGCTGCGGAGCTGCGCCTTGAAGCGTTCCGAATCCAGCTCTGCCAGCACATCGCCTTTTTTAATCAGGCTGTTGTTATCGACATTCACATTGCGGACAACGCCTGACATTTCGCTGGACACGTCAATCTGCGTTGTGGGCTGTATGGTGCCGGTTGCAGTCACTGAAACAATGAGGTCGGCGCGTTTTGAGGCTGCGGTTTCGTAGGTTACCTTGCTGGCGGTGGCCTGCGACGTTTGATACCACCATATGCCGCCGCCGATAAGCGCTGCGACCGCAACAAGCCAGATCAGGCGTCCGGTCCAGCGCCTGGCACGTGCACCTGTTCCTAAACCCAGTATCTCTTCAATTTCCTGTTGGTCTGGCAAATTCTGGATATTCATGTGTCAATCGCCGTCAGAGTTGAACCCTATATAGGCTTCAGACGGCTGAATTCCAGTTTTCCGTCGTCATGCCAGTTGCTTGCCTGCAGCGAATTTGAAATTTCTGAATATCGCATAACCGACAGGAACCAGCCCAACCAGCAGCACAATAATGGCGGGCCTGAGGCCAAAAGAGAACAACACATTCGCCTTCGCAATCCGGAACGGATCAATGCCAGTGGCCAAGCCATACCAGGCAAATTCAACAGCTGCCGTCAGGACGCTGGCGATAACCGCACTGATGGCCAAAACCAGTGGGGTAAGCGCCACACGCCGCGCAATGAAAACCCGGTAGACTATAAGCAGGATGAACAGTCCTGCCATGAGGGTGGCAGGCGACACATCAATTTTGGTTTGAATGAAATAATGCAAAAGACCCAACACTGCGATACCATAAACCAGCTTGTGGATTTGTTTCCACCGCTTGCCCAATTTGCGGATGCTGACATCAAATGATGTGGCGGCAAGCAGGCTGAGGCCAAGTAACGCCACAAAACCGATGGTCAAGTAAATGCGGTGTGTGATTTCGGATATTACAAAGCCCAGGTCGTATTTTGAATTCACGATATAAAGAATGAAATGCAAGAGTGCGTAGGCAAAGGTCGTGATCCCCAGCATGCGGCGCACAAGGGCAATCCTCGGCCAGTTGATGATGCGCTGCAGGGGTGTGAGCGCCAGCGCGATAACCAGAAAGCGAATGGCCCAATCCCCCATCAAGCGCAGCGCTGCCTTTACAGGCAGTGGCCCAAGCTGTTGCGAAAAGAACCAATAGGCAATCACGATTGCCGGCAAAAACGCCAGTGCCAGCGTCCCGGATTTGAGTGGCGAAAATCGCCCTTGTCTGTCTGTCAGAGGTGTCATGAAAATCCACATATCAAAATTGCCGTGAGCTGTCTGTACACAAGCAATCACAGTTTTGGCAAAACTGGTGATGTTAACGAGTTGGTAACAACCGTGCTTCCGATGGTTTCAAAAGTTCACCATAGAGATCACAGCGGCGGTCGCGGAACACGCCCCATTTGCGCCGCATCTCCGCGATGGCATCCATGTCGAGCGTGGCCGTGATCACGCATTCCGATTGTCGGTCAGCTTCGGCGCGCTTGGCGCCCGTGTGGTCCGCAATAAACGACGATCCATAAAACACAATTTCGCCTGTCTCGCCTTTTTCAATGCCAACGCGGTTGGCAGCAATCACCGGGGTGAGATTGGCACCCGCATGCCCCTGCATCACGCGCTGCCAATGGTCGCGTGAATCCCATTTGGGGTCGGAAGGTTCTGAACCAATCGCCGTGGGGTAAACCAGAATTTCAGCCCCTTGCAAAACCATGGCGCGCGCCACTTCGGGAAACCACTGATCCCAGCAAATGCCCGTGCCCACTTTGCCCACCGCCGTATCAAAAACCATAAAGCCTGTGTCGCCATTGCTGAAGTAAAATTTCTCGCTATAACCCGGACCATCAGGAATATGGCTCTTGCGGTAGAGCCCCAATGTTTTTCCATCCGCGTCGATCATCGCCAAGGAATTATAGCGGGCATCGCCATCCGCTTCAAAAAAGGACACTGGCAACACTACTCCCAGCTCCTTCGCCAATTTGGAAAAATGCGCCACGGTTGCATGTCCGGCAAAAGGCCTGGCCCGCGCATTATGTCTGGCATCCATATCAACGCAGAAATACGGCCCTTCAAATAATTCCTGCAGCACAACAAGCTTGGCCCCACGCCGCGCCGCTTCACGCACATGGGTTTCGATTTTCGCAACATTGTCATCGACATGGTCAGAACACGCAATTTGAACAGCAGCAACGGTGAGAGAGGTCATTCCATTTCCTTAAACAATTGGCATTAGATTCGGAAAAAAATAAAATAAGCAGGCACGGTCACAGACATCAAAACGTATGATTGCGTATTCACTACGGGAAGCTTAATGCATCTGCCTGTTTCGTAAATGGGAAAAACATGCTGATTGATCTTTCCCTCTATGTTGCCCTTTTTATCACCGCGTTTGCGGCAGCAACAATTCTGCCTATGCAGTCCGAAGCGGCTTTGGTAGCGCTCCTGGTCGCAGGTGAACAGCCTGTTGCAGTCTTGCTGGCGGTAGCAACGCTGGGCAATACGCTGGGTGCAGTGTTGAACTGGTGGTTGGGCGGACGGCTCTCACAATTTCAAGATCGCAAATGGTTTCCCGTGTCCGCTCAAACCCTTTTGCGCGCGCGGAACTGGTACGGCAGCTACGGCAGATGGTCACTGTTGTTGAGTTGGGTGCCAGTTATCGGCGACGCCTTGACCGTTGCGGCAGGCCTTATGCGCGAGCGATTGCTCCCCTTCACCTTCATTGTCGGTCTCGCCAAATTTATCAGGTATGTGGTGGTTGCCGCTGCAGTTTTGGGTATTTTCGGAAAAATGTGAGAGACAGAAACATTCTTGACAAGATACCGACCAGTTGGTATGTAAATCTATGACAATGACCCAGTCTACCGCCAAAACCCGCATTCTTGTCTCAGCCCTCAAGGTCATCCGCACCAAGGGCTATGAGGCCACAACGGTGGACGACCTCTGCCAAGATGCCGGACTTACCAAGGGTGGGTTCTTCCATCACTTCAAAAGCAAGCAGGATTTGGCCATTGCTGCAGCCGATCATTTCGGCGCCATGGCAGACAGCCTGTTTGCCGATGCGCCCTATCAGAAGATTGAAGACCCGCTGTTTCGCTTGTTGGGTTACGTCGATTTTCGCATCGCCATTTTCAAAGGCGAGCTTCCGCAATACACCTGCCTGCTCGGCACCATGGTGCAGGAGGTTTATGAAACACGCCCCGCCATTCGTGAGGCCTGCGAGCGCGGCATCAGCGAGCATGCCGCAAAAGTCACAAAAGATATTGCCTTGGCAAAAGAATACTACCAGCCAGATGCCACGTGGAGTGCAGAGAGCCTTGGCTATTACACCCAGTCTGTCCTGCAAGGCAGTTTCATTCTGGCCAAAGCCAAGGGCGGTCCAACAATTGCTGTCGAATGCCTGCAGCATTTGCGCCGCTATATTGAATTGCTGTTTGAAGTTCCTGATCCGAATGGCTGAATTTTTCAACAAGGAGTGAGTATCATGACGAAGCAAGCATCGAAATTCATCTGGTATGATCTGATGACGCCGGATGTAAAGGCGGCGGAGACATTCTACGCCAGCGTTGTCGGCTGGAAGATTGAGGACAGTGGCATGCCCGGCATGTCCTATTCCATCATTTCGGCCTGTGATGTCATGGTGGGTGGCCTCATGCAGCGTCCGCCTGAAATGGGCGACGCCATGCCCGGATGGCAGGGCCATATCTACGCGCCCGATGTTGATAAATACACCAAGGATGTGATCAAGGCAGGCGGCCATGTGCACCGCGAACCTTCTGACATTCCGGGAGTTGGTCGTTTCGCCGTAGTGTCCGATCCCCATGGGGCCGCGTTTATTCTGTTCAAGCCTAGCAGCGATGAAAGCCCAGCGAAAGTTGCCGAGGGCAAGCCAGGCCACATCGGCTGGTGCGAACTTCACGCAGGTGATGGTGCGGCAGCGTGGACATTCTATGAAAAGCTTTTCGGCTGGAGCAAAGTGGAAGCGCTCGACATGGGTGCCATGGGTATCTACCAGACCTTTGCAACGGGTGGCAAAGAACCCGTTGGCGGCATGATGACCAAGATGCAGAATACACCAAAGCCTGTGTGGTTCTATTACTTCAACGTGGATGCCATTGATGCCGCGGTAAAACGCGTGGAGATGGCAGGCGGAAAAATTATCATGGGTCCGCATCAGGTGCCCGGTGGCCAATGGATCGTCCAATGCATTGATCCGCAAGGCGCACAATTCCAACTCATCAGCACAACGAAATAAGGAGAGAGACCATGCCCTATACACTGAACTTCCACCGTGTCCTGAAGGCCCCGCCAGCCCGCGTCTACAAGGCATTTCTTGATCCCGCAGCCCTGTGCAAATGGATCGCACCCGCAGGCTACACCTGCACCGTTCATCATCTCGACGCAAAAGTGGGCGGCACGTTCAAAATGTCGTTCACGGAATTTGACTCCGGTGGCAGCAATGCCTTTGGTGGCGAATACCTGGAACTCGTTCCAAATGAAAAACTTCGCTACACCGATAAATTCGATGATCCCAACCTGAAGGGCGACATCACGGTGACTGTTGTATTGAAGCAGGTCTCTTGCGGCACTGACATGTCAATCACCCAGGCAGGCGTTCCCGACATCATTCCGATGGAGATGTGCCATTTGGGCTGGCAGGACTCGCTCAAACAGCTGGCACAATTTGTTGAAACGGGTGCACCACCGGCGTGAGGGCACGCCATGATGGTTGCCAAGGCGCTCTTTAAGCTTTTGGTGCACCCTCCTGCAACATGGGTGCTGCCTTGGCGAAGGCCTCATCTGCGTCAAGCAGTGCCATGATACGGGCTATATGTGGAATATCTGCAACGTCGATCTTGAACACCCGCATAACGACAATGATGCTGGCAAGGCAGATATCTGCCATGGTGATCCGGTCGCCGTGACCGTATTTTCCGGTGGCAGCTTCGGTCGCAAGACGCTTCTCATAGGCTTGCAGACCCGTGGTGAACCAGTTTGTTTGCCAGGCGCGGAAGGCAGCATCGTCCATGTGGCCACCACCGACCAGATATTTTTTGATCCGCCCGGTGACGAGGGGATGCGTATCGGCCACGAGCATCGCCACGAGTGAGCGTACCCGTGCGCGGCCATGCAAATCTTTCGGTAACAAGGGTGTTGCCGGATGGGCCTCTTCGAGAAATTCCAAAATCGCTTGTGATTGCGTGATCGGTGCTGCGGGCTGGCCCGGTTCATGGTCAATGAGCGCCGGAATAGCACCCATTGGGTTTACCGCAAGAAATGCAGCACCCCTGTTTTCACCGGCGTCAAGATTGATGATGCGCTCGTGGGCTGCCAGTCCCTTGAGATTAAGGGCAACACGCACCCGGTAGGTAGCGGACGTACGCCAGAAAGCAAACAGTTCAAAGCGGGGATTGGCTGTCATGGAGAACTCCCAAAAAACAAGAACAACAAAGCCGCCGGTCTCACGACCGCGGCGCGTGCCATTAGCAAGATAACTTAAGCTGCTTTCTTTTGCGCCATATTTTTATAGACTGCTGTTTCGAAGTCCACATAGCCAGTAAAGGATGGCGCATCGGCAAATGGCAGGATTTGCGTGGCCCAGAAGCCAGCGAGGCCATTCTTCCGGTCAATCCAATAGAAC
>JANOVC010000020.1:0-5167 GCA_031417195.1 Rhodobiaceae bacterium
GTTCTATTGGATTGACCGGAAGAATGGCCTCGCTGGCTTCTGGGCCACGCAAATCCTGCCATTTGCCGATGCGCCATCCTTTACTGGCTATGTGGACTTCGAAACAGCAGTCTATAAAAATATGGCGCAAAAGAAAGCAGCCGCTTAAATTCAAATTTTTAGTGTAACGAATAATTCAGCGCGGCGGAATCGCAGAGACACGTGGACGAAAGTGATAACGATAGCACTGGTAGATGCTCAGTCTTGCACGGTGCGGCAACGCCATCTCGTGGGCTATCTGATGACCTTGGTCGGCAACTGCACATTGGATTCGATAGGCTTCAAGACGTTTGTCTTTGCTGGTGGGCGCGAGAATGTATGGGGACCTGAAAAAGACATTTACCGATGCCAAAAGACACCTAACGTGGTGACAAGCGTTATAGCGGCAGCCGTGAGCTTGAACATCCGCTAGCCGCAGTTCAGATGGGTCTTATTTATGTGAACCCTCAAGGCCCAAATGGCAAGCCTGATCCGCTGGGATCAACGCGTGATACTCGCGAGACCGTAGCGCTTATTACTGGCGGACACGCCTTTGGTAAAGTTCATGGTGCGAGCCTTGAGTGCCATATGGGGCCTAAGCCAGAAGGTGCAGGTATTGAATATCAGGAGCTTGGTTGGATTTATAGCTTTGACAATGGTAAGGGCCTTCATACGATCACCAGCGGATTGCAAGGGGCATTGACCACCAACCTGATTAAGTGAGACAGTAATTATTTCGACAATCTGTTTGGCTTTGACTGGATGCTGGAGAAAAGCCCAGTTGGTGCTTGGCAGCGGACGCCAAAGGACGGAGCAGGGTCTGGCACTGTACCCGATGCCCTTGACCCTAGCGTACGGCATGCACTCTTTGTGGCAACGTCGGACATCGCACTGAAAATAGACCCGGTGTATGCTCCAATCTCAAAGTGTTGTGGATAGGTGGTCGCCAGTTCTACGGAAACATGGACCAGTTCGCAGACGCACTTGCTCGCGCAAAGACAAAATTCTCTCGTCGGGGCTTTCAATCTCGCAACTGGTCGCTACCGCTTGGGCTTGGGCTTCTACATTCCGCGGCTCGGACAAGCCCGGTGGGGAAAACGGGGGTTGCATTCGCTTGGCAA
The DNA here is from genome assembly GCA_031417195.1 of Rhodobiaceae bacterium. GTDB lineage: Bacteria > Pseudomonadota > Alphaproteobacteria > Rhizobiales > Aestuariivirgaceae > Aestuariivirga. The sequence goes on from JANOVC010000020.1 coordinate 1,140, forward strand.
CGCAGAAGGATTGGGCAGTCAACCAGCCAGTTCAATTGGCCACTGTTCTCGAAACTCTTGAGGACATCCAAAAGGCATTCAACGCCGCGCAGTCTAATGGCAAGACGGTTTACCTTGCTGACGTGATCGTGCTCGGCGGGTGTGTCGCTGTAGGGAAAGCGGCCTACAATACAGGTCACGGCGCGGCTGTTTTTTCACGCTAGGCCGTACTGATGCACTGCAATGACAGATCAATGTGTACTCTTTTGCTGTGCTTGTGACAACCGCAGATGGCTTCCGCAACTACCTCAAAACTGAATACAGCGTATCGGCGGAAGAACTGCTCATAGATTGCGCATAATTACTGACACTCACCGCGCCTGAGATAACAGCTAAGCGCTGTTTGTGTGTGACTTTGTGGCGGCTTGAACCAAAGTGATGAATCTTGATCGCTTTGACCTTTCTTGTGCGTAAACGAAAACCCCTCGGGAACAAATTATCCGGATAAGACAAATCTGCTAAGCAGCTTTTGTATTTAACCACTTGAAATAATTGGCGCACCCGACAGGATTTGGGCCTGTAACCTCTGCCTTCAGAGCAAGGTGCTTACCTCCTAAATCATTGAAAAATATAAGTTAACGAGCCCAACGCAGCCAAATCATCCCATTTGTGCCCAATACTGCCTCGCATTCTGCGGACATTCTGAGGACCTCCAAGATAGTTGAGGTGGTGTATTATGTCACCTAGCGATGATTGCCGAGTTTCGAGGCCTTTTGAATTTGCGAGCTGCTGAATATTGATTGTCTGAGCAATAGGCATTTTCCCAATCTTGACGCGTTTAGCCTCTATTTCCAGTGGTCGGGCTTCAGATCATTATTGACAGCTTCTTTCAATTGTAGTGTCTTACATAAATCTTTAATCTGTATGATAGGTTTTTAATGTCATTCACCGAAAACAAGAAAAATCTATCTGACACAGACGAAAGCCTCGTCTCACGGACGATGAAGGCGATCAGCGACCACATTCGCGATGAGCGGCTTAAATTTGGTTTTCCAATACCTAGTGAAGCTGCTTTTGCACTCAAAGTAGGTGTGTCGCGCGCTGTTGTTCGCGAGGCGTTTCGGTCTTTGTCTGCCGTGGGCGTCATTGAGATTGGCAACGGTCGTCGCGCCCGTGTAGGGGGAATCGATGAAACAGTTTTACCCATCATACTCAATCATGCTGTTCTGACCGATCAGGTATCCATCCAGCAAATCTATGATGTGCGCCGCACCGTCGAAATGCGGACGGTAACGCTCGCTGCCTTGCGCCGGACAAAAGAAGAGTCTTCAGAAATTTTGCGCCTAGCAGCGGCGATGGACCAGGATTTTGCCAATCCCCTTCTTGTTAAAGAGCATGACATCGCCTTCCATGAAGCCATTTCGCGGGCGTCAAAGAATCCATTGTTTTCTTTGCTCGTAAGTTCGTTCCGGGTGGTGACACAACAGACCTGGCATATTGCGTGGCATAGCCGTTCGTCCGATACGGAGCGTAGGGATTCCATGGCATGTCATATGCGGATTGCCGATGCGATTGCGCGTCAAGATACCAAAGATGCCGCAGCCTTCATGGCTGAACACTTCGACAATTCGGTGAAGGCATTGCTCGCGGCGGGGGTGACATAGCAGCCCATGAAAATCACCAGCCTTGAAACCATCCGCATCGCTGAGTTCGGCAATCTCTTATGGGTGCGCATACATACCGACGAGGGCATCACAGGTCTTGGTGAAACCTTCATGCACCCTGGTGCGGTTGAAGCTTATCTGCATGATGCCGTGGCACCGAGGCTCATAGGACGTGACGCTTTGAGCATTGATGCCATTTCGCGTGACTTGGTTGACCATCTCGGCTTTGCCGCCACAGGCGTTGAAACGCGTGCCGCTTCAGCAGTTGATATCGGCCTGTGGGATATCTTTGGCAAGTTTACCAATCAACCCATTGTTCAATTGCTTGGGGGTTGGACGCGTAAAGAAATCAAAACCTACAATACCTGCGCTGGCACACACTATATGCGCAAGGGCGAGTCACAATCGACAAAAAACTGGGGAATAGAATCGTCCGATCAAGCCCTTGGGTTGCATGATCTCGATGCCTTTCTGAACCGCGCAGATGAGCTTGCGCAATCGCTTCTCGATGAAGGTATTACGGCGATGAAGATCTGGCCGTTTGATATCGCGGCTGAGGCATCGAAGGGATGGTCGATTACCAACGAGGAACTGAAAACAGCACTCCAGCCTTTTGAAAAAATCCGCACAGCTGTAGGCGATCGGATGGATATCATGGTCGAATTTCATTCGATGTGGCAACTCATGCCCGCAATCAAGATTGCACGCGCACTGGCGCCTTTTGATACCTATTGGCACGAGGATCCGATCAGGATGGATACGCTTGGTGACCTCAAACGCTACTCTGAAAATTCTAGGGCACCCGTTTGCGCATCCGAAACCCTGGCAACACGATTCCGCTTTCGTGATCTGCTTGAGACGCAGGCCGCAGGTGTCATCATGCTTGATCTTGCATGGTGTGGCGGTCTGTCTGAAGCGCGAAAAATTGCCGCCATGGCAGAAGCATGGAAACTTCCAATTGCCCCACATGATTGCACCGGGCCTGTCGTTCTGGCCGCTTCAACACACCTTTCACTCAATGCACCCAACGCTTTGATCCAAGAGTCTGTCCGCGCTTTTTATAAGACTTGGTATCGCGATGTGGTCACGCAAGTTCCGCCGGTCAAAAACGGCATGATTACCGTTCCTGCGGGACCAGGCTTGGGCCTTGATCTTCACCCGGATATTGACCGGAAGTTCAAGGTCACAAGAAAACTTTCAAAATAATAATAGCAATGCTGCACCCATTCTGGTTGCGGCTTAAAAAGGGAGAAACTAAAATGAAGCATAAACTTTTGAAAAGCGCAGTGGTCGCTATTGGATTGCTTGCAGGCGCGTCTGCGGCATCTGCTGAAGGACTAAACATCGCGTTTACAATTCACTCCTCACCTTCCAATACGTTCTGGCAGGCCGTGAAAAAAGGTTATGATGATGCGTGCGGCAAAGTTGGTGCCACCTGCCAAATGATTTTCACGCAAACCGAAGGTTCTGTCGAACAACAGGTCGCCAACATGCAGGCGGCGATTGCTGCAAAACCCTATGCCTTGATTACATCCATCGTCGACAACAAAGCCTTTGACCAAGTGATCGCCGATGCGCGCGCTGCAGGCATTGTTGTCATCGCAACCAACGTTGATGATACAGAAGGTGCCGCCGGAAATGCGCGGCAAGCCTTTATCGGGCAAGGCTTTGATGCAGCGGGCTACTCGCTCGGCAAAGCCCAATCCGCCAACTTTCCGAAAGATGGCCCCATCAAGGTGCTCGTTGGTATTTCAGCACCCGGTCAGAATTGGTCTGAGCAACGCGGTGGTGGTGTTTTGAAATTCATGGCAGATTTCAAAGCCGCAAATCCTGGCCGTGACATCAGTTTTGAGCGCATTGATTCCGGCACTGATCTCGCCATTGTCGCAGATCGCATCGGCGCAAGACTGGCCGCCGATCCCACAATCAATGCTTATTTTGATACCGGGTTCTGGCATGCAGCCGTGGCGCGCGTTTTGCGTGATCGCGGCGTTCCGGCTGGCAAGGTTTTGCTCGGCGGGTTCGATCTCGTTCCGGAAGTGCTCAATGAAATGAAAACCGGTTATGTGCAGGTGCAAATTGATCAACAGCCCTACATGCAAGGTTTCATGCCTGTGATGCAAGCCTACCTGTCACAGACCGTTGGACTTTCACCTGCTGACATCGACACCGGACAAGGTGTTGTAACGCCTGATCAGGTCGACAAGATCATGGACATGGCCAAGCAAGGCCTTCGTTAAAACTGACGCGCAATTTCGGCCGGGCTATAATAGTCCGGCCGCAACTCTTTGGTGGGAAAAAGCGATGAAACGTCTGATGAAAATCTACATGGAGCGTCCGGAGCTTGCAGGCCTGGCGCTCCTCATCGTGTTGACGATTTTCTTC